>JAHAKV010000025.1:0-15550 GCA_018371455.1 Campylobacter concisus | reverse complement strand
CCAAGCTCAAGTACTAGAAGAAAAAGCTAAACTTCTAGCCGAATCAGTTTCTAAAGTAGCAAGCTCAGCAAACACTCAAGCAAATAGCTTACAAGAATCTGCAGCAGCAGTTGAGCAAATGTCTAGCTCAATGAATGCCATCTCTCAAAAGACAGCTGATGTCATAAGACAAAGTGATGAAATTAAAAACATCATAACTATCATTAGAGATATAGCAGATCAAACAAACCTTCTAGCTCTTAATGCTGCAATAGAAGCTGCACGTGCAGGAGAACATGGCAGAGGATTTGCAGTTGTTGCTGATGAAGTAAGAAAGCTAGCAGAAAGAACTCAAAAATCTCTAGGTGAGATAGAAGCAAATACAAATGTATTAGCTCAATCAATAAATGAGATGAGTGAATCTATAAAAGAGCAAAGTGAAGGCATAAACATGATCAATCAATCAGTTGCTCAAATAGATCACCTAACAAAAGAGAATGTTGTAATTGCTAACCAAGCAAACGAAGTAACATCAGAGGTTGATGAGATGGCTAAAGCCATAGTTGAAGAGGTTAGGAAGAAGAGGTTTTAATCAAACAAACCCAAGCAACTACAATTAAACACAAAGCATAGCTCTCTAAAGCATTAGAGGGCTATGTAAATTTAGACTAGATAATTAAATTTAACACACAAGAAGATTCAAGCAAATTTTAAAATCAACATTCAAGAAATATCTATCAAATTTTAAAATTTGAAAAATAGTTTTTTTAGAAATTAAAGTTTTATTTCTTTGTTAAGGGGGAAGAGGCTTGAATTACGAAGTCGCTCTCTTCCCCCTTAACGATCCCCTAACTCCGACAACGTTCAAGGTGCATGCTTTAGTGCTTTGCACTGCATGCGGTTTAAAACTATGATAAATTTCAGATATACTCGCTAATAATTTTAAAGTTTGCTTGATTTTTTCTATTGTATCGCATGTGTTATGTTATTTAAATTATTAACTACTTATATGTGCCATATGGCGTTTTTTGGATTTTAGGATCGTCAAAATTTATAAATTTTCCTAGCCCCAAGCAAGAGCAAATGAGGCCAGGAAATTTGATTATTTTTTAGCTACAAGAGCGTTTTTTAAGACATCATCGATAGTATCTACGGCGATGATCTTCATGTCGCCCTTTACTTCAGCTGGTATATCGATAAGATCGCGATCATAGTTTTTACGAGGTATGAGCGCTGTTTTGATGCCAGCTTTGTGAGCGGCGATAAGCTTCTCTTTTAGTCCGCCGATAGGTAGCACCCTGCCACTTAGCGTGATCTCGCCAGTCATCGCCACATCGTGTTTGACTTTTGTGTCAGTTAGTATCGATGCGATCGCAGTTGTCATCGTGATACCAGCGCTTGGGCCGTCTTTTGGCACCGCGCCCTCTGGCACATGCAAGTGAAGATCGTAGCGTCTATAAACGTCGCTGGCTTCGAGCTTGTGCTTGTCATCGTCAAATTTTGGCACGATAGCCATCGGTACTTTTAGCTTTTTGTTATCTATCAGCACTTTTACGACGCTAAATGCGATCTGAGCGCTCTCTTTCATCACGTCGCCAAGCTGACCGGTGATCTGCATATTGCCTTTGCCTTGGATCCTGATAGCCTCGATCCTTAGCACGTCGCCACCGACACTAGTCCATGCGAGGCCATTTACCAAGCCGATCTGATCTTTTTTATCCGCTGGCTCGATCTCATAGACCTTTTTCTCTAAAAACTCTTTTAAATTTTTAGCCGTGACGCTGATCTTGCCTTCGTTCTTTTTAGTGAGGATATTTTTGGCGACTTTTCTTAGTATATCAGCGATCCTGCGGCGTAAATTTCGCACACCACTCTCTCTTGTATAGTCGCTAATTATTAGCTCAAGTGCCTCTTTACTGATGCTCACATCGCTTGGTTTTAGGCCGTGCTTTTTAAGCTCTTGAGGCAAGAGATATTTTTTAGCGATCTCAAATTTTTCTTGTGGGGTGTATGAGCTAAGCTCGATAAACTCCATCCTGTCGCGAAGCGCAGCTGGTATCATGCTCACATCATTTGCTGTGGCGATGAAGATGATCTTGCTAAGATCGATGTTGAAATTTAGGTAGTAGTCTCTAAATTTATTATTTTGCTCTGGGTCTAAAATTTCAAGCAAAACAGCGGTCGGATCGCCTCTGTAGCTTCTGCCAACCTTGTCGATCTCGTCTAAAACAACTACTGGATTCATCTGTTTGGCTTCTATGAGCCCTTGCACGATGCGACCTGGCATGGCGCCAATATAGGTGCGGCGGTGGCCTCTTAGCTCGTTTACGTCTTCAAGTCCGCCAAGAGCGATCCTGACTAGCTCACGCTTTAGCGCCTTTGCGATCGAGTTTGCAAGGCTTGTTTTGCCCACACCTGGAGGTCCTGCAAAGCATAAAATGGCGCCGTTATTTACCTTTTCGCCAACACCTCTAAGCTCTAAAAGCTCACGCAAGGCAAAATACTCCTCTATGCGCTCTTTTGGCTTTTCAAGACTGTAGTGGTCGGCATTTAGGTGCTTGCTCACTTCGGTGATAGATGACTTTTTCTTAGCTATGTTTTCAAATGGAATTTCCAAAACCCAGTCAAGGTAGCTTTGCAAGGTATTTGCGTCTGCTGAGTCTGGGTGCATGCGAGAGAGCTTATCTATTTGCTTTTTGATCTCTTTATAGGCGTCCTCAGCCATAAATTTCTTCTTCGCATCGAGCTTTTTGCGGTACTCTTCAAGCTCCTCTTCACGGCTCGTATCCGCCCCAAGCTCAGCTTGAATTTGCTTTAGCTGCTCTTTTAAAAAGTACTCTTTATTTGTCTTGTCGATCTTTGAATGAACCTTGTTTTTGATCTCTTTTTGAAGCTTGTTTGCCTCGATCTCTTCGATGACGTAGTCGATGAGCTTTAGTAGGCGCTGCTCTAAATTTTCTTCGACAAAAAAGCTATAAGCGATCTGTTTTTTTAGACGAAGCGCGCTTGAGACTAGGTCGCAAACTCTGATCGCTTCAGCGCTCTCTTCGATCGTTTTTAAAAGATCAGGTGGGAAAAAGTGGTTAAACTGCGAAAGCTCTCTTACTTTTTCTCTTAAAACTACGATGAGTGCGTCAGTTTTGACCTGCGATGGGCGCTTGACGTGGAGCATATCGACGATGCCACGGAGTGGGTTTATGCCTGATTGTTTTAAAATTTTACCTTTGTCGATGCCCTGAAATAGCACTTTTACGCGTCCGTCAGGTAGCGGCACACGGCGCATTATCGTGCCGATAACGCCTGCGTCATAGATGCCGTCAAAGTCTCTAGCGCCGTCTTGCTGGGGCTTTGTAGGCACGACAAGGATCGGCGTTTCGCCTTGTATGGCAAGCTCAAGGGCTTTTAAATTTTCTTCGTCGCTTAAAAAAAGCGGCGTTATCATAAATGGATATAAAAATAGCTCGTCCTCAACTATGATAGGGATCTCAGTTGGGAAACCTTTGTTTTCGTTTATTTGCATGCAAAATTTCTCCTATTCAAACAGTTTTCTATACCATGCCACGTCAGGTTTGATAAGGTCTGAGTTTTTAAACGGCGACTCTTCTAGCTTTTGCTCGTAAATTTTAGCCGAAACGTCACGGCCAGTTCTCTTATAAAGATCTGCTATTTGCATATCTAAGAAGTAAAGAGCAAGTTTAAATTTGATAAGCATAGTCTCGATAAGTGGCTTATACTCGGTGTTTGGATACATATAAAGAAATTTCTCGATCTCAGTTACGCTATCTTCCATTAGCTTTTGGTTGCGGTTTGGCTGGGTAAATGAGTCAAAATTTGCTTTTATCTTTAGATACTGGGCAAATTCTGTTTTTGGGCCGTTATCGCCGTATCTTTTGATGTATTCATCAAGATAGTGATTTGCCATAAGATACTCTTCGTCATTTGCGTGAGCTTGGGCAAGGATGAGTAAAATTTGCTCCAAAAGCGGGCTTGCAACGTGCTCGCTAGCCATTGAAACGTAGTGTTTATCAGCTGACTCCAAATCGCCATCTTTGATATCAGCGATGACCTGAGCGTACCACTCGTCTGGAGTTAGATTGTAAAGTTCGGTGTATTTTTCAGCACAACCACTAAAAAGCCCTAAAAGAGCTACTACTGCTAGAAATTTAGAAAATCTTTTCATGCTTTTCCTTAAAAATTTTAAATTCGCTTATTTTACATTTTTTGGCATTATTTTTGTATAAATTTTTTAAAACTATGCTAAAATAAGGTAATTTTACAAAACAGGAGTTAGTATGATTTTTAGTGTTAAAAGCCCTATTTTAGGCTTTGAGCATATCAAGACGATGGAACTGATTGAGCTCGATAAATTTTTTGTTAAGTTAGCAAGTAAAGATGATGAAACATCTTTTACTATGATAAATCCTTTTGCATTAAGAAGCTACGAATTTGACATACCAAGTTATTATGAAGAGCTTATGGAGATCAAAGAGAGCTCGCAACTTAGAATTTATAACATCATAGTAGTTGCGCTTCCGCTTGAGAAATCAACCGTGAATTTCGTAGCTCCTATCGTTTGTAATATGGACAATATGACCTTGTCTCAAGTGGTTTTAGATGTTACAAAATATCCACAATACGGGCAAGCCGAGATGATAGAAAATTTCATACAAAAATAACAAACAAGGACGTTTAGAGCTCTTAGCTCTAATTACATTAAGGAGATTGTAATTTGAAAATTCTTTTTTTTATTCTTTTATCTTTTATCTATGTTTTTGGTGATACTGATCCTGATGAGCTTGAGTTGCCAGCTACTGTTAGAAAGTGTACTTCTGTTGAGGAAGCGGCTTGTGGTGCAGGCATTGTTTGTAGGATCGACTATGACAATATTAGACACTGTGTAGGCGCAAGTCAGGATACTGGAGCCGTTTATCCAGAAACACCAAATGTAGTAAATGGTAGAGTATTAATCCTAAGTGGATATAGGGACGTGAGCTATTATAAAAATTTAAACGATAGCAACCAAATGAAAAAAAGAGATAAATTTGTAAGGGTTATCGGTGGCATGGATGTTATCGGTGCTAGCGTCATCGTGCCAAGAGTGAGTGGCTTTAAGTTTGAACCATCGCTAAGTGGCACAACAGATGATCCTAGTGCAAACACTTCTCAAGTAATAGAAAAAAGATATGTTAATGAAGAGCCGGGTCTTGGCACTAGCAAATTTCCAAATTCATCTCGCGCTACTTTTAAATTTGAAGATAAAAGTGAATATGAGCGAAAAAATATAGATAAGACAAAGATCAAATACGCCAGGCTTTACTGGGGTGGAGCTGTTTATGATGAGTGGCAAAAAGATAAAGGACTGCTAAATGTTATGTATGAAAATATCTTTGGCTATACTAGTGTTAAATTTAAAACCCCTGATGGATTAGTGCATCTTGTAAAGGCTAATGAGGAAGATGTAAAATGGGATAGTTCTTTTACGCCTTATAATCCAAATGCCGTAACACGCGATACATATTATAAATACTGCAAAGATCCAAATAACCTTGATGATACTGGTGGCTGTAATGCTAAATATACTATACCACTTCATCCTAATGAGGATGGCAGTGCTGGAAAATCAACTGTTGGTATAAGAAGTGGTATGTACTTTACTTATCAGGCGAGCGCTGATGTGACTGATCTAGTTAAGGCTAGTCTTGGCAAGAGTGATGCTGGTAGGACATTTGCAGTTGGCGGTATAGCATCAACTATCAAAAAAACTACTCCAAGAAGCTATAAAGTAACGATAGATGCACAAGAGCAAGACGCAAAGGTGGCTCATGGTACAGCTTTGTACGCTGATGGTGACTGGAGCATTAGCTACGTTGTCTCACAGTATGGCGGCTGGAGTTTGGTTATAGTTTATGACTTTGGTGAAGAGGATGAAGGCAGGATTAAGCCAAAAGCTGTAAATATCTATAGCGGCATGTCAAATATCTCACCTTTTGTTAAAAGAACGAGGACGACATCAACTCAAACTATACAAAATACAAAACTAAATTTAATATTTGATGACTTTTATACTCCGACTGCAGGCACTGTAAATTCAAGTCTTGCTTTTATGGGCTTTGGTGGACGTAAGGAGATAACAGGCGAAGATGTGATGATAAAGAAGAACGATGGAACTTTTCAAAGCCTCACTTCAGGGGCTAATCCATCTGATCCAAATTCAGTAGGTAACCCAAGCCATAATCAATTTAACTCTTCTATAACAAGGTTTGGCTATCTGGCTAATGTTGATAAAAAATTTAATAGCCAAATGGATCTAGATCTCTTTGATATATCAAATTTTATGTCAAATAAACAAAGCAGAGTTGATATGCAGTTTGAAGCAACTGCTTCAAATGTATCTGGAAATACTCAAGGCGATAGGTTAAATATCGGTATGGTTGCTTTCTCTACTACACTATACGATCCTGAGGTTTGTTATACAGAGCAACTTCAGATATGGGATAGTGTTGCAAAAAAATGGGTGGATGTTGCTGTTAAAGGAGATAATGACACAAATAAAGCAAGAAAAGTAAAAACTGGAACTGAACTTAAAACGCTTGTAACCATACAAAATAAAGGTCACGAAGATGCAAATAATGCTTTTTTAAAGATAAATTTTGATCCTAAATTTATAAGTTATAAACCTAGCTCAAGTTGCCTTCAGATAAATACATCTGGACCAAGCGATTCTCAATATAATAATTGTCAAGTATTACAAGATAGTGGGGATCGTGTTCAAATCATAGGTAATACATTAAAATACGTAATAGGCAAAAATGCAAGTACCGGAGTTGGTGGAACGCTTGTGCATGATTCAGGAAACTTTGCAAGATTAAAATTTGTTGGGATACTAAATTCAGAATATAAAAAGACAAAATATGAGGCTGAATTTGAAAATGCTTCTATAGGGTTAAAATATAATGGCAGGATTAAAGAGTGTGTACCAACGAATTACGACTTAAAGATCGTTAATGAAGAGGAAAATGACTTTTATCCAAGAAGTCAAGCAAATGATCCAAGTGGGAATTTTAAAAACAAGCTTTATACAAAGATAGCAAATAAGCCTTTTGATATCACTATCTCAAACTACAAAAAGACTGATGGTACTCTAAAGGCGCCTGACTCAAATACTGATGTGACATTAAAGCTAGTGACTGATTGTAGTTCTGATAAATCAGTCATACCAGCTGAGACTTTGCACTTTACTACTTCAACTCACACTATCACAAGAAGAGTGACCGTGCCAAGACCATATCCTGACTTACATGTAAAGCTTAGCTATCAAAATAAAATCACAAATTTAACCGATGAAAAATGTGCTGCTTTTGATAGTTTTGCAGTAAGGCCAGCAACATTTGGTCTTTATGATGCGATTACAAATTCGGCCTATACGGACAAAACTTTAATAGGTGGCAAAAGCTACAGTGAGATCACTCTTGGAGCTTATGACGCAAATGGAGGCTTGGCAAACGGCTATACAAACACTCTAAAAGCTGATAGTACAACTGATAAAGTACTACTTGCTTCAGTAAAAAAAGGCACAAGTGATTGCGTCTTACCAACGGCTATAAGTGATGGAAGTAGCGATCAGCTTCAAGTAAGCTTTAATGATCCTGATAAAGCCATAGGGATTATAAGTAAGCTTGGATCTATAGGTGATGATGATAATGGATTTTCTTTTTCTGATATAGGTGAAGCCTACTTTGACGTAAGAGATGCTAGCTATACAAAAGTAGATCAAAAAACAACACAGCAAGATAGTGACTGTGCGCTTGGCAAGAGCTATAATGAAGAGGATGGGGATGGTAAATTTGGTTGTGATATAAATTTTAATCAGCATAAATTTAATTTTGCACCAAAAGACCTTGAAGTAAGTGACTTTAAGATATTAGGAGGTGGTATTAGTTATATTGCTAATGAAAAAGAAGCTCCATCTCCAACCTTAAATTTTAAAGTAAGAGCAAGGCTTTTTAACGACAATCCAGCACTTTTGTATCAAAATGGTTGCTATGCAAACAATACAACATTTAAAATAAAAGCCGGAGAGATCATAGCTGAATATACTGATAATAGTGGCTCAAAGTTAAGCAGTGATGCTGCTGGGGTAGATAGGCTAAATAGTGAAATAATATTTTTTGATGATAGCAATCCTAATGCACTTGTAAAAAAGGTAAATTTATCTCCACATGATGGAGCTTATAGTGTTAAGAAAGAGGCATTTGGAAGTGACGGCTATGCTGATGTAAGTCTAAAATTTAACTTCGCGCGCGAAAAAAATGTGGCTAAGAATCCTTTTGAGGTGACAAGCGATGTATTCACTTTTGAAAGCTTGGCTGAGGATCAAAGTAGTAGAAATAAAACAAAGGGAGATAACTACAAAAAGCCAACTACAAAAACATCGGCAAAATTTTACTACGCTAGGACATACGCGCCTTACTATGAGGGGCCAAACACTGGCTTTAAGGCAAAAATTTACTACGGAGTGTATTGCAATGGCTGCGACGAGAGTAAATTTATGTTGCAAAAACCAGGATCAAGCACTCGCTGGGAGGAGTTTGCAGGTACGCACTCATGGTATGTAAATCCTCTTCATAGCTCAGCTTATGGCGAAGTAAACAACTACACTTATACAAACGAAAACTCAAGAACGGTCGAGGATACGACCAAGCGAACATCGCCGGTTGATGGCATAAGTTATATATTTGTAAGCAACCCAAAAGCAGTTACAGATATAGCTAAGATGCATACAAAAAACTGGCTCATATATAATGAATTTGACAAAGATGCAGCGACAAATGATTTCACAGTGAGATTTCTCGTGCCAAATGGCGACTGGGCTGGCAAGACCCTAAAAAGTGGCTCTAGCAAAGGTGACGTAGGAAATGTCGTAGGCGGCGAAAATAACTTTAATGATCTAAGCGATAAGACAAATAGGAGAATTTCTTGGTAAAAAGAGGCTTTTCTCTTATAGAGCTTATCCTCTCGATAGTCGTTGTAGCGATCATCAGTACGTCGATACCGCTTGTGCTAAAGACCACATCTGAGCTAAATCAAAAGGCAGTTACACAAGAGAGCTTGATGAATGCTAAGACCTACATGGGGCTTATCTTGAAAGCTCCCTTTAGCGACAAGGTCATCAAGGTCTCGACAAACATCGGCGGCAGTAGTGCTGAGACGGCCTACTTCTTTCCTATTATCCTAAAGCCAGGTGATCATAGAAATGAATTTTACAAGATAAATAAAATAACAGGCGATGGGCATAGAGTTTTTGCCTATACAAACTCATCAGATCTAGCACGCGATACGGCAGTGAGATCTGTGGATTACTATGGCAGAATATTGGATAAAAATTTAAACACAACAAATCAAAATAGAGACTATATAGTTGGCTCAGACTATAATGTAATTGTGAATGAGAGCAATGGCTGGTTTAAGCCAAATTTAGGGCTAGATAACAGCGACGTAAAAGAGATAGTAGTAACTGCAACTTCATACAAAAATGACACAAAACAAGAGACGACATCGGTGCTAAGAGCTTATGCTTTTAACCTAGGCGAGGGTGGCTCGCTAAATACGAAAGCGTGGAAATGAAAAGAGCCTTTACGCTTCTTGAGCTTGTAGTTGTCATCGTCGTGCTTGGTATCATCGCTATGATGAGCTTTAACGCCATAATGAACATCTACTCAAACTACTTTCAAACAAGGACAGTAAATGAGCTCGAGACGCAAACGGAGATCGCACTGGAGCAAATTTCAAAGAGGTTAGAGCACCGCATAAAGCCAAGCGTGATTGCTAGAAAAACTGATGGAGCTTTTTTGGCGCTAAACGATAGCGGGGTAAATTTAAATGCCGAGTATGAAATTTTAGAATTTATCCCCTATGCGTATGAAATTTTTAACGATGTGCCTTCTGGTAATAAAGCAGGCAGATATAGTGGCTATGCGGATCTTGCTAAGAGCTCACCAGCAACTGGTCTTATAAGTCCTGGAAGTAATTTTTCTACCGAAGTTGTTGAAACCATAAAAGATCTAACTTGTAGGGAAGATACAAATGCTACTTGTGTTGATTTTAAAAATAAAGATGGCGGCGTTGTAGCGATATTTTCTGATGTTTATTACAATGTGCAAAGCTCTTTTGGCTATAGCAACGGAACTGTGCCTGTCAGTCTAGACATAGCAAAAGTTGGTGTAAAAAGCACTGATGGAAATACGCTAGAAATTTCGGGTTTTGGTGGAAAGCAAATTTCAGAGCAGTATCATCTAGCCTACACAGCAAATGCCATAGTGCCAGAGCAAAGCGCTGATCCAAAAGATGCAGCAAACGGCGTCTTTGATCTAAATTTATACTATGACTACCGCCCATGGATGGGAGAAAAATATAAACCAAACGGCGAAAAGGCAATCCTTGCTAAAAACGTTACTAGGTTTGTCTTTACTGAAAAAAATGGCGTCATCGTGCTAAAACTTTGCATGAGGGCAAAAAACTCAGAGATAACCATCTGCAAGTCAAAGGCGGTTTATTGATGAGGCGAGGTTTTACGCTCATTGCAGCGATATTTTTTGTGGTGATCGCAAGCTCTATTTGTATGCTAGCTCTTTCGATCGCTAGCACTTCAGTTAAACAAAATAGTGAAATTTACCTAAGAGAGCAAAGCGAGCTAGTGGCTCGCGCAGCGACTGAATACGCCATGCTAGCTATCATAAGCAATGACTTTTATAAAACTGGAGCAGTTTGCCTTGGCGACGAGCATAATCCAATAGCTGGCGAATTTGGTGATCTTTTTACCTTTAAAGTATATGTAAAATACTTTGGCGATATGGGTGAAGCTTGCAAAAACAAAGATGCTGTGATAGTAAAAGGAGCAAATCAAGGCACGATAATGCTCGATGTCTTTGTCAGCTCAAAACCAGGAAAAGCCTCAAATCCTATAAATTTTCACAAACGAACTCTTCAGAAACTTTAAAATTTTATAAAGATTTTACTTTAATTTGCTTTTAGTTTCGTCGTGTTATAATCATCTCACTTTCTATAAAGGAGATTGCGATGAACATAAGCATTGTAGGAAAACAATTTGAGCTAACAGAGCCCATCAAAAACTACATCCAAGACGCTTTTGACACCCTTGGCAAGTACAACCTTGACATCATCTCAGCAAGATGCGTAGTAGGAGCAGACGAAAAGCAAGGTAAAAAGGGCTTTAATGCAGAGTTTTCTCTAAATATGGCTCACAAAGACACGATAGTCGTCCGCCAAAAAGATAAAGATCTCTATGCGGCAATAGATCTTGCTATCGAAAAGGCTTCAAAAGTTTTAAGAAGAGAGCACGATAAGAAATTTACAGTAAAAGGCAAGGCTGATGATAAAGAATTTCGCTCGAGAATAGGCGAAGAAAAGATTGAAGGTGTCGAGGAGATCGTGCCTATGGAGCTTGAAATTTACAAACCTCTTGAGGTAGAAGAAGCGCTTGATAAACTAAAATCAAGCGATAAACAATTTTACGTATTTAACGATGTCGATGCCAAAATGCGCGTCATTTACAAAAGAACAGACGGAACTTTTGGTCTATACTAAAACTAGGGGCGCTTTGCCCCTAAATTATTTTTAATATAAATTCTCTATTCTTTAGTTATTTAAGCTATTTTTAAATGATTGCTAACTATAATACGACTTCTTTTAAGTGTTCCGGATTAGCTCAGCGGTAGAGTAGGTGACTGTTAATCACTTGGTCGCTGGTTCGAACCCAGCATCCGGAGCCATTTATCTTCAAAAGTCCTTTTAAAATCCAGATTTTAACGATGTTTCAAGAACTTTAAGTTTTCTTATTTTTTGTATTTTCCCCCTTTATTTCCCATCAGCTTTATTGCTATTTCAAAGTATATTGTTCTGTTTTGCTGTCAAAACATGATTATATGTTCGGCTTTTGGCGAAGTTAAAATAATTTCTTCATTCATCCTAGCTTCATTTTAGGCTTTTATAATGCGCTCATCCAAACGAAAGTTGGAAATCAAAAATAAAAGGATCAAAAATGAAAAAGGTATTAGGTACGGCACTTTTAGCAGCAGTTTTAGGAGCGACAAGTTTGCAAGCAGCCATCACATCAAAAGAGGCTTTAAACATAGCTGAGAAAAACTTCCCAGGCTCAAGCGTTAAAGATATCGAGATGAACGTCAAAAAGGGCGTGACTTTTTACAAGATAGAGTCATTTAAAGATGGTGTCAAACAAGAGATTAAGATCGATGCTAACAGCGGTCAGATCGTTAAAGTAGAGAATAAAAATAAAAAACATATCTTGCCGATCGAAGCGGTAGATTTTTCAAAATTTGCTCTTAGCATTGACGAGGCTGTGGCTAAAGCTCAAACACTCGAGGCTGGCTGGAGCCTTGATGAGGCAGAGCTTGATAATAAAAATGGTGCTTGGATATACAAAGTAGAGCTTAAGCGCGACAGGAGCGAGAAAAAAGTGATCATAAACGCTCAAAATGGCGAGATAATTGGTAACTTCACAAAGTGATCTAGCGCCCTTTTTGGGCGTTAAATTTTATAAAGGTGAAAAAGATGAGTGAAAATTTAGAGCAAAATTTAAACGATAACGTTGGCGAGCAGGTTTTAGAGAAAAATTTGAACGAAAATTTTAGCCAAAGCGCGAGAGAAAATTTAAGTGAAAATACTGCTAATAAAAATAGTTGCGAAAATTTAGGCAAGAACGAGCAAAGCCCTGAAAATTTAGATAAAAATTCAAGCCAAACAGCTCCGAAATACAAAGCTCAAAATTTTTTTAAAAATGCGCTTGAGCTTTCGCTTCAAGGTGCAGCGGATTTGCTCATCTACACTGGCAAGGCTGGAGTGTGGCTATTAAACGCTTCAAACCGCCTAAAAGACGAGGCGCAAAGAGCTGAGCTATCAAAGATAAATGAAGAGCAGGCTAAATTTGAAAGAGTGGCTTGCATCTTGCCAGAAAAAGTTAAAGAGCTTATCCTAGAGCGCCTAAAAGTAGAGCCAAACGAGGTGGAATTTGCACCGATCTATCTAGCTAAAAAACAAAGCTTTGGCACACTTGGAGCGGAGTATTTTTATGAGGCAAGGGCTAAATTTAACGGCTTTTTATATGATTTTAAGATAGGCGCAGCAAATGGCGAAATTTTAAATCTAAAGATAAAAAGTCAAATTTGATAAAATAGCTGGCAAAACCAAGTGAGGCAGGGATGAAAATTTTAGTCGTCGAGGACGAAATGGACCTAAATAGCGTTATCACAAGGCACCTAAAGAAAAACGGATATAGCGTAGATAGCGCGTTTAACGGCGAGGAGACGATGGACTTTACTGCCGTCGCGCACTACGATCTTATCGTGCTTGATCTCATGATGCCAGTGATGGACGGACTTACATTTTTGCAAAGATCGCGCGCCGCAAAGCTAGCGACCCCTGTGCTGATACTAACGGCAAAGGACGATGTGGACGACGTTGTAAAGGGGCTTGACGCGGGTGCAGATGACTACTTGGTCAAGCCATTTGACTTTAAGGAGCTGCTAGCTAGAGTGCGCACGCTCATTCGCCGAAACAGCGGCAATGTGGCTAATGAAATTTGCGCAGGCGAGCTAAAGATCGACCTTTCTAAAAAGTCAGTCGAATTTAGCGGCGAGCATATCGAGCTAACTGGCAAAGAGTATGAAATTTTAGAGTTTTTGATGCTAAATAAGGGCAGAATTTTAACTCGCGACCAGATCAAAGAGCACGTCTGGGACTTTGACTACACAGGTGGCTCAAACGTCATCGATGTGCTTATAAAAAACATAAGAAAAAAGCTTGGCGAGTGCGAGGTGATCCAGACTAAAAGAGGGCTTGGTTATGTTGTTAAGGATTAAGCAAACACTTGCAAACATCCCGATAACGGCGCGCGTAACGCTTTGGTACTCGTTTTTTATCATCGTTATCGTGGCGGCTCTCATTGCTATCTCGGCGGTCGTGGCGGATGAGGTTTTTGAGGATGTGAGCCAAAAAAAGCTAGCCAAATCAGTCACCAAAATAGCCAATGATATGGATGATTTTGAGCCATACGACGATGGGATATTTTTTATAAAATACAACGCAAAAGGTGATGTGATCGGTGGTCTAGCGCCAAAACACTTTCAAATTTCACTTAAAATGAATAGCGGTGCAGTGCGACTTTTTGAAAACGGCGAAAACCGCTTTTACTACTACGATATCGCAGCTAGAGGCAAAGGGGTTTGGATCAGAGGCGTGATAAATGCGGAGAAATTTTTTAAAAAAGAGGGGCTGTTTTTACTGGCTCTTGGCGTTTTTGTGCCGGTTTTGTTTCTCTTTGTGCTTTACGGTGGCTATAAAACGATAAAAAACGCGATGAAACCAGTCGCTATGATGTCTAAAACTGCGCTTGAGATAGGCAACAGCCGTGACTTTTCAAAGCGCATAGACCTGCCTGCTGGCAAAGACGAGCTGCACGCGCTCGCAAGCGTTTTTAACCAGATGCTAGACTCCCTAGAAAAGGTCTATCAAAGCGAAAAACAGCTCACCTCAGACGTCTCGCACGAGCTACGAACGCCGCTATCTGTCATCATGGCTGAGAGCGACTACGCTGCGAGCTATGCGCAAAATTTGGGCGAAGCTAAGGAGTCGCTGGAGGTCATCTCTAGGCAGTCAAGAAAGATAACCTCGTTGATAGATCAAATTTTGGAGCTCTCAAGGCTCGAAGCTGGCAGAAATTTACAGCTAAAAGATATAAATTTAAGCTCTATCTTGCAAAATTTAGCTACCGACTATGAAAAGCTAGCAAATGCAAAAGGGTTAAAATTTAGCTGCGTTGTATCGCCAGATGTCCAAATTTTAGGCAATGAGCTGATGATCTCAAGGCTAGTGGATAACTTTTTAAGTAACGCACTAAAATTTGCAGAAGCTAAGATCGAGCTAAATTTAACCCTCACAAAAACGCACGCACTTTTGTCTGTAAAAGACGATGGCTTAGGCATCTCTAAAAAAGATATCGAGCTAATCTGGAATAAATTTTATCAAGTTGAAAGCTCGAGAAACAAAAGCCAAAACAGAGGTAGCGGTCTTGGTCTTGCCATCGCTGCAAATATAGCTAAAATTCACGGCGCAAAGCTTGGTGTAAAAAGCGAAGCAGGAGCTGGAAGCGAATTTTGGACAGAATTTGAGCTTGTAAATTTAAAGCAAGTGTAAATTTAAGCAGTTTGCTAGACAAAATTTACGCAAGAGAAAAACAAATATAAGAGTGAATTTAAATTTCGCATAAAACGGCATCTATTCATAAGCACAAAACTATCAAGGTTGTGAGATGGATGAAGATAGTAACGGTTGAGCTATAAAATATTAAGATATGTGATTAAAAGCCTACTTAAATGGCTTTTAAAAGGGTTTGTAAAATAATGTAAAGAAAATTTCGCCACCTTGTCTTTGAGTAAAACTCACTCTGACTACGATTTAACCACACTTTTCTATGCCTTTTATAACTTTAATATCTAAGATAGCTTTACAAAATTTAGCCATGAGCTGCAAGGCACGC
>JAHAKV010000036.1:0-1590 GCA_018371455.1 Campylobacter concisus | reverse complement strand
TGGAAGCGGTAAGACCTTTGCGCTGAGCGTTCGCTACATCGCTTTGGTGCTTCGAGGCGAAAATATAAACGAGATCGTCGCTCTAACTTTTACAAAAAAAGCAGCAAACGAGATGAAAGAGCGCATAATCGCAACTTTTTTGGACTTGCAAAACAAAAAGGGCGAGCTTGAAGTGGTGTGCGCGGAGCTTGGTATAAGCCAAGATGAGGCGATAAAAAGGCGAGATGAGAGGCTTGGCGTCTTTTTGCAAAGTGAGCTAAAAATTTATACATTTGATGCGTTTTTCTCTGGGATACTAAAGAAATTTAGCCAAAATTTAGGCATTAGCCCTGATTACAGCGTGCAAGATAGCTTGCAAGATCTGGCGTGGAAAAAATTTGTAAAAGAGGCGAGCAAGGATAAAAAACTTCTTAGTGAGCTTGCCTTAATGATGATCATTTCAAGCCAAAAAGAGGCTAGCTTTTCGCAGACTTTGGCGAAATTTTATGAGAGCTTTGGCGGCGAGCTAAAAGATAGTGGCGCAAGCTATCCAGATGATAGCAAAGTAAGGGCGGCGCAAAAGGCGATAAATGAGTATATAGGCTTGCAAAATGGCGCTAGCGATGTGGCTAAAAAGACATTTGGCGAGCAGAATTTATTTGAGCTATTTAAGAATAAGGTTTTTGCTAGAGAAAGCCTAGACTACCGCACTTTTAACAAAATTTATACCCCAGAGCTTGATAGGCTCTTTTTCGAGCTAAAAGAGGTAGCGAAAAACTACATTTTAGAGGTCGAAAAGTATAGGCTAAGTGGCTTTAGCAAGCTATTAAAGCTTTATAAGGCGTCAAATTTGGAGCTAAACAAAGAGATAAATGCGCTAAGTTTTGCTGATATAAACAAGCTGGTTTTTAAGCTTTTGGTGCAAAATTTGGATAAGGAGGCGCTTTATTTTAGGCTAGATGGCAGGATAAATCACCTCTTAGTCGATGAGTTTCAAGATACAAACGTGATCCAGTACGAGATCATCTTGCCGCTTATCGCTGAAATCGTCTCTGGATACGGACAAAATGGACTTGGAAGCTTCTTTTACGTCGGCGATACGAAGCAGAGCATATATAAATTTAGAGGCGGTAAAAAGGAGCTTTTTGACAAGCTGGGAGATGATTTTACTCAGATAGATATAGAAAATTTACCAAGCAACTACCGAAGTTTGAAGGCTTTGGTTAAATTTAATAATGCCGTTTTTGAAGAAATTTATCATAGATATGGGCTTAGTTTTGAGCCACAAGAGCCAGCTAAAAAAGATGAGACGCTAAGCTATGAGGTAAGTGGTGAGTGTGCGTATTTTGAAGTAGAAAAAGACGACTACGGCTACTTGCGTGTGCTAAGTGATGAAGATATCGCAGGTACGGTCGTTTCGCAAGTAAATGAGCTTTTAAAAGCTGGCGTAAATGCAAGCGATATTACCGTGCTTTGCTGGAAAAATAGCGACATTAGCCTCATCTCAGAAGTGCTTAGTAGCGCAGGGATAAAAAGCGTCAATGAAGGCACTTTGGAGCTAAAAAGGACGCCACTTGTCGCTGCGATCATCGAGTATGCGAAATTTTGCCT
>JAHAKV010000035.1:0-1615 GCA_018371455.1 Campylobacter concisus | reverse complement strand
AGGTTTGATCTGGAGTTTTGGCTGGCTAGAAAGTAAAATTTACGGGTAAATTTATTTGGCTTTGACCTTGGCTAAAAACTTTTGGATGCAAATTTAGCCCTGCTATCAAGTCTCAAAAGCTCGCCGCAAACAGCCTTTGCACGCTTACATATATCTAAAATTTCATTCATTTTCGCTCCTTAATCTATAAAAACCGTGCGCAAGCGTCCCGCTCCCGCAAGCGCGGCATGGCAAATTTTAGCGACGCGTCTACTAAATTTACCTTTAAATTTGACTTGACTATAGCCAAATTCGCCCGAATTTTATGCGAGCGTAAAAATACGCTATAATCGCCAAAATTTATAAAAAGGAAGCAAAATGGGCGGAATAAAAGAGTTTTTAAAACACGAAGCCAGCGGCGGGATTTTGCTGATGATCGCTACGGTCGCGGCGCTACTGTGTCAAAATACGTTTTTGAGTGATTTTTACAACGAATTTTTAAAGACCAAATTTACCGTGAGCTTCGGCGAATACGGACTAAGCAAACCCCTGATCTTGTGGGTGAACGACGGGTTGATGGCGGTATTTTTCTTTCTCATCGGACTTGAGCTAAAGCGCGAGGTTTTGGAGGGCGAGCTAAAAAATCCGTCGCAAATCGCGCTGCCTGCCATCGGCGCGGCAGGCGGCCTGATAGTGCCCGCGGTTATCTTCTATCTTTTTACGAAGCACGACTCCTTCGCGCTTGGCGGCTGGGCGATACCGACGGCGACGGATATCGCGTTTGCTCTGGGGGTTTTGAGCCTACTCGGGCCTCGCGTACCGACTAGTTTAAAAATTTTTCTCATGACGCTAGCGATCGTCGACGACCTTTGCGCGATCGTGATTATCGCGCTATTTTACACGAG
The DNA here is from genome assembly GCA_018371455.1 of Campylobacter concisus. Taxonomy (GTDB): domain Bacteria; phylum Campylobacterota; class Campylobacteria; order Campylobacterales; family Campylobacteraceae; genus Campylobacter_A; species Campylobacter_A concisus_BJ. The sequence continues at coordinate 731 of JAHAKV010000035.1, read as the reverse complement.
CGAGCTTAACGCCCAAATGCTTGCGGTCGCGAGCGTTTGCCTAGCCGCACTTTTTGCGCTAAACAGACTCGGCGTAAAGAGCAAGGCGGCGTATCTAATCGTAGGCGCGGTGATGTGGGTAGCGGTGCTAAAATCTGGCGTTCACGCCACGCTTGCCGGCGTCGTGGCGGCCTTTTTCATACCGCTTAGCTTTAAAGACGAGCCTGGCAAATCTATGCTAAAAAGCATCGAGCACGACCTGCACGGCTGGGTGGCGTTTGGCGTGCTGCCGATATTTGCCTTCGTAAACGCAGGCATCTCACTGCGAGGCGTCGGACTGGACGAGATTTTGTCTCCGGTCGCGCTAGGCACGGCGCTGGGGCTTTTCATCGGCAAGCAAGTCGGAGTATTTTCTTTTAGCTTTTTGGCAATCAAATTTAAACTAGCCAAGCTGCCAGAAGGGTCAAATTTCATCCAGCTTTACGGCATCGCCGTGCTTTGCGGCGTAGGATTTACGATGAGCCTTTTCGTTAACGGCCTAGCCTACAACGACACGGATGCCTTTGCCTACACCGACAAGCTCGCTATCTTGCTAGGTTCGGTAGTTTCGGGCGCCGCCGGGTTTATATTGCTTAAATTTAGCGCCAAAAACTAAAGCGTGCGCATAAAAGAGTGCAAGATACAGATAGAAACGATCGTAGAAAAGTGCGAGATAAAGGAGTGGTTTTGTATAGTCACTTGCAGGATAGTTG
>JAHAKV010000024.1:0-18021 GCA_018371455.1 Campylobacter concisus | reverse complement strand
TATCTCTATAGGTTGGGCTTTGTTTGTCTTGTGATTTAGTAGATCAAAGAAAGATAGTAGGCCTGTTTTTAGTTTGAGGATGATTTTTAGGAGGTAAGATGACATTAGAAGTGAAACTATCACAGAGATGATGATCGCTGCCAAGATAACGCCGATAGCTGAGTAAAATAGCGTATGCAAATCTTTTAAAAGCACATCCTCGTCCATCTCTCCAAATAGGTACCAATCAAGGCTTGGGATATATTTTGAGCCAATTATCAAATTTCTCGTGCCGTTAAAGTGACGAATGACGCCGCCATTTTTATTCATCAAGACATCAAATTTCTCTTTGCCAAGGACGTCTTTTACATTTACTTTGCCGACCCTGTCGCTCTTTTCTATCTTTACGATGCCACTTGAATCAACCATTAGGAATTTACTGCCCTCACCCATGGTTTTTGAAGTGACTAAATTTACGATGTCATCAAGGTTCATGCCTATAGCACTGACGCCATAAAATTTGCCGTCTTTTTCAACCTTGCTATTTACATAAAGCGTTAGTGAGCCAGTAGCTTCTGATACTTGGATGTTTAGAGAATTTACCTCTTTGCCATTTTTAACGTCAAAGTACCAGCTATCACGTGGATTGTCCTTGCTAAGCTGTTTTAAAATTTTGTCATTTGTGTAGTAGTTTAGAGTTTTATCAGAGACAAACATCGCCGTTGAGAGGTTAAACGCCTTCATAAGGTCGGTGTTATAGTTAAAAAGCGTTGCTAATCCGTCCTTTGGCTCGCCCTCGTCGATCCACTTGAGAAGATAGTCGTTTTTAGTCATCTGATAAGAGGTGTTAATGATCTTGTCTATGGCATAGCCGATCTCACCTGCAACGTTAGAGACAGCTAGTGGTAGCTCATCTTTCACAACTTTTTCTGTATATAGGTTGCGAGCTATGTTGTAACTAATGAGGCTAACGCCGATTAGTAGCAGCACGATCACAGCTGTCAAAATAACAGAAATTTTAATCCTTAAAGACTTCATAAATCACTCCTTGATCAATATTTGCGTAATTATTCAACTTTTTATATAAAAGTAAAATTAATTTAAATAAATCTGAAATTTTGTTTTAACTATGTCACTTTATGGGGTTATAATGACACAAATTTAAATCACTCACTGCCATAAAGTGCTAAAAATTTCTAAGCAATTTTTCAAACTGCACACCATACCACGTGCGATTATTATCTTTTAGCGTGATCTTGATGCTCTCGAGCACAAAATTTGCTGCCTTTTTGATAGCATTTTGCATGCTTTCGCCATTTATAAGTGAGCCAAAAAGCACTGAAGCGAAGATATCTCCAGTGCCACTTGCGTGAAAGGGCAAATACTCGTGAAAATACTCCACTTTTTCTTTCGTCTTTGCATCATAAGCTATGATACCACACTCATTTTGCTTGTATCTAATGCCCTTTAAAACGATCTTTCGCGCGCCAAAACTAGCCAAGCCATCAAGCAACTCCAAAATGTAATCCTCGCCATATCCCTCGCTTAAAAATGACTTTTCACACATAAAACTTGCCTCAGTTATGTTTGGCGTGATGACGTGAGCCTTTGTGCAAAGCTCTCTCATCTTTGCCACAAATTTCTCATCAAACCCGTGATAAAGCTTGCCATTATCGCCCATGCAAGGATCCACAAGCCTTAGCAAAGAGCCGCTGTCAAATTCAGCAAAGACCTTCTCTATAAGCTCAAGCTGCCTAAAACTACCTAAAAATCCAGTGTAAATTCCATCAAAGCTGATGCCCTCTTTGTGCCAAACCTGCGTTATAGCGTCAAATTCATCAGTTAGATCACGAAAAGTGAAATTTTTAAAGCCAGTGTGAGTTGAGAGCAGTGCCGTTGGCAAGATGCACGCCTCGATACCTTGGGCGCTGATTATGGGAAGTGCGACGGTGAGTGAGCATTTGCCCACGCATGAGATGTCTTGTATAGTTAAAATTCGCTTCATCTATCATCTCAATTTATAAAATTTAACGCCGGCAACGTCAGTTTGATAAACCACGCCGTCTTGCAAAAGGCTGTTTAAAATTTGCTTTGAGTGCTCTGAGAAATTTTCTTCTACATTTGCCGTAGTTTGCGGACGGCGCTCTAGCATGGCTAAAATTTCACTCTTGCTAAATTCATACTTTTGCTCTATCTTGTGAGCCCTAGCTATGGTGACTGGCACGCCTTTTATCTTGCTTGCAAGCTCTTCAAGCCTACTAGCATCAACGCCTTTTACATTGTAAGCTGGCGGGCGATCTATCGTACCCACATCCACTCGGTGTGGGGCTATCTCATTTATAGCCTCATTAAGCGCCATAAATTCCTCTTCTTTGTCGTTAAATCCGGCCACGACCAAAATTTCAAGCACAAGCTCGCCCTTAAATTCCTTGCGAAATTTAGCCATCGCTTTTACAAGCTCTCCAACTTCTATGCCACTTTTGTTGCGGTCTATCTTTTTAAATGTGCCTTGCACGGCGCTATCAAGGCTAAATTTAACTATATCAAGCCCTTGCAAGGCTTCACAAATTTTTTGGTCCCTCACACCTGAGCCGTTGCTTAGGATTAGAGTTTTTGCCTTGCCTTTTATCTCATTTACTTTTGCCACCAGCTCTTTTAAGTGCGGATAAAGAGTTGGCTCTCCATTTGCTGTAAGCGTGATGACATCGATGTTTTGATGAGCTTTTAAAGCTTCTTTTAAAGCGCTTATGATTTCATTAACGCTTTGAGGTTTTTCTATCTCTTCAACCGGCTTTGCGCCCTTTAGCTCGCAATAAACGCAGTCAAAATTGCATGATTTTTGCTTTGGGCTTAGATCGATGCCAAGGCTCATGCCAAAACGGCGCGAATTTATCGGTCCAAAGACGACAGTGCTATCTTGCACTTTTTCTTTGAACCTCTTTTATGAAATATTTTGCGTTTTCAACTGGCACATCTGGCAAGATCCCGTGACCAAGGTTGAAAATGTGCGGCGCACCTCTCATCGTGCTTAAAATTTTATCCACGCCCTCATCGATCGCCTTTTTGCTATATAGCCTTGTTGGCTCCATATTGCCCTGAAGGACGTATCTTGGGCTAAGTTTTTCTTTTGCTAGCTCGATCGGCGTGCTCCAATCAACGCCAAAAACGTCAAATTTACCTGAAATTTTATCCAAATAGCCACTGATACCTTTTGGGAAAACTATGACTGGGATATCTGGAAATTCAGCCTTGACGCTATCAACTATCTTATTTATATAGCTAAATCCAAACTCAAAATAAGCCTGCTCCTCAAGTGCGGCCGCCCAACTGTCAAAAATTTGCACGGCATTTACGCCAGCTTTTATCTGCTCTTTGATGTAAAGAATGAGCGCTTGCGTCACTTTTTCTAAAATTTGATGTAAAAATTCTGGATTTTCATAGAGCATCTTTTTGCAGACCGCATAGTTTTTGCTGCCGCCACCCTCTATCATATATGTAGCTATCGTCCAAGGTGCTCCACAAAAACCAATGAGCGCCTTATCTTTGGCTAAATTTTCTCTTGTAAGTTTGATCGTGTCATAGACGTATGCTAAGCTCTTAACCGATCTTTCGATGCTAAGTGCATCAAGTGCGGCCTCATCACGCAAAGGCTTTGTAAAAACTGGTCCCTCGCCCTTTTCAAAGCGCAGATCCATACCCATTTCAAGAGGCACGACAAGGATGTCGCTAAACAAAATAGCCGCATCAACACCAAGAATTTCAACTGGCTGAAGCGTGACCTCGCTAGCCTTTTTATAGTCTTTGCAAAGTGATAAAAAGTCCCCTGCTTTAGCTCTTACAGCCATATATTCTGGTAGATATCTGCCAGCTTGGCGCATCATCCAAACAGGCGTGTATGGCGTAGGTTTTTTAAGGCAAGCGTCTATGAAAATCATCAAATTTCCTTTAAATTTTTAAGTGGATATTATCCAAAAATAGCTAAAGAAAAGATGTAGGAGAAATTTTAAGCGTAAGAACGCTTAAAATTTTAGTGTTCACCCTTGTGAAGAAAGTAAAGTCCAAGACAAAGTGCAAGGATAGAAGCCGCAAGGTAGGCCATCTCAAGCGGAGTTGTGAAATTTGCATGAAGCACTCTTTGGAAGAAATTTACGATTAAAACCATGACGATCACTTTGCCAAGCTTGTCTTTTAACTCATCAAGCGAATGCACTTCAAGCACCTTGCTCTGCTTTGACTGCTTTAGCTGTGTGATCTCTGAGATAAAAAGCTCGTAAATTCCGAAGCTAAATATATAAAGAACAAGCGCCATCAAGTAAAGATCGATCGCTCCAACTATCTCGCCAACGACTTCTGAGTGGAAATTTTCAACGTGAAAATCCGCAGCAAAGAAATATTTATAAACCTCTAAAAGCACCTTTCCAACATCATAACTTGCGATGATGAAAAGCACGATCGCACCTAAAAGCCCAAAGACTACTGGAAAAAGCGTGAAACTGTTGCTTACAAGCAAAATTCTCTCGAATATTTTACGCAATAAAAACCCTTTTTGTGAAATTTAAAAAGGGGGTATTTTATAGTTTTTTCCTTAAAATTTAGGTGCAAAATCGCAATTAATTTTAATGCAAACTACTCCTGCACAAGGTCCATTTTTGCGCGATCCTGACGGCATTTGTCGCAGCTCCTACACGGATCTGATCGGCACTGCACCTTTTGATTAGAGCTTAAATTTTAGTGGCTAGCATGTAGAAATTTAGCGGCGAGATTTCATTGTGATTTTTGTTTATTTGGCTTTAAATTTAGGCTTGTTGCAAGCAGGATTTTAAGTCTTTTGGGCTAGAAATTTAACCCAACAGATAAATATCAATTAGCCAAAATGGATAAATTTAGCAGGCTAACGCTTTAGCCTGCAATGGTTACTAAAATAAGCTATTTACGCTTTCGTTGTGATAAACACGGCGTATCACTTCGCCAAAAAGTGAAGCTGTGCTTAGCACTTTTATACAAGGAAGTTCTTCTTTTAATGGGATCGTATCAGTCACCACTAGCTCGTCTAAAAAGCCAAGTTTTAGCCTATCATAGGCTGGTCCGCTAAGCACTGGGTGCGTGCAAAACGCCATTACGCTAGTTGCGCCACGCTCTTTAAAAATCTCAGCCGCTTTTACGATAGTGCCAGCGGTGTCGATCATATCATCGACCAAGATCACATCTTTGCCCTTAACATCGCCGATCACGTTCATCACTTCGCTCTCGTTTGCTTTCTCGCGACGTTTATCAACGATGACCATATCTAATAAATTTAGATTTTTTGCCAAGGCTCTAGCACGAGCCACGCCGCCTACATCTGGGCTTGCGACGACTGGGTTTGGCAAATTTTTAGCTTTTACGTAGTCGTTAAAAACGATACTACCATAAAGGTTATCTACTGGGATATCGAAAAATCCTTGAATTTGTCCTGCGTGAAGGTCCATCGTAACGACCCTGTCGATGCCTGCTGTTTGCATCATGTTTGCCACTAGCTTTGCGGTGATAGGTACTCTAGGAGCTGCTTTTCTGTCTTGTCTAGCGTAGCCAAAATACGGCACGATCGCTGTTATAGAGCTTGCACTGCTGCGTTTTAAAGCGTCAGTTAGGATGAGTAGCTCCATTAAATTTATATTTGCTGGGGCACATGTTGGCTGGATGACAAAAACATCTTTCCCACGCACGCTTTCGCCGATTTGCACACTGATCTCACCATCGCTAAATCTTTTAATGCTAGCTTCACTGAGTGGAAGCGACAAATATTGCGAAATTTTCTTCGAAAGCTCGATGTTTGCGGTGCCTGAGAAAATTTTATAGCCTCTCATAATAGTAACCTTTTTTAGTGATTTTTATGTTGTGATTTTATCAAAATGAGCTTTAAATTTAAATTTATTTACCAACTATTTTTAGTCAAATTTTCTACTCCAAAAGCCAAAATTTACACCAAATTTTTAAACCATTTTACATTTGTAAATTTATGAGGACTAAGATAACAAACATGTTTAAGATATGTAGAATTTACGACTTTATTAAAAGCGACGACGAGAAATTTAAAGGTGTCTTTATCGATAGACTTTATCCTAGAGGCGTGAAAAAAGAGATCTTTTCTAGCTTCATCTGGCTAAAATCAGTCACTCCGTCAAACGAGCTAAGGTCATGGTTTCATGAAGATAAAGAGGCTAGGTTTGATGAGTTTTGCAAAAGATTTAGGCAAGAGCTAAATGGCAAAGAGGAGCAAGAGGGACTAAAAGAGCTTAAAAAGCTAGAAAAAGAGTATAAAAACGTGGCGCTTCTAACTGCTGTCAAAGAGCCAGAATTTAGCCACGTTAAGGTGATAAAAGAGGCGCTTAGTTCTTTATAAAGCCACTTGCGATGACGCGATCACCATCATACATCACGCAAAGCTGACCTTGAGCCACGCCAAGCGCGTTTTGATTTAGCGTTAGCTTTGCGGTTTTGCTAGCTTTATCAACCTCAGCAAAAGCCTCAAGTTTAGGGCTTCTATATCTTATCTTGGTTTCGCACTCAAATTTATCTTCATCGATAAATAAATTTACATTTTCAAGCTCAACCACCTTTTGAGCAAGGTCGTCCTTCGTGCCGACAACGATCTCGTTTTTTTCGGCATTTATCTTGATGACAAAGTGTGGCTCGTGAGCGCCAAAAACCTCAAAGCCACGGCGTTTGCCGATAGTGTAGTGCATGTAGCCTTGGTGGCGGCCGATGATATTGCCGTCTTTATCGACCACATTGCCTGGTAAATTTGTATTGTAGTGCTTATTTAAAACCTCGATATAGGTATTTTCCACAAAGCAAATTTCACTGCTTTCTGCCTGCGTAGCGAACTCTTCAAGCACTTTTACGCCTCTTGCTAGCTCTTTTATGTCTTTTTTAAATTTATCTCCAAGTGGGAAAATGACATCTTTTAGCACCTCTTTTGGCACCTGAGCTAAAAAGTAGCTTTGATCCTTGCTAGGATCTTTGGCGCAGGTTATAAAGCCATCAACCACCTGCACGTAGTGCCCAGTAGCAAGCTTCTCGCAGCCATTTGCCTTTGCAAAGTCAAGTAGCGCACCAAGCTTTATAAATTTATTACACAAGGCGCAAGGATTTGGCGTTTTGCCCTCTTTGTAGAGCCTGACAAATGGGTCATAGACATATTCGTTAAATTTATCCTGCAGATCGAGGATATGCACCTTGATGCCAAGATATTCGCCCACTTTTTTGACTTTTCTGATGTTTTCTTCGTGATATCCTGGCTTTTGATGAAGCATCATGTAGCAGCCTTGCACCTCATGTCCAGCCTCTTGCAGAAATTTAGCCGTCATCGTGCTATCTACGCCGCCGCTCATTGCAACCATTATTTTCATATTTTTACCTTTTTTAAATTTAAAGGCGATATTTTATATCTTATTTTTAAATAGCCAAAATTTCGCTTACGATAAGCTCCAGATCATCGGTGATTTTATATAAATTTAGATCTTCTTCGTTTATCGTTTTTTGAGGGATCAGCGTCTTTCGTATAAACTCATCAAGCCCTTGCCAAAACTCGCATCCATAAAGAAAAATTTTCACTTTTTTGCTGCCAACATGAGCTAGCACCAAAATTTCAAATAGCTCATCAAGTGTGCCAAAGCCGCCAGGAAAGACGACAAATGCGATAGAGCTGTCAGTTAGGGCAAATTTTCTTGGGCTTAAATTTGAAAAGAGATATTTTGCGGTGACGTATGGATTTGTTTGCTGCTCGAACGGAAGCCTCACGTTTAGTGCGACGCTAGGGGACTTTGCACTGTCAAATGCACCCTTATTTGCCGCTCTCATTATGCCATCTCCTCCGCCAGTTAAGATGGCAAAACCTAGCTCATTTAGCTTGTAAGCTAGCTCGTATGCCTTTTTGCAGTAGAAATTTTCTTCATCAAATCTAGCCGAGCCAAAGAAGGTTACATTTTTGTTTTTATACTTTAAAACGCTTGGAAATTTTAAGAGATCATTTACTAATTCATTCATTATTTTAACTGCTGAAGCCTCTCGCGTTTTGAGCCTATCTGCGTGATCTGGATGCCAAAGTTACCATCTATTATGACAACTTCGCCAAGGGCTATCACCTTATCTCCTATCAAAATTTCAAGTGGGTCGTTTGCGAGTTGATTTAGCTCGATGACTGAGCCTATATCCATAGTGAGCACATCTTTTAAGAGCATCCTTTTTGAGCCGATACGAACGCGCATTGGTAGCCTTACGTCCATGATAAGGCCGATATTTCTCATCTCTTCTGCGCTAAATTCGCCCTTTAGTGCATGAGGAGCGGCTGCAGCTTTTGCAGCATCCACTGGCTCGCTTTTAGCTGGCTCAAAAAATCTCATAAGCGTGTGATCACAGACAAAAGCCACATGCTCATTTAGATCCTCGATCTTTATGTTAAACAAAAAAAGCTTTTCAAAAACGCTAAAATCAAGCGATGAGTTTTCATCTAAGAAATTTACATTTATCACCTCAAAGCTGATCTTTGGCATGCCTTTTTGCGCTCCAAGAGATGTGCTAAAGGCGCTAAAGAGGTTTGAAAATATCTCTTTTGCAGCATCAAGCTCGTCGCTACCGAGGTTTTCATTATGTGAAATCTCCTCCTCGCCCATCATCCACTCGCTAACTGCGCTTATGAGCACCGGCGTGCAGGCGATCTCAGCTTTTGCATTGATGTCGCCACTTAATGTCACGCTAGCCATGACAACTGGCGGTTTTATGCCATTTTGCGCTGGCGCGTCAAATTCGTTTCTCTCGCCGATCTCTGGCGCTCTACCAGTTAGCCCTTCGATGGTCGCTTTTAGTTCATTTGAAAAGATGTTAAAAAATTCATTCGTCATTATCTTCGCTCTCTTCTTCGTTGTTGTGTTCGTTGGCCTCGTCGTATGCCATTAGTTTTGCTTTTCGCTCTTCTTCGTATTTTTCTAGGATGTGTTTGATCTCATCTTTGTCAGAGCGGATTAGCTGCTCGATCTTGATAGACTTTCTAAATCTATGAAGTCCAACTTCAGCCAAAAATACCTCTTTTTTATCGATGCAAACGATCGCCTTATCATCAGCGCCTCTATCAAGCCTTAAGATATCGCCCTCTTTTAAATTTAAAAACTCATTTACGCTAACGATTGACTTACCAAGGATCGCCTCATAAAGCACCTCAGCACGGCCTATTAGCGTTTTTAGCTCTTTGTTTCTACTCTTTTTAGCGCTAGTTTCACCAAGCATGATGTCCCTGTTTGCAAGGCGCGATAGGATCGGCTCTAGGTAGATGACTGGATAGCATAAATTTATCATGCCACTTGAGCCACCAACGATGATCTCCATGACGACCATGATGACGATCTCGTTTTGAGATACGATCTGCACGACATTTGGACTGCTCTCTTTAGCCTCGACGTTTGGATACATATCAGTTATCATCGACCAGCTCTCTTTTAGACGCTGCATGATCATCCTAAGCACCGCATCAAGTAAATTTACCTCGATGTCAGTTAGCTCTCTGTTTGCCTCGAAATTTTCGCCAGTTCCGCCAAGTAAGCGGTCTATCATAGGAAATGCTATGCTTGGGTTTATCTCTAAGATGCAGTTTCCATCAAGTGGCTTTATCGAAAAGACGTTAAAGCTCGTTGGGCTTGGCAAACTCATCAAAAACTCGCCGTATGTCATCTGATCGACGCTGTGAAGCCTAAGCTCGACGATACTTCTCATAACGCTTGAAATTTGACTAGCTAAATTTCTAGCAAGCTTGTCGTGGATACCTTTTATCGCACGGAGCTGCTCTTTACTGACGCGGTTTGGGCGCTTGAAGTCATAGATAATGATCTGTTTTTGCTCGCCTTGTGGGCTCTCTTCTATCTCGATATTGCTCGTATCGCCGTCTTCATCGACGACTTCAAGTAGTGCATCTATCTCTTCTTGACTTAAAATATCAGCCATTAAACCCCCAAGCTGCGTCTGATGCGATCAAGCAAACGTTTATGAATTTGTGAAATTCTACTCTCGCTGATGTTCATTATCTCGCTGATCTCTTTTAAATTTAGCTCTTCGTAGTAGTAGAGCTGAACGATCATCTGATCTCGCTCGTCAAAGTCTTTTAACGCACTTTCGATCTTTAAGATAAGATCCTCTTTTTCTACGCTTTTTTCAACATCGCTTTGACCGATTAGCTCCATTTGCTCGTCTATTGGCAAGATGGTGATGATGCCGCTAACGCCCCTTGCCTCTCTTATCTTTTCGATATCTTCATTTAGTTTTTCAGCCAGATACTCGTCGCTTGGCTCTTCTTCGTGCGTGTTAAAGTAGTTATCTATCTCGGTATTTATGCTCTTTACTAGCTTTCTGTCGCTTCTACTAACGACGTCAAGCGCTCTTAGATAATCTAACATCGAGCCATAAATTCTCTTTTTACCATATCCCCAAAATGAGTCATTTTGCTCTTTGTCATACTTCCTGCTAAGCTTTATCATCTCTTCAACGCCAACGCTTATAAGGTCGTTTACGTCGATACTTGAAGGCAAGCGCTCCTTTAGCCTAAACGCCATCGCGCGCAGAGCTGGCATGTATTTTAAGACGATCTCGTCTTGCTCTTTTTTAATGGTGCTTTTATAAGCGTTAAGCTGCTTTTGCTTTAGTTCGTACATTTTGCTTACCAGAGTCTAAATTTTCGGTGGTTACTTTTAGCATGATATTTTCCATCCGTTTTTCCCTAACGTTTAGCTCAGAGATGAGATAGTCCGCGATCTCCTCATGTCTTTGCTTGTCAAAAAATTTCTTCAAAGTCCTTTTTACATCGACGTAGTTCATTATCACGATGTGAATTATAAGGTAAAAAAATAAAGTAATAACTAGCGTATAAACGAGCATTTCGATAGGCTCGCTCACCTTTAGCAAGGTAAAAACTATGCCTATGAAAAATCCACAAACCGTAAAAAATGCTATAAAATTTTCTGCACGCAAAGCTCAATCTCCATTAAAATTGTTCTATCAAACGCTTAAAGAAGCCCCCAAAGCTCCTGCTTTGCTCATCTTTAAGCACTTTTCGTTCCAACCTATAAAGCAAATTCGAAGCTATCTGTTTGATCTGCACGCTAGCAGAGCCGTAAGCTTCATCATCTGTAAAGAGCGTCCTTTGCTTTATGCTCCTTGCCACGCTCTTATCAGAAGCCACGTAGCCAATTAGCTCTAAATTTAAATTTGGTCCGATATTTGCGTTTGCCACTCGTTTTACATTTTCATAAATTCTAGTGGCCTCAGCCTCGTTTTTTACCATATTTAAAAGTAAAAGCTCATTATTTTTAAATCTTGAAACGATCTTTATGACCGCGTATGCATCGGTTATCGCCGCAGGGTCAGGCACAGTCACCACGACAACCTCATCAGCCGCCTCTAAAAAGAGCTGCGTACTGCCGCCTATGCCAGCACCGGTATCAATGATCAAAAAGTCAAGCTGATCAAGCTCGCTCGCCTCATCTAAAAATCTCTCAAATAAAAATTGATTGTTAAATTTCAAAATTTCATCGCCGCTCTCGCCAGGGATGAGGATCAAATTCTTATTTATAGGTATCAAGATATCTTTTAGGCTGCACTCGCCTTTTAGCACATGAAGCAAGTTTTTGCCCATTTTGACGTTTAAAATAACATCAAGGTTTGCAAGGCCGATATCAGCGTCAAAAAGCCCTACTTTATAGCCATTTTGCGACAAGACATTTGCCAAATTTGCACTTATCGTGCTCTTGCCAACTCCGCCCTTGCCACTTGTAATCGCTATAAAATGCGTATTTTTAGCCTTATTTTGAGACTGAACTAAATTTTGTAGTTTTTGCGCTTGGTTATTCATCGCTAGCCTTTTGCTTTGTAAAGCCGTCAAACACGCACTCTACTAAAAATTCGCTCTTTGCCTCCACAAGATCGTCAGGCACCTCTTGACCCACGCTAAAGTAGCTAACTGGCGTGTTTGTCTCATAGATCAGCGAAAATACATTGCCAAAAATTTTAGTCTCGTCAAATTTGGTGATTATTAAAGTGTCGATCTCTAAAAATGAAAATCCATTATAAATTTCTATTAGATCCTCAACCTTTGAGCCAGCCGAGAGGACTAAATTTACATCGATCTTTGCACCGCTATGCTTTAAAAATTTATCAAGTCTTTCAAGCTTTTCTTTGTCATACTGCGAATTTCCAGTGGTGTCGATTAGTATCACGTCGCAGTAGCTAAGCTGCTTTATAGCGTTTTGAAAGTCCTCGACCTCTATGACGTCAAGGATCGGTAGTTTCATCATCTTAGCATACTGAAATAGCTGTTCGACTGCTCCGATACGGTACGTATCAAGCGTGATGATGCCCGTTTTATAGCGCTTTTCGTTACCGTAAGCAAAACGAGCCGCGAGCTTTGCAAGAGTCGTCGTCTTGCCAACTCCAGTTGGACCAACTAGCATCATTATGCGCTGTTTTTTGTCACCGAGCTCTTTTCTGCAAGGTAGCATATTTCGTAAAAGTGAGTAAAAGTACCTTTTTACCGCAGTTGGGTTGCTTTTCATAGAAACAGGCAAATTTTCAAGCGTCGTTTGCATGATCGCCTCTAGATGCTCCTCTTTCATGCCGCTTTGTTTTGCGAGCTTGTAGATAGTAGCAAACTCTGGCGGGATCGAGAGATTGTTGCGATTTGGGGCTTTTTCGTCCCAGATCATGTCAGTTATCAGCCCTATTTTCTCGCTTAGCACGCTCACTTGCTTTGCCACGTCGTCTATTTTTTTATTCATGCCATTTGTATTTGGCTCTTTTATCTCGTTCATATCGACATTTGCGATCGCGCTTATCTCTTTTGCAACGTCTGAGATATTTAAAAGCACGCTCTCATTTGGATCGTAAGGCTCAGGCGACGTCGTCTTTGCCTCAAATTTAGCAGGCTCCTCTTTTATCTCAAATTTTGGCTTTGGCGGCTCGTAGTTTTTGCTAAATTTAGAGTAGGCATTTTCATAATTTATTGCTTTTACATTTGGCTTTGGCGGCTGCTTTACTTCGTCCTCTTCGACGCTTACTAAAATTTCATAAAGCGGCTTTTTGTTTATCGTTTTGGCTTGAATTTGCTTTGTGGTAACGAGTATGGCCTTCTCGCCGCACGCTTCTTGAGCCTTTTTCAAAGCCTCGATGGTGCTCTCACCTGTAAAAGTATGAAATTTTGTAGCCATTTATATCCTTTAACCTCTCATAAGCCCTAGTGGCACGATCACGCTAAGCCTCTTATCTGCCCCTGGGTGCGGGACGATAAGGCGCGGCGTCTTATAGACTTTTTTACTAAAATACAAAATATCCAGATCAAGCGTGCGTGGCGCATTTTTAAACGTCCTCACGCGCTTAAATTTACTCTCATAATGCCCCAAAATTTTTAGCAAATTTCTAGGACTCATAGATGTTTGTAAATTTATAACAGCGTTACTAAAATCATCCTGCGCTTCGTAGCCAAACGCCGCATTTATAAGGATCGGCGAGACTTCAACTACATGAAACCTACTATCACTTGTAATCGCTCTTATAAATTTATCAAACCTCTTTGCGCTATCGCCGATGTTGCCACCCATGCCAACTAGCGCCTCATACTTAAACTCATCTCTTTTATGAAAAAAACTAGGGCAAAAACGGCTTTTTACGATCTTTCTTGCTCCAGCTAGCCTCATAAGATTTCGCACCCACCTTCTCTTGCGACCACTACGTCTTCTATGCGCACGCCAAATTCATTTTCTAGATAAATTCCAGGCTCCACGCTAAAGACCATGCCCTCTTTTATGAGCGTTTCGCTCCTTGCTGAGATGACTGGAAGCTCGTGTATATCGACACCCACGCCGTGTCCTGTCGAGTGAAAAAAGGCCTTTTCATATCCAGCCTTTGCTATCACACTTCTTGCTGCAAGGTCTATCTCGCACGCCCTAACACCAGCTCTAGCGACCTTTATCGCGGCAGCCTGAGCCTCTTTTACGATCTCGTAAATTTCTTGCATCTTGGCGTTTTTAAATTTTTGCTCCTTTGAAAAGTTAAAATTTTCATCAAAGCAAGCAGTTCTAGTGCGATCAGAGCAGTAGCGCTTAAATTTAACCCCAGCGTCAAGTAGCAGCAAATCGCCCCTTTTTAAAATTTTATCCCCAGGCAGTGCATGCGCCTTTGCAGCATTTTCATTTATCGCTACGATCGGATCAAAGCTAAGACCTAGCTCGTTTTTTTGCCTAAAGATGAGCGAGGCGTTAAAATGAAGCTCTTTTTCGCTCATCCCCTCGCCATTTTCACGCACAAATTTAGCAAATTCATCAAAGCATTTTGCTCCAAATTCGCTAGCCTTTTTTAAAATTTTTATCTCATCCTCACTCTTGCAAATTCTCTTTAGTCTAGAGAAATTTGCCTTTGGCTTGAAATTTATCTTAAAGCCCTTGCTAAGCGCGTTAAACTCGCTGATACTTAGCTCATCAGGGTTAAAAACGAGGCTGTTTGGCTTCATCTTTCTTAAAAATGCCCTCACCTCGTTTATTAAATTTCTCTGAGCCAAAAGAACGACCACGCCTGCATTTACGCAGCTTTTTGCCTCGAAATAATATCTCGCGTCCGTGAAAAAGTATTTCACGCCATCAACGCATAACAAAAACTCATTGTCGCAGCTGTAGCCGCACTCGTAAAATACGGCGTTTTCGTCCTTTAAGATGAAATTCATTGTGCTTTTTGATTTGCTCTTACTGCTTTGATTTGCTCAAAAATTTGAAGCATACCTATCATCGCCAAATGATAACCAACTGGTCCAAAGCCCACGATCTGGCCTGCTGCAACTGGTGTGATGAGGCTTTTGTGGCGGAACTCTTCTCTTCTATAAACGTTGCTGATATGCACCTCGATAACTGGCAGCGCAACCGCACTTAGCGCGTCACGGATAGCGATAGAGGTGTGAGTGTAAGCGGCTGGGTTTATGATAATGCCATCAGCATCGCCCAAGCACTCTTGGATCTTATCGACTAGCTCGCCCTCAAGGTTGCTTTGAAAAAACTCGATCTCAACGTCATTTTGATCGGCAACGATCTTCATTTGAGAGTGGATATCCTCCATCTTCATAACGCCGTAAATTCCTGGCTCTCTAGCGCCAAGCATGTTGATATTTGGGCCTTGGATAACCATTATTTTTAGCTTCTTATCCATGTCACTCCTTTTTGATTAAATAGCCCAAATTATACATTTTCGTTCCTAAATTTTCGCTACAATAACAAAAATTTAAGGCTAGAAATGGAAATTTTAAAAGCAAAAAAGATCATCACTGGCGGAGAAAATCCAAAAATTTTAAGAAATTCTTGTCTAGTCATTGATGAAGGTAAAATTTTAGAAATTATAAACGAAAAAGAGGCGCAAAAGAAATTTAAAGAGGCGAAAATTTGCGACTTTGGTGATAGCGTGATCGCCCCAGCCTTCGTAAATACGCACGTTCATTTGGAGTTTAGCTCAAACGTCAGCACTCTAAAATATGGCGACTTCATAAAATGGCTTGGCTCTATCGTCGATAAAGGCGGCGAGCTAGCTAAAATGGACGCTAAAAAAGCGATGAATGAAGCCATAAATTCGCTGTTAAAAAGCGGAGTTTGTGCCATTGGCGAGATATCTAGCTTTGGTAGTGATCTTGAAATTTTAGCCGCTAGCCCACTAAAAGTCGTGCTTTTTAGTGAAATTTTAGGCTCAAATGAGCAGATGGCTAACCAAAATTTGCAAAATTTCTTAGCTAAATTTGAAAAAACAAAGAGCTATAAAAGCCAAAATTTCACACCAGCTATCTCGCTGCACTCGCCCTACTCTGTGCATCCAAAGCTCGCCAAAGCCGCCCTTGAGATAGCTAAAAAGGATGGTCTTCTTGTAAGCACACACTTTTTAGAGAGCAAGGCTGAAAAGCAGTGGCTAGAGCACGGCAGCGGTGGCTTTAAAAAGCATCTTTTAAGATTTGGCCCTGATCCAAAACCGATGTATGACGCGCAGGGCTACTTTGCGATGTTTCGTGAGATAAATACTCTCTTTACGCACTGCGTTTATGTGAGCGATTTTGCTAAATTTAAGCCTCACCACAGCGTGACACACTGCGCCGTTTCAAACAGGCTACTTGGCAAAAAGGCGCTAAATTTAAAAGAAATTTTCAAAAACAACGTCAGTCTAAACATCGGCACAGACGGCCTTAGCTCAAATATCAGTCTGAATTTTTGGCATGAGCTAAGAGCTGCCCTATTTACCCACGCTAGCCTTGATCTAAACGAGCTTGCCACTAGGCTTTTTGTCGCTGCAACGCACGGGGGCGCAAAGGCACTTAGAACAAATAACGGCGAGATAAGGGCTGGACGCGCGGCTGATATCGCAGTCTATAGCGACCTAGAGTGCGATGATAGCGAGCTAATACTTCAACTCATACTTCACACAAACGAGGCTAAAAAACTATATATCGGAGGCAAAATTTGCAAATTTTAAGACTTATTTTTAGAGGGATTTTGGGAATTTTTAAATTTATAAATAACTACTTTAAGGCGCTCATATTTTTACTGATCTTATTTTTTATTTTCGCACCAGATGGCAAGATGAAAGAGCCAAATTTAGCCCGCATAGACATCACCGGCACGATAGTGGATACGAGCGAAATTTTAGAAGCATTAGAAAAAGCAAGAGTTGATAGCAACATCAAAGGCGTGCTACTCTACATCGACAGCCCAGGCGGTGCGCTAAGTCCTAGCGTGGAGCTAGCCATGGCGGTCAAGAGGCTAAAAGAAAGTAAAAAGGTGCTCGCATACGCTGCTGGCAACATGGCAAGTGGTAGTTACTACGCTGGCGTAAATGCCGACACTATCGTCGCAAACCCAGGCGCTTTCATAGGCTCCATTGGCGTCATCATGCAAGGGGCAAACATCGAAAATTTAGCCAAAAATTTAGGCGTGAGCGAGCAGGTGGTGAAGGCTGGCGAGTTTAAAGAGGCTGGCACCTTTATGAGGAGCTGGAGCAAGCAGGAGCGTGAGAGCTTACAAGGGCTCGTAAATGACGCTTATATGCTCTTTGTAAGCGACGTGGCGGCGGCTAGAAATTTAGACATCAAGAAAAAAGACGAGTGGGCAAATGCAAGGGTCTTTTTGGCACACAATGCCCTAAAAATGGGGCTAATTGACAGCCTTGGTAGCTACATAGACGCTCAAGATGAGCTAGCAAAAATAAGCCTCATAGATGAGCCCGTCTGGCAAGAAAAACCGCAGCTCGAAAAGATAATGGAGAAATTTACAAAGCAAGGCATAAACTCGCTTTTTGGCGCATTTTTTGAGACAAAGCTTAGATAGAAAAGCATCCAGCCAGGGCTAAATTTAACTGGCTGGCAAAGCTTTTTATAGCTAGCTTATCTGAAATTTCCCTCTCTATCTACAAAAAGATCTCGCTCTGCTATTTTTATCAAAAAAGTAGTTTCATTTATCCTTTGAAGCACCTCAAATTTACCATAAATGCTATTTTTGATAACGACACTAAAGTTTTCATCCAAAAGTCCAAATTTATCACCTAGTCGTGATAAGTAGAAAGTGTTATTTTACCTGTCTATAGCCTTATCAAACACCTCCACTATCTAATTTTTGCTTTTATCAAAAATGACAGGGTATCCTTTGGTGTTTATATATCCACATTTGCCATCTTTTTCAACAGGAGCAAAGCCTTCGTAAAATAACCAACATCATCAAATTTACACTCTATGATCTGCTCGCATTTGGTGTTTATATATCCCCATCTGCCATATTTTTTAACAGCAGCAAAGCCTTCGCTAAAGTCACGAGCATCATCAAATTTACACTCTACGATCTGCTCACCTTTGGTGTTTATATATCCCCATTTGCCATCTTTTTTAACAGCAGCAAAGCCTTCGTTAAAGTTACCAGCACCATCAAATTTACACTCTACGATCTGCTCACCTTTGGTGTTTATATATCCCCATTTGCCATCTTTTTTAACAGCAGCAAAGCCTTCGTTAAA
>JAHAKV010000034.1:0-2017 GCA_018371455.1 Campylobacter concisus | reverse complement strand
TGCCAGCTTTGCTTTTTAGCACCACTCTGCCACCATGCGGGCAAGTGATGATGTCGTTTTCTATGACTGGGTGAGCGGTGAAATTTGTAGCTGTGGCTCCCAAAGGTATGCTTTGATGATTTACCGCTTCTCTATCTTGTGCTTGCTTCTCTTTTTTCTCATCATTGTTAGCTCTTTTTAGCTTTACATCTAAGCTACCCCTCTTTATATCATAGTCAAGCACTCTTATGCTAGTGTTTTTATTTGTGATATCAAGTGAGCCTTTAGAGCTTTCATCATCTCTTGGGCTAAAGTAGTAAAATGGCTTTTGATCTTCTTTGTTTTCAAAGAGATCATGCTCTTTTTCATCTTTGAAATTTGTAAAGCCAAATTTATAGTCTTTAGCTTCGTTTGCACCTTTTAGAAGTGTAGCGTTTAAAAAGAGATCGACCTTGTAGTTTTCTGGGTTTTCCACGCCAAATTTATCTCTTATCTTGTCATATATCTTCTCAATATCCACTATGTCTTTATCTTTTGTAAATATGGCTAAACTCTCTTTATCTTTATCCACATATACGCTAGAGCTAGCTGATAAAAAGCCAAATTTTATCTCGCCTCTATCTTTTACGTCATATAAATTTATAGAGCCACTTTGCGTGCTGTTGTCAAATAAAAGTGAGTAGGTCTGTTCTGATTTTTTCATAAAGTATGTCTTCTCATCTTGTGATGAAAGCGACCTTGTGAAATTTGACGTATAGGTGTAGAGCTTGCTAGCATCAGCCTTAGTGGTAGTGATATCACTAGAGCTCTCGTCTACCACCTTGTACGTCCTGCACTTGTGCATAGCCCTTTTATCTTCTATGTTTTCACATCCGCTTTCTTTAAATTTCTCTACTTCCTCTTTGCTTATTATCTTTGTATATCGCTTCTCATCACTAAGCTTAAATATATCTTCTATTATCAAGGCTTCTTGCTCGTCTTTTAGGTAGTGATCTGTGTGTATGTCTAAGTCATGTTTTATGTTATTTAACAGTATAAGTAGTAGCCAGTTTTTGTTTTTATTATATGTAATGGGTGAAATGGTGGCTTTATTGTCCATGTTGAAATTTACGCTATTGTATTGCATAGATAAATTTGTATCAAGATCAAAAATAAGCTTATAGTTTTGCTCCATAAATTCATTTAGATATAAAAATGTGCCTTTTAAGCTCACATTTTTTGTCTTTTCATCATTATCTTTTTGCTCTAAAAGATATGAGAAAAAGTATAGCGTAGTAGCCGTATAGGTAAGAAAGTGCGAGCTTATACTCACATTTGTATTTAGTATCGCATCTACGTTGCCTATATTTATAAGTACTTCATTGCCATTTATATCAACCCCAAGGTCTTGTATAGCGTTTTCATAGAGTTTGTTATTAAAGGCTAGGCTATCATTGTCTGTTTTCATGTGATATATGTTGTTAAAATTTAAAGGTGCAGGTAGATAGGTGTGGTCTTGGTTTGCTAAGAATATATTTGTGTTGAGTATTTTTTGGTAACTAAGATTTACCTTATAGTCTGAGCGAGCTCTAGCCATGTTAAGATATTTGGTTTTATGTATGATCTTATAAGATCTTGCCATCTCATCATAAGAAGACGTTAGAACATTATTTATATTTTTTATCCTTGATGTCATCTTGACTTTTAACATAAGATCACTTAATAGCCCAGGCGAGTTAAATGTATAAATTTCATCTATATATTCAGCAAAAGTAAAAGCACACACCTGAGTTAAGTATCCGCCAAGGCTATGACCGCAGATATTTATCTTTTCACCTTCTTTTAAGATAGGTATAACATTATCCATAAAAAAATATATTAAAGATGTTGCTTGATCTGGTATATCGTTAGTTGTTAGCTGAACGTCTGCGTTTAAGTCCTCCGGAGTTATTTCAGTGCCTCTAAAAGCTAGTATTCTTTTATTATTGTCTTTGGTATCTTCAAAAAGTGTGGCACTAAAACCTTCATCATCATTTTTTTGATGTTTGAGAAGTCTAAA
>JAHAKV010000023.1:0-21711 GCA_018371455.1 Campylobacter concisus | reverse complement strand
GTCTAATCTATTATTTAATCATAATAGACTGGCTCAATCGATCACTTGTTTAGATTTCAAAGATTGACTAATAGTTTAACAATTGTAAGTTAAAAGAACTTTCTGCCCTGCGTTCTGCAAAACAGAAAGTGAAGTATATAGAAGTGATGCTTAAAAGTAGATAAAAATCAGGCTAATTTTTAAAAGCCCATGAATAAATTTTGAAGTCCAACCTTTTCATTAAAGATAATATCTTTTTTATTTGGATCATACTTAAATTTACTTACTACTTTTTTGCCATCTTCTTTTAAATATCCAGCAGATATAAGCGTTGGCTCGATAAGAGTCATCTCAGGGAGGAGCGTATCAAAAAATTTAGCCAAACTCTCATCCGCGCTTAGCTCACCATTAAGTGATAGCTTATCAAAGATCGCAAGCTGACTTTCTCCGCTTTTAAAGCCATTGATGGCAGCATCTAGTTTTAAATTTATCGCATTATTGCCATTTTTAAAGCTTAATGTATTCACTTTCACACTTGGATTTTTCTCTAAAATTTGACCCATTACTTCGTCCAAATTTAACCCAGCAAATATACTCTCATTTGTATCAACATTTACATTACTTAGTCTATCAAGTATATTATTTATAGTTGGCACGTTGATATTTACTATTTTGCTATCTAAGATAAAATCTGTAAATTTCACTTTATTAACAGCAACTGCACCTATCTTCACCACATCTTTTGAGCTACCAAGATCATTTGAGACTTCAAATTTAGAGTTATACTCAAGATCGTCTAAAGCGACATTGCCATCCTTTTCATCTATTAATGCTAATTTTTTAATCTTAGCCTTTGCTACGTAAGGAGCTAATTTGCTCTCAAATATCTTTGAAATTTCAACTGGCACAGTGTAGCTTGTATCTATATCAACGCCTTCAAGATTAACTTCTGCTTTATTTTCTTCGTTAAGGTCTTTTAATGAAACTTTCTCAAGACCCAAGTTTGCGCTATTTACATTATCTTTTGCGTCCAGTTTCAAGCCAAATTTCACATCCTTTGTATGAACGTTCATAGTTTGCTTGTCGCTAAAGTCGATATCGCTAAATTTAACTTTTACATCTTTATCGCCACTCACGCTGGCTTTTGTTTTAGCCGTTGCGACGACGTTTGATCCAAGAAATGAAGCTACTATATTTTTTATCGCCTCATTTTGTATAGAAATTTTTGAGTCGATATCAAAGCCATTTACAAATGCAAGCACTGAGTGAGAAATTTCATTTTCTACCTTAAAATTTAGATCCTCATCTACATCTTTGCCAGCCAAATTTTTCAAAAGATCCTTTGAAACGATAAGATCAAACGATCCTTTTGAGCCAAAAAAGCCTTTTTGATAGCTGTTTTCTGAAACTTTAAAACCATTCACATCATTTAGTCTATCAACTATCCTTTGATAGTTCTCCTCGACCTTGTTTGAGGCGAAATAAACAGCGCCTGCGACGATCACGATAACTACGATTAGAGCAGATATCACCTTTTTCATGCTTTTCTCCTTTTTGTAATGTGTTGTAAAAATAACCAAATACCTAATAACAAGCCTACCATGGCAAGTGGCATGATATAGCCATGCTCGCCAAGATAATTGCTCACACTCATAAAATAATCCCCTGCTTTATAGCTAGCAAGACCGACGATCACCGCCCAAAGCACTGAAGAGATCAAATTTATAACACTAAATTTATAAAAAGAGTATTTTGTAAGTCCAAGTGCGATAGGCACCAAAGTTTTGACGCCGTAGATAAATTTTTTGATAAATATTATCTTATCGCCGTGCTTTTTAGCCAAAATTCCAGCGTAGGCAAGCTTTCTTTTATGATTTTTCACATAAGGCATAAGCGAGCTTTTATTAAACCTTGCGACGTAAAAGATCAAAGTATCGCCGATCGTATTTGCCACGGCAGCGACGATTATGCTAAGAGTGATGTCCATTTTGCCTGCAAAGCTTAATATCCCAGCGGCGATAAGCGCGACCATGCCACCACCAAGGCTGTAAAAAAATAGCACGATGTAGCCGTAAGTTGAGATTGAGTTTATAATATCTTGCATCATTGCCCCAAAAGTTTAGAAGCTGAAGATATTAGCTGCTCGTATGCGTAGCCACTTTGTTTTAAAATTTCATCCTTTGCGCTAATCACTGCTCCGCCAAAGCTTGCTCCAGCGAAAAACCCATCATTTGCAGCATATGCATAGATGTCGCTTGAAAATTTAAAATCGCTTACTTTATTATAATTGCGTCCAATATCGCCAAATGCTACTGAAAGCTTCGTATCAAGCGTGATCTTGGCGTCTTTTATGTCGTAGATGATGCTATCTTTAAATATAAATAGCACAAGCGAGCTATCTTCATAGCCAAGCTGTATGCCGATGCTGCCGCCACTTATACTAACTGGCAAAATTTCACTTGGCGAGTTGATGTTGCCAACGACCATGATACCATCTCCGCCCATGCCACCGACCACAAAACCGACTTTTTTTACACTTGGAAAGATGATCGTCGCTTTTGACTGCTCGATGAGCTCTTTTATAGGAGCATTTCTAGCGCCTCTCATCGTCGTTATAAACGAATTTGCTGAGTCTAGCACGAGCTCCTCGCTAGCAAAGCCAAGCGAGAAAAACATTATTAATGATAAAAGAAATTTCATATCTTGCCGTTATTTCGCAAAATCAACAGCGCGAGTCTCTCTGATGACGCTTACTTTGATCTCACCAGGATACTGCACTTTGCTCTCGATCTCTTGAGCGATCTCTTTTGCCACAAGCACTGCCTCATCGTCGTTTATGAGCTTAGCATTTGCGATGACGCGGATCTCACGGCCAGCGTTGATCGCATAAGCTTGCTTGATGCCTTCTTTGCTTTTTGCGATGTTTTCGATCTCTTCGA
This sequence comes from Campylobacter concisus, assembly GCA_018371455.1. Lineage (GTDB taxonomy): Bacteria > Campylobacterota > Campylobacteria > Campylobacterales > Campylobacteraceae > Campylobacter_A > Campylobacter_A concisus_BJ. The sequence goes on along the minus strand of JAHAKV010000023.1, from coordinate 18,793 downwards.
CACGTTTTAAGAAGCTCTCAAGCACCTCACGTCTTGCTCCTGGACGAGCTGCGCTTAGTGCGTCAGCTGCGCAAACAGCAGCACTTTCTATGCTTGTAGCCTCTTCGTGTCCGTGGTGAGCATAGATCGCGTTGATGACGACTGGATGCTCTTTATAGCGTTTGCAAATTTCAGCTCCAAGATCGACGTGGCTGCCCTCGTACTCGTGAGTTAGCGCCTTGCCGATGTCGTGAAGTATGCCAGCTCTTTTTGCTAGCTTCTCATCTCCGCCACACTCAGCTGCGATGATGCCAGCAAGGTGAGCTACTTCGAGGCTATGAGCAAGGGCGTTTTGACCGTAGCTTGCTCTAAATTTAAGCTTGCCTATTAGTTTTACTATCTCTGGATGAATTTTATTTAGACCAAGATCCATAACGATGTTTTCACCCTCTTCTTGTATGCTTTGCTCAAATTCTTCAGTCACTTTTTTGTGAAGATCTTCTATCCTTGCTGGCTGAATTCTGCCGTCCTCAACCAAAAGCTCGATCACTCTTGTAGCGATCGCGCGTCTGTAAAGATTAAAACTACTTAAGATGATAGCGTGCGGGGTATCATCGATGATGATATCAACGCCAAGCACCATTTCAAGGGTTTTAATGTTACGTCCCTCTTTGCCGATGATCCTACCTTTTAGTTCATCATTTTTGATATTTACGACATTTATCAGACGCTCAGCTGCAAATTCTCCAGCAAATCTTGATGTAGCCTGCGCCAAGATGTAATTAACCCTCTTTTTAGCCTCTCTTTTTGCCTCTTCTTCGTATTTTCTAACGATGTGAGCGATGTCAGCGCGTGACTTTTCTTCGACCTTTTTAAGCACGACCTCTTTTGCCTCTTCCTCTGTTAAGCCAGCAGCGTGTTCAAGCACTCTTATCGCCTCTTCTACTTTGTTTTGATAAGTCGCTTTTAAATTTAAACCCTCTTCGTAAGTGACCTTTGCATCGTGCTTATCTTTTTCAAAAAGCTCTTTGCTCTCATTTAAAAGCTCTTGCTCATTTAGCAAAATTTTCTCTTTTTTGGTCAGCTCATCAAATTTACTTGCATACTCTTTTTGAAGCTTTGTCGTCTTGTCGTCGTATCTTTTTTTAGCCTCAAATTCAGCCTCTTGCACTGAAATTTTAGAGTTTTTAAGCGTTAGCTCAGCTTCATACTCGATGGCTTTTGCTTTTGCTTTTGCCTGCTCTAAAAATATGTTGTAGTTTGCATCATTTATCTTTTTGGCGTAGAGATACCCTGCTCCAACGCCCACCACACCGGCTCCTAAGCCTATTAAAACCTCTATCATTTATTCCTCTTTTTATATAATTTTTGCTTGGGGTTATATAAAAGTCTGCTACCGCATCGTGCGCCTGCGAGAGCACATCTTTGGTGTAGAAGTCTTTTACCTCTAAGAAAACTATCAGTTTTGGCTTAACGGGCAAAGTGTCAAAAAATCTATCGTAAAATCCTTTTCCATGCCCTATCCTTGCCATAGCTCCATCAACCCCAATCGCTGGAACTACCGCCATATCGAGTTTAACATTATCCATTTTTTTGCCAGATGGCTGTCTGACATTAAATTTATAAGTTAGAAATGGCAGTCGCAATCTTACCATCTCTAAGCTAAGACCTACCATAAGAGGGGCAAAAATTTCACATTTTTGTGATAAATTTCGTCTTATTTTAAGCACATCGACTTCGTAGTTAAGCGGCAAGTAAAAGAGTACCTTTTTAGAATTTGTGTAATTTATCAAATTTAAAAGTGTTTTTGCCGCCTTGTGATGTGTGCATTTTGCTCTAAATTTAGCAAGCTTTATCAAATTTGCTCTTGCATTTTTTCTAAATTCGTTTTTTTCTAAATTAACGCTCATTTTATGCTCTTTCTTGTATAATCCTGAAACATTTTTCAAAAGGAAATTTATGACACTAAAACACGCAATTATAACATCACTTTGTCTTTTTGCATTTTTCGGATGCGGCGACGACAAAAGCCAAAAGAGCGAGCAAAACACTAGCGAGCCAGCTGTGCAAAGTAAAAATTTAGAAGAAAATGCCAGCAAAGATGAAAATTTAAGCAAAGATACGCTCACACCAAAGATAAGCGAGAGCGCACAAAGCGACGAAGTAAAAGAGATAAGCCTAAAACTGCTTAATGGCACAACTATGCAGATCACAAAAAGAAGCAACGGCTTTGACGTAAAAGATGGCAAAAAAGCGACACTTTACGTATTTTTCGCTACTTGGTGCCCACCTTGTAAGGCTGAGATCCCATCTTTAAACAACCTAAGTGAGAAATTTAAAAACGAGCTAAACATCGTTGCTGTCTTGCTTGAAGACAAGAGCGAGGACGAAGTTAAAGAATTTGCTCAAAAATATAAGATCAAATATGACATCGCAGTTGGCGAGGGAAATTTCTTATTTGAAAAGGCGATGGGCGGCATCAAAGGACTCCCTGCATCTGCACTTTTCAAAGCAAATGGCGACTATGCTCAAGGCTACATCGGTCTTGTGCCTGAAGAGATGCTCGAAACTGACATAAATAGGGCTATAAAATAATGCTTGAGTTTTTAAAAAGAGGCTTTGAAAAGACCTTTGGAGCGATAAGCTCGGCTAAGAAGTCAAAAAAGATCGACAAAGAGAGCTTAGAGGAAATTTTACTAGAAGCTGACGTGGCCTACGAGATCGTGGAGGAGATTTTATACTACTTGCCACCACAAGATGAAGTGAGCAGAGCTGATCTTAGACGCGTTATGAGTAGCTATTTTATCTACGAAAACGAGCGCGTGATCGAGCCTGATAAGCCATTTGTCGATCTTATCCTTGGCGTAAATGGCGCTGGCAAGACGACAACGATAGCAAAGCTAGCAAATTTATATAAAAACAACGGCAAAAGCGTCATTTTAGGCGCTTGTGATACATTTAGAGCTGGGGCGATCGAGCAGCTGCGCCAATGGTCAATCAGACTAAATGTGCCAATAGTTGCCACCCAGCAAGGGCATGATCCTTCAGCTGTTGCCTACGACACGATCAGCTCAGCCCTTGCAAAAGGCATCGACCGCGTCATCTTAGACACGGCTGGCAGACTTCAAAACCAGACAAATTTGGCAAACGAGCTTGATAAGATCGTTCGTATCAGCAAAAAAGCCTACGAAAAGGCACCTCACCGCAAGATACTCATACTTGATGGCACGCAGGGCAACGCTGGCGTCGCGCAGGCAAAGGCATTTAACGAGATCGTCTCGCTTGATGGCGTCATCATCACAAAGCTTGACGGCACCGCAAAGGGCGGAGCGCTATTTGGCGTGGCAAGAGAGCTTGAGCTACCTATATTTTATATAGGTGTTGGCGAGAGCATGGACGATATCATCAAATTTAACCCAGACGAGTTTTTAGACGAGCTGATGGACGCCATTTTTGAGTAGGGTAAAATTTCTTAGTAAAATTTGCTTTTTCGCTGCTCTTTTGGCGATTGATATTCTTGCATTTACTCCAAAAAGTCCCGCGATCATCGAAAATTCGTGGGACAAAGCAAATCATTTTTTAGCTTTTTTCGTCCTTTATATACTGCTCTACCTTGGCTATGAGTTTAAAATTTTAAAAAATTTAGCCCTACTTTTAGCCTTTGGAGTGCAAATAGAGCTTGTTCAGGCTTTTTTGCCAAATAGGAGCTTTAGCCTGCTTGACATCGTGGCTGACATGATTGGAGCGGCTTTTGGAGTGATAGTAGTTGAAATTTTAAAAAGGATATATTATGGCAAAAGCAAAGCCAGTTTTTGAGTGTCAAGCCTGTGGCAATCAACAGGCAAAGTGGCTGGGCAAATGCCCACAATGTGGGGCTTGGGATAGCTTTGTCGAGCTTAGCCAGCAAGAGATAAAGATAAGTAAAGAGATAGCAAAAAGTAGTGGCACACCTAGCAAAGCCATAAGCATAGACGAAGTTGAAATTCAAAATTTCACGAGATTTAGTACCGAAGATAGCGAGCTAGACCTTGTTCTTGGCGGTGGCGTGGTTGAGGGCTCGCTTGTTTTAATAGGCGGTAGTCCGGGTATCGGCAAATCAACCCTGCTTCTAAAAATCGGCTCAAATTTAGCAAAAGACGGCAAAAAAACGCTCTATGTAAGCGGCGAAGAGAGCCAAAGCCAGATAAAAATGAGAGCTGACAGGCTAAATGCTGTGGATAAAAATTTATACCTGCTAACTGAAATTTGCCTAGAAGATATCCTAGCTGAAGTGCAAAAGAGCGATTACAAGGTGCTAGTAATAGACTCCATTCAAACGCTTTATAGCCAAAATATAACCTCCGCGCCAGGTTCGATCACACAGGTTCGTGAGATCACATTTGAGCTGATGAGGCTTGCAAAGAGCCAAAATATCTGCGTTTTCATCATCGGACACATAACCAAAGAGGGCTCGATCGCAGGGCCTAGAGTGCTTGAGCACATGGTCGATGTGGTGCTTTATTTCGAGGGCGACGCGAGTAGAGAGCTGAGAATTTTGCGTGGGTTTAAAAACCGCTTTGGCTCGACGAGCGAGGTTGGTATATTTGAGATGAGTCAGCAAGGGCTCGTGAGCGCAAATGAGGTTTCTAGTAAATTTTTCACACGTGGTGGGGCGATGAGTGGCAGTGCGATCACCATCATAATGGAAGGCTCAAGGGCGCTTAGTATCGAAATTCAGGCACTTGTTTGCGAAAGCGCCTATCCAAAACGAAGCTCCACTGGCTTTGAAAAAAACCGCCTAGATATGCTGCTAGCACTTCTTGAGCGAAAGCTTGAAATTCCACTTGGGCACTACGACGTCTTTATAAACGTTTCAGGTGGCGTTAAGATAAGCGAGACCGCGGCCGATCTAGCCGTCATCGCAGCGATCATCAGCAGCTTCAAAAACCGCCCTATCAGCAAGGACAGCGTCTTCATCGGCGAGCTAAGCCTAAACGGCGAGATAAGAGAAATTTTTAACCTCGATCAGCGTCTAAAAGAGGCAAAAACGCAGAAATTTAAAAACGCCATCATCCCAAACAAACCGCTTGACACACAAGGTCTAAAGTGCTTTTACGCCAAAGATATCACGCAAGTGCTTGAGTGGATGTAGGGAATTTAAAGATGATTTTTACACAAAATGGCAATGATCTACAAAACCATAAAGAGATAATTTATGCTTTTGTGTCAAAAGATAAAAGATTTTTTAGTGAATATCAAAAAGAGCTCACGCGAAATTTACCACTTTATCCTAGCTTAGAGCTATTGCTTGTCGATTTTTCGGTTATTTTGGTGGAAAATTTTGATCAACTAAGCGAGCAAGATAAGCTAGAAATTTTTGACTTAGTTGAGAAAAATATTAAGAACGATGACTATATTAGCACAGCATTTTTAATTGGCTTTATTGAGACGATACAAAATGTTTCAAGCAAAGAACAATATAAGAAAATTGAGAAGTATTTTGGTGAAAATACAAAAAATAAGGCAAAGCCATGCTAGCTCAAAAAGACATTTTTATATATGAAGATTTTTTATATATTTTTATATCAAAAGACATTAGATATTTTGCAATTTATCAATCCGAACTTTTAAATTTTGTTCCAGATACCCCAGGGTTACTTACTTTATTGGAAAATTTTGCAAATGTTACAGTTTATATTTTTAATGAATTAAGTGAGCAGGATAAGCTAGAAATTTTTGACTTAGTTGAAAAAAATATTAAGAACGATAACTACGTTGGCACGGCATTTTTGACTGGCTTTATTGAGACGATACAAAATGTTTCAAGCAAAGAACAATATAAGAAAATTGAGAAGTATTTTGGCAAAGAAACTTTATTGATTGCAAATGAGCTAATAGAATTTTTGGGCATATAAGCTTTTATAAAAACATTTAAATTTAATCATCAAGCACCGATATCCCACTTGGACAAATTTTGGCAAGTGGGTTGTTATATTCTTGGTGGCATTTTTCGCACTTTATAACACCTAGTTCTGCGCTTACTTGCTCTGCATTATAACAATGCGGACAAACCACATAGCTATCTTCTTGCGTATCTACTCCGATAGCTTTGATACTTGGATCTTGATAGTCGTTAAAGATTTTTCTAAATTCTCTTTTATAAATTTTAAAATCAATAAAACCAGCAAACTCAATCAGATAATTTCTGAATGCAAAATAGTATCTCTTATCTTTTTCTCTAAAATTTAGATCATCTTCAAAGATTTCTTGTAAATCCGACCAAAAATTTTCATAATTAATATTTTTTGGGGCAATACTTAAGACATTGTCTATCCTAACAACATTCCATCTATTTGGGATACTGCCATCAATAATATCAAAAAGCTCAGCACTAAATCCGCAAATGCCATCAAAATCATCCTTGTCATACACAATGATAAATTTTACCTTCCCTTCATACATCTCCATCAGCAAGACATCATAAATAGTATCTTTTTTAAGCGCATCAAATGCACTTAGCTCGCGAAGCTCAAGCGATGAAATATCAATGGTTGATTTTAGTTTTACTTTCATTTTTTACCAAATTTATTTTTATATTCCAAATCATGGCACACTTTTAATAACACTAGTGTTAAAAATTTCTATAGCTATTTTTGCCTATGCGTATTTATACCAATAATGTATTATGTTTATCATCTCATTTTTAATAAAATCATGTTATTAAAATTATTTTGATTTTTATCTACGTTATGTTCTAAAAACTTCAAATACAGATATTTCACACTATCATCACTGCAGCTACAGCAAATCCGCCGTCGTGAGTTATACTAAGGCTTGCTTCTTTGATATTAAAATTTGTATAAATTCTTGGGCTAAATTTTATCTTTGGTGCATTTTTTGCGTCTTTGCTGAGCACAATGTCAAAAAAGCCACACTCTTTGCTGATGCCCACGCCAAGGGCCTTACTAGCTGCTTCTTTGGCCGCCCAAAATCCAGCCAAAGTCGCATCATTTTTTGCTAGCTCGATCTCATCATCACTTAAAAATCTCTTTAAAAAAAGCTCGCCGTGACGAGCCTTTAGTCTTGAAATTCTATCTATCTTAACGATATCGATGCCTATCATTGCACCACGAAATCAGTAAAAAATATGTTTTTGATGTAGCCATCATTTAGCACTTCATTTAGCTTACCGACGATCTCGTCTTTTAGCCTATCTTTGCCCTTTGCAGTGCTTACTTCTTCGTAAGTTTTAGAAGAGAGCGTTCTTATGATGATATCTCTTAAAAGTGCCTTTTTCTTATCAAGCTCGGCAGTTAGCAGCTCGTCGCTTTGCTCTAGATCAATCTTAGTCTTAAGAAATCTCGAGCCATTTTCACTAAGTAAATTTACGACAAACTGATCAAGCGGATATATCGGTCCCATGTTCGAATAGTCGTTGCCACCGCGTTTTGCTTTGTTTTGAGCGGGTGCTGGTTGAGTTTGAGTCTGAGCTGGTGTTTGCGCCATATTTGCCTCTTTTGGCTCGTCTGAACTAAGCATCAAAAACGCCACTAGCCCTCCGATAACTAGCAATAAAACAAATATCGCGATGATGATTATCATCAAAGCGCCATTGCCACCTTTTTTTGCTTTTTTCTCTTCAACTTCTTCAGCCATCTTTCCTCCTTTAAGTTTTGGCTATAATTATACAAAAAATTCCCAAAAATGAGAAAAGATGATACATAAAACCAACGCCGCTAGGCTTTTAGACAAGCTAAAGATAGACTACGAGATACTTGAGTACGAAGTCGATTTAAACGACCTTTCAGCCGTTCACGTCGCAGCTAGCACCAAGCAAGATATAAAGCAAATTTACAAAACTATCGTCTGCCAGTGCGAGCCTAAAAATTTTGTCGTTGCCTGCGTGCAAGGCGACCTAGAGCTTGATCTAAAAGCACTTGCTCATGCGTGCGGAGCCAAACGCTGCGAGCTTATAAATTTAAAAGATCTAGAGAAGATCACCGGCTACATCAGAGGCGGCTGCTCGCCACTTGCTATGAAAAAGCACTTTGCGACCTTCATCGATGAGCGAGCAAAAGAGCAAGAGTACGTGCTAGTAAGCGCTGGAGTAAGAGGCAAGCAGATAAAGATAGCTCCAAATGAGCTTTTAAAAGCTTGCGAGGCGGATTACGCTGATATCGCAAGACTAACTCTTTAAAAACTCTATAAATTTAAACTTCTCGCCTAAAAACTCAGGCGAGAGTAGAAATTTCGCCTGTTTGGTGACATTTTCATAGGCTTGCTTGCTGCCTTTTTCAAGCACCAAAGATAAAATTTCATCCACGCCAAGATCATTAACCAAAGCATCATTTTGTTTTTTAAATTTAAGCATCAAAAAGCCAGCCAGAGAGAAAGCCTCTTTTACCTGCTTAAAACACAGGCTATAAGTTAGATCCGAGCTTTTAAAATATGGCGCAAGGTTTAAAATTTCAAACAAAGAAAAAACTTGATGGTCTTTAAAAACTCTTAGACTAAATTCATTTTTTGGCTCAAATTCGCCGTAGTCAAAGCTTAAAAATCTCACCTTTTTAGCCGCATTTGCAAGCTGGAGCGCAAATTTAGCGTAGCTAGTTGAAATTTCACCCTTTTTTATGCCAAATTTCTTTGCAAGGGCTAGTAAATTTTGATCCGCTTTTTGCCAGTGAAATTTTAGATTGTTATCCACAAAAAGCATATTATCTGCGTCTATCACCTCGCAGCTAAATGCGTCAAGCAGCTCATTTGAGATGACAAAAATTTCATCAAACGAGCATTCACCTAAATTTTCATAGTGTTTTAGTTTTACTTCGCCACCAAAGCGATTTTTAAATGTCTCAAGCTGTTTTTTACGTAAAATTTCATGAGGTTCTATGATGATAAACTCTAAATTTGGCAAAATTTCTGGCTCAAGCGTAAAAATACCCTGTGCAAAATCAGCCAGCATATCGCCTGAGTTTGCGCCGATCTCCACGACCTTGCATGAGCTAGAAATTTCGCCATTTTTAAGTAGCTTTATAAAGTAGTTTGCAAGGCAGGCGCCAAAGAGGTAGCCAACGCTTACATTTGTGTAAAAGTCGCCCTTTTTGCCGATATCTACGCCAAATTTATAGTAGTTTTCATTGACCCAGATATCAAAAAACTCGCTAAATTTCATAGATCAGGCAGCTTCCAGCCTCTATAAAATGCAAACATCCTGACCGTGATGCCAGCAGCTAGCAACAGCATGGTAAAAAATATGTTGCTAAGGCCTAGATGATATAGGATAAAGTAAGCAAGCCCCACGCCAAGGCTTATCGTGCCGTAAAGTCCGGTGCGTAAAAACCACGGGACTTCATTTAGCAAGATATCTCTTAAGATACCGCCGCCAACGCCGTTAAAAAAGGCGATCATCATGACGCCAAAGATGTTGTAGCTATACTCGATGGCAACCATCGCACCGACGATAGAAAAGCAGATAACGTCGATCGCGTCGGCAAAGATAAAGACAAATTTCTTCTCCAAACCATCTCTTTTTATATGCAAATTTGTGATCCTGGATGCGACAAGCATAAAGATGACGACGCTTACTGGCATGTAGTGAGTAAATGAATAAACTGCCCTGCCAACAAGCATATCACGCACGATACCGCCTCCAAGTGCAGTTAAAAATGCAGACAAAAAGACGCCCAGCCAGTCACACTCTCTTTTTACTGCAAACAAAAAGCCACTAAGCGCAGCTGATGCGATACCGACGTATTCGACAAAAAGTATTAAGCTCATATTTTTTCCTTAAAAATGGGCATTTTATAATGAAATCTCATAAAATTTCATTAATAAATTTTTAAATAATAGTTTATTTTAGGCTATAATAACAAAAATTTTAAATAAGGAAATTTGATGAAAAAAATTCTAACTTTGCTCTTTTTGATTGGCTCATTTTTTGCGTTAAATTTAAACGCTGATGTAATCCAAAATCAAAAATTAAAAAATGCGATAAACATTTTAAACGCTTTTGGCACTAGAAATTTAAAACCAAATACCAAATTTACAGGCATCAAAGCCATCGCCATCATCCCAGACGTAACAAAAGCAGGTGCGATCATAACTGGCTCAAAAGGCAAAGGCGTATTTATCGCTAAAAACGACGATGGCGAGTGGTCAAGCCCATTTTTTGTAAATTACACATCTGGCAGCATCGGACTTCAACTAGGATATAGCTCGGCTGATATGATCATCTTGTTTAAAAACTCAGAAGCCTACGCAAGCTTATTTAACGCAAAAGATACGATCAGCCTAAAAGCAGAGGCAACTGGAGGCGTTGGCAACGAAGTGGCGATAGCTAGCGATTTGCCTGAAATTTCAGCATTTGTCGAGGAGCGTGGCAAGACTAGTGGAGCTTTTGTTGGCGTTAGCTTAGACGTGGCAAGACTTAAGATAAACGCGCAAGATACAAACGACTACTACGATAGAATGTATGAATTTGAAGATATCTACAACAATAGCCCAAAAGCTAGCAAATACACAATCAAATTTAAAGAGATAATCTCAAAATACTTCTTATAAAAACCTCGCATCTTGGCTCTTTTAAAAGAGTCAAGCTCTTTTTTAGCATTTTAAAGATTTTTGAAATTTAGTTTATAAATTAGCAAGATTATGGCTTAGCCTTTTGCTAAACCATAAATAGTGATACAAAGCGTTTTTTAGGGATCGGAGAAAATTGAGTCATATATTCAAACGCCTCTTCGTAGTCGCCGTCAGTGTATTGCGCGACTTGCTCGATAAGCTCGTAAAGCTCTTCGTCGTCCATCGAGTCAAAGCTGCCTCTATTTTCCAAAACCTCTAACAAAACGGCGTCTAATTCTAGCTCGTCGTAAGTCATTTCGTTCCTTAATTCTGATTTAAAAAATGCGAAACTATACCAAAAGAAGCTTATAAAATACTTTACTTTAAATTCGTAAGAAATTTTATGCATTTTTTAGTAGCAAAGTTGTAAAATCTTTACTTTCATTATCAATTTGATAGGGATTTTGTGGAAGACTTTGAACTATTTTACAAGCATTTTAACGAGTTTTTAAAAGCTTTTGGTCAAAAAGGCTCTGAGATAAAAGAGCAAATTTTGCGTGTGCTTTTTGCTAGCAAGTCGCATCTAAATGCTCAAGAAATTTGCCAAAAAATTTATGAAACTTACAAAAATGAAATTTCAATGACTTCGATATATACCTTTTTAAATTTTCTTGAAGAGCACCATCTGGCAAATAGTTTTGAGCAAAATGGTGTTAAAAATTACGAGCTAAATTTAAAATCCTCTCACGATCACTTGATATGTGAAATTTGTGGCAAAGTGGTTGATTTTGAAGATGAGATGATAGAGCAAAGACAAGATCAAATTTGTAACCAAAGGTCATTTAACGCAGAGTCTCATAAGATGATACTTTATGGAATTTGCAGTGATTGCCAAGCAAAAAATGGGATTTAAATTTATCATTTCATTTTACTTTTTGATAATGAAAGACAAAAAAATTTCAGATTTGTTTAAGTTACAGATTAGATAATACGCAGACAAAATAAAAGGATGAAAATGGATATAAAAACACAAACTTTAGCACAAGTTGCAAGCTATTTTTCGATGATAGCTCACACAAATGGCAGACTAAGAGTAAGGGTTAGCCCAAAGATAAAAGAGCTAAGCAGTAGCGTAAATTTAGCCAGTTTAGATGACATGATAGCTCAGATAAATGGTATAAAAAATGTTAAATTTAACAAGATAATCGGCTCTGTAACGATCGAATACGATCATGAAATTTTCCCTAAAAATCTCTGGGAGGATCTCTTAAAAGGGCAAAATTTAGAAGAAATTTCAGCTAAAGTAAATGAAGTAGCAAGAGAAGTAAAATATGCTTAACGAGCTTTTAAACGCCTCTTATACGAGCGAAAAAAACGCACTTAGGCTATATGAAAGCCTAGCTTCATTTGGCGAAGTATTTGATCAAATCGCAAGTGTGAGAAAAAATGCGATCATCTTGATAGAGAAATTTGCAAGTGCGCATGAATATGAGCTTGTTTGCGAAAATGAAGCTATCTTTTTACCAGCAAAAAATAAAGAAGATGCGCTGATAGAGGCACTAAACTATGAAAATGAGCTAAACAAAATGTATGAAAAATTTTGTGAAAGCTTAGACGATGAGGAGCTAAAAGATCTATTTTTTAGACTTTGGGCTACTTCAAATAACGAATATATCGCCTCTTTAAAGCACTGCTTAAAAGAAATTTATAGCGGAGCTGGAGCAAAAAATGAGCTAAATTTAAATGAAATTTCGCAAAATTTTGAGCAAAATGGCATAACAAACATTTTAGAAAGCTATCAAAATGATTTTAATGAGATAACTAAAAGCTTGCAAAATATCGCAAGTGGTAAGGCTGATAAAAGCGAGTTGGCAAAGATCACAAACAACCCAAATTTCTCGTTTTTTAGCGGGCTTGCGCTTGGGGCATTAGGCATTTCAGTAGTTAGCAAAAATTTAAATAAGGATGAAGAAGATGAATAATTTACAAAATCAAACAAAGAAAGGATTTAAAATGGCATTACCATTTTTAGCAGGTTTAGCAGTAGGCGGTTTAGCAGTAGTTGCTTGGAGTAAAAGAGATAAGATCAAAGAGTGCGCAAAAGACGGCTTAGATAAAAGCAAAGAGGCTGCAAAAGATCTTTACAAAAAAGGCAAAAATGTCGCAAAAGATGCAAAAGACTTCATGGTAAAAGAAGAGAAAAAAGCAAAACGTGGCGCTAAAAAAGTAGAAAAAGAGGCTGAAAAAGTGGTTAAAAAAACAAGAAAACCACGTGCTAAAAAGCCAGCAGCTCCAAAAGCTATCACACCAAACGATATAGCTTAAGGATAGAGAATGCAAGAAAATAATCTTTTTACGCTTTCAAACACAAGGCTTCCGTTTGATCACTTCATCAGCGGAGCCTTAATCGCTGGCATGGGTGCGGCTGCGCTTGGCTTTAACGACTATCTAAACAACAGAGCAACTAAAAAAGATGTCGCTAAGAAGATAGTAAAATACGCAGTAACTGGCGGTTTTGTAGGTGCTGTTGGCATTCACGCTTCAAATTTGATAGCGCAAAAAAAATATCTAAACGCAGCAGCTTTCACAGCAGCTGGCATCGGCGGTCTTTTGATAGCTGAAGAACTAATAAAATTGGAGAGTAAATAATGAATAACCCTTATATCAATGAAGAAAACGCAAACGAAGTGGCAGCAAATGACGCAGCAGCAACTCAGCCAAGTGCAGTTGATAATGCGATAAACAATGCAGCTCAAAATTTACCATTTGTACCTGAAAATTTTAACGCAGCTGGCTTTGTAAAAGGCCTACTTTTAGGCGGCATAGCAGCTTATGTGCTAACTAATCCAAAAGCACAAGAGTGCGTATTTAAAGCGATCATCAAAGGTGGCGAGCTAATAAACGCTGGCATAGAAGAACTAAAAGAGCGTTTTGAAGATGTCAAAGCAGAACTTGACTCACAAAAATAAGGTAACTCTAGCTCATAAGAGCAAAAATAGAGCGAGGTTTATTTGCGAGAGCCTAAACGCTAGAAGCGATGTCAGCGCCATCGAGGCTGCGATCTCAGAGCGAACCGATGCAAAAAGCGTGCGTGTAAATAAATACGCAAAAAGCATCGTTGTCGAGTTTGATAAGAGCTATGAGAAAATTTTAGATTTTATAAAAAGCTATGATTTTCCAACCAAGCCAAAAGATGAGAGCCTGCCTAGCAAAGCAAATATCTACAAAGCTGCTGCCGCACTTGGTGTAACGCCATTTATGAGCAACAAAACTCTAAAATCAGCCGTAACTCTTTACGCCACAGCTCCAAATTTAATAGAAGGCGCAAAAGAGCTAAGGCATGAGGGCATCACCTCAAAAGTGCTCGAGGCAACTGCTATTGGCACAAGCCTTGCAATGGGTGATCATTTGGCTGCAAATAGCACAAATTTGATGATAAATATCGGCGAATACATGGAAGAAAGTGCTAGCCACAGAAGTGATGATCTCATCAAAGAGCTAGCCAAACCAAACATCGAAGAGGTCTGGGTCGAGCGAAATTTAAACGGTGAAAAGACGCTTGAAAAGGTAAAAACCGAAAATTTAAAAAAAGGCGACATCGTAGTAGTCGGAGCTGGCGAGACGATAGGCGTTGATGGCTACATCGTCGAGGGCAATGCTGATGTTAATCAAGTCTCAATGACTGGAGAAGCAGAACCCGTAGCAAAAGCTAGAGGCGACCGTGTCATAAGTGGCACTGTTGTCGATGAGGGCAGGATCAAAATTTGGGCTGAAAACGTAGGTAGCGACACCGCAACCGCAAGGATCAAAGAGTACATCCAAACTTCGCTCAATGAAAAATCAGCCATCGGCGTAAAAGCTCTAAAACTAGCTGATAAGCTAGTGCCAGTCACACTCTCTCTTGCTGGGCTTTCGTATGTTATAAACAAAAATATGAACAGCGTTGCAAGCGTGCTTCAAGCTGACTACTCTTGCGCGCTTAAGCTTGCTACTCCAGTTGCGTTTAAATCAAGCATCTCAAAGGCTGGCAGAAACGGTATCCTTATAAAAGGCGCAAAGGCGATCGAGGCTCTAAGCTCGGTTGATACATTTGTCTTTGACAAAACCGGCACTCTAACTCATGGACGCCTAAGCGTGGTTGAAATTTACTCTTTTAAAGATGGATTTTCAGAGGCTGATATCTTAAATTTAACCGCAAGTGCCGAGGAGCACTACTTCCACCCAGTGGCTGAAGCGATAGTTGAGGCTGCAAACAAGCGTGGATTTAGCCATATCCATCACGACGAAGTTGAATTTATCGTAGCTCACGGCGTAAAAACTGCGATGCACGGCAAAGAGGTGGTCATCGGCAGTAGGCACTTCTTAGAAGATGATGAGATGATAAGCTTTAAAGCTCACGAAGCACTTATAAATAAGGCTTTACAAAGCGGTTTAACCCTGCTTTATGTAGGATACGACAAAGAGCTTGTTGGTGTGATCGCTATGAAAGATGATATGAGAGCAAACGCTAAAGATATGGTGGAAAAACTGCGAAGTCTTGGCGTCAAAGAGGTCGTCATGCTAAGTGGCGACATAAAGAGCAAAGCTGAAGAGGTAGCGCGCGAGCTAGGGCTTGATAGGGTCTATGCTGAGTGCTTACCAACGGACAAAGCAGCGATCATCGAAGAGCTAAAGAGTGAGGGCAAAAAGGTCGCTTTTGTAGGTGATGGCATAAATGACGCACCAAGCTTAACAAAAGCAAATGTTGGCATCAGCATGCACAAAGGTGCTGATATTGCTAAAGCAACAGCTGATATAAGCCTTTTAAAAGACGACATCATGAGCGTGGCGCTTGCAAAAGAGCTTGCTAATAAAACTATGAAGTTAATTAGCTCAAATTTCCGCTCAACCGTTGGCGTAAATACAGCCATACTAAGTGCCGCAACGCTTGGCATGCTAAATCCAATAGCAACTGCTATGCTTCACAATGGCACGACGATCTGGCTTCTGCTCAACTCAATGAAGGGCGTGAAGATCAAGTCAAAATAAATTTGAAAGGATAGATGGTGTTTGAGAATTTCTTAAACTTTTTAAACGGCAAAATGGATGTAGCCAACGACTTTTTATATGGATATTTTTTGGTTATCATCCTTGTAGCTTCAGGAATTTACTTTAGCTACCTTACCCGTTTTGTGCAGTTTAGGATGTTCTTTGAAGCTTGCAGAGTTCTGGTAGAAAAAAAGGATAAGTATAACAAGCACCATCTAACGCCGTTTCAAGCGCTGATGATCTCGACTGCTTCGCGCGTTGGCATCGGCAACATCGCCGGAATTTCAGCTGCCATCGTCGCAGGTGGCCCTGGGGCACTTTTTTGGATGTGTTTGATGGCGTTTTTAGGCTCAGCTTCAGCCTTTATCGAGAGCACTTTGGCTCAAATTTATAAAACCAAAGATGTCTTTGGCTTTAAAGGCGGACCGGCTTATTACATCAAAAACGGGCTTGGCATAAAGTGGCTTGGCTCTTTGTTTGCTATCATTCTTATCATCACCTATGCTTATGGTTTTAACGGACTTCAAAGCTACACCATGACCTCTGCTTTTGAAATTTACTACGACAAAGCAGGCAGCAACATCACCTTTGCGCAAAGTGGCTTGCCTATTGGCATCGGACTTATCCTTACAGCATTTACGGCTGTGATGTTTTTTAGCAAGAGCCACATCATCGGCAAAGTTAGCTCATATATCGTGCCTTTCATGGCGCTTACTTACATCTTGCTAGCTATCATCGCGATCGTTTTAAATTTCAAAGAAATTCCAGCCGTCATCAAGATGATCATAGAAAGCGCCTTTGATTTTAAAGCGATCTTTGGTGGATTTGCTGGAAGTGTGATCGTAATAGGCATAAAAAGAGGACTTTTCTCAAACGAGGCTGGCATGGGCTCAGCGCCAAATGCAGCGGCTGCGGCACACACAAGCCACCCAGTCAAACAAGGGCTAGTGCAAGCAATGGCTGTCTTTATCGATATGACGATATGCGTCGCCTCTGGTATGATCGTGCTTTTTTCTCAGGCATATCTTACAAAACAAACTGGTGTAAGTGGCGAAGTGCTAACCGCCCTACCTCTTGTTCAAGCAGCGATGAAAGAGTATTTTGGCGACTTTGGACTACATTTTACGACCCTTGCAGTAGTGCTATTTGCCATCACATCACTCATCGGCAACTACTACTACGCCCAGGCAAATATGAAATTTCTAACAAAAAGTAAAAATTTAACTCTAGCATTTAAGATCACTGCAGTGATTATGATATTTATAGGCGCTCAGATGAACTTAAAACTAGCTTGGAATATCGCTGATATCACGATGGCGGCTATGGCTACGATAAATATCATCGCCATTTTCTTACTATCAAAAGTGGTGATAATAGCGATAAGAGACTACGAAGCTCAAAGAAAAGCTGGTAAAAATCCAGAATTTGACCCAGAGAGTCTAGGCATCAAAAACACAAGCTGCTGGGGCAAAAACTAAAGGAGAAAATTTGGGAAAAGATATAAAGATAAGCGGCAAACTGCTAGATCTAAACACTCATAGACAAGTAGCAAAGGTCGGCATGAGCGTCACTTTGGCATCTGTTTGCCTAAGCGCACTTTTTATGAAAAATAGATCTGTTAAAAAATTTCACGTAGCTTCTGGCATCGCATTTACATGCTTTGCGCTTTACCACGCTGGACTTTACGACAACGGCATCTTTAAAAAGATGATCGTAAAAGCAAAAACCGCTTCAAAAAAGGGATAAAATGAGACTAAGCGACGCTGAAATTTTAGACTACATAAACGAGGACCTACCCTACTTTGACCTCACAACGTCGCTTCAAGATATCGACAAAAAAGCCTCGCTTGAAATTTACTCGCGTGATGAAATTTGCGTTAGCTGCGTAGATGTGGCAGCAAGCATAGCAAGGCTACTTGGCTGCGATAGCGAAATTTTTGTCAAAAACTCTCAAATTTGCAAAGCTGGCGATGTGATCATAAAAATTTATGGTAGTTACGAAGATGTGCATAAGGCTTGGAAACTAGCCCAAGTCGCACTAGAATACGCCAGCGCCATCGCAACCTACACAAACAAAATGGTAAAAACTGCAAAAAGCGTCAATGAAAAATGCGAGGTCTTAGCAACCAGAAAGAGTTTCCCATTTGCAAAGAAATTTTGCGTAAAAGCCGTGCTTGAAGGCGGTGGTGGTATGCACAGACTTGGACTTAGTGACAGCGTTCTTTTCTTTAAAAACCACATAAAAGCCTACTCTAGTTTTAATGAATTTATCTCGCATTTGTCAGAATTTAAAGCAAAAATGGTCGAGCGAAAGATCTGCGTCGAGGCTGAAAATTTAGACGAAGCAAGCAAACTTTTAAAGGCAAAATGTGACGTCGTGCAGTGTGATAAATTTAGCCCAGAGCTTATAAAAAACGTTCTAGCTTTAAGAGATGAAATTTCGCCAAATACTATGATCCTAGCAGCTGGCGGCGTAAATTTATCAAATGCAAAAGAATTTGCGGCTGCCGACGCGATAGTCACTTCTGCAATGTATTCAAAAGGTGTTGCTGACATCAGCGCAAGACTTGAAATTTTGTAAAATTTTACATATAAAAATACATATAATTTATATATCAAATAATAAATATCTCTAATTCTGCTAAGTATTTTAGTAAGCGTCTATCAAATTTTAAAATTTCATGAGCGAGTAATTTCGGCTCTAAAATTTGAGCTAAGCGGTAAGCGAAGCCAAATTTTAGTAGTCAATTCTTGCGAGTGAGTGGAATTTTAAAATTTGTAAATTAAAGTTTTTAGAAATTTAAAGTTTTTTTATTCAAAAGGGAGACAAGGGGACTTGAATTACGAAGCCGTCCCCTTATCCCCCCCCCCTTTTTTTTTTTAGATCCCCTAAACCCCTCGCACGTTAGAGGTACATGCAATTGTGCTAAAGCACTGCATGTGGTTTATCATCGGGCAAGTGTCAGGCAAATTTTAAAATTTCATGAACGAGTAATTTCGGCTCTAAAATTTGAGCTAAGCTGTAAGCGAAGCCAAATTTTAGTAGTCAATTCTTGCGAGTGAATGAAAGTTTTAAAATTTGTAAAAATGAGCAGAAAAATAAAAGAATAAAGATTAAAATTAAAGCTCATGATTTTAAAAGATTAAACCCCAACCCAGCTTAAACCAGGTTGGGATTTATGAATATTAATGAAGTAATCTGTATTAAACAAAATTGAGTTTGTTAAAACTCTAGAGAAAGAGTAGT
>JAHAKV010000033.1:0-2200 GCA_018371455.1 Campylobacter concisus | reverse complement strand
TAAATTTTAAAATTTCATGAACGAGTAATTTCGGCTCTAAAATTTGAGCTAAGCGATAAGCGAAGCCAAATTTTAGTAGTCAATTCTTGCGAGTGAATGAAGTTTTAAAATTTAAAAAAATATAAAAATTCATTTGTGATACTTTTATTCAAAAGGGAGACAAGGGGACTCGAGTTACGAGGCCGTCCCCTTATCCCCCTTTTTAAATCCCCCAAACCCCTCGCACGTTCAAGGGGCATGCGATAGCACTATCGTGCCGCATGTGTTTTATGCCAAAGGAGTTTATAACAAATTTTAAAATTTATGAACGAGCATATCACGGCTCTAAATTTAGTGCTAAACGAAGTGCAGCCTAAATTTAGTAGTCTGCTAAGGCGAGTGAGTAAAGTTTTAAAATTTGCCTAAAGATGCAAATTTGAGCTAAGCGGTAAGCGAAGCCAAATTTTAGTAGTCAATTCTTAGGGGTGAATGAAGTTTTAAAATTTACAAAATGGCATAAATAAAGCTATTTTTATTACACACCTTAAAAACCTCACAAATTTTTACCAAGCAAAATGCCAAAATAGCTTGCGAGCAGGCAAAGGCTAAGGTTTAAAAATATATTTAAAAAGCCTTTTACAAGTTCGCCTTCTAGTAAAAATTTAACGCTATCAAGGCTAAAACTTGAAAATGTGGTAAAGCCGCCAAGTATACCAACGACTAAGAAAACCCTCGCGCTTTGGCTTAAATTTAGGCAAAATAAAACGCCGATAATGAAGCTGCCAAGCACATTTACGCCAAGCGTGGCTAGCGGAAAGTGGCTAAATTTTAGTAGCTCGCCAACCAAGAACCTACATCCAGCTCCGATAAAGCCCCCAAGCCCAGCAAAAAGCAAATTTACAAGCATTAGTGGCAGATGCTTGCAAAGCTAAAACCGCGCTTTGTAAGCTCCTCGATGTCCTTGCTCGCCTTCTCACCCTTTGCAGTGAGGTAGTCGCCTATCACGATCGCATCAGCACCATTTTCAAAGATCTCGTACTGCCTCTCGCCCAATATCTTCTCCCTGCCGCCAGCTATCATGACCCTAGTTTCTGGTAGCGCGCTTTTGGTCTCACGCACGATTTTTAGGGCCTCATCTGCGCTAAGAGGTGGCTGATCAAGCCTTAGAGCGTCACTTCTTATGAAAAAATTTATAGGCGACGAAAATGGCTCAAGCTCTTTTAAGCTAGCTCTAAAGCTAACCCTGTCAGCCTCGCTCTCGCCAACGCCGTAAATGCCGCCAGTGCAAAGCATGAGCCCAGCCCTTTTTGCGTCTAAATTTGTCTGATATCTCTCGTCCCAAGAGTGGGTTGTGCAGATTTTGGGGAAATATTCGCGGCTAGTTTCTAGGTTGTGGTTGTAGCTAAAAATGCCAGCATTTTTGAGCTCACAAAGCTGCTCGTAAGTCGCCATGCCGTTACATGCGATGAGCATCAAATTCGGCACTTCTTTGCTCACGGCGTGCGCCAAAGATGCGATGTAGTCGGTCTTTTTGTCATTTAGCCTAGCGCCACTTGTGACTAAACAAAAGCCAAGAGCGTGGTTTTTATAAGCCATTTTGGCCTCGTCCACCACCTGCTGCACGCTTTTTTCTTTAAATTTCGTAATATCAGCGCCAGCTTTGGCACTTTGCGTGCAATAAGCACAGTCCTCAGCGCAGTTTCCCTGCGTGACGGAGCATATCGCACAAAGCATAATCGTTTTCATTTTTATCCTTTTTTGGGGCGTATTATAGCTTTGGTAGGTTTAAAATTTAAGTAGAGTGGCTTGTTATTTTGCAAAAACTCTATCAAATTTTAAAATTTCATGAACGAGTAATTTCGGCTCTAAAATTTGAGCTAAGCGATGAGTGAAGCCAAATTTTGGTAGCCAATTCTTGCGAGTGAATGAAATTTTAAAATTTGAAAAGTCAGCTTGATTAAATTTATAAATTTCTTTTTATTCAAATTATCCAAAAGGGAGACAAGGGGGACTTGAATTACGAAGCCGTCCCCTTATCCCCCTTTTTAAATCCTCCAATCCCCTCGCACGTTCAAGGGGCATGCAATGGTGCTTTGCACTGCATGCGGTTTTGTTAAATTTGAGTAAATTTTAAAATTTCATGAACGAGTAATTTCGGCTCTAAAATTTGAGCTAAGCGATAAGCGAAGCCAAATTTTAGTAGTCAATTCTTGCGAGTGAA
>JAHAKV010000022.1:0-23506 GCA_018371455.1 Campylobacter concisus | reverse complement strand
AACGGACTTGAACCGCCGACCCACTGCTTACAAGGCAGTAGCTCTACCAACTGAGCTACACCAGCACCTGTTTTGTGAAGTGGCAATTATAGCCCAAAATAAAATAAAAGTCAAGGAGATTTTGAAAAATATTTTATCTATTTTTTTGCAATCAAAAATCTATAGAATTTAAAAAAAATTTCAAAAATAGCCCACTAATCTGAGCCACTTTTACCAAAAGCAAAGATAAATTTTACTTATACAAAATTTCATATTTTCATAGTTTTATTTTTTTTAAAAGCTAAAATTTCTATAATTACGAAAAATTACAAAGGATTTAATATGCAATTTTTACCTTGGGCGGTAATTTTACTGCTAATTTATGTGATCTACTTCTTAATGATCCGCTATGAAAAAAAGATAGCAACGCTAAGTAAGATGATCGAGCAAAACAGTGATAGCATCAAAGAAAATAGAGACCTTATAGGTCAAAACAGATCACTAATCGAGAAAAATAAACACAACATTGAGAAAAACACCAAAGATATTACAACAAATGTTGAAAAAATAGACATCGACTTGGAAGATTAATTCTTCCAAAATTTCTCTTCTTTTTCCTTCTTTATCAAATTTTCGTAAGTTTGCATTCTTATATTTATGGGCTCTAAATTTATGCCATCTTTTTTTATCTTAAAATATTTTCCATCCATCAAACAATACTCTGGCACAAGGTCATAACGCTTCGAAAGCGGCAAAACTCTAAAGCTTAGATTGTCCAGTATTAAAGGCTCTTTGTGCAAATTTTCCCAAACAGCTAGTACCATATGATATTTTTTTGTGTTTTTTTCCTGAACGACTAGAAGACATTTTTGGTTATCCACGCCAAGATCTTTTAGGCTATCGCGCTTTGATATCGCGTACTCTTCACAGTCTCCGCCACCTCGCCTTAAAAACTCGCCTCTAGTGCTCCACACATCGACATTTGTGTTGTAAAAGTCATCATATCTTGGTATTAAAGAATTTAAGTATGAATTTATAAGCTCTAGCTTTCTTATAAAGCTTTCGTGTTCTATTTTTTTCATAAAATTTGCATAGTGAATTAAGATATTTTTGCAAATTTGATTTTTACATTGAGATATATTTTTTGGAGAAATTTCAAAATTGTTTGCAAAAAGAAAAGAGACAAAAAAGAAAAGAAGCAAAATTTTACGCATGCAGCTGCTTCATCAAAAGCACAAGACCTATTCTATCTTTCACATTTAGCTTGCTGTAAATCGATGTAGTGTGCGCCTTTACAGTCCTTAAAGTAATACCTGTTTTCTCTGAAATTTCATTGTTTGTTAGACCTTGGTAGATTAAGTTTGCGATCTCTTTTTCGCGTGAGCTAAGCTCGCTTAGATCAGACTTTTTCTCTAAAGTTTCACTTTCATTATTTATATATGAGCCAGTTAATTCTCCGATCATCGCTTGGATAAATTCTGGATAAAGCCAAACTTTGCCATTTAAAATAGTCTCAAAGGCATCTTCAAAGTGTGTTTTTCTCATGTGTGAGTTTGCATATCCTTTGACACCAAGAGCCAGCAGATGTTTGCCTTCACTAAATTTTGGTTCGTTTGCAAGGATTAGACATTTTATATTTGGAAAACTTTCATGAATGGTTTTAATATTTTCATCAAGGCTATCTTTAAAAGCATTTGTATCGATACCGACTATATCGACCTCATCGTTTAAATTTGCAAAAAAATCCTTTTTATTGTGAGTAAATTTCACACTATCATCTGAAAAATACCCTCGCCAAAGATTATTAAGCGAACCATTTTGAGTAAAAAAAACCACATTCATAATTATATTTCCTTATATCACATATAGGTTTGCTCGTAAATTTTTGACTCATTTACGAAAACGATCAAGTAGCGCTCCTTGCCACTATTTGCCTCAAATTTATAACTAAAAGTGGATAAAAATTTCTCAACCACTTCTTTGCTCTCTTTTAAAAAGATACACATCTCAAAACAACCATTTGATATAGCGTATCTATATGGCACGCTAAGAGATAGTAAATTTAGGTCAAAGTCCAAGCTGTCGCTGCTTTCATCGTAGCCACTAATAGATATTTTGATGCTCTTTATAAGCTCATCTTTGATCACTGCGCCAGATAAATTTATGCAATTTTCACTTTTTAAATTTATCATCTCATCAAAGCTTTTTTCACAGTCTTTAAAGAGAAATTTAACGACCTCTCTTCCGATTAGATCGCATATTTTGCCATCATTTAAAATGACAAATTCCTCAGCCAGCTTTGCTCTTGAAATTTGATATTCGCTAAAATTTCGCTCAAAGCTAGCTGACTTTTGCATTATCGCTCCGTTAAAGCGTTTTGTTTTGCTTTTAAGATAGGTTTTAGCAGATAGTCAAGTATCGTCTTTTTACCAGTGATGATATCAGCTGAAACTATCATACCAACCTTTATCCTAAGTGGCTTCTCTTCGCTACCAAGATAGTTTTTCTCAGTTTCTATCCTGACTAGATAGTAGCTCTCGCCTGTTTTTTCATTTGTCTCAGTATCGGCACTGATCTGCGTTACTTTGCCTTTTAAGCCGCCATAAATACTAAAATCATACGCCGTAAATTTAACCATCGTATCAAGCCCCGGTCTTAAGAATGCAACGTCAGCTGGCTTAACCTTTACCTCAGCGATAAGCTTATCTTCTAGTGGGACGATCTCAGCGATGTTTTCACCAGGCTTGATAACGCCTGAGACGGTATGCACCATCATCTTACTAACGATACCATTTACAGGAGATCTTACATAAGTTCTTTCAACTCTATCACTTAGGCTGATTTGCGACTCGTTTATCCTTGCGATCTCAGCAGAGACTTCGTTTAGCTCTTTTTTTGCATTGTTTTTAAATGCCAGCTTTGCCTCTTCTATCTTATTTTTCGCCTCTTTTATGGTTGATTCGACCCTTGGCACGGCAAGCACAGATGCGTCAAGCTCGCCCTTTAGGTCATTTACACGTCTTTGAAGCTGGATATACTCGACCTCACTAACAAGACCTTTTTTAAAGATAGGCTCCATGATCGCTTTTTCTTTTAAGACAAGATTGTAGCTATTTTGAGTTTGAGAAATTTTATTTCTAAGCTCGGTTAGCTCACTTTGGCGCTGGTGAATTTGCTCTGTTAAAATTCCTATTTGCTCGTTTAGGTGATCGATGTTTGAGTTATGCAAACTTATCTCGTATCTTACAGCTTTGCTATTATTCGCATCTCTTGTTTCGTTGTAGTCAAATTCTTTATCATTTGCTTCAGCATCAAGCCTCATAAATTTAGCCTGAAGCTCATCAAGTCTTAGCTTTGACTCGCCGTAGCTACTTGTAAAGTTTTTATTATCAAGTCTGATTAGAATTTGATCTTTTTTAACCTCGTCGCCCTCTTTTACAAAAATTTGATCCACGATACCACCCTCAAGGTTTTGTATCGCTTGGTTTTTGCCTGATGGGATGATCTTGCCACTACCTCTTGTTATCTCATCTATCTGCGCCCACGAAGCCCAGATAAGAAGCCAAAATACAGTTATACTAACTGCATAAAGTATCTTTTTTGAGGTTGATGGAGCCTTTGCCAAGACTGCTTCTGAGAGGCTTGACATAAATTTCAAGTCATAAGCATCGTAGTTTTTTGCTTGGATGTTTGACTTGATGCCATCTACGCTATTTAAAATTTGATCTCCAGCGCTCTCTTGATCTTTTATGTCGCTTTTTTGAACTGGCTTTTCGTCTGGCTTTAAATTTTCATTTTGTTGATTTTTTATATCTTCTTGCATAATCACTTCCCACTAAGTCTAGCTAAAACTTCGTCTCTTGGACCATCTAGTAAAATTTTGCCGTTATCCATCACTATGAGCCTATCAACAAGATCGAGCATCGATGTTCTGTGAGTTACTAAAATCATAGTTTTATTTACGGTATTTACCTTTAAATTTGCTTTTAGCTTGCTCTCAACTGTGTTGTCTAATGAATTTGTAGGCTCGTCAAGCAAGATGATAGGACTATCAAGCAAAAACGCCCTAGCCACAGCTATACTTTGACGCTGACCGCCGCTAATGCCATCGCCTCTTTCAAAGACAGGCATATCAAAACCAAGCGGGTGAGCATTGACATACTCGTCTACGCCACTCACTTTTGCAGCCTTAATGATCTGCATATCATCGACATAAGGAGCTTTTTGCACGATATTTTCTCTAACCGTTCCTTTAAACAGCACAACATCTTGTGGCACGTAGCCGATATTTCTTCTAAGATCAGCTGGGTCTATTTGATTTATATCGATACCATCAATTAGCACTGAGCCCTCAGTCGGTGCGTAAAGACCTAGGATTATCTTTTGCAAGGTTGTCTTACCAGAGCCATTTCTACCGATGATGCCTACTTTCTCGCCCGGCTGAATGACAAAATTTATCCTATCAAGCGAGCCTTTTGTAGTATCTGGATAAGTAAAGCTAACGTTTTTAAACTCTATCTTGCCATCAAAAGAATTTCTTCTAACAAATTTCTTGCCCTCAGGTCTTTCAACTGGCATCTGCATGATCTTGCTAAGGCTTTGATAAGCTGTCTTTGTCTGCTCGAAATTTGCAGCTAGTGAAGCTACTTGACCCATAGGAGCGATCGCACGAGAGCTAAGCATAACAGCAGCGATCAAACCACCCATTGTAAGGTGCGTATCTTGTATCATATAAACGCCAAGAACGATGATAGCGATAGTGTTTAACTGCACTAAAAATGAAGTCACAGTTGTGATTGAAGTAGTGATTATTTTTGACTTGATACTTCTATTTGCTATCTCGCCAGTCGCCTCTTCCCAGTTCCACTGCACATGACCGCTAGCACCAAGAGTTTTAATGGTCTCTAAGCTGCTAAGGCTCTCTATCAAAATTCCATTTTTCATAGCTGAAGCTTCAAATGTGCTTTTAATCGCGTTTTGAAGCGGATCTTTTATAAAAAATGTGTAGCACAAAATAGCTATCATGATAACGATAGGCACAAGCACAAGATAGCTTCCTATAAAGTAGGTAACTATCAAGAAGATTAACGCAAATGGTAGATCCACAATGGCAGCAAGCGACGCAGATGAGAAGAAATTTCTAACTGTATCAAATTCTTTCAAGTTGCTAGCAAATGAGCCAACTGACTTTGGCTTATTGCTAAATTTCATATCCATGACGCGCTCAAATAAGATAGAGCTCATAATGATATCGCTCTTCTTGCCTGCGATCTCAAGAAAATATGAACGAACAAATTTTAAAAATAGATCGATTCCATAAACGACGCTCACGCCAAGCGCTAGAACCCAAAGTGTCTCAACTGCGTTATTTGGCACAACGCGGTCATATACGTTCATAGTAAAGAGTGGGCTTGCAAGGACAAATAAGTTTATGATAAAGCTTGCTATCACGACATCAAAGTAAATTTTCTTAGAGCGCTTTAAAGTGCCCCAAAACCAGTGGTCATTACCAGCGTCGATAAGTTTTGTCGAGCTTGTATCTTCTGGGACAAATTCACGTTTTAGGTAGTAAGCATAGCCTAGATACTCATCTTTTAGCTTGCTTATTTCTATCGTGCTAGTGCCAGTTGAAAGATCAGGCGTGATGATGTTTGCCATCTTTTTGTCTTCGCTGAAAGATTGCAAGATGCACGCTTTTTTGCCTCTAAGCATCAAGATACAAGGCAAAACTAAAGGCGAAATTTGATCAAGGTCTTTTCTGACAAGCGTCGATGCAAAGCCAGCACGAGAAGCCGCACGAGAAAACAAAGACTTTGAGCTCTTTAGTGAGAAAAGCTCGATCTCTTCGCCATCTTTTACAGGCAGACCGATAGTCAAAGCATCGGCACTATATGGGTTATTATGAAGTTTGGTAAAGATCACCAAACATTGAAGCAGTTCGTCTTTTATCTTATCGCTATGCATCTATCATCCAATATTTTTGATTTCATCTATGTAAATTCCTTGCATGTTTTTAATGCCAAGCTCAATTAGCTTACTCTTTTGCTCTTCGCTCTCAACACCGATCGCAATCAAAATGATATCTTTTGAGCTTAAAACAACAT
This sequence comes from Campylobacter concisus, assembly GCA_018371455.1. Lineage (GTDB taxonomy): Bacteria > Campylobacterota > Campylobacteria > Campylobacterales > Campylobacteraceae > Campylobacter_A > Campylobacter_A concisus_BJ. The sequence continues at coordinate 17,423 of JAHAKV010000022.1, read as the reverse complement.
CTAGTGATTGTTTTGTATTTGCTCCTGATTTATCACTTAAAAAGTCGATTAAGACATTTGACTGGATCTTTACGTAGTCTGGATTAAATTCTTTTAGTTTCTCAATGCCTTTTGCGCTGAGTTCAAAGTGGTCAAATCCAAAACCAAAGCCGAGTTCTTTTAATTTTTTAGTAAGTCTAACTATACTTTCGATACTAATATCGTCTTTGTTTGGAATTTCTATATAGTTTTTAGATTTTGAAATTTGAGCGATTTTCTTAAGCGTAGCTTCAAGTTTTGAGAAATTTTCATCCGAGCTTAGTATCTCTTTTCCTAAATTTATCGCCAAGCTTCCTTGAGGCAAGATATTTTCAGGCAAAATTCTAGCGATTCTATTTAGGATATGAAGATCGAGCATCGCACCTAAATTTAGCTCATTTACCATTGGCATAAAGTATGATGCCATACGCCATTTGCCCTCGCTATCAACGAGCCTTAGATAGAGCTCATACTGCTCAAAGTTTGAGTCAAAACCAACTACTTTTTGAGCTGCAAATTTAAATTTATCCTCTTTTATAGAGTCAAAGATAAGCTCTTTGTATTTCTCTTTACCGATGACTAAGGTGTTTTGATTTGCATTAAATTCTTTGCAAGTAAAGCAGCCAGCCAGTCTTGCACTAGCCAAAGTAACGTCAGCTGACGTAAGTAGTGTCCTCATATCAGTGCTTGGCGAATACTCGACAATAGCAGCATTGACTGGGCATTCGCTATCATTTATAGAGAAATTTGCATAGAGCTTTTTAAACTCAGCCATGATCTTGTCGTTTAGAGCCGAGAAATTTGATGAGTTTTTACCGTAAGAAAGCAAGATAAAGTCGTTGTCATTTAGCCTTGCAACGATCGCATTTTGATCATTTTCGGTAGATTTTTCTTGTAAAATTTGAGCTATTTTTATGATGACACTTTGCCATTTTTCAAAGCCAAGAACGCCTTTTAGCCCAGCAAGATCCTTAAAGCTAACAAGTGATGCAACACCGCTTGAATACTCTTCACTTGCTAGATACTCGCTAAATTTAGTTTGGAAAAATCTTCTATTGTAAGTGCCGCTCATAGAGTCTTTATATAAAAGCTCTTGATACTTACTAAGTGTTGCGGCCTCTCTTTCAAATATGTCTTGAACCTTGCTAACCATCGAGTTCATGGCGAGCACCATCTTTTTAAGATCGGTTGTGAATGGAATTCTCTTTTGGATGATAAATTTATTATCAAGTATCGCTTCAGCTTGATCCTGAACCTTAACAAGCGGTCTAAATATCGCCTTAAGAGCAAAAAATGCCACGACAAGAGCGATGATGATCATTAAAGCTAGAAAGTTAAAAATATTTTTTGAGTTTGAGTAAAGCTCATTGTAAGCAAGTGCTGTGCTACCTTGAACATAGAGTGTGCCAAATTTAGCCCAGCCAGTCATGATCTCGCTAGTTGCAACTGGTGCTTCAAATTTAGCGATCTTATAAAACCACTCAGGGATATCTTTAACGATAGTTTGTTGAGAATTTTCTATAAGCACCTTACCATCGACATCTTCAAGTTTAATGAGCTTGTATCTGCCGCTATCAAACATAGAATTTATCATCGTTTGTGCTAAAGACATATCCTCAGGATCAACAATCGGCTTTAAAGCAAGTCCAAGTGAGTTTGCTGTGTGTCTTGCGTTTTCACCGAGCTGGTCGTTGATGTATCCATTTAGGCTCTTAAAATTTAAGTAGCCAACAGCCATAAAAATCACGATGCCAAAAGCTATCACAGCGATCATAATCTGTTTAAATAGCGTCATAAATCCTCTTTTCCTATCCTATCTATTAGTTCCATCCACTTAGGATTTTGTTTTTTATTTCCACCTGGTATTGCCTGACCAAGACCTTCTTGTTTTGCCAAGTATAGCGAATCACCGTTGAAACTATAAACTGGCACGAGGTCTGTTCTTTGAGTTGCAATTTTTATTTTACCATTTATGTTGTCTAAAATTAATGGAATAGACTTTGGTGTATCATAATATGCCAAAACCATATGTGCTTGGTTGTATCTTAAGGCTTTAACGTATGTAAAGTATAATTTTTGAGTTGGAATTCCAAGTTGCTTTAGGGTGAAATACTTTGCGATAACGTAGTCTTCGCAGTCACCAGCGCCTTTTCCTACAAATTCCATTCTGGTAGCCCAGTAATCTTTTTTGTGCCAAAGTTGCATATCATCAACCCACCTAAAAGAGTTAAAAAAATCATTTACTTTTATTAATTTCTCTTGTTCGGTTGCATCTTGCAATGAAGTCATTAAAGAATTTAATGCCGATGCCCTTCTTCTTGCATCTTCTCCATAAATTTTAGCCACCTTTGCTATCGTTGTTTGTTTTACAAAATCCCCAACAGCATTTATTGCTAATAACGAAAAAAGGACGCTTAAAGTAAGCGTCCAAAATTTTGCTTTGACCCTCATGGTCATCACTTTTTAAATTTTTATCTTAAGTCGTTTTGAATACTGCAAGCGCCTTGAATATATCTCTTAGCAAAGCCTGGCTCAAAACTATCTGAAACCATACCCATGTTATCTAGCAATCTATATTTTGCATAAGATAGTGCAGTCTCAGTTGTAGCGATCTCTTTTAAAGCTGTGTTGTATTCGTTTTCTGCATCAAGTAGGTTGATAAGGTCGCGGCGACCAATTCTAAACTCATCTTGGTATGCATCAAGAGTAGCTTTTGAATATTCAACGTGTTGATTTAGATATCCCATTTTTTCTTGGTTAAGAACATAGTTTTGCCATGAAAATTCCAAAGACTCTTTAAGCTCTCTTACAAGGTTGTCCATAGTTTGTTGCTCTTGTTGAACAGCAAGTTGGCTCTTCTCTTTATCTAGCTTATCATTACCTTTGTTGTAAAGGTTATAGTTTAATCTTAAAAGAGCGTCAAATGTTTGCTCTTCATAATCATCATATAAAACATTTGAGTGATCATAAGCACCTGACACAACAAGATCTAGTTTTGGTAAGAATGGTGCATTTTTCTCTTTTACAACAGACTCTGCCATAGCGATGTTTGATCTTTGAACTAAAAGTGTTGGGTTGCAAAGAACAGCTTTATCATAAACAGCCTCTTTAGTGCTTGGTAATGGCAGGTTAAACTCAGGCATTACTAGATTTTTAGCAGCAACTTTTCTTCCATATAGTTTTTCAAATGTAGAAAGCGCGTCTTCATAGTTATTTTTAGCAGCTACATAGTTTGATTGAGCCAAAGTATAGCGCGAGCCAGCTTGTCTCTCTTCAGAAGCTACGCCATAACCTGATCTTGCTCTATCTTTGATCTGACTATAAATTTCTTCGTGGCTTTTTACGTTTTCTTCCTCAATGTCAAGAATTCTCTTTGTTTGAAGAACTTGCAAATAAGCATTTGCAGCGCTTAGTGTTAGTCTATCTGCAGCTTGAGCTACTGTGTAAGCAGCTGAGTCAAGTCTTGCGCTTTGAGAGTTGATTCTGTTTTTATCAGCGCCACCATTGTAAAGGTTTTCAACTAAAGTTAAAGATGCGCCAGATACTCTGCCATCGCCTCTTCTTGTTGAGATACCATCATCAAGACGTTTTCTCTCATATCCTACTCTAGCAGCCGCATCGAGTGTTGGATAGTAAGCATTTTTAGCTATTTTTAGATCTTTGCCAACTTGTAAGTAGTTAAATTCTGTAGCTTTTAAACTTGGGTTTTCATTTAAAATAGTTTTTACAACTTGATCCAAAGTCAATACGCTATCATCAGCTTGTGCTGTAGCTGCTGCTTTAGGCTCAGTTGATATAGTTTGCTCTATATTAGATTTTTTAGCTGATTGTGCATTTGTGACAGGTGACTTAGCTCTCATTAAAGCATCTTTGTAACCTGACTCATTTTGAACTTTAGCTAACAACTCATTAGCTTCATTTTCAGAAACTGGAGTTGTATCAACATATAAAAACTTTCTTCCACCAACTTCATAAACGCCAGTAGTTAGTCTGCTATCTGATATTTTGCTATTAACTTTGCTAACAGCACTATCGATTCTAGCAGCGCTATCATCTTGAGCAAATGAAGCTAGAAAAATCCTATATGGGACATCTTGAGCAGACAGCAACGTTGCTGCGGCCAAAGCACTAATTGCTAACATCTTTTTCATAACTAGATCCTTTTACCTTTTTATTGTCAAGCTTTGGCTCGACTTTTAGTGCGAATTATACACCAAGAAATATTAAACGTATTTTAAATACCTTATGACAAAAAAATAATTTTTATATTGTCTTAGAAAATCGCCTTAAATTTTCAGGAATTTTCTTAAGATACTCATCAAAACACATTGCAATATTTCGTATTATCAGCGTTCCTGTCTCATTTACACTGATTTTATCTGTCGTAACATCGACAAATTCACTTAAATTCTTTAGCTCTTCAAGCTCACTTTTGAAATGTTCAAAGAAATTTATATGAAATTCATCCTCGACTGCCTTGATATTAAGCCCGAAATTACTCATCAAACTCATGATCACACTTTTTCTAAGCAAGTCTTCATCGCTTAGATAAATTCCCTTTGCGTATGGCAACTTTCCACTATCGATCGCCTTTTCATACTCGTCCATATCTTTATGATTTTGCGCGTAGTGTCTTTTACACTCACCTATACTTGTGATGCCTATGCCGATAAGATCAGCGCCACCTTTTGTCGTATAGCCTTGGAAATTTCTATGCAAAGTGCCATTTGCCAAAGCGCCAAAAAGCTCATCATTTGGCTTTGCAAAGTGATCCATTCCTATCATTTTGTAGCCATTTTTGGTTAAAAACTCAGCTGTAAATTTTAAAATTTCAAGCTTCACTTCTGGATTTGGCAAGGTTGTCTCATCAAATTTACGCATCGACTTTTTTATCCACGGCACGTGAGCGTAGTTAAATACTGCAAGCCTATCTGGATCAAGTGTAAGAGCTAGCTCGAGCGTCTTTTTAAAGCTCTCCAGACTTTGGTACGGTAGGCCGTAGATCAAGTCCATATTAATTGATTTTATACCCTTTTGCCTAGCCATTTTTACGGCATTTTGAGTGATCTCATAAGGCTGAATTCTATGAATTTCTTTTTGCACTTTCTCATCAAAGTCTTGCACGCCGTAGCTTATGCGGTTAAAGCCGTGAGATATGAGCACATCAAGCTGCTCATTTGTCAAAAATCTAGGGTCAATCTCGCAGCTTATCTCAGCCTCTTTTGAGAAATTTTTAAATTTAGCCTTGATAAGTTTGATGATCTCATCAAGCTGAGCGGCATTGTAAAATGTCGGAGTGCCACCACCAAAGTGCATCTGCAAGACCTCGGTGCTTGTATCTAGGTGGCGAGCTAAAATTTCAAGCTCTTTTTCTATATATCTTATATATCTCTCTTTGCGGTCCTCTTTGCTCGTGTAGATGACGTTACAGCCACAAAAATAGCAAGCACTCCTGCAAAATGGCAAGTGCAAATAAAGCGAAAGCGGTCTTTTTTTATCGCGGTTTTCAAGCTCTTTTACGTAAGCCTCATAGCTAAATTTATCACTAAACTCCGGTGCTGTCGGATAGCTCGTATATCTTGGCCCTGGCCTTGAATACTTCACATACGCACTAAAATCAATCATCTGCCCTGCTCCTTGCCATTTGGATCATCTCTTTTATATCTACAAATAAATTTGGATGCTCTTTTTTGATATTTTTTACCAGCTTATCAAGGTCGATATTAAACTGCCTGCTCTTTTTATCGTGAGCGATCTTTTTGATCTCATCCATCGCAACCACCCAAACATCACTAAAATCAACTGGGATATTTTGCCAGATCGTCTTTTCAAGCCTTAGGTCAAAATTCTCTTTTTGCGACTCTTTCAAGGCCTCTATCAAAGCTGAGAGCGATTGTACAGAAATGACCGTGTATAAATTTTGATTTTCATCAATGCCAAACCACGGCTCTTTCGAGTCCCAAGAGCCACTTTTTAAATTTAAAATGTGCTCGTTTGGATTTTTCGTTGAAACTATCTCAAAGACCGTTTTTTCAGGCTCGCTTAGCCCAAGGTTATTACCGATCTCATCTATCTCATCATATATATTTATATTTTTCTCTTCACTCATCTTCTTCTCTCATCTAACCAGACCATCACGCCTTTTTGAGCATGAAGTCTATTTTCCGCCTCGCTAAAAATTTCATCCGCGTGCCTCTCAAAGACCGCCTCGCTCACCTCGTAGCCTCTGTAAGCTGGCAAGCAGTGCAAAAATATCGCGTCTTTTTTAGCTAAACTCATCAAATTTTCATCCACGCAGTATCCAGCAAAGTCTTTTAGCCTCTTTTCTTTCTCGGCCTCTTGCCCCATCGATACCCAAGTGTCCGTAGTAACTACATCGGCACCATTTACCGCTTCTTTTATATCATTTGTGATAAAAATTTTAGCCCCTGAAATTTTTGCGTTTTCATTGGCCATTTTTAAAATTTCAGCCTCCGCCTCATAGCCTTTTGGCGTAGCCACTCTTAGCTCAAGTCCTAGCTTGCTTGCTAGCATGAGCCACGAGTGGGTCATATTGTTGCCGTCTCCTACGTATGCGACCTTCTCGCCTGCGCTAAATTCTAGCATGGTTAGATAGTCTGCCATGAGCTGCACTGGGTGAAATTTATCGCTTAAGCCATTTATCACTGGCACGCTTGAAAATTTAGCAAATTCTTCTAGCGTCTCGTGCTTATCAACCCTTAGCATCGCCATGTCGCACATCCTGCTTATCACTCTAGCGGTGTCACGTATAGGCTCGCCACGTCCTATTTGTATATCATTTTTGCTTAAAAATAGCGCATATCCACCAAGCTCATGCATGCCAACATCAAAGCTTACTCTCGTTCTAGTCGAGCTTTTTTCAAATATCATCGCAAGCTTTTGATCTTTAAGATATGGCTTAAATTCTCTAGCTTTCGCCTCTTTTTTGATCTTGCGAGCTAAATTTATCATCTGCTCGATTTCATCTTTGCTAAAGTCATTTAGCGTCAAAAAGTGCCTCATCTTAGCCCCTTAAAATTTTAGCCGCTTCTTTTGCGTGATAGGTAATGATCAAATTTGCCCCTGCTCTTTTAAAGCCGATCAAGGTCTCCATCATAACGCGCTCATAGTCGATGATACCAGCTTTTGCGCCAGCTTTTAGCAGTGCGTACTCGCCGCTTACGTTATAGACACAGATCGGCAAAAGTGTTAAGTTTCTAAGCTCTCTAACGACGTCAAGATAGGCAAGCGCTGGCTTTACCATCAAGATATCAGCGCCTTGTGCCTCGTCTTGTAAGCTCTCATTTATAGCTTCAAGGCGGTTTGCGCTGTCCATTTGGTAGCTCTTTCTATCGCCAAAGCTTGGTGCACTTTGCGCCACATCACGAAATGGTCCGTAGTAGGCTGAGGCAAATTTAGTCGAGTATGCCATCACTGGTAAATTTTCATAGCCATTACTATCAAGCGCCTCTCTTAGCGTTGCGATGATGCCATCCATCATGCCACTTGGTGCGATCATGTCGGCGCCATTTTGAGCGTGTATCAAGGCTTGCTTAGCTGAAATTTCAAGCGTTGCATCATTGTCGATCGTGTTATGCACATGATCGATTATGCCGCAGTGGCCGTGGTCTGTATATTCGCAAAAGCAAAGATCGGTGACGACTACTAAATTTGGAAATTTATCTTTTATGGCTCGAAGCGCAGTTGCGATGATGCCGTCATTACTTAGTGCGTCGCTGCCAACGCTATCTTTTAGGCTTGGTATGCCAAATAAAATGATCGATTTTATGCCTAAATTTACTATCTCTTCGCACTCTTTTAAAATTTCATCGATACTCATTTGATAAACGCCTGGCATCGAAGAAATTTCATTTTTAATGCCCCTGCCCTCGACTACAAAGAGCGGATAGATGAAGTCATTTACGCTAAGGCTAGTCTCTCTTACCATCTCTCTTAAAGCTGGATTTATTCTTAATCTTCTAAAACGTTTAAACATATTTTTGCCTTTTCTTTGTTAAAATGCGTGATTTTTAGCTAGTTTAGCACAGTTGGAGTAAATTTAAAATGAAAATAGAAATTTCAAACGCCGCAAATCTACCCTCAAGATTTGGCACTTATAAGGTTCAAGCATTCAAAGAAGGGGCAAAAGAGCACCTCGTGATCTACAAAGAGCCTTTGAGCGAAGTCGTAAATCTTAGAATTCACTCTGAGTGCCTAACTGGCGATGCGATCGGAAGCCTAAAGTGCGACTGTCGCGATCAGCTTGAAGCGAGTCTAAAATATATCGAAGAAAATGGCGGCATGGTCATCTACCTGCGTCAAGAGGGCAGAAATATCGGGCTTTTAAATAAGATAAACGCTTACAGTCTGCAAGACAAGGGCTTTGATACGATAGAAGCCAATCACCAGCTAGGTTTTAAAGCCGATGAGAGGACGTATGAAGTGGTTGATTTTATCCTAAATCACTACGGCATAAAAGAGGTAAATTTACTCACAAATAACCCTTTAAAACTTCACGGACTAAGTTCAGTAAAGATCGTAAAGCGCGTGCCTATCGTCATAAAACCAAATAAATTTAACGAAGGCTACTTAAAGGTCAAAAAAGAGCAAATGGGACACATCTTGTGATGAAAAATGAGCTCTGCTTGCCAGCTTATTTTGATGAAAAAGTAAAGGCTTACGCTCAAATTTTTGCTAAATTTAACAAAGTTCATAGCTTAAGCAACTATAAAGATATAAGCGAGCAGGTGCTTGATAGCATAAAGCCGCTTGAAATTTTTGACCTAAGTGCCAAAACGGCGATCGATGTTGGTAGTGGAGCTGGCTTTCCAGCGATATTTTTAGCGCTTGCGATGCCGCGCACTAAGTGGTACCTTTTTGAGCCGATAGCTAAAAAGTCATCATTTCTAAGCTACGCTAAGATCGAGCTTGGCTTGCAAAATTTAGAAGTTCATAGCCAAAAGATCGAGCTTGCAGATAAATTTACAGCTGATCTCATCACTTCAAGGGCGCTTAGCAAGACAAAAGAGCTTATAAAAATTTGCAAGGGATTTTATGATGAGAGCACTAAGTTTCTCATCTACAAGGGCTCTAGCGTCATGGATGAAATTTCAGGCATAGATGCGCAAATTTATAATGAAAAAAACAGAAACTACATATTTTTTAATCTCAAAAATCAAGGGGAGATACGTTGAAATACTTGCTTTTTGTAGCGATTTTGGTTGCGATTTACATCATATTTTTTAAAAATAGAAAAAAAAGCGACAAGATAAGCAGCAGCAACTTCGAAGAGTGCAGCAAATGCGGTGTCTTTAGCGACATCGATCAAATGGTGCTAAGGGACGGAAAATACATCTGCAAAGAGTGCATAAAGGGTGAGAGATGAAAATTTTGGGTGATGAGCTGATAAAATTTGAACCGCTATTTCTTTGTAAAAGCGAAGATGAAATTTCAAGCGGTAGGCAAAATCTCTTTAAATTTGATAGAAATTTGATAGAAAAAGCGCTAGAAGCTGGAGCAAACTTTAGCATCATTGCAAATGACATAAACGAAGCCATCATCGCAAACGCCGCTGGAGCAAAATTTATTATTGCCGATATTACGCTGGCAAAAGATCTGGCAAAAGTTGCGCAAAACTACCTATTTGACGCACTTATCGCTGTTTTGATAGAGAGTGAAGCAAGCCTTTTCGAGCTTGCGAAATTTGAGATCGACGCAGCGATCTTGCCAAATGCTATAAAATAAGGACAAAAATGGAAATTTTCAAAACCGCTTTTTTAATGGTTGCTTTAATGTTAGTTTTCATCGCTGTTGGCGGCTATGTGGGCGGCGAGCAAGGCATGATGATCGCCTTTTTGATGGCAGCTGGCATGAATATCTTTTCTTATTTTTTCAGCGACAAGCTCGTTCTAAAAAGATATAACGCCATCCCAGTTGATGAGAACAACGCTCACGGCCTTTACGAGATCGTCTCACGCCTCACACAAAAGGCGAATTTGCCGATGCCAAAAATTTACATCATCCCAGAAGAGGTACCAAATGCCTTTGCCACAGGCCGCAACCCAAGCCACGCAGCCGTTGCAGTAACCGAGGGGCTTTTAAAAATTTTAAATGAAAACGAGATCGAGGGCGTGCTAGCTCACGAGCTAAGCCATGTAAGGCACTACGACATCCTAACTGGCTCAGTTGCTGCCATACTAGCTGGGGCTATCGCGATGGTCGCAAATTTTGCCAAGATAGGCACCCTCGCTGGTCAAAATCAAAACTCGCAGCGAAACGCCAACCCAGTAATTATGCTAATCATCGCCGTTGTGATGCCTCTAGCTGCCACGGTCATCCAAATGGCGATCTCAAGGGAGCGCGAGTATAAGGCGGACAAAGGCGCAGCCTATCTAACGGGACACCCAGAGTGGCTAGCTAGCGCGCTAACAAAACTTGAAAACTACTCAAATTCTTACGTCATGCAAAACGCAAGCGAACAAAGCGCACATATGTTTATCGTAAATCCATTTGGCTCGCTAACTAGCAAGCTTAGCGTGCTTTTTAGAACGCACCCAAGCACTAGTGACAGGATCGCCGAGCTTCAAAGACTAGAGCAAGAGATAAAAAGAGGTATGTAAAAATTTAGCCCTTAGTAAATTTGGGCTAAATTTTTTGTTTTTTGGTTTAAATTTTAAAATTTACAAAGCAACTCGATTAAATTTGTAAATTTTATCCAAAAGGAGGACAATGGGACTTGAATTTTGCTTCGCAGGCTCGAAACTGCAAAGCAGACACGAGGTCGCCCCCCCCCTTATCCCCCTCCTTTTTAAATCCCCCGTCTGCTTGCAGTTACGAGACGAAGTCGATGTAAAACCCCTCGCACGTTCAATAGGTATGCAATCGTGTAACGTACTGCATACCGTTTCTGTTAAAGAAAATCAGGCAAATTTTAAGGCTCTAAATTTAGTGCTAAACATGGTAAAGCCTAAATTTAGTAGCCTGCTAAGGCGAGTGAGTAAAGTTTTAAAATTTGCAAAATAGCTTTATCAAGTCAGATAAGTGTCAGCAAATTTTAAAATTTCATGAACGAGTAATTTTAGTAGTCAATTCTTGCGAGTGAATGGAATTTTAAAATTTGCAAAGCAATCTAATCAAATTTAAAACCCAAAAACTTAAATTTAACCCCAAATTTTACTGCAATCTCTTGCAGTCTTCATCTTTTATAGTGTATTCAAAGATTAGTTCGCCGTTTTCTGAGTAGAAAATTTCATCCAGGCTAACTCCGATGCTTAGCATATTTAAAATTTCTTTATCCTTGCAAGCGGTTCTTAAATTCTCTTTTTTTATAGCCTCGATAAATTCCAAAAGCTCCTTCTCCTCGAGCCTTTTGATCTCTTGTTTTCTTGCGTGTTTAACGGCGTATCTGTAGATGAGCGTGTCGCCAACGTTTAAGATATCGTTAAGCGTTAGCGTCGGCGTGCAGATAAATGGGAGCTTTTTTTTGTAGTATGTTGTGTGATTTTTCGCTGCCATATCTGGCGTAAGAGCCAGAGCTAGCGAGCAAAAAACCAGCGCAAAAATGGCTACTCGCAACTACTTTTATCCAGCTTCAAATCAAAAAGATGTCTGCCCTCAAAACCGTAGCTACCACTTAGCGTGATGCCGCGATTTAGCGCAGCCCTTGCCATGCCTGAGTTGCAAAGTGCCTCTTTTCCATTTTGATAAAACTCATCCTTTAAAGCCGAAATTTGAGCCTTGTTGTAGCCTTTTAGCTTCTTTGTCTTGGTCTCATTTAAGACAAACTCGCCATGTATATTTAGTCCGTCACTGCTTACATCTTTTAGCGTGATCATCTCATCGACTCTGCTTGGTAAATTTGGCTTCGCAGTTTGGACGACAAAGGCTGGGATCTGCTTTGTATCAAGCTGATTTAGTATCTGCTCATAGACTTTAAACTCACTCTCTTGCACACCAAAAGCAAGGCTTGCAAGAGCTAATAAAACGATCTTTTTCACATATTACCTTTATATAAATTTTCTAGTGATATTTGGCGAGAGTTTGACTAAGATGTCGTAGTTTATCGTGCCAAAAAAGTTAGCCCAGACATTTGCGTCCTCAAAGACACAGACCCACTCGCCACTATCTTTACAGCTAAAACTATCCATAGAAATTTTGCCAAGTATCAGCTCGCCGTTTGCAAGCCTTAGCTCACCAAGTCCATTGTATCTTAGCAGTCCGTCGCCATATCCAAGATCATAAGTAGCGACGTTTATATCGTCTTTTGCTATAAATTTAGCCCCATATCCCACGCTTTGACCACTTTTTAAGACCCGCCTGCTAACGCGCTTTGCCCAAAGTGAAAGCACTGGCTTTAAATTTAAAGAGCCATTAAACTGGGCATATCCGTACTGAGCGATGCCCACGCGCACCATCTCATCTTTTATCTCGCTCGCTCTTTCAAGGGCGGCTGAGTTATGAGAGTGAAAGATCGGTTTTTTTATACCAAACTCATCGCAAAGAGCTAAAATTTTTGCTTTTGCGGCGCTAAAATTCTCTCTTTGCACGAAATAATCAGCATTTAGCTCATCGCTTGCGCGAAAGTGAGTATAAGCGCCAAGAAGCTCTAAATTTCTTCTGGCTAAAATTTCAAATGCATAATCAAGCTCGCTTATATCAAGCCCATTTCTATGCATGCCAGTGTCGATGGCGAGGTTGATTTTTGTATTTTCTTTTATCTTTAAAAGTGCGTCTATGTCGTTTATGGCATAGGTAAATTTAGCGCTCTCATCGCCTGTTGGGATGTGCGAGAGGATCAGGATATTTTCAAAGATATCAGCGATCTCATTTGCTTCACACTCGCTCTTTACAGCGCAGTTTTTTATGCCAAATTTCTTAGCCTCGCTAGCTATCAGCCTTGCGCCGTGCCCATAAGCGTTATCTTTTAGCACGACGATAACATTTTCTTTTCCGCCAGCTTTGTCACAAATTTTAGTTAGATTGTGGATGTAAGCTGCTTTGTTTAGGTGTATCTCAGACATTAAAATTCACATCATAAGCTTTATAAACGTCAGGCAAGAGCTTTCTTACGTTGTAGTCAAATGCATAAAATTTAGCGTAAATTTCTTTTAGATCAGCCTCTTTAACCTTGCTAAAGTCAAAAACATCAGTGCCATTTTTCTTTGGCACTTGGCGGTCTAGCTCAGCAAAAAACGCAGACCTAGCCTCTAAAATTTTCTCTATCTTCTCTTTTACTTCTTGAGATTTTTCCACTTCTACTCCTCTATAAAAATTTTCATCTCATCGCCATAAAGCTTGACATAAAGGGTCTTTTGACCTGCAAATTTATGCGTATCAGCAGCGTAATCCTCATAAAAACTCACGCGAAAGAGTTTGTCGTTTTTAAGATTTGGATAAGGCGTGATGAGAAAATTTGAAAAAGCGATATGTTTTTTCTCTTTTTTAGAAAAGATCGCTCGTTTCATATTTTTAAAATTTTCTAAGCTCATGCCGTCATATCGCTCAAAGTCTTTATCATAAAATTTCAAATAGCTATCAATGTCACTCTCGCTCCAAGTCTTTTTCCAGTTAAGAATTCCAGAGATGATCACCGCTATGTCATTCACGCTTGCTTCTGGGCGCTTGTCCTCGTAGATAAATGCGAGTGTTTTTTTGTGGTCTATAACTTCGTCAAATTTCATCAAGATGTCATTTTGCATAGCCACGCAGCCCTTTGTCTTGAGCTCATCTGTCCTTTGACCATCGAGCGGATAGCCATGTATCCAGATGCCACTGCCATTGCGTTTTGCAAGCTTATCAAGCAAATTTGGATATGAAAGAGAAAAGGCAAGAGGCCCCAAGTATCTATCATTTGGCGTAAATCTACGCGTGAGCTGATAGACGCCAACTGGCGTTTTTAGATCGCCCTCAAGCAGTTTGTCGCCGTTTTTGCCAACAATGACGCTTGAGCTAAAGAGTTTTTTTGTAACTCCGTCTTTATAAGAGATAACCTCAAGCTCTTTGTCAGTCTTATCAACCACGCTTAGAAGTATCTCGTTGTCGTAATATCCGTATCTAACATCCTTGTCTTTGAGCTTTTCTAGCCAGTAGTCCTTACTTAAAATGTTTTTTTCAATGGCTTCTATGACAGCAGATGGGCCATTTTTTAAGTAAATTTCTTCGTAATTTTGGGCAAAAAGACAAGGCGCTAACGCGATGAAGAAAAGTAGTATCTTTTTCAAATGAAGTGTCCCAAAAAGTAAAATTTAGTGCGTAATTATAACCTAAAAAATTTCAATTTTTAAATTTTAAAGGGAATTTTAGTTTCTTTATATGTATAATCTGAAAACCATTATTAATTTACCACAAAGGAAAAAATATGAAAAAACTTGTTTTTGGTGCATTACTTGCGGCTTCTACACTAATGGCAGCTGACATCAGCTTAGATCATGTCAGAGCAAGAGACACAAAGCCTGGCACAAACAACAGCGCTATTTTCATGGATATCAAAAATGCTTCAAATGCCGATGTAAAGCTAGTTGGCGTTCATTCAAGTGTTTGTAAAAGCACTGAAATTCACACTCATAAGATGGAAAATGGCATGATGGCTATGGTTCAGGTTGAGGACGCTGTTATCCCAAAAAATGGCGAGACAAAACTAGCACCTGGCGGTCTTCATATCATGCTTATGGATCTAAATAAGCCCCTAAAAGATGGCGATAAGGTTGATCTGGAGCTAAAATTTAGCAACGGCGAGAGCATCAAGCTTGATAATATCGGAGTAACCAAAAACTTCAAATAATGAAAAAAATTCTAATCATTTTTTCACTCATCTTTATAGTAGCAGGCGCTTTTTGGATGGGTCATAAATTTATGGTCAGCAAAGAGGATCCGCCTGAATTTGCCGATGTAAATACATCGCTTGATCCTTTAAAATGCGATTTAAACAAAGATGCTTGCGAGGTGAAATTTAATGGCGTTAAGCTAAAGATAGACATCTCGCCAAGACCGATCTTTGCGATGAGGCCGTTTAGCTTTAAGATCATTAATGGCAAAAATTTAGGACTAAAAGATCCAAATCTTGTAATCGATGGCATAAATATGAACATGGGTTCTATAAAGGCAAGACTTGATCAAAGGGGCGATAACCTAATAGCCCAAGTCGTGCTAAGTGCTTGTGTGGTCGATCTTATGAGATATAGATTTAAGCTGCTTGATGGCGAAAAAGATACTGGATTTTTTGTCGATCTCGATCTAAAAATGTAAGGGCAAATGATGAAAAAGACACTTTGGGGCTTAATAATAATCTTAATATGTGCTGGTCTTGCGATGCTTTTTATAAAGCCAAACAAGTATGATTTTAAGGCGCTTTCAGAGCATGGCGAAGTGAGCCTTAAAAACTATAACGGCAAATATAAAGCGATATATTTTGGTTATCTTTACTGCCCTGATGTCTGCCCTACTACGCTCTCTCTTGTGGGCGATGAGCTAAATAAACTAAAAAGAGACGACTTTGAGCTACTTTTCGTCACCCTTGATCCTGAGCGTGACACACCTGAAAATTTAACCCTAATGGCTAAAAATTTCTACAAAGATGCAGACGGACTAAAGCTAAACGATCTGCCAAAAGTCGCTAAAAACTACGGCGTAAAATACCAAAAAGTGCATCTTAAAAACTCTGCTATGGGCTACTCTGTCGCTCACAGCTCTGCTATCTATCTACTAGATAAAGATGGAAATTTTTACAGCGAAATTTCAAATTTAACTAGTGAAAATATCAAAGAAAATCTCTTAAATTTGATAAAAGATAGACCATAAATTTATCTTGTAGATCAAAATTTCTTATTTTTTAAAAAAATTTCTTAAACAGCTATACAATTCTTTTTAAACTAGCCGATATTGCGATAATGTAAATCATATGTAAAGGAATTCGTGTGAAGTCAATCACCAATAAAATAGCACTAATGCTAATAGTTGCTCTATGTATATCGTTTGTGGCTATGTCAGCCGCTAGTTACTATACTGCTCAGAACAAGACCATCGAGCTAGTCATCCAATCTCAACGTCAAATTTTAAAAGATGTAAAAAACGCTATGAATACATTTTTTGACGAGAATACACATGCCGCAAATGGCATCGCCCAAAGGCTAGAAAAGCTAGAGGATAGAAGCCAGATAAATGAAATTTTAAGCACAACAAAGCTAATCGTATCTCCTGAGATAGAGAGAATTTTTGTTGGATATGAGAGTGATGGAGCGATGTACCGCTCAAATGGTAAGAATGAGATGCCAAGCGACAAAGGCTACGACCCAAGAACAAGAGACTGGTATAAGATCGCAAAAGGCGCAAAAGCAACTTTTTCTGATCCTTATAAATCATCAAGCTCAAATGCCATGATGATAGCATTTTCAGCACCTATCGGTGATAAAGGTGTCGCTGCCATGAATGCTGATATTTCAAGTCTCAGTGAAGAGATCATGAGTATCAGTAAGACTGATTATAGCTATGCCTACGTAGTAGATAAAAATGGCAAGATCATCATCCACCCTGACAAAGAGTTAGTTGGCAAAGATAATCCAACTACGATAGGTCTAATTAATAGATATAAAAATAAAGAATTTAATGAAAACGGACTAATTGCTTATAAAAACACAAAGGGTGAGGATAGATATGCTGACTTCATAGAGCTAAACGATCGTGGCTGGCTAGCTATAACTGCCATGCAAAAAGATGTATTTACGTCAAATACAATGCCTCTCCTAAAGATCCAGCTAATCCTAGCAGTACTATTTATCGTTATCCTCTCAGCATTTGTCTATTTCTTGCTTAAAAAGTCTCTTAACCCTATAAAAATCATCCAGTCTAAGCTTGATGATGTATTTAAATTTGTAACTTACGAAGCAAAAGCACCAAGCAAGCTAGAGGTAAGATCAAATGATGAATTTGGTGAGATGAGTAAGGCGATAAATGAGAACATCGACAAAGTCATAGCTGGCATCAAAAAAGATAGCACTATGATAGATGAGCTAAATAAGGTAGCAAATTTGATGATCAAAGGAAACCTTGGAGCAAAGATAGGCTCAACTCCAAATAATCCATCGCTAAATGAACTAAAAGAGCTACTAAATAAATTCTTTACATCTATCTCGGCAAATTTAAAGGGCATAACAAATGTTCTTAGCTCATATACTAAAAATGACTTTACAGCAAAGGTCGAGATAAATGAAGAGCTAGAGGCTGACCTAAAGGCTATGATACTTGGAGTATCAAACATGGGAGAGGTAGTTTGCTCTATGCTAAACTCAAATTTAAGCCAAGCACAGCTACTTGAAGAAAAAGCTAAACTTCTAGCTAGCTCAGTATCTAAAGTAGCAAGCTCAGCAAACACTCAAGCAAATAGCTTACAAGAATCTGCTGCTGCAGTTGAA
>JAHAKV010000021.1:0-24246 GCA_018371455.1 Campylobacter concisus | reverse complement strand
TTCACTCGCAAGAATTGACTACTAAAATTTGGCTTCGCTTATCGCTTAGCTCAAATTTTAGAGCCGAAATTACTCGTTCATGAAATTTTAAAATTTACTTGACGCTCACCGATATACAAACGCATGCAGTGCGTAGCGCCGTCGCATACACCTCTCTACTTAGCTTCTACCTTTGGCATCTGCAGCATAAAATTTCTAGCTTCGCTTAAAAGCACCGGTTTAAGCGCGTCTGTCATAGTTTTTGGATCGTAAATTCTCTCATACGAAAGTATTAGAGCTCCATCTTTTTTAAGTAAAAAGTGGATTATTTCTATATTTTTGCTCCTAGTTTCATCTTTTATAAGAGCTAAAATTTGATCATTTTCTTCGCTAAAAAGCACATTTTTATCTTGCTTAAGAGCCTTTTTTAGCTCTTCTAGCTCGCTTTTTGTCTTGACATCTTTGTCAAATTTTACCTTAAACGAGGCAAAGTGCTCGTCCATGTTTTCATTTTTTAAAAAGTAAAAGCTCTCATTTTTAACCACTTGCTTCTTATAAAATGTGCTCCCATCAAACCTAAAACTCTCAACTAAATTGAGCTCGCCTGCCAAAGAAAAGACGCCAAAAAACAGCAAAACAAAAAGGCTAAATTTACGCATAAAATTTCACTCCAAATTTCTAAAAATAGCCGCCATTTTGCCAAAATTTCGCTTAGCTTAATCAAAAAATAACAAAGCTTTTTATACAATCAGGCATTTTTATTTTAAGGATCTTTTTGCAGTTACACCAAGCAAGCGAGCTTAGCATCCTTGTCGTTTTGGCATTTATCGTCTTTGCTTCGCCTTATATTTCTAAAATTTTACGCATCCCAGTCGCACCTGCTGAGATACTACTTGGAGCGGTTGCCGGCTACATCGGAGTCGTTGGCGACAACGAGATGTTTAAGCTCATCAGCGAAGTTGGCTTTTTCTTTTTGATGTTTCTAGCTGGCATGGAGATCGATCTTAGGATGCTCATAAACATCGACCGTAAAATTTTGCGCCTTGGGCTCATCTACCTTGCGCTCATCTACGCTCTAGCCACAGCTTTGACGCTAGGACTTGAGCTTAGCCTGCTTTACATCATAATCATCCCGATAATGGCCGTTGGTATGGTATTTACACTATTTAAGGAGTATGGCAAGCAGCAAGAGTGGCTAAATTTAAGCATGCTAATATCAACTATCGGCGAGCTTTTAAGCATCACTCTTCTAACATTTACCGCTGCTTACTTGCAGTTTGGAGCGAGTATAAATTTATGGCTAACGATTGGCTATTTGATCCTATTTTTGGCTATCAGTGTGCTTAGCTTTAAAATTTTGGACGTGCTTTTTTGGTGGTATCCGGGGCTTAAAGTGGTGCTCATGCCGCACTACGATAAGGACGAGAAGGACATCAGGCTTTGCATCGCGGTATTTTTCACGATGATAGCCTTGATGCTATATCTAAATTTAGAGGTCGCCTTTGGTGCGTTTATCGCAGGTATGTTTATCACGACATTTTTTGATCACAAAAAGGACTTGCCGCACAAGCTTTCAAGCTTTGGATTTGGCTTTTTGGTGCCGATATTTTTCATCCACATAGGCTCTACTTTTAAGCTTTCAAGTCTAGGATCTAGCGAAGTGATAAAGGATGCTATTTTTATATTTTTAGCGATGCTTGGCACCAGAGTTGTATCTAGTTTGCTCTTTTTGGGCAAGCTTGGCTTTAGAGGGATATTTTTATTTTCAGTTTCGCAGTCTATGCCACTCACTCTTTTGATCGCAGTTGCTACTATCGCACACAAATCAGGCGAGATAAGTGACTATTCTTACTCATCTTTCATCCTAGCAAGCCTCGCACAAGCTATAATAGGAGCTATAATCATCAAAATTTTAATGCAATCAAAAAGCAAGGAGTAAAAATGTCATCAAACACAGCCACACTAATCGACAACCGAACTGGCAAGAGCTATGAATTTCCTATCCTAAAAGGCACGATGGGGCCAGACGTCATCGACATATCGACCTTTTTTAGCGATACTGGGATGTTCACCTTTGACAGGGGCTATACCTCAACTGCGATGTGCCGCTCAGCCATAACCTACATCGACGGCCTAAAGGGCGAGCTCATGTATAGGGGATATGACATCGCGTATCTGGCTGAAAATAAGACATTTTTAGACGTTGCCTACCTGCTTTTAAACAAAGAGCTACCAACTGGCGAGCAATACAAGGGCTTTAAAGATGAGCTCAAAAAAAGGAGCTTCATACATGAGGGCATGATGAAGCTATTTGATGCATTTCCAGATAAGGCGCACCCTATGGCGATCTTGCAAGCGGCAGTCTCAGCGCTAAGTGCCTTTTACTCAGACCACCTAAATATGGACAAGCCTGAAGAGTATCACGAGATGGCTATGCGTATCATCGCTAAAATCCCAACGATAGCGGCCTTTAGCTACCGCTACTCACGCGGTCTTCCTATCATCTATCCAAATTTAGATCGTGGCTTTACTGAAAATTTCCTCTACATGATGAGGGGCTATCCATACGAGCATGTCGATCTTAAGCCTATCGAGATTAAGGCGCTTGACACCGTTTTTATGCTGCACGCTGACCACGAGCAAAACGCCTCGACTACGACTGTTAGGACTGTTGGCTCTACGCATGCGCACCCATACGCATGTATAAGTGCAGGTATCGGCGCACTTTGGGGCTGGGCTCATGGCGGGGCAAACGAGGGCGTCATCCGCCAGCTTGAAGAGATCGGCTCGGTCGCAAACGTCGATAAATACATCGCTAGAGCAAAGGATAAGAACGATCCATTTAGACTAATGGGCTTTGGTCACAGGGTCTATAAAAACTTTGACCCTCGCGCAAAGGTGCTTAAAAAGATGAGAGATCAGCTGATGGATGAGATCGGCATTAGCTCAGAGCTTATCAAGATCGCCAACCGCATCGAAGAGATCGCGCTAAATGACGACTACTTTGTAAGTAGAAATTTATATCCAAACGTTGATTTTCACTCAGGGCTCATCTTAAAGGCGCTTGGCATACCAAATAATATGTTTGCCGTCATTTTCGTGATCGGCAGGACGCCAGGCTGGATCAGCCAGTGGATCGAGCTAAAAGAGCAAGACACGATAAAGATCGTCCGTCCAAGACAGCTCTACGTCGGAGAGACAAACAGAACACCAAAATGAGCGAGCTTTTAAATTTAGCCATCAAGGCAGCCATTAGCGCTGGAGGTGAGATAATGAAATTTTACTCATCTAATAGCCAGGCGCTTAAAGTCTGCCTAAAAGATGACAGCTCGCCGCTAACTAGCGCTGATCTAGCGGCAAATGAGGTGATACTAAAAGAGCTAAGTAAAAGCGGTATAAAAATTTGCTCTGAAGAGAGCATCTTGCAAGATAGCGATAAAGATGAATTTTGGCTAGTTGATCCCCTTGATGGCACGAAAGAATTTTTAGCTAGAAACGGCGAATTTTGTGTTTGCATAGCGCTTATAAAAGAGGCTAGGCCGGTGCTTGGCGTCATTTTTATCCCAGTTAGCAAAGAGCTTTTTTATGCCGATGAAAACGGCGCTTTTAAAGAAATTTTAGGCACTAATGATGAGGTCGTAGAAAGGCAAGATCTAAATGAAAAAGCTAAAAACTTAAATAACTTCATCTTTTCAAGCAGAAGAGGCGAGACGAAGATGGCCATGCTTATAAGAGATAGTTTAAATTTAGAGCAAAAATGCATCGGATCTGCCATTAAATTTTGCCGTTTAGCCGAGCTTGGCGGGATATATGTGAGATTTAGTCCAAGCTATCTTTGGGACAATGCCGCAGGCGAGGCTGTGGTGGAATTTAGCGGTGGCAAGGTCTTAAACGCTAGCGACAGATGCGAGCCAAGCTACAAACTAGCTGATCTAAAAAGCCCATTTTACGTAGCTTTTGGCAAAAATACTTTGGACTTAGAAGATGAAGTTTTTAAGCTAATAGAGCAGGGTAGATAAGGCTATTTGCACCTTATCTCACCACTCATCTTTAAAAATGCGCTCTCGTTTTGCTCTAAAAATTTATTTGCCGCTTCTAAATCTTGAAATTTATCTTTTAGCCTGATCACCAAAGTGCCACATTTTAGCTCTCTAGCTCGCTCTAAACTAGCATCAAAGCTTTGCGTTAGATCATTGACGCTTTTTATCAAAAGATCGTTTTTGCCTAGCTCTTTTACGCTAAAATTAGCGTGTCTCTCAGCCCTTACTACGCCAAGATAGTTTGCAACTTTAGCGTTACTTATGTAGATAAAAACCCCCTCACGCAAGTTACTACTAAACGCCACTGCATCATCTTGCTCAAGTATCTTTGCAAGCTCCTCTCCGCCGTAGTTTAGGCTGCTTTTAAGATTTAAGTTTTTCACGCTTGGCCTGCTCACACAACCTGCTAAAAATATACAAAATATAAGAGCAAGAATTTTTTTCATTTTAAATTTCCTCAAGCAAATAGAGCATGCTAGCTATCTTTGCTGTGCCTACGATGTAGCCCTTTAAGTGAGTGACTAGTTTGTCATTTTTAAGTTCTTTGCCATTTTTATCAGATATTTTTATTCTGTTTTCTTTTATAAATTTTAAACTCTTAGCAGCTATTTCTTCTAAATTATTTTTACCATCAAGTAGTAAAAATATATAGTAATCAAGTCTGTCAAGACGTTCTCTAAGACCAAATTTGTTTGCAAATATGATGTCAGCATTATCTTTATGATTTAAAAAGTACTTTATATAGCCAGTTAAATTTGCCTTTAGTCTTGAGTAATTTGGAGCGTACTCTATATCTTTTAGCTCATCTTTTACGATCATTGCGCTTGATGAGTTAGTTAAAAGTCTTACAAAAGCGCTATAAACCATGAGCTTATCTTCTGGCAAAATCTCTAAAATTTGAGAGAGATTTATGCTAGCTGGATACATCCTATAAAAGACCTCACAAAGCCAAGATATATCTTGAGGCATAAGAGTAGATTTATCATGCCAGCCATCATCTTTTTTTATAAAGTCAGCCACTACATGAACTTTATTTACATCGCTTGGTCCTATTTGTTTATTAGCCACGCTCTCGTAAGCCTTAGCATGCACGATGAGACTTTGCCTAAAGACCTTGTTGTTAACTATATCTATAAACTGCTCTAGATCGATCCTGTCTTTAAATTTCTTATCTTTATAGTTATCTAAATGCTCTATGCCAAGATCTGGCACAAAAATATCTTCAAGTCCGCATTCACAAAGATAGGCAAGATTGTTTTTAGCTAGCATGGCGTTAAAGTCTTTAAAGTAAAATGGATTGTTTATCTCTTCTAAAAACTCATGAGCTATATAAAAATCATCCTTTTCAAGCACGTTATCTATCCAGTGAAGCAGCAACTTTGCAGGGATTTTATCTTCATAATTTTCTCCAAGCTTTGTTAGCAAGACCTCTTTATAGACTAAAAGTGCCTCCTTAGCAGCCTTTAGCCGCTCTTCAGTGCTATCTTTATCTTTTGCAGCAAGCAGCATAAGATCACGCACTACATCTTTTATCTTCCAGCCTGGGTATGTGTTATAAGAGATAAACGCCACGCCGTTTTGGCTTAAATTTTCTCTTACGACCCTTAAAATAGCCTCTTTTACAAAGTCAGGCACCCAGCTAAAGACGCCGTGAGCGATGATATAGTCAAATTTCTCATCACTTTTAAACTCACAGATATCACCGTGAATTAGCTCTAAATTTTGCAGTCCTATCTCTTTTACGATCTCTTTTCCGCGCCTTATCTGTTCGCCGCTAAGATCGATGCCAACTACTCTTGCCTCCTTGTTATTTACGGCAAATGGGATCAAATTTCCACCAAAGCTGCACCCTATCTCAAGCACTTTTGCATTTTTGCAAGGCGGTGGATTGATACCAAGAAGCGTAGCGCAGGCCTCTAGTTTATAAGGCGAGCTTTGCGCAAATGCTGCTGATTTGTAAGTTAGTTCGTCATAAGACTTTTCGATCTTGCTATTTTGGCTCATTTTACCCTCCTAGTAGTCTTGATTTTGTAATTTTTCTAGCATATTTTTAGCGTCATTTTCAGGCTCATCAACGATATATGCGCGCCTTATCTTGCCACCTTTTATGATAAGCGTTTGACGAAAGTAAAATTTATGCCCATTTGAAGCTGCAAATACCGGAAGCTCAAGCGCGCTCTCTAGCATAAACTCGCTATCATTTAAAAACATCACGCCAGTTGCGGTCTCTTCTTCAAATTTCTTTTGAGCCGCGATATCTTGGGTGCCAATAGCTACTACCATAAAGCCAAGATCGTTAAATTCTTTAAGAAGTTTTTTGTAGTTTATCGCTTGCTTGGTGCAGCCTTTCATGCCCGCAGTATTTTGTAGCTGTTCGCTTAAAAGCTCAAAATCCTCGCCTATCTTTGGGTAGATAAAAATCACGCAGTCATGGCTCCTTGCAAAGGCAGAAAAGTCAAATTCTTTACCGTCTAAAGTCCTTAGATAGATGCTTGTAGGCACTTTTATCATCTTTCATCCTTTAAAATTTTTATCTATTATATATCTTTAAGCTTTTTTTGAATTTAAGAGGTAGACGACAAAAAGAACGAAAAAGCTAATTATTAGCATCAAAAGTGCGTAGATGTGAGCTTTGGTATAGTCAAGCATCTCAACCGCCTCAAATATCGCGATACTAGCGACCTTGCTCTCGCCAGCCACGCTGCCACCTATCATCAAAACTACGCCAAATTCGCCCATCGTATGAGCAAAACTAACGACGATCGCGGTTAGTAAGTTTGATCTGATACTTGGCAAGATGACCCTAAAAATGGTCGTAAGCTTGCTTTTGCCAAGGCTATAGCTCGCCTCAGAAAGGCTCTTTTTTAGGCTATTTAGCCCAGCGTAAATGGGCCCAAACATAAATGGCAGCGAGTAGATGCAGCTTGCTACAACAAGACCAGTGAAGTTAAAAACTAGCCTCACGCCAAAGAGCTCTTCGATAAATTTGCCAAAAAATGAGTAAGGCGAGAGAAAAATGAGCAGATAAAAGCCAAGAACGCTTGGTGGCAGCACCAAAGGTAGCGAGATGATGGACTCTAAAAACGCCTTGCCAAAGAATTTCTTTTGCGACATAAAGTAAGCAAGCCCTACGCAGAAGAAAAATAGGATAAAGGTCGTGATAAAAGAGAGCTTTAGCGACAGCCAAAACGGCTCGAAATCAATATTTGCTAGTTCGCTCATCATGCTTTTACCAAATTTACGCCAAAGGCTTTTGTGCTAACTATGGCCGTGTCGCCAGCTCTTAGCCCACTAGCTTCTGCGCTACTTAGCACGACTTCGCAAATTTGGCGGTTTATTAGCACGCTTGCCACAAAAATGGCGTCACGCTTTTTGATCTCTAAAACCTTAGCGTTAAATGCAAATTTCTGCGATCCTGCACTTTTTAAAAATATCTCACTTGCACTGCCAGATCTTGAAATTTTGCCATTTTCAAGGACAAAAACCTTACTGCAAAGCTTGTAAATTTCAGCTATGTCGTGACTTACTAAGATAACGCTCATCTTAAACTCATCGTGAAGCGCTAGCAAATAGTCTTGCAGCTTCTCGCGCATAGCGTTATCTAGGGCACTTAGCGGCTCATCAAGCAGCAAAATTTCTGGCTTTCTCATCACCGCACGAGCAAGTGCTACGCGCTGCTTTTGACCACCTGAAAGAGTGCTAATTTTCGCATTTTTTAAAGAGCCAAGCTCGCAAATTTCAAGTAGTTTGTTTGCTAAATTTTCATCATTATTTGCAAAGAGCAAATTTTTAAAGACGTTCATATTTTCAAAAAGTGCGTAGTCTTGAAACAAAAAGCCGATATTTCGCTTTTGCGGGGCTAAATTTGTATTTTCATCAAAAAAGATCTTATCTTCAACCTTTATCACGCCACTTTGTGGGGTTTCAAAGCCAGCGATGAGCCTTAAAATCGTCGTTTTACCTCCGCCACTTGCTCCATAAAGTGCGACAAACTCGCCATTTTCAAAGGCAAGCTCAGCCTCAAGCATAAATTTACCGCCACCGCCATTTAGCTCTTTTTTACAAGAAATTTCTATCATTTTTAAGCGCTTACGTGGATACTTGTTGATTTAACGTAGGCAAAGAGCTGCTCGCCTACCGCTAAATTTAGCCCTTTTAGAGCGTGATTTGAGATGATAGCTTCAAAGCAAAGCTGCTCGCACCTTAGGCTAACTATGCTTAAAATTTCGCCACGAGTTATACCAGCGACCTCGCATTTTAGCTCATTTTCAAGTGAGCTAGTTTCAAATTTAAGTCTTGACAAGATGACGTCTGAGCTTTTAAAATTTAAGCTCACCTCATCATTTAGAGCAAATTTGCTAGCCTCATTTAAGGCTAGCATATATAAATTTGTCCCTAAATTTAGGCACTCAAGCTCAAAAAAACTGACGCCATCTTTGGATGAAATTTGAACGATCTTTGCTCTTATCATTTAGCCGGGACGTTGTAGCCAAATTTCTTGAAAATTTCTCTTGCTTTATCGCCTAGGACAAAGTCGTAAAATGCCTTCGCATCAGCGTTATTTTCGGCACGTTTTAAAAGCACGATGCCTTGATCGATCGGTGTGTAGAGCTCTTGTGGAACGAAGATGTAGTTAACGCCCTCTTTATAATTTGCCATTTTCTCGCTAAAAAGCGCGCTAGCAGCGATAAATCCAACGTCTGAAGCACTTAGTGCCTGAGATAGCGTCTCAGAAATTTTTTGAGCATAGACGATGTTTTTCTCTACCTCATCATAAATTTTTGCATTTTTAAGAGCCTCGATGCTAGCCTTGCCGTAAGGTGCTGTTTCTGGGTTTGCTACCGAGATCGCTTTTAAGCCGCGAACCACTTCGATACCCTTTTTAAAATCCACACCTCTTATAGAAAAGATCGCCAAAGCGCCTTGTGCATAAACTTTTGGCGCAGCCACTGCAAAGCCTGTGTCGTAGGCCTTTTGCGCAAAGCCCATATCAGCAGCCATAAAGATATCAGCTGGGGCCGAGTTTTGTATCTGCGTGACAAGGCCGCCGCTTGCGCCAAGAGTTAGATTGATCTTAGCGTCTGGATGAAGCTTGTTGAACTCTTTTATAAGCTCAGGAAACGCATAGGTCGTGTTTGCTGCGGCATAGACATTTACCTCTGCGCCAAGTGCGTTTATGGCAAGCAATGCTGCCACACATAAAAATTTAAAAACCTTTTTCATTTTATACTCCTATAATGATTTGAGATGATTTTACTATCGCTATTAGCGTGTCGCCAGCGCCTATTTGCATATCCATCGCGCTATCTTTTGTGATGATGGCAGTGAGCGTCTGCTCGTCGCTTAGCTTTAGCGTGATCTCAGCATTTACAGCGCCTATTTTTGCCTCGATGACCTCGCCCTTTAGCTGATTTTTAGTGCTTATTTTTAGATCAAGATCTTTTGCGAGAATGACAGAGGGCGCTTTAAAGATGAAAACTACCTTTTGACCCACTTTTAGGCCTAAATTTTTCTCGCTCTCAACTGTTATGGTCGCTTCAAGCGTGTTGCCATTGCTTAGCTTTGCGGTGATTTCAGAATTTACAGCGCCCCTATTTATACTAATGATCTCGCATGAGAGCTGGTTTCTAGCGCTTAAATTCATACTCATCCTTTGTAAATTTATGATATCAACATCCTCAAAATCAACTTTTTGACAAATTTTTTGCAAAAAATCCTTTTGCGTCTCGAGGATAGCGTCGTAAATTTTTATCAGTTTTTTGGCATATGGGCTAAGCTCTGAGCCGCTATTTTTCTTGTTGCCATCAGCTCTTATGATGAGAGGCTTGCTGCTTTTGTTGTTTATCGTATCTAAGCAGTCCCAAGCGTTTTTGTATGATATGCCGACAACCTCAGCCGCTTTTGTGATACTTTTTGTCTCTTTTATCGCCTTAAGTAGCGCTATATGCTTTGCCAAAACCTGCGTATCTTCGCCTAGAAATAGCTCTAAATTTATATCTGCTTTCAAATTTTTAACCTCTAAATATATAATAATAATTTGCAAAGTATATCTAATTATATTAATACAAAAGCTTAAAATTACAAATTTTCTTTAATTTCTTGTAAAGTTTCAAGAGGATAAAATCAAGCTGTTTTTTATAAATAAATTTTAAGGTTTTATGATGAAATTTTTGCTTGCTATCTTTTGTAGCCTGCTTTTAGCCTGTGGCAGCGCTGATCTGAACGCAAACAGTGAAAAAGATGATTTTGATGTTGAGTTTGAAGCAAAGAAAGATGTTTTTGACCCGCTTAGTGGCTACAACAGAGTGATGACAAATGTAAATGACTTTATCTACATAAATATGCTAACTCCAGTTGCAAAAGGCTACGCTTATGTCGTGCCAGCTACGGCTAGAACGATGGTTGCAAATTTCTTTGACAACCTCCTTTTCCCAGTGCGTTTTGTAAATAACTTGCTTCAGTTTAAATTTCAAAACGCTGGCGAGGAGACATTGCGCTTTTTGGCAAACACGATAATTGGCTTTGGAGGGCTAACGGACGGGGCAAAATACTATGATCTAAAGGCTCACAATGAGGACTTTGGACAAACCCTTGGCTACTGGGGGCTAGGAAGCGGTTTTCACATCGTTTGGCCTTTGCTTGGACCATCAAATTTAAGAGATACTGGAGGCCTAGTTGGAGACTATTTTGCTGATCCTATCAGCTACGTTGATCCTATGCTTTTATCGGCTGGTATCAAGTCATATAGGGCGTTTAACAGCTTTTCACAAGATCCAACTGCTTATGAAAAACTAAGAAAAGATGCGATCGATCTATATCCATTTTTACGCGATGCTTACGAGCAAAGACGCGATAAACTTATCAAGGAGTAAGTATGAAAATTTTTAAAGCTTTTGCGGCAATTTTACTTTTAGCAACTAGCCTTTTTGCCCTCTCAAAAGAGCAGATAAAGCCTGAGATAGAGGCAAAGACAACAAAGGTGATTGAAATTTTAAAAAATACAAATTTAGATAACAATGCAAAGACAAAAGAGATTTTTGCTCTGCTTGATCCACTATTTGACTACAAACAAATGGCAAAGATCAGCCTTGGCAAACGCTACAACAGCCTAAGTGCTGACGAGCAAGCTAAATTTGACGCTGCATTTGAGCAAAAGCTAAAAAGCTCATATATCGACAAACTCTTAGGCTACAAAGACCAACAGATCCACATCACTGGAGAGAGTGAACCTCAAAAAAATAGATACTGGCTCACATCTGAGCTTCTAAATGACGGCAAAAATTATGAATTTGTCTATAAATTTTACGATGCAAAAGAGCGTGGCTGGCTCATTTATGACCTTGATATCGTTGGTGTGAGCATCATTCAAACTTATAGAAGTCAGTTTGGCGACGTGCTAAACAATGGCGATTTTAATACGCTTTTACAAAAACTAAACGAAGCGGTTTTGCCTGATCAAAACAAAACTAATCCTTAATGCGACAAATTTTTAAATTTATCATTGCCAAAAACAAGCTTGTTATCTCGCTTGTGCTAGTTCTAAGCGTAGTTTTTGGCTACCTTAGCACAAAGCTTAGCATCGATGCTTCGGCTGAGACCTTGCTGCTTGAGCATGACCCAGATCTAAAAGCTTATAGGCAGATAGCAAAGCGCTACGACTCGCCAGGGCTTTTAGTGGTCGCTTTCACCCCAAAAGATGATCTTTTTTCACCTAAAAATTTAGAGCTTATTAAAAATTTAAGCGATGAGTTAGCCAAAAACGATATGGTTAGCAGCGTCATCTCTATCTTAAACGTGCCACTTTTAAATAGCGTAAAAGGTGGCGTGACAGGCATCTTGGATCACACGCCAACGCTAAGTGATAAAGATATAAATATCTCAAAAGCAAAGCTTGAGTTTGCAAAAAGCCCCATTTATAGCGGAAATTTGATAAGCAAAGATCTAAAAACCACAGCGATCGCACTAAATTTAAAGCAAGATGAGAAATTTAACGAGCTTTTAAATGAGCGAAATTTACTTAGCCAAAAAGAGTCAAACGGCACTATCACGCAGGCTGAAAAAGAGAAATTTAAAGCGCTTTTAGCGGAGTTTAAAGCCTACCGAGATGAGCTTAGAAAGAGCGATCACAAAAACCTTGAAGCCATAAAGGCAGCCATCGCTAAATTTAACGCAAATGACGAGCTGTTTTTGGGTGGCGCAAATATGATCGCTGATGATATGATAGGCTTTATAAAGAGCGATCTTTTGGTTTACGGCCTAAGCGTTCTAGCGCTTCTTAGCTTTAGCTTGTGGCTATTTTTCAGGCAGGTTAGATGGATCGTTTTGCCGATGTTTATCTGCGCGGTAAGTGCTATTTTTACGACTGGAATTTTTGGTATGTTTGGCTGGGAAGTGACGGTCATTAGCTCAAACTACATCGCACTTCAGCTAATTATCACCATTTCAACTGTCATCCACCTAGTCGTTAGCTACAGAGAATTTTACGCAAGGCACCCAAAATACAGTCAAAATCAGCTCATCTACCTGACACTTCGTGACAAATTTTCTCCATCTTTTTGGGCGATATTTACAACGGTTATTGGCTTTAGCTCATTAATGAGTGCCGATATAAAGCCAGTTATTATGCTTGGTATTATGATGAGTGCGGGTATTAGCGTTTCACTTGTACTCGCATTTTTATTATTTGGCGCGGTAAATGCAAATTTAAAGAAGCTTGCCCCTGTTAGAACATTTGAAAACAGCTTTAAATTTACAAAATACTGCGCAAATTTAGCCCTAAACTCAAGAAAGATCATCTACGCAGTTTGCGTGCTAGTCGTCTGCTTTGGCGTCTATGGCATAAGCAAGATAAAGGTTGAAAATAGCTTCATTGGCTACTTTAAGGAGAGTACGCAGATCCGCCAAGGCATGCAGATTATCGACACAAAGCTTGGTGGCACGATCCCAGTTGATGTGATAGTGAAATTTAAAGAGATCGAGCCAAAACAAGAAAAAAGTGATGAAAAAGACGACTTTGAAAGTGAGTTTGAAAACGACGCAAAGAGCGCGAAATACTGGTTTAACAGCTACCACACAAGGATCGCAGAAAAAGTTCACGACTATCTAAAAGAGCAAAATTTTGTAGGCAACGTAAGCTCTCTTGCAACGCTCATAAAAGCGATAAAAGAGCTAAATAACGGCGTTAGTGATGATTTTTTGCTAGCTGCGATGTATGAGAAGCTACCACTTGAGTATAAAAAGATCTTGCTAAGCCCTTATGTGAGCGTCGAAAACGACGAGCTTAGATTTAGCCTAAGGATCGTTGATAGCGATCCAAAGCTTAGACGAAATTTATTTCTAAAAGAGCTTAGAGAAGGGCTTTTAGAGCTAACCAAAAACGATAACGTAAGCATCGAAGTTGTCGGCATGATGGTGCTTTATAACAACATGCTTCAAAATTTACTTAGCTCGCAGGTTGATACATTTGGACTAACGGTTGCGATACTTTTTGTTATATTTTGCTTTGTTTTTAGAAGTATCAAGCTAGCGACCATCGCCATTGTTTCAAATTTGATCCCGCTTTGCACCCTTTTTGGCGTGATGGGATTTTTTGGCATTCCGCTTGATGTGATGAGCATTACGATAGCGGCAATTAGTATAGGCATCGGCGTTGATGATATCATCCACTACATCCACCGCTTCAAAGAGGAGCTGCTTACAAAAGATGTTTTTGAAAGCATCAAGGCTGCACATGCTAGCATAGGATACGCGATGTATTACACCTCATTTACCATTTTCCTTGGCTTTAGCGTGATGATAACTAGCAACTTTATACCGACTATTTATTTTGGTCTGCTGACCGATCTTGTTATGGTATTTATGCTGCTTGGCGCGCTCATTATCTTGCCAAGTTTGATAGCAAGCTTTGTGAAAAAGCGCGAGGTATAAATTTATTTGATAACTTTGATAAACGAATAGACATCAGCCACGCCATCAATGTGCTTAGCGTACCAAATGGCGTGCTTTTCTTGCTCGATGCTATCTACCACACCGCTAAAAACAACGTCACAGCCAACGATGCTAACACGCACATTTGTGCCCTCAACGACGCTATCTTTAAAGAGATTTTGCTTTAAATTTGCAAGAATGCTTAGGCTATCGCACGGATACTCGCTCTTTTTTACCCTAAGATAGGTGTAAATTTTTCGCACTCCGTCTGTGCTTTTTGCAAGCTCAACTAGCTTATCTCCTAGCTCTTTGCTATCAACAAGCCCTATGAGATAGGCATCGCCATAAAAGACCTCTATCTCGATGTCGATGTTGCTAAGCCCTTTTGAAAACAAAATTTTGCTTTGTAGCTTGCTTTGGATAAATTTATCACGTGAGATCGAGTAGATGCCGCGCTTGTCGCGAGAAATGGAGTATGCGTCATATACATTTAGCGGCGCTGTTGCTGGAGTGAGGACTGAGGAGCAAGAGCTAAAAAATAAGACCAAAAATGCAAAAACGCTAAATTTAGAAATCATAAATCCTTTTGTAATTTCAAAAAGTTTATAGAAAATGGGCTAAAATTTATCTAAATCTGCTAAAATAACACACACGGAGGATAAAGTAATCTGGTGATGCTCACGGGCTTCAAACCCGATGACTGGGCGGTTGACCGTCTGGTGGGGAGTTCGATTCTCTCATCCTCTCGCCACTTTTACTTCTTTTAATTTCTACTTTTTAAATGATTTGTTTTTATGATTTTAGGCGTAGCTAGCTAGTAAATTTTAAAAATAATGGTCGCAAATTTAAACCATGGTCTTTAAATTTAAAGTTTAAATTTTTATATCCAAAACATGAGGCTCGTCCGCCACATCATCATCTATGCCACCATCATCCAAGCTTATCTCACTCTCGCTTTTTGCATTTTGCTCTTCATGTTCAAATTCGCCAGCCTCCTGCTCGTTTTTCTGGCGCTCGTGCTCTTTTTCAGGGTCTATTTTGTATGACTCCTCCATTGGACGCACCTCTTTGATCTCCTCATTTTGCTGGGTAGCTAGCTCAGATGCCATTAGCGCTTGCATGTCAAAGCGTGCTTGCTGATTTGCATGCACCTGCGAGACGACTGGGGCGTTTTGGTTGATGAAGTTGGTGTTTCCTAAAGGTGTTACCGCCATTTTTAGCCTTTATTTATGATGATCGTTTTGTAGTTTGTGTAAGTGACGTTTGCGCCATTTTCACGCCTTAAATTTTCGCGTTTGGTGTAGTCCACCTCGTATCTGCCAGCCCCTTTTACGCTAAATTCCACGCAAAATTTAGCAGCCATTTCTAGCACGTCCTCTGGCACTTTGCTCTTGTTCGTTTTTATGATGACGTGAGCGCTTGGGGCGTCTTTTAGATGAAGCCAGATGTCATCTTTTTTGGCGAGATCAAGCAAATTTATATTGCCTTTTTCATTTCTGCCAACTAAAATTTTAAACTCTCTAACATAGAAAATTTCAGCATTTTCGCTCACATCTTTTATCTGGCGCTCTCTTTGTTTTGCCTTGTTTTTTGGACTTAAAATTTCAAGCTCGTAAGCACTTTTTGCCTCTTTTAAAAGCGACTTTAGCCCTTCTAAAAACTCGATCTTTTCACTTAAATTTCTCTTTTCTATTTCCACACCAAGGGCTTTTGCACGAAGTTTTTTTGATCTTGAGTAAAATTCATTTGCGCTATTTTTTGGCGTGTCGTTAAGAGTTAGTTTTATCTCATTGCCGTCAAAATCATTAAGAGAAATTTCTCTCTCATAGCCCTTAAAATTTGCCAAATTTGCAAGTAAGAGCGTGCCGTAGTTTGCAAACTCCTCGCTCTTTTTCATAAGCTCATCTTTATCTTCAAGCGAGTTTAAAATTTCACTCATACTATCTATCTTTTTTTGCACACTAGCAAGCTTTGCCTCTTTTAAGCTAGCTATCCTAGCCTCGTTTATCCTAGCTGTTTCACTTCTAAAAAAGGCCTCAAAGTCCGTTATCGGCTCGCACGGCTTTTCTTTTATAGCGATGGCTGGCAGCTCTTTTAAAACCTCGCCAGTTTCTATCTTGCGGTAACTATTGTCGATATGTCTTAGCGCCTCGATGATCACGCTATTTTCGTCAGTTATCACGGCGTTTGTAAAGCGGCCTGTAAATTCAAGATAGAGGATGAAATTTTCGC
The DNA here is from genome assembly GCA_018371455.1 of Campylobacter concisus. Taxonomy (GTDB): domain Bacteria; phylum Campylobacterota; class Campylobacteria; order Campylobacterales; family Campylobacteraceae; genus Campylobacter_A; species Campylobacter_A concisus_BJ. Next base: position 8,068 of record JAHAKV010000021.1, on the reverse strand, counting down.
TTTTATATGAGCCACTTTGCGTGCAGGTAAATTTTAAAATTCTATTGTCTTTTAGGCACTCGACGCTTTTTATATGTGAGGCGTTAAAGCGTTTTTTTAGGACATTATCAAAGGGTGCTTGATAAATTTTCGCCTCTTTTAGCTCGTCATCTTTATAGATCGCTGAGTTTGACTTATTTAGATCAAAGATGATCTTTTCGCCGCTAAATTCGATAAGTATAGCCATGTCGCTTACGCGCTTTGCTTGGCTTATCTTTTTAAATTTTGATAGATAATTTGCTATTTGAACTAAATGTGCGTACTTCATGCGGGGATTATATCAGAAATGTTGCAAAAATGTTTTAACAAAGAGTCCTAGCTGGCTTGCTAGGACAAAAGTTAAAATTTGTTTTTAGCGACCTCTTTTACGATCTGATCAGCGATCTCATCGACCTCGTTTGTGGCTTTGTTTGTTTGATTTGCCACTTCAAGATTTTCTTTTGTTAGGTTGTCGATGTCGGCAACTAGCGTGTTTATCTGAGCGATCGCTATGGTTTGCTCATTTATGGCTGCACTCATGTCGTCGATGTTTTGCGTTAGGATATTTGCATTTGCCTCGATCTCGCCAAGGCTTTTTTGAGTGCGCTCGGCTAAATTTCTAACCTCATCAGCCACAACCGCAAAGCCCCTGCCATGCTCGCCTGCGCGCGCTGCTTCAATGGCAGCGTTAAGGGCTAGTAAATTTGTCTGATCGGCGATGTCGTGGATGATGGTGATGATATTTTTTATCTCCTCAGACTGCCTTTTGACATCATCAGATCTTGCATTTACCTGCCTCATAGATGCGCTCATTTGCTCAACCGCAGCCGCACCCTCAGAGAGCGATGTAGCACTCTTGTTTGCTTTAGTCGTTAGCTCTTGCATGTAGCCTTTTAGCGCTTTTGCGCGGTCTTCTAGCAGTTTTGCGACATCTTCATTATTTTTTAGCATCTGCGCGATCTTATCGCCAAGTGCGTCGATGCCTTTTGCGATGACGCCCTCGTCGTTTATCCTAGCGGTAAAGTCATTTTTAAAGTAAATTTCCAGCGCTTTTAAGATGTCATGCTCATTTGAAGCGATATTTGTCTTTAGTGCGTCACGTAGCTCGCCAAATGCCTCTTTCAGCTTAAGCAGTGCTTGGCTATTTGTCGTCGCTTCAAGCGTTGCTCTAAAGTCGCCACCTTTTATCTTGCTTACAAATTCTTGTGTTTTGGCTAGAAATTCGCGCTCGCTATTTAAATTCTCTTTTGTGCTTTCTATATTTTCGTTGATAATGCTAGCCATAACGCCTAGCTCGTCGCTGGTTTTTAGCTTGATAGGTTCGACGTTTGAAGTTTTGTTGTTTATAAATTTAAAGACTTCGATTAGCCCATTTTGTATAGTTAAAACCGGCCTTAAGAAGTATCTAACGACCATTATGATAGCGATGATGACTGAGATCAAAAATAGGCCAAACATCAAAATTTGCTTGTTTGAAGCGCTTTTTATTTCAGCTACAAACTCATCAGCATCAGCCACTATACAGACGTTCCAGCCTGTTAGCTTTTGGTTTTGGCAGTAGATGACGTTTCTCATGCCTTTATAGAAAAACAGTGAGACCTTGTCGCCATCTATGCTGTTTTTCATATTTTCTTTGATGAGGTTTTTATAGGTTTCATCTTCGTTTGAGACTAAATTTATATCAGGATGAACTATCACTTTGCCAGCATCATCAGCGATCATGATGTTTGAAGTTTTAGTCGTTTTTATCTCTAAAAGCTCTTCGCTAAGGCCGTTTAAAAAGATATTTGCGCCAATTACCGCTACAAGATTGTGGTTGCCATCAAAGATAGGAGCGTAGGCTGTGATGGTTAAATTCTTTGTCGTGACATCTACGTATGGCTCTGAAAATCCAGGCTTGCCACTGCTGCTCGCACCCTTAAACCAAGCCCTTGTGCGACCGTCAAAATTTGGTATCAAAAATGGCTCGTTGTTTTTCAAAAGATCGGTTTTTATAACGTTGCCATTGTCTGCGTAGCCCACAAATAGCGCGTCAAATGGCGAAATGACAAACGCACCCTTTAGCGCCTCAGCTATATCGTCCCTGCTGGCATAGAGCTTTTTATCCTCTAGCTCTTTTGCAAAGTTTTGCACCATGTGAAGTCTTGACTTTAAAAACTCATCGACAAAATACATCGTCGATTTTAGACCAGTTTTACGCACATTGTTGTAGGACTGAATTTTTTCCGATTTGGAATTTGAGTAGTTTATGCTAAAAAATATGCCTATGCCTACTAGCATCCAAGCTGTCAGCAAAAAGGCTATCTTGTTAGACAAGCTAGAAAAAAGTCTTTTCATCTTAAATCCTTTTAAAATTTTCGGCGTATTTTATAATAAAAGTTAAATAATATCTCTTAATTTTTATTTTTAAGAAAAAATGGCAAAAAGTAGCTAAATAACGCTTGTTATGATAAATTTAGCTAAATTTTATTAATTTAATTATCCAAAGTAATAAACATAGTATTTTAGGGATTTAGAATAAAATTTAAGGCTAAATTTGACGTTGAATTTATTTTAGTTACTTAAATTATAATTTTAAAATATACAAAAAGAAAATGCTATCTTGTAAATCTTATCCGCCAAAATTTTTAGCATAAATTTTTTGTCAAATTTATAGTGACTTAAAGCGCTGGCTAAATATCTTTTTATACAAATTTCGTTAAAATCGCCTCAAAATTTAAAGGAAATTTATGAAAAAAACCATCACAGAAAAAATATTTTCAGATCATGTTGGCAAAGAGGTAAGCGCAGGAGAGATCATCGAGAGTAAGATCGATATGATCATAGGCAACGATATCACGACGCCTATTTCGATCAAGCAGTTTGAGCGAAGTGGTGCTAAAAAGCTAGCTAACCCAGACGGCTTTGCCATCGTGATGGACCACTACATCCCGACAAAGGACATCCTAAGCGCAAATCAAGCCAAAATTTCACGCGAATTTGCCTACAAACACGACCTTAAAAACTATTTTGACGAAAAAGATATGGGCATCGAGCACGCGCTTTTGCCTGAAAAAGGGCTAGTCATCCCGGGCGACGTCATCATCGGTGCAGACAGCCACACCTGTACGCACGGCGCTCTTGGAGCGTTTAGTACTGGCATGGGTAGCACCGACCTAGCTTATGCGATGATCACGGGCAAAAACTGGTTTAAAGTGCCTGAGAGTATCAAGGTCGTCTTTAAAGGCAAGCTTGATAAGCACGTCTACGGCAAGGACCTCATCCTTGAGATCATCCGCCAAATAGGCGTTGATGGCGCACTTTACAAGGCGCTTGAGTTTAGTGGCGAGGTGATAGGCACTCTTAGCATGGATGATAGATTTTCAATGTGCAACATGGCGATCGAAGCTGGCGCAAAGAGCGGTATCATCGCAGTTGATGAGATAACAAAAGAGTTTTTAAAAGATAAAAATTTACGTGATAAACCAAAATTTTTCTACTCAGACGAGGGCGCAAAATACGACAAAATTTTAGAGATAGATGTCACAAACCTTGATCCAGTCATCGCATATCCATTTTTGCCAAGCAACGGCAAGAGCGTAAGGCAGGCGGTTCGCGACGATCTAGCTATCGATCAGGCATTTATCGGCTCATGCACAAATGGCCGTCTAAGCGACCTTCGCATAGCAGCGCAGATCCTAAAAGGCAAAAAAGTAGCTCGCAAAACAAGGCTCATCATCACTCCAGCGACGCAAAAGATCGCAAGAGCTGCTGAAAAAGAGGGGCTAATCGACATTTTCATAGAAGCTGGCGCAGTTGTGAGCAACCCAACATGTGGTGCTTGTCTTGGCGGATATATGGGAATTTTGGGTGCAAATGAACGCTGTATCTCAACGACAAATAGAAATTTCGTCGGCCGTATGGGCGATAGAACGAGTGAAATTTATCTAGCTAACTCGGCTGTTGTGGCGGCTTCAGCGATAGCTGGTAAAATCGCCGATCCAAGGGACTTATAGGCGTTAGCTTTTAAGTATCTTTGAATGAGTTAGAAATTTTCACACTTCGATAAACTACGTTGTTTTATCTTGTGTGAAAATTTCGTCACAACATCCAAATCTATCTTAAAATCTTGCCGCTAAATTTTAAAATAAAATTCGACCTAGTAATCGACATATTCTTACATTAATATTGAGAGGAAATTTTTAAAAATTTTAAACTCATCTCACGATACTTTGCCTTACGTTTTGACAAAATTTGACTATTTTTTATTTAGCATCTAATTTTATTTGTGAAATATCAAAGAAATTTGAAGAGTTTGTATAAAATAAATTTAACCGACAAATCCAGCTATTTTTGCAAATTTACCGGTTTTTAGCGCATTAAAACGCTGTTATAGTTGCCAAAAGTCCAAAGATTATGCCTGGGAAGTTTGCAGCAGAAAGTGGATAGTCTTTTTTAGCTTTTAGCAAGCCGTAACTTGTCTAGATCGTGCAGTTTATCGCAGCCGCTAGGGCTGGATAAAAGGCGTTTTGTTGCCATCAAGGTTGCCCATTATTTGTGGGATATATGAAAAGTACATAACAACCGATAAACACGTACCTATCCAACCTAAAATTTGTAAATTTCTTTCACTCACGTGATCTCCTTTAAAAGCAAGCTTGTTATTTTCTAGTTTTATGATTAGCGAGGTAAAAATTATTTTATCTGCTAGAAAGCAACCCTTGCTTTAGCAAAATGCTTTTTTACAAATTTAAGGCAAAGCTTTTATTAAGTGATAATAAATTTAAAACAAGATGAGTTAGAAAATTTGGTTATACTTTTGTAATTTTTTGAAATTTAAAAGGATAAAAATGCAAACTTGCGTCATTTTAGCAGGTGGCAAGAGCTCACGCATGGGGCAGGATAAGACCTTGCTGCCATTTGGGGGCTTTGAAACGCTTACGCACTATCAGGTTGCTAAATTTAGCAAAGTCTTTGATGAGGTTTTTGTAAGCTCTAAATTTGAGAAATTTAACCCACTGCTAAAGCTCATAAAAGATGAGAGCAGTGAGGAGTATTCGCCGATGCTAGCACTTTACTCTGTGCTTAAAAGCTTTGATCATAGCGTCTTTATCATCCCAGCTGATATTCCATTTTTTGACCCAAAAAGTCTTGACGAGCTAGCTAAATTTAAAGATGAATTTGACATGGTCGTAGCTGGCGATGATGAGCATATCCACTCGCTTTGTGGCTTTTTTAGCCCAAACTTAGCCCCGTTTGCGCATGAGCTTTACCAAAAAAATGAGCACAAAATCGGACTTTTACGAAAAAGCTGCAAGTGCAAGATAGTAAATTTTGAGGACAAAGAGCAGTTTTTTAACGTAAATTTCCCAGAAGAATACAAAATAGCAAACGAAATTCAAAAAAAGGAGCAAAAAGATGCCTAAAATTATACTATTTTTGGCTCTTGGCTTTAGCCTTTTAGCAGCAAGCGAACTTAGCGAGTTTCAAAGAGCGCAGGCACTTGAGCAAAGTGGCGATATAAAGGGTGCTATGCAAATTTATAAAAGCATTGCCGCAAACTCTATAAATGCGCAAGGCTTAGCCTCCAAGGCTAGTCTAAATTCCGAGCCAGCGACGCCAGAAGCAAAGGTAAAGCAGGCTAAGATCACACAAGAAAACAAGGCTGAACATCATCTGCAAAATGCGCTTGGCATCGAGCTTTATAAATTTAACTACCTTTTGCCAGTAACTTACGCTAAAACTGTGCCAGATGATGGGCGAAAAAGCGTTGAGACCAAGTTTCAAATAAGCCTTGCAAAGCCGCTATTTTACGATGTTTTTGGTCTTAGAGAGAGCCTAGTGGCAGCCTATACGCAGACTTCGTGGTGGCAGATCACTAAAAAGTCATCGCCGTTTCGCGAGACAAACTATCAGCCAGAAATTTTCTTAAATTTCGCCTCACCAAAATACCTAGAGAAAATCGGCATCCAAAATCTAAAATTTGGCCTTTTGCATGAGTCAAATGGACGAGATGGCAGCAAATCAAGAAGCTGGAACAGAGCCTACGTGCAAAGCGACTTTGTCTATGGCAACTTTAGCGTCTCGCCAAGAGTTTGGAGCGTGATCGGCGAAAAGAACGACAATAAAGAAATTTTAAACTACATCGGACACGGAGATCTAAGGCTTAGTTACAAGCTAAATGATCAAATTTTTAGCCTAATGCTAAGAAATAACTTACATTTTGATAAAACAAATAAAGGTGCAGCTGAAATTTCATATATGTTTCCGATATTTTCAAGCGGCGTTTATGGCTATTTGCAGTATTTTACAGGATACGGCGAGAGTTTGATTGACTATGATAGGCACACTGACAAGGTTGGTCTTGGCTTTGTTATTTTAAAATAGCCTTAAAAATTTAATCTTATAAAGTGGCTAAATTTGGGCAGATGAAGTAAATTTTATATAAATAACGAAAAAAATTTAACTAATAGAAAAACTTAAAAATATTAGAAAAAATATAAGCAAATTTTGCTAAAATCACTAGCAAAATCTCACAATAAAGGAGTTTTCATGAGCGGTATAGCTTTGATTGTCTGTTTTGTTATAGCAATCATCCTTATGATCGTTATGATCTCAAAGCTCAAGGTGCATCCATTTTTGGCACTTATGAGCATTTCTTTGGTGCTAGCAATCGTCGCAGGTATCGATCTATCCAAGATCCCAGCGATGATAGGTGTTGGTTTTAGTGGCACATTTAAGAGCATCGGCATCGTCATCATCTTTGGAACGATCATCGGCACAGTGCTTGAAAAAACGGGAGCTGCGCTAAAGCTAGCAGACATGGTCGTAAAGCTAGTCGGACAGAGGCGCCCTGAGCTTGCCATGCTTATAATGGGCTGGGTTGTTGGCATACCAGTATTTTGCGATAGCGGTTTTGTCGTTTTAAACTCTATCCGCGAGGCACTTTATAAGAAAATTTCAGCAAGCCCAGTTGCTATGTCAGTAGCACTTAGCGGCGGCCTATACGCTTCTCACGTTTTCATCCCGCCAACTCCTGGCCCGATAGCTGCTGCTGGCACACTTGGACTTGGAGGGAATTTACTTCTTGTCATCATCATGGGTACGGTAGTTTCAGTACCTGTTTTGGTAGCTGTTTATTTCTTTTCAAAAAGTATCGCTAAAAGCGTAACTATCAGCGACAAAGAGGCTGACGCTACGATAACAGCTAGCTATGAGGAGCTTTTAAAGAAATTTGGCAAATTGCCTTGCGGATTTTTGAGCCTTGCTCCTATCATCATGCCTATCATATTCATGGCGGTTGGCTCTGTGATAGATGTTTTGGCAAAACAAGGCATGCTTGATAAAGCTGCGCTCTTACCAAAGATATTTTTATTCTTAGGTAACCCTATCATCGCCCTTGCGATCGGCGTGATCTTTTGCGTATTTTTACTAGCTGAAACTAAAAAGATGAGAGAATTTGATCACATCACAAATGAATCATTAAAGATCGCTGGTCCGATACTTTTTATCACCGCAGCTGGCGGCGTTTTGGGCAACGTCATTACCGAGGCTGGCTTTGTAAATTTCATCAAAGAAAATGCCTCAACCATAAAAGCGATAGGAATTTTCTTCCCATTCATCATCTCAGCCGTGCTAAAAACCGCTCAAGGAAGCTCGACTGTGGCTATCATCACGACAGCCTCTATCATGGGCGCATTTAGCGCTGACAACTCGCTCATGCACACACTTGGCTTTACGAGCGAAATCTCAGCCGCACTTTGTGTCATGGCGATAGCATCAGGTGCGATGTGCGTATCTCACGCAAACGACAGCTACTTCTGGGTCGTGACAAACTTTAGTAAAATGACCGCAGATCAAGGATACCGCACACAAACAGCGATGACATTTATCATGGGCATTGTTGGTATGATCAGCGTTTATATTCTATCTTTGGTGCTTTTATGAGAATTTTGGTTGCGATAGATTCATTAAAAGGCTCGCTAAGCTCGCTTGAGGCGGGCCTTGCTATAAAAGAAGCCCTTGAAGATTTTTGTGACGTCATCGTAAAGCCAGTAGCTGACGGCGGTGA
>JAHAKV010000020.1:0-26009 GCA_018371455.1 Campylobacter concisus | reverse complement strand
TAAATTTTAAAATTTCATGAACGAGTAATTTCGGCTCTAAAATTTGAGCTAAGCGATAAGCGAAGCCAAATTTTAGTAGTCAATTCTTGCGAGTGAATGGAATTTTAAAATTTGCCTAAAACTATCAAATTTACTGCAAGTCTGGCAAAAAACTTAAATTTACAGCATCATCTTTTCTTATAAATTTCCGCTCTCTCTTTTAAAAGCCCTGTTTTTAAATTTGGCAAAGCACTAAGCTCATCAAAAAGTCCAAAAAGTGCATGCTGTGGCGGCAAGCTAAGGTGAGTGAGGGATTTTAGAGATAAGATGGGTGAGTAGTCCTTGCTCTTTATCCTAGCCACCAAGATCATAAGGCTCGTAAGTCCTGGCATCTGGCGTAAGAACTCTAGGCTATCTATGTGGATAAATTTAGGCGAAAGTCCGTCGCCACTGATCTCTAAGCTCTTTAAATTTTGTAAATTTAAAAATACAGAATAGTCGCTGATCTTTTGAAAATTCTCCACCGCAAGGCTTTCAAGTCCAGTAAGTGTCGCGATCAGCGCTATGCTTTTTACGCTAGCTCCTGATCCGATAAAAAGACACTTTAGACTAGAAAGATTTGCCAGCGCGTCAAGGCTCTCATACGAGCCCCATTTGATGTGAAGGCTCTTTAAATTTCTTTGGCAGCACACCGCATCAAAGAGCTCCTGAGGCATTTTGGTGCAAAAGTTAAGCTCATCAAACGCCTCTTGCTCGCTTCTTAAAAAGTCGCACCACTCATCAAGCACGGCTCTTTTTTGCTTGGCGGTTTTATACTGCGGCGTGAAGCTGTCGCCTAGCTGTGTGCAGTTTATCACAAGGCTCTTTTGCCCTTTATACTGGCTAACTTGTGTGATAGTTTCAGGCATTTAAAGTCCAAATTTATAAAAGCCAAATTTAGGCTCAAGGGCTCAAATTTGGCTAGAAATTTTAGTTTTCAGAAACTAACGTCTTTTTCTTGCACTTTGTGCACTCTATAAATGTGCCTTTTTTAAGCTCTTTTTTGATCATATCGCCGCCGCACTCGTCGCATTTTTGCGCGACTGGCTCGTAGTTTGATATGAAGTCACATTTTGGATAGTTGGCACATCCATAAAATTTACCGCGCCTGCTAAATCTCTCGACGATCTCGCCGCCACATTTTGGACATGGCACGTCAAGCTTTTTAAGCTCGCGTTTTGGCTTAGCTACCGCAGTAGTGCCAGTTTCTACACTCTTTTCATTATCTTTTGCGACGTTTCTTGAGTATTTGCATTTTGGGAAATTTGAACAAGCGATAAACTCGCCATATCTGCCCTTTCTAAGCACTAGCTCGCTTCCACACTCTGGGCATTTTTCTCCGATCGGAGTGGCTGTTTTTAGGCTTTTTATGCCAGTTTTGCCAGCGCTAATTTTTTCCATAAATGGATAGTAAAAGTCGCTTAGCACCTTTTGCCAGTCAGCCTTATCAAGCGCGATCTCATCGAGCTTTTCTTCAAGATGTGAGGTAAATTCGCTATCGACGATGTTGCTAAAGTGCTCCTCTAAAACGCCTATCATGCTAAATGCGATCTCGTTTGGTATGAGCTGCTTTTTCTCGATCCTTACGTAGTCTCTTGATGTTAGGAGCGAGATGGTCGGTGCGTAGGTGCTTGGGCGGCCAATTCCTAGGCTTTCTAGCTTTTTAACAAGGCCAGCCTCAGAGTACCTGGCTGGTGGCTCGGTGAAGTTTTGCGTGCTTTTTATGCTTTGCAAGCTCATCTCGTCGCCCTTTTTTAAATTTGGTAAAATTTTATCCTTATCAAGCTCGCCATAAACCTTGTAAAAGCCGTCAAATAGCACCTTCCTGCCACTTATCTTAAACTCGCCTTTTTCGCTCGCGACATAGACGTTTTGCGTTTGGCTCACACATGCGCTCATTTGGCAGGCTAAAAATCTATTGTAGATGAGCGTGTAGAGTTTGAGCGCGTCTTTATCTAAAAATTTAGCGGCGATTTGCGGTGTAAAGTTTAAATTTGTAGGGCGGATCGCTTCGTGGGCTTCTTGCGCGCCTTTTGAGCTTGTCGTGTAGCTTATCGCTTTTGCTGGCAGATACTCTTTGCCGTAGTTTTGCAGGATGTGCTCTCTAGCGGCTGCGACGGCCTCTTTGGCTAAATTTAAGCTATCCGTTCTCATATATGTGATCGCACCCATGAAGCCCTCGTTTGTTTGCACGCCCTCATAGAGGTTTTGTGCGATCATCATCGTCTTTTTCGGGCTAAAGCCAAGGCGGTTGCTCGCACTTTGCTGAAGGGTTGAGGTCATAAATGGCGGACTTGGCTGGATCTTTCTATCCTTGCTCTCGATCTCACGGACGCTAAATTTCTCATTTTGTAAATTTTCAATGATGTATTTTGCGCGGTCTGGGTTTTGGATAGTTAGCTTTTCGATCTTTTGGTTTTCAAATTTAACTAGCTCAGCGTCTAGGTCTTTTTTAAAAATGGTGTCGATAGTGTAGTATTCAACCGGTTTAAACGCCTGAATTTCACGCTCGCGATCGACTATTATCTTTAAAGCTGCACTTTGCACACGGCCAGCGCTTAGTCCTTTTTGTATCTTTAAATTTAAAAGCGGGCTTAGTTTGTAGCCCACAATGCGGTCTAGCAAGCGCCTTGTTTGCTGGGCATTGACGCTGTTCATATCGACGTGTCTTGGGCTTTTTAGAGCGTTTTGTATGGCGCTTTTGGTGATCTCGTGAAAGACGATGCGAGGCAGGCTGGTAGGCTCTTTACCTATGGCATTTGCGATGTGAAATGCGATCGCCTCACCCTCTCTATCCTCATCGGTCGCGAGGTAAATTTCATCAGCCCCCTTGGCAAGCTCTTTTATCTCTTTCACGATGGCGGAGTGATCGCTGCTGATGCGATACTCTGGGGTAAATTTATCATCCTCTATCTTGATGCCAAAGCTCGTTTTTGGAAGGTCTCTGATATGACCTTTTGAAGCGATGACGTTGTAGCTTTTATCTAAGAAATTTTTTATAGTCTTTGCTTTTGCGGGAGATTCTACGATGATTAAGCTTTTCATTTATATATAGCCTTTAAATTTTTTGGCGTAATTGTAGCAGAAATAATTTTTTAGAGTGTAACGTGTGAAAAATTTTTTAGGTGGAGCGAGATTTTTGTTTTTTATAAAAAATTTTTATGCATAGCTCTAAACTTTTTTAAAAATCAATCGATATAGTTTTCGTGCGACATGAAGTCGTAACTAAAAAAATTAAAAGGATTTACAATGAGTTTTCGTATTAACACAAACGTAAACGCACTTAACACACACGCTAACGCAGTTAGCAACAACGTTGACCTATCTAAGTCACTTAACAAACTTAGTTCTGGTCTTAGAATTCAAACAGCTGCAGATGACGCTTCAGGTCTATCTATCGCAGATAGCTTAAGAAGCCAAGCTTCAGCTCTAGGCCAAGCTATTGCAAATGGTAATGATGCTATTGGTATCATTCAAGTTGCCGACAAAGCTATGGACGAGCAGTTAAAAGTTCTTGACACTATCAAGACTAAAGCTACTCAGTCAGCTCAAGACGGCCAAACAACTCAATCACGCCAAGCATTGCAGGCTGATATCGTTCGTCTAATGGAAGAGCTTGACAATATCGGTAACACTACTTCATTTAACGGTCAGCAACTACTAAACGGAACATTCTCTAATAAAGAGTTCCAAATAGGTGCTTACTCAAACCAAACCGTTAAAGCAAGTATTGGTGCGACTACATCTGACAAGATCGGTCTTACACGTTTTGAGAGTTCAAAACTACTAACTGGTACAGATAAAGTTACCCTTAAATTCTTAAGCGTTGATGGTGTAAATGATGTTAGTATAGCTTCTACTAAGATATCAACTGGTCTTGGAACTGGTGTTGGTAAATTAGCTGAAAATATCAACAAAACATCTGATAAGACAGGCATTAGAGCTACATTTGATGTAACTAGAACTATGTCAACTTCTATAGTAAGCGTATCTATCAAAAGCTTTAAAATCAACGGCGTTAAAATCGGCGACCTTGATGTAAAAGAAAACGATAGCAACGGCGCGTTGGTAAATGCGATCAACGCTGTTAAAGATCAAACAGGTGTTGAAGCTTCTATCAATACAGAAGGCAAAATGGTTCTAACAAGCCGTGACGGTCGTGCGTTTAGTGTTTCAGGTGATAATATCTCAAAAGCAATCGGTATGAAAAAAGACCAAGTTTTCGTTGGTCGTATCAACCTTGTTCGCCTTGATGGTAGAGATATCAAACTATCTGCAAAAGGCGCAGCTGCCGGTGATGCTCTAAAACTAGAGTCAGAAGCTTTCTCAGCAAAAGGTGGTGCTCAAGCTTCAGTTGCTTTAAGAGATGTAAGAGGTCAAATAGACGGCAAACTAGCTAGTGCTATGGGCTTCCAAAGAATGACTAAAGTGCTTACAGTAGCTCAATCAGCTGGTGTAATGACACTAAAAGGCGCAATGGCTGTTATGGACATCGCTGAGTCAGCTCAAAAAACACTTGATCAAGTTCGTTCAGACCTTGGTTCAGTTCAAAACCAACTTCAAGCTACAGTTAACAACATAACTGTAACTCAAGTTAACGTAAAATCAGCAGAATCACAAATCAGGGACGTAGATTTTGCTAGCGAGTCTGCTAACTTCTCAAAACATAACATCCTAGCTCAATCAGGTGCTTATGCTATGAGTCAAGCAAACAGCGTACAGCAAAACGTAATGAAACTTCTACAATAACGTAGCTAGTTAAATTAAGTTTTCAATAGAGGCTTTGTTGCAGTAGCGAAGCCTCAAATGTGTTAATGCTTTTACAATACGCAAACCCCCAGCCCCAAAGCTAGTCTTTGGGGTTTTAGATATTTTTCCATATTAAGTTAAATTGTAAAAATAGAAAAATTATAGATAGCAAGCTCTTGCTTGGTAAAATTTAGTATGAAAAAAGTGCGTATTAAAAGCGATATATAAATTTATCTAGCTTAGACTAGATAAATTTATACTATTTTATTTAGATTTTTATAGACTAAAACCATCATCAACTACGATATTTTGTCCATTTACATATTTTGAAGTATCACTTAGCAGATACACTAAAGCTCCACAAATATCATTTGCATCAAGCATGCCTTTTACGCCACATCTCTTTTTATACTGACTCAAAAATGGCTCAGGCTGTCCGTCTAAAATCCCTCCAGGACTTATGGCATTTACGCGGATATTATCTTTTTTAAACATCTTTGCCATATATTTTGTCATACCAAGAAGACCATGTTTTACGACTGTGTATTCGACTGGAGAGTGCATATTTGTCCCCTCATATGTCTCAAAGGCAGGTGCTCCGATACCTTGAATGGATGAGATGTTTATGATATTGCCATAACCTTGCCTTAAAAAATACTTGATGAAATTTTGTGAGATATTAAAGTATCCGCCAAGATGTAAATTTAAAAAGGCATTAAAATCATCCATATCGATCTCAAAAAATTTCTTACCGTAATTTTTACTTTTTGGATAGGCATTATTCACTAGTGCATCTATGTGACCATATTTTGAATGCAAGAAATTTATAGCCTCATTGATAGAATTTGCATCACTGATATCAATTTGCAAAACCTCGATCCTTGCATCTTTTTGCGAGCTTGTAATCTCGTCTTTTAGCAAATTTGCTCTTTTTGTATCAACCTCTGCTATAACGCCAACTCCGTTTTGGCTAGCAATCGCTCTTATGAAAGCACTTCCTATCCTACCAGCCCCTCCGGTAACTACTACGACCTTATCTGTTAGCATTTTTTTCCTTCATTATAAACTCTACAAATTTAAAATCTAGCTCACAATCTATATCAATCGATCTATCTTCATCCATCACATAAAGTCCAGTTTTTGGTAAAAATAAAGTATCGTTATTTAATAAAACTTCGCGTTTCCAAATATAAATAGAAGCATTCATATCATAAGTCTTTGGCGCATCTTGACGGCGCAAAATAGCATTTGGTAAAGTTTTTGCAAGTGCTACGTGTCCATCTGGATAAATTTCAACTAGGTTAAAATATGGACTTCTCCTGCTTGGCATAGCAGTTATTAGGTTGTCATTATCATCACGCAAAAACTGCTCAAAAGAATTTGTTATATCGCTTACATCACGAAGTGGAGATGTAGCGTCAAGATCGATCTCATAGTCAAATTTACGTCCATAATGTTCCTCACTTTTTAAAAAAGCATCTTTTATAACATCAAGCTTTCCTGCCGTATCACTAGCCATAGCAGCATCTCTTTTAAAAAAGACCTCTGCACCGTACTTTGCAGCTGCTTCTGCTATCAGGTCACTATCTGTGCTAATAACAATATGCTCAAACAAATTTGACACTATTGCCTGCTCTATAGTGTAGGCTATAAGTGGCTTGCCACAAAGCTCGCGAACATTTTTACCCTTTACTCCCTTACTACCGCCTCTTGCGCATATCGTACATAAAACATTACTCATTGCTTTGCCTTTGAATTTGATCTATCGCGTCCATCACATCTAACCCCTCATCAAAGCTACAAATATATCTTTGCTCGCCCAAAACATCTTTATGCATAGCTAAAAACATCTCATTTCTTGCCAAATTTGGCATATTATAAATTTGCTTACTACCATCTTGCCTAGTAAGTGTGCCTGCTATAAAGTCAAGCTCATATGTAGAGCCTTCGCAATCTACCCGCAAGATTCTATGCGTTATATGGCTTAGATAGTCGATACTTACATTTGCTATGGTATCCGTTTTTGTCTTACCAAAAACCACACATAAATCATCGCTTGTTATCTCTAAATTTGAAATTTTACCTTGAAAGCTCGTTAGGCTTTCAAATTTACCACATAACCATATGGCGTAGTCTAGCTCATGGCTAAGATCTAGCAAGACGCCGCCGCCTTTTTCTTTGCTAGCACTATAGCACTTTCTATAGTCGCCACTTCGCCAACTTGGTAGATACTGACCGCAATTGGCATTTAGATATAAAATTTTCTCGTTTTTTAAAAACTCTTTTAGCTTTTGTAAGAGCGGATGAAATCTCAGTACATAGCCTACAAAAATTTTATTATTTTTAGGCGTAAAATTATATTTTTTTTCAAACAATGGCTTTTCGCAAAGTATGATCTTGCCACTAACTCTTTCATCTATAAATTTCAAATTTTCTAGATGTAAAAATGTGGGAGTTGCTATAACAAAATAGTCAAACTTGTCTAAATTTGAGACCTCATCCAAGCTTTTATAGCAAATTTTACCAGCTACATTTTGGCTAGTAACTAGACAAATTTCATCTATCTGCGTCAAGGTCTCTAAGACCTCGCAGTGTCTTTTGCCAATTGAGCCATAGCCTACAACAAGAGCTTTCATCTAAAATATCTTTGCGTATTCTTCATTTGCCTTTTGATACTCTTCAAGGCGTCCTATGTCTATCCAGTACTCATGTATCGGAAAAGAGATTACATTTTTATTTTGAGCTATTGCCTTTTCAAAGAGCGTAGGCATATCATAAAACTCATCTTGTGGGATCAGATCTAAAATTTCAGGTGAGAGCATATATATCCCAGCACTTACGAAAAATTTCTGTACTGGTTTTTCTGCGATAGCAGTTATTTTATTATCATTCATCTTTACCACGCCGTAAGGAACCTCGTAGTCGTACTCTCTGACGCACATTGTAGCTGTAGCTTTATTTAGCGTGTGATAGTTAAAAATGTGCTCGAAATTTACATTTGTAAGAAGATCGCCGTTCATTACGAAAAATGGCTCACTTGGACGCTCTTTTAGCAAGCTTAATGCCCCTGCTGTGCCCATCCTTTTTTGCTCTAAAACGTAGTTTATATTTACGCCAAATTCTTTTCCGTCACCAAAATAGTCTCTAATGATACTTGCATTAAAATTTACACACATTGTGATATTTACAAAGCCATACTCTGCAAATTTCTCGACTATCGTCTGAAGGATCGGCTTGTTTCCAACCTTTAGCATCGGCTTTGGCGTATCTTGCGTGAGTGGTCTAAGCCTAGTGCCAAGGCCTCCTACCATTAGGATAACTCTATTTGTCTTGCCAACTGGCTTAATAATATCTTCTATGTCTTCTATACCTACAAGCTTGCCAAGCTCGTCAACCAATGGAATTTTATGAAGTTTTTTAGCAAGTGCTATCTTTAAAATAGACTCTTTAGTATCACCGACACTTGCTATACTTGGGCTCTTATGTACTACGAGGCTGACGCTACTGTTTAGGTCTAGGCCATTTAGCAAACCACGTCTTATGTCGCCATCTGTTACCGTACCTACTAGAGCGTCGTTTTCATCAACAACGATGGCGATTTGAAGCCCTCCGTTGTTGATAGTCTGCAAGGCATCTTTAATGGTTGAATTTATACTTAGTTTTATATCATTTACTATTCTCATTTTAAACCTATATCATAAAATTTCTTTTTCAAAATACCATCAAGCTTGATCTCTTTTAAAATTTTAACCATTTTTTTGCTTGGATTGCCACCATCATAAGGGTTGATCGTATCTTTTAAAGTTTGTTCAAATTCTTTTGAATACGCTCTTTTGATAGCAGCTAAAATTTCTTCTTTCGCAGGCATAACGTCTATCACGCTGCTAGCTCGAGCACGTCCTTTTTGGCGGTCGCCTATATTTATGGTGGCCTTTTTAAAGCTTGGAACTTCCAAAAGGCCACTTGAGCTATTTCCCAGGACGATATCAACAAATTTTATTGCGCTTAGGTATCTTAGCTGTCCAAGCGATGCAAAAGCCACTGCTTTTTGTGAGTTTTCGCTCACATACTCATCTATCATTTTATTTATCACATCGCCATCTGTATCGCTATTTGCCTTTGTGAAAATAAAATTTGTATCCTCTAGCCCATCAAGTGCCTTTAATATCTCACTAAACTGCTCTCTTGCACTACTATTTTCAAGTGTCACCGGATGAAAAGTGATGAGGATATTTTTTTTAGCAAGTCTAAAATCTATAGACTTTTCAAATTCTTCTTTGCTTAATAAATTTAGCTTTTTTATGTTTTCAATACTTGTTCCTCCAACATTAAAAACCCTCCTAGGCTCTTCGCCAAGCTGGATTATGCGGTTTGCGTACTCATTTGTAGCTGCAAAATGTATATGGCTCATCTTTGTTATGCTGTGCCTAAAAGCCTCGTCAAAAGCTCCTTGTGTGGTCTCACCACCATGGATATGTGCTATTGGTATTTGCATGATACTAGCGACACCTGCTACACCAAATATCTCATATCTATCACCAAGAAGTACCAATATATCGGGCTTAAGCTCAGCTAGTGCCGGAGCAAATTTCTCATAAACTCTTGCCATCTCAGCGCAAATATCAAGATTTGTATGAGAACTACTTAAAATTTCTATCTTTTTATCTATCTTAAATTCTTTTTCTATCTCTTTGTATGTGAGTCCAAACTCTGGACTTAGGTGCATGCCAGTAACAATAAGCTGAAGCTTAAGCTCACTATCTGCCTCGATCTCTTTTAATAGCCAGTAAAGCAGGCCATATTCAGCTCTAGTGCTTGTCACTACACAAATTTTTCTCATATCAGTTCATCTTGTTTATAGTCTTTTTGTGAAATTTGTCCGATCACCTCATCCCACCTCATAGGATTTATGCCATCTCCTGGGCGTTTTACGCAGATATTTTGCTCGCTAAAAATTTCACCCTTTTTTATATCGCATTTTGCCACGATCGACTTTCTAGCTATTTTGATGTTTTCGCTCTCGCTTTTACTAAAGTGCTTTAGCCCGTCACCAAGCGCTAGCTCGATATTTCTAATGCCCCTAACCATAGCCGCTAGCTCATCTGGCTCAAGGCTAGCCTTGTGATCAGGTCCAGGCAAGCTCTTATCAAGCGTAAAGTGCTTTTCTATGATCTTTGCGCCCATGGCAACCGCTGCGATATCAACCTCGATGCCAAGCGTATGATCGCTATATCCGACCTCAAGCCCAAAGGCATTTTTAAGAGTTATCATCGCCTTTAAATTTACATCCTCCATTGGCGTTGGATACTGCGTGTTTGCATGAAGAAGGCTTATGTTTTCATGTTTCGTGCCACTTTTTACAAGTGCTTCTATCGCAGCTTCCACCTCGCCTAAATTTGCCATTCCGGTTGAGAGAATGATCTTTTTATTAAGCCCGCCTATCTGCCTAAGATATGGCAAATTTGTTATCTCGCCACTTGGGATTTTAAATATGCTAAGTCCCAGCTCGTCAAGAAGTTTTATGCTGTCGCTATCAAAAGGAGTTGAGAGAAAAGTGATATTTTTTTCTTTGCAATAAGCTATAAGCTCTTTATGCGTGCTCTCGTCTAGTTCAAGCTTTTTTATCATCTCAAACTGGCTTTCATTTTTATCGGTAGTTTCTTTTTGATAGCTAGCCTTTTGCGCGTTTTTTGAAACAAGATTTTGAGCCTTAAATGTCTGAAATTTCACCGCATTAGCGCCAGCACTAGCTGCTACATCGATCAGTTTTTTAGCTAAATTTATATCGCCATTGTGATTAACCCCAGCCTCAGCTATGATAAAAACTCTATTTGACATCAAATTTCCTTTAAAATGCTAGTTTTAAGCCTTTATAAAAGCGTTTTTCTCCAAACTTCTCATCACGCTAGTTCCGCCGCCTATGATAGAACTTTCGCCTATCACGATATACTCTTTGCTGGTTGCATTGCTACCAAAAAATGTCTCATCTTGCACGACAACGCCACCATTTACCACACTTGCTGTTGAGATATGGCAGTGATCGCCGATAGTTGCGTCATGCTCCACAAGCGCTTTTGTGTTTATGATGCAGTTTTTGCCGACATTTGCACCAGCGTTGATCAAGGCATGATGCATCACAACCGTTCCCTCACCTACACTTGCATGCTTCGAGATATACGCAAGCGGAGAGATGATGGCTGGAAGGTAAAAACCTATCTCTTTTAGTAGTGCAAACAGCCTTTTTCTAGGCTCACTACTTTTTATCTGCCCAACCGTCACCACAGCATTTTTGCATGATATAAAAACCTCAGCCAGATCATCATCGCTACCTATAATCTCATAGCCAAGCACCTTTTTGCCAATATTTTCTGCTGTATCTATGATACCAATTATATTAAATTTAGCCCCGCACTCGATGACATCTATCACACTTTTGCAGTGCCCGCCACCACCTACTAAAACTATATCTTGCACGGCTAAACTCTTGCACTACTTGGGATATTTACTATCCTATCGCTTAGAAATTTAGCGTTTTTTAGCTCATCTCTTTGGCAGTCTTTAAACATATCAAGCTCGTTCATAAGCTGCCAGATAGGACGCGTAAAAACGCCATTTTCATTGCTAAATTTCAAAAACTCATCTCTCTTTTCACGGCTTTCAAAGAGCACCGCATTTAGCCAAAAATTTGACCTAGCTTCCGCTGGCTCATCTATAAATTTCACATCATCAAATTTAGAAAAATACTCTTTATAGATCATCGCAAGCTCGCGTTTGCTCTTTAAAAATAGCTCCAAATTTTCAAGCTGTGCCACAAGCAGAGCTGCATTTAAATTTGGCAAGCGGTAGTTGTAGCCGATCTCGCTATGACGATACTCAAAAGGATGTGGCACCTTGGCCGTTGTGGTGATAAATTTGGCGTGCTTTGCTATCTCCTCGTCGTTTGTGATGATAGCTCCGCCTCCTCCGCTTGTGACGATCTTATTGCCATTAAAGCTCATCGCTGCAAGCTTGCCAAAATTCCCCGTATGAGTGCCTTTATAGTAGCTACCAAGGCTCTCGGCGCAGTCTTCTACTAAAGCGATGTTCCAACGCTTGCAGATTTCAGCTATCTCAACTATCTTGCAAGGCAGTCCAAAAGTGTGCATAGGCACGCAGGCTCGCACTATCCTGCCGCTAGTTTTATTTACACATTTGCCGCCTTTTAGCTCGCAGTTTTTCTCTAAAAATGCACTAAGCGACGCTGGCGACATACCGAGTGTGTCAAGATCAACGTCCACAAAAACTGGCTTTGCAAAAAGGTAGCTAATGGCGTTGCAAGTGGCTATAAAAGTAACTGGCTGCGTGATCACTTCGTCATTTTGCTCTACGCCAGCTAGTTTTAGGCATATGTGAAGCGCAGAGGTGCCATTTGTCGTGGCAACTGCAAATTTAGCACCTACCATTTGAGCTAGCTTGCTCTCAAACTCATCGACAAATTTGCCGACACTTGAGACAAAGCTAGAGTCGATGCACTCAAGTAGATATTTTTTCTCATTGCCTATAAATTTAGGCTCGTGAAGCGGGACTTTGTCCTTGCCAAAAGTGCTTTTTATAAATTTCAAAACCTCGTCAAAATCACATTTTTTCATCGAGATACTTTCCTGTTTCTTTATGCATAAAATTTGGTACGAGCTCAAAAACTTCGCGCAAAACGTCCTCTTTGCTCCATGCCAAGCTTGATTTTAAATTTAAGATATTGTTTTTGAAAATTTCTAGCTTTTTGCTGTCAAAATTTGCATCATTTTTAACTATGCCGATATTTTGAAGTCTTTGCATATCAAGCTTCTCGCCATCAACGAAAAACTCCTCATAGTCCTTCTCTCCAGTCGTGTCACTAGGTGCAAAAAGACAAGGATAAAAGCCATCTTTTGGAAGCACTTTGGCAAGCTTTCTGGCCTCCTCCTCATTTTCACATAAAAATGGCTCGTAGCCTAAATTCGCCAAGTACCGTTTGGCTATTTCACTAAATGTTATGAGGTCTAAATTTTCATCTAATTTTGGGAAAAATATATCTCTATTTTCGCCAAAAATAGTGCTTAAAAGGCAGAGCTCGCCGCTCTCTTTTGGCGTTAAAAAGTAGCGTCTGACGTCGTTTGGAGCGACTATGGGCTGAGCCTTTTCTATGCGTTTTTGAAAGCCAAAAAGAAGCGAGCCGTCGCTAAATGCCACGTTTGCAAACCTAGCCATCGAGACATCTATCTCTAAAGAGTGCCTAAACGCAAACATCTCCATGATGCGCTTGCTAGCTCCCATTAAATTTACAGGGTTTGCGGCCTTGTCAGTGCTAACGCAGAAATATTTTTTTGACTTCATATCCGAAGCTTGAGCCAGCGTTTTATCAGTGTTAAAGATGTTTGTTTCAAGCATTCTCATGAGTGTAAATGGGTCTTTTTCGCTTCTAACGTGCTTTAGCGCTGATAAATTTAACACGTAGTCAAATCCACCACTTTGCACCAAAAGTGCGTCAAATTCGGCGCTTGCAACATCTATGGCAAAAGTTTTAAAGTCACCATTTATATATCCAAACTCGCTTCTTATATCGCGCACTAGTTCAACAAGGTTGTTTTCAGAGATATCAACGACGTAGAGTTTTTTGGGGTCTCTTATAAAGATCTCTTTTGTCACGGCAGAGCCTATAGATCCTGCCCCACCGATAACTAAAAAGCTTGAGCTTGAAACTATCTCTTTTAGTTCTTTATCAAGCGCATTTATGTCATCTTCAAAGAGGTTTTTCGTGCGTCCTATTAAGCTTAAGATATCCATTTTTAGTCTTCTTTTGGAAATATTCCACGTTTTTTAAGCTCTTTTATAAGAGGCTTAGAGGCTTCTTTTGTTGTTTCTATATCAGCATTTATGCCACCGGCTGCCGAAAATAGCCAGTATTTATGCGCATTTGCCCATTCAAATAACTTATCTATTTTTTCTTTGTTCGTATCACTAGGTGCTACAGAAATTTTAGCAAGCTCTAGCTCCTGGTAGAAAACCGATATCATAAAAACATTTTGTATATATTTCATATACTTTCTTTTTGATATAAAGTCTTTGGCTTTATCTACTTTCTTGACTATTTTTAAAAGTTCATCAAAATGCTTTTGAGTTATCTTGTCTTGTTCTCTTAGTAAATTTAACTCATCTATCCTAGGAGTAACTTCTAAAAATACTTTTTCAAGCTCTTTCTTCAAAAAGGTTTGCATTTTTATCTTTTCTTGTATTACTTTATAAGCTTTTAGCATATCGTTATTTGTTGTTTTTTCACTATTTTTTGGTATGTGAGGCAGTTTCTTTTCTTTTTTATCCACACAAAGCTCTCTCATAACCTCCAAAAATGGTCTTTCTATAGTTCCTTCTATTCTTGCACCACCTTCAGTACAGTTATACGAAGTTATATTTTCGAGTTTGGACTGCTCAATATCATTTTCAAACTGATTTTTAAATAGCGTCCAAACATAAGTTGTTCGTACTTCTCCTTCGCCACCATAAGCTGTGATATATAAATTTTCATCTGGCTGAGCTATAGTATGACCTTTTGCATGACTTGCTCCATCTTTGCCAAAAGCAAGATCCTGACCTATAAAAACAATATTTTTATGTCCTAACACATAGGCCAACTGATAAGCCATGTTTGCACAACTATGTCCTACTCCTAAATAGCCATATTTTTTTAAACCGAACATCTTCTCTTCATGTTGTGGCTTCATGGTAAGCACTAAGCGTCTTGGTAATATATTTTTTACGCTTTGTGTATGGGTCACCGAAGAAATAACAAAATATATATCTTCATCAACATCTGGGTGTTTTTTTTCAAAAAAAGTAGATGTTGGTATCATGCGTTCAATCGATGTTACGTAGTCAGGCTTTATACCATTTCTAGCAAGTATGGGGTATGAAGCATCGACACTTATAATACTTACATAAGGTGCAAATTTTTTAAGTGTCTCTAACTGCTTGTCTAAACTTGGGCCAGTAGAGACAATTATGGCTGTATCAACTAGCTTATGCCTCTTTTTGATTAGATCATGGTAGCAATAATTTTTAAACATCTCTGGTAAATTTTCTATATTTTGCCTTGTGCCTATCAAAAGATCATCTATAGAGTTGCCATGGGCTATAACTATATGAGAAAATGCCTCTGCAAATTTTTTATTTATATCTATATAGTCATCTGAAAATTGATCATAAAATTTAGAGTGTATTATTAAATTGTATGTCTTTGAGTAGGGTTCTAACTCAGCGTTTACTATAAGATAGTGAAACTGTGTGTGAGTTGTAAATTCTGAGAAAAATAGCACTATCTGCTCTTTTTCTAACTCTTCAGATAGATCGATCAAATTTAAAACGCTATAAATTATTTCGATCTCTGGCTCAATGATAGCAATGCTTTTATGAGTCTTATTTTTTGCTAGAGCTTTATAAAATACACCATTTCCAAGACCATAGAAAAAAAGACCTGGGTATCTTTTGTATTTTTTTTCTATCTCATCAAGCATCTTATATGTCTCTTCGACAGGATTTTCATATATGGATTCAGACGTCTCTTTGTTTATGATATTTATATCCAAAGGATCATTTTTCCCTAAAACTATCTCATATTTATTTTGTGATGTCATACTAAATAATCTAGCAGCCAAAACTTCATCTTGCTGAAATAGTGCTTGAAGATTCTTCTCAAAGATAGGATTTGCTATACCGTTTAGCTTTGTTTCTTTTGTCTTAGCAGCTACTTTTTTATATTTTTTCTCTGTCATGTATATCCTTATATTTGAGCTTGATTTATGAGCTAGTTTATAAATTTTTAAGCAAAAGCTGTGCCAAATTTAAAATTTGTTTATCAAAGCTCTGCTCTTTCTAGCTTCTATTTCGTCAAATTTTCGTTATTGTTTAGGGTTTTTCGTAAAAAATGGGAGATAAATTTAGCCTTTGCAAAGTCGCAAAGGCATGAAAATTACTTCAAAATTCTAGGTAGCGTGATGCCTTCTTGGGCTTGGTATTTGCCATTTTTATCAGCATATGTCACTTCGCAAGGCTCATCACCCTCGATAAATAGCACCTGCGCGATGCCTTCGTTTGCATAAATTTTCGCAGGAAGTGGCGTCGTGTTTGAGATCTCTATCGTGATATGCCCCTTAAATCCCGGCTCAAAAGGCGTCACATTTACGATGATGCCGCACCTTGCGTATGTGCTCTTGCCAAGGCAGATCGCCAGCACGTTATCAGGCATGTTGAAGTACTCGATCGTACGTGCTAAAGCAAAAGAATTTGGCGGCACTATGCAGACATCGCCTTTAAAATCGACCACATTTTTCTCATCAAAATTCTTTGGATCAACGACGGTTCCGCCGATGTTTGTGAAAATTTTAAACTCATCGCCCACGCGGATATCGTAGCCATAGCTAGAAACGCCGTAGCTAACGACGCCGCGACCCACTTGCTCCTCGGCAAATGGCACGATCATCTTCTTTTCAACCGACATTTTCCTTATCCAAGAGTCTGATTTTAAACCCATTTTTGCTCCTTTTTTGGGGCGATTATAACGCTTTGCGTCTTTAAAGTAAATTTAATGGCATTTTGCAATAAATTTTGAGAAAATCAGTATAATTTTAAAAGAAAAATTTAATAAAGGACAAAAATGCAAGAGAGAAACGCTGAAATTTTCACTGGCGAGCGCGCGATGTTTGGGGCAAAGGGGATAAATTTTACTAACTGCATCTTTGAAGATGGCGAGTCGCCGCTAAAACACAGCTCAAATTTAAAGCTAAATGAGTGCGTTTTTGCCTACAAATATCCACTTTGGTACGCAAGCGACATCACGCTAAATGGCGGATACTTGGAGCCTCTAGCAAGGGCTGGCATGTGGTACAGCAAAAATTTAAGCTTCAAAGACGTGCTCATAAATGCACCAAAAAGCTTTAGAAAAAGCTCGCAAATTTCACTAGAAAATGTAAATTTCTCAGACGCTGCCGAGACACTTTGGGGATGCGAGGACGTGAAGATAAAAAATGTCTTTGCAAAAGGGGACTACTTCGGGGCAAATAGCGAAAATTTAGAGATCGATGGGCTAAGCTTGGACGGCAACTACTGTTTTGATAGCTGCAAAAATCTTCGTGTCACAAACTCAAAGCTCATCTCAAAAGATGCCTTTTGGAACTGCGAAAACGTAGTCGCGCAAAACTGCCTCATCTCAGGCGAATATCTAGCCTGGAACGCAAAAAATGTGACGCTCATAAACTGCACGATAAAGAGCTTGCAAGCACTTTGCTACGTGGAAAATTTGGTCGTGAAAGATTGCATTTTTATGGACACAAGCCTTGCTTTTGAATATTCAAGCGTCGATGTGAGCACAAAAAGCAGCATAAAAAGTGTGAAAAATCCAAAAAGTGGCGTCATAAGAGCTGGCAAGATAGAGGAGATCATCATAGACGGCAGCTTAGTCGATACAAGCAAGATAGAGATAGTCACGGATGAAATTTGATTTGTTTTTAAAAAACATTTGCTACACAACTCAAATTTTTAAAATCAAAATAGCTCGCGGACAAAAAATCTTATAAATTTCGTAAAATTTAATAACTTTTATCCTAAGAAGCAGTAAAATAGTTACACTTTTTTGATCGGAAATGATATGAAATTTAAAGATTTTAAAGAAAAAAACAGTAGCAACTATGATTTTTTCGCAGCTGATGAGATGAGCTATAAAGAATTTGTACAACTAAGCTTTAAAGAGTTTTTAACAAGCGATAGTGGCTCAAAGTGGCAGCTTGACATAGATGATAAAAGGTTTAACTCATTTCCAAATTTCACCCAAAAACATCAAATTTGCATATCGAATTTAGACTATGAAGATAATGTTTTTCAGTTTAGAATTTGCTCTGAAAACAACGTATCAAGCCTTGGCTACCGCATGTTTACGAGCTTTGATAGCGCTCATAAAGACTTTGTCACAGACGATATCAAACACTCTGATGAGGTTATGATGAGCCTAAAGCTTGGCGAGCTTAAAGAGTTTCCTTGCATATCAAAATGCGGCTGGTGGATCAAAGATATCTGGCGAGATATGTATCCTATCTTGGACGAGACTAGCAGTGAGGGCTTTGTGGCTGGCATTATAAAAAACGAATTTACCAAAAAGATGACCGAGATAAATGAGTGCCTAAAAAACGCTCAAGATGGCGGCAAGCTTGACAAAGTGATCGCCAAACTAAAAGATAAAATCAACTAAATTTAGAAATTTCCACCCACAGCACAAGAGCTAGCTGGATATGAAGTAAGTCCGTAGTCAGCTGACTCAACGTTATAAAAGTCTAAATTTGCACTTCGCGAGATGATATATTCAAAGCCTTTTTGATTTAGCTCGATCAAAATTTCAAGCTCCGTATCTCTTTTGCAGACTATGCTTTCAAAAAAGTGAGAGAAGAAAGAAATTTTGACATTTTCTTTTTGTATTGAGTGATTTAGCATGAGCTCCATGTTGCTAAAAATTTTAAAGATAGTTTGATTTGTCTCAAATTTACCAAACCTCGCATAATAATTTTGCAAATTTGCATCATTTAGTACGATGTTTTTAGTGCAATTTTTTGTGATCTGCTCATAGATAAGACCAAAGAGTTCGATCGAAGCATTTTGATTATCCATTACTCTATTTGCGTGATTTGTAACAACTACAAAGCCATCTTTTATCTCGTATTTTTCATTTTTATAATAAAAGCTAACATTTGCCACCTCTTGCTCGAAACGCTTTTTATAAGCAAAAGGCAAATAGTTTAAAACGCCCATTTTATCGATAATAGCTGAGCTTCTTACGCCACCATCTAGCTCGTGCTGCATGAAGTATCTTATGAAGCTGCCTTGCTCTATGTCAAAGCTGTTTAAATACTCGATCTTATCAAGATAGATGCATCGGTAGAGCTTTACAAATTCTTGGTTTAGCCTCAAATTTATCTCATCTTGTAGCTCGCCGTATTTTTCAGTTTGATCCGCGTCTATAAATTCGATGATATTCATCTGCTTTTCGATCTTATCTTTTACAAAGATTGAAATTTTCACATCCTGCATCTCATAAAAGCACTTTATCGTATCTGTGGCACTTTTGGTGATATCTGTTTTAAATTTCTTAGCAAGCTCTGCTTTTTTAAGGGTGAGCGAAAAGTCGCCATTTTTTAGTTTATTTTGTGAGTATAAAAGATAGAGCAGCTGCTCATAGACCATGAGATGTGAGTAGGTTAAAAAGGTATTGTCCACTACAATGACGTAGTAGCAACGCGTTATAGAGTACCTTTTGTTATTTTGCAAAAATTCATCATAAATTTTTAATTTGCTTGGGGATTTACATACCTTAAAAACATCGTATGATTCTAAAAATATATTTTCCATTAATACCCCTTTTTACCTTTGCAAAAATATTACATAACTATTCTTTAAGCTAATTTAAATTTACAAGCTAACTAATAAAAATAATTTTGTAAAAATTAATATTAATTTAATTAAATATAGCTTAATTATATAAAATATTTTTATATAAATATATTTTTATTTACAAAATTTTATTTTATAAAGTAAAACTTAGCCATAAAAATATATTTTTTAAACTAAATTTAATAAATATAGTTATATTATTTTTCTCAGATAAGCATGCTTGTAGTTGAAAATTTACAAATTGGGAGCTCAAAATGGAATTTCTAATTTTGACGCTATTTCTGATTAGTGGGCTTATCTTATACATAAAGCCACAAATGAAGAAAATAGCAACGTCCTGTATGGCTTTGGGGTGCGTAATACTAGTTGCACTAGAATTTTACGTAAATTTATGGGTAGTCTTGCCAATAGGCAACTTTTAGGAGGGCAAGATGCAAACAAAACAAAACGAAATCCCAGCAAACGAACAAGGCTTTTTCAACCTTATGTCACTGGCCATCACTGCTCTTGTGGCACTTCCAGTTGGTATCGCCTGCTTAGTACTTGGCTTTGGGCTAGGTGATAACCCTTGCGTAATGTGCTGGGCCGAGAGGATCACGATGATAGCTATTAGCCTAATAGCGCTTTTTATCATCAGGTACGGACTAAAGCCTGGATATCTAGCAGCCCTTTTACTAATGGCTTGCTGGGGCATATTTAACGGCTTTATCCACTACAGCCTAGATGGAACATTTGGCGGCTATCTTGACATCAAACAAGGTTTTGGCCTTGAAATTTTAGGTGCCCACACTCAGTTTTGGGTTATGGTTGTTGATTTTTGTGTGATCATATTTTTGGCTCTTATATTTTTGTTTAGCAAAAATTTGGGCCTTATAATGCAAAAAAGCTCAAATGGCGAATATGGCAACTTTCTAAGCTACTTGCCACTTGGCAAATTTGCAAATTTGGTCTTTATCGTGATCATACTTGCAAACTGCGTTCAAGCCTTTATAGCTTCTGGTCCACCGCCATATCTAGGATCTAGCACACCGCCTAGAATGAGCATCGATCCTTCAAAATGGTTCTGGGAAAAAGACCACTGGGAGAGCTCACTTGACTTTAGATTTGACTGGAACCCTGAGCTTCCAGACCTAGCAAAGTAAGGAGTAAAAGATGAAAAAGATAATATTTTTTATCGCATTGGTAAGCCTTGCTTTTGGGTTTAACTTTGACATGGATAGCAAAAATGGAGCGATCCAAAACATAAAAGAGCTAGGCCTTAAAGATACGCTCACTCTAAATTTGCAAAATGATAATGCAATAACTGGTGCTGACTACGATGAGAGCAAAAAGCACTTTGCTCTTGTCTCAAACGACAATGAATTTTACATCGCAGATGAAAATTTAAAGCCTTTAAGTTATGCCAAGCACGACCGCCATTTTATAATGGAGATGGAGGCAACAGTTGGAGCTACTTGGTATAAAAATGAGCTTGGCATGATAAGTTATAACAAAACTTTTGTCTTTTATGAGCCAGCTAGCAACCTTAGTAAAGATGAGCAAAATAGCCAGTGGAGGCACCTACTGGCTGGATATGACGCATGGAAGCTAAACGACCTTGGTAACAAGGGCAGATTTTCTACCATTAGATCAAAACAGCAGTACATCTTAGGCTGGGACTACTTAGAAAGTGAGAATAAATTTTTCACAGCTAGCGTGCCAAATGACGTTAGAGACTACTGGAGTGTGGCTATATTTGATGGTGACGATAAGATGATCTTAGAAGAATTTATACCAAAAGCTGGAGCAAATTTAGAGCTAAAAGAGGGTAGAAATTTAAACAACTACTACATTACCGGTATCGACGTAGAGCCTGATGCACTCTATCTTTTAAGCAAAAATTTCTCAACTATTTTAAAGTTAAATTTGACCACCAAAGAGATATACGAGGCGTTTAGTTTTAGTGGGGTAAATAACCCAAGAGCATTAGCGATCAAAGATAATAAATTTTACATCTTCTCACGAGAAGGCAAAGAGAATAAAGTTTTTATCTTTGAGATGAAATAGCTATCAAATTTAAGGAGAAAACATGCAAAGACGTTCTTTCCTAAAAGGCACGGGAGCAGTTCTGGCAGCAGCTGGAACAGCTCCTAGCCTATTTGGTATGGAGCAATTTGAGGTGGATTTTAACCCAAAATCCTATAAGAACGAGGAAAATGTAGAGTACCACTACCTAACCTGTCCTAGAAACTGCCGTGATGCCTGTTCGATGATCGCTGAGATAAAAGACGGCAAAATGGTAAGCATAAAAGGAGATCCAAAGCACCCGCTAACGCAAGGCACAGTCTGCGTCAAGGGTCACACCTATGCCATGCACCTATATAACGCTGACCGCATCATGCACCCTATGAAAAGAGTCGGTAAAAAAGGCGAAGGGAAATGGGAGAAGATAAGCTGGGATCAAGCCCTAAAAGAGATAGCTGCAAAGCTAACTGAGATAAAAGAGAAATTTGGTGGCGAAGCCTTGACCGAGTTTGTCTACTCTGGCAACGAAGGACATATCTCAAAAACTATCGCACCGGGAAATTTCTTTGAAAAATATGGAGCCACAAGACTTGTTAGAAACCCTTGTGACTGGCCAAGATACGCTGGTACTCCTAGCGTTATAGGTACCGACTTCTCAAAAGATGCACTTGAGATCGATGAGAGCGATATGTACATTAGCTGGGGATCAAACGAAGCTTATACGGCCGTACACTGGATAAGATTTGCTCACCGTGTTAAAAAAAGAGGCGGAAAGATCATCGTCATAAATACAATAAGAATTCCTCTAGCAAACCAAGCAGATATGTTTATCCAGCTAAAACCATCTAGTGACCCTGCATTTTGTCTAGCGGTCTGTAAATTTTTAATAGAAGAAGATCTATATGATCATGAATTTGTAAAAAAATATACAACAGGCTTTGAAGATCTAGTGCACGAGTGCTCACTCTACACCTATGGCGAACTATCTGAGATGTGCGGAGCAAGTGTGGATCAGATCAAAGTTTTTGCCAGAGAGTACGCTCACGCAAAAGCACCAGCTATCATGCACGGCGACGGCGGACAAAGACACTTTAACGGAGCAAGACTTGTTCGTGCGGTTACATTTTTACCAGTTTTAACTGGTGCCTTGACAAAGCTTGGTGGCGGACTATTTTGGGCATACGTGCATGTAAAAGGTTGCTTTAATTTCGACAACTGCATGCCAGATCTCTCTCCAAAAGATAAAGATGGCAAAAAGATAGAAAGGCAGCAAGTAAGCTATATAGAATTTGGTAAAGGCATACAAAAAGAAAATCCAACATATCTTGACAAGCCTATAAACACAGTCATTAAAGCATGCATCAACTACAACTCAAATTTAATGGTAACAGCGCCAAATACAAATTTGATCAAAAAGCGTGTAATGGACGATGACTTCTTTTTGGTTGTAATTGATCCTTACGAAACAGACACCTGTGACTATGCTGACTATGTTCTACCTGGTGTTACATTTATGGAGAGTGAGGATATCCAAAACGACCAAATTTCTGGATACGTCTGCTACAACGCTCAAAGTGTAAAACCTCTTGGCGAAGCTAAGACAAATTTAGAGTTCTTCAACGCTCTTGCAAAAGCTATGGGCTATACAGAAGAGTGCTTTAACTGGGATAGTGAAACGGTTTGCAGACGCTTTTTGGATACAGAATTTGCCAAAAAACAAAACATCACCTATGAAAAACTAAAATCAGTCGGCTGGATCAAACCATTTAGAACGCCTGAAACGATGAAAGATCAGTTCCCATACTACCCTTATGCGCCAAAAGACAAACTAGTCTTTGGTACAAAGAGTGGAAAATGCGAGCTTTACTCACAAACCTTTAAAGACGCAGGCTATCATCCAGTAATAGACCTTGAAACTGACTGGGACTACTATGAAAAGAGCAATAAATTTGGAAAAGACTATCTTAAAAAATATCCGCTTTATTTCATGACGCCGGGTACTCAGCTCCAAGACAACTCCAACTGGGGCAATATGCCTTATATCTTAAAAAGAGTTATCGTTAAGGGCAATGCTGAGCTATTTATGACACGTGAAGATATGGAAGCACGCGGTATTAAAAATGGAGACACGGTTGAGGCAACAAACGAAAAAGGTACAGCCGTCTTTACAGCAGTCGAGACAAATCAAATGAACCCAGGCATAGTCTATGCGTGGAACAACATCTGGGTAAAAGTGACAAAATCAAGAACTGGAGCAAATATCCTTTGCTCTGATGGCGTTAGCGATCTAGGAAATGGCTCAACTTATACAGCTAGCTTTTGTGAAGTAAAAAAAGCAGCTAAACAAGAGATGTAAAGGGGTCTAAGATGAAAAGAAAACAAGGATTTTTATTTGATTATAACTTTTGTATAGGCTGCAAGGCTTGTGAAATTTCATGTCAAGTCTATCACAACCAAGATCCAGATATAAACTGGAGACATGTCGATGGCCTTATGATACATGAAGATGGCATAGAAAAAGAGATCTTTATAACTCACTCTTGCCATCACTGCGACGAGCCAGCCTGTATGGATGTCTGCCCAGTTGGAGCTTATATCAAGCTTGAAAATGGTGTCGTACAGCCACTTCATGATAAGTGCATAGGCTGTGGATACTGCTTGATGGCTTGCCCTTATGGCTCTATCACAAAAGGCAAAGACGGCAAGGCTCAAAAGTGCAACCTTTGTGCCGAAAAACTTGAGCGTGGCGAAGAGCCAGCTTGCGTAGCAGGCTGTCCGTGTGGAGTACTAAAACTAGTTGATAGCAACGTCAGCGACAGTGCTGGTATGCAAAAAGAGATGCCAGGCTTTAAACACTTCTTTACTAAGCCAAATATCCGCTTTTATCCAAGAATGAAGCGAAACGAATTCATACACTAAAGAGTAAAAGATGGATAAGGTCAAAGAAAAGCTTAGCGTTAGCCTTAGTGTTGAAGACTTTTTAAGGCGATTTTTCTTAGTAGAGCTTAGGGAGCAAAATTTAGATGAGCTCATAAGCCTAAGCCTTAATTTTAGTGATAAATTTAAAAATCACGACTTCATACTTTGGCTAAATAAGTGTAAAGATGATCTAAATTTGCTAGACGAGCTAAGATATGAATTTAATAGGCTATTTGTAGGGCCAAGACACCCAAAAGCTGAGCCATATGAGTCGGTTTATTTTGATTATAAAACGATGTTTGGCGAGAAGACCATGCAGGTGCGAAGCTTTTATGAAAGCTCTGGGCTAAAGCTCAGTAAAGAGCAGTTTGATAAATTTCCAGATGATTTCATCGGATACGAGCTGCAATACCTTTACTTTCTAAGTTTCAATGCCTTACAAGCAGACGAAAAAGAGAAAATGGATGAAATTTTACATAAAAAATATGACTTCATCCGCACTCATCCGTTTGAGTGGTTTTATAAATTTAGCTCTCGCTGTAAGGAGGCTACAAATTTAGAAGCCTATGTGAGCTTTGCTGATTTTTTAAATTTATATCTTGAAAACGAGATAGAGCAGTCAAGAGCTCTTCTAACTTTAAGAGTTAAAGGATAGATAATGGAACAAACAACTTGGGGATGGCTCATAGTCATATATCTGTTTTTAGGTGGTTTAGGTGCTGGGGCATTTTTGTGCTCGGCTTTAGCCTATAAAGGCTTTTTGGGCAAGCTCGATGAGAAATTTTATAAATTTGGATTTTTGCTAGCACCAATAGCGGTCATAGTTGGAACTTTACTTTTGCTATTTGACCTAGCACCAAGTGCGGCGATCAATCCAGCTAAGATCATAGGCCTTTACACAAGACCAGTTTCTATAATGAGTATCGGCACATATCTTCTAACATTTTTTATAATAGTTAGCGTGCTCGTGCTTTTACAAGTTAAAAAAGGTGGCAAAATTTGCGATATGATGCTTAGCCTTGGCTCGCTACTTGCAATTGGAGTGATGGGTTATACTGGACTACTTTTATATGTTGTAAAAGCGATCCCACTATGGGCAAGTATATGGTTACCGATACTATTTACTATTTCAGCCATATCAACAGGCCTTAGTGCAAACGCTATATCTGTGCTAAGTGGTGGTGGCGTTTTAAGCCATGAGTCGCATAAATTTCACACTATTTTAGTGGTACTTGAAATTTTTGCCCTCTTGATGCTATTTGCAAGCGTTAGAAACGAAGCTGCTGGCATGGCTAGCATAACCAAAATAGTATCAGGCTCTCTAGCACCGATGTTTTGGATAGGCTTTATAGTGTTTGGTCTTGCACTGCCATTAATTGGCGGCAGTAAATTTATGCTACAAAGATGTGGCGTGACAAAAGACGGAGCAGTATGCGGATGTAGCGAAAGCGTTAAAAGCTGCGTATATAATGAATATGGTGTTTTAATCGGCGGTTTTTGCCTAAGAGCATTTATCGTTCTTGGAGCAATTTATATATTTTAATAAACTTTCTCCCTTTAAAAACTAGGCCGGATATAATCCGACCTAGCTATTTTGATCATTTCTCGCCAAGTGGCCAGTAAACAACTGGTTTGGCTCCCAGTCTTGCCTCACCATGATACATACCAAGTTTATCTTTAGTCCAAGCAAAGCCTGTCTTGCCAGACTTATCAATAGAGATGATACCACCACTGCCACCTAGTGCTGCTACCTCTTTTACAGCCTCTTCGGCTGCTTTTTGCACATCTGAAGTTTTGTATTTATAAAGGGCTGAGACCTCATGAGCAGCATTTACACGCATGTAGATATCACCTGTGCCTGTGCAAGAGACTGC
>JAHAKV010000001.1:0-263087 GCA_018371455.1 Campylobacter concisus | reverse complement strand
GATTTT
Source organism: Campylobacter concisus (assembly GCA_018371455.1). GTDB lineage: Bacteria > Campylobacterota > Campylobacteria > Campylobacterales > Campylobacteraceae > Campylobacter_A > Campylobacter_A concisus_BJ. The sequence goes on along the minus strand of JAHAKV010000001.1, from coordinate 263,081 downwards.
GGTATTTATCACTACATCTGCGCTTAGACTAACACCGCTAAGCTCTTTAAACCAAAACTCATCTTTTTGCACGCTAAAGCCAACAAGAGCAGGGGTAAAAATAAGAGACTGGTGAGCAAATAGGTTAAATTTAGTTTTTTAGATTGGCAGTAAATTAAATTTACTGCATATTTATGCTTCCAGCTGGAGCGGGCATATCGCCTTTTTCATCTACAAATGGAGGCCCTTTTTGAAGTAGAGCAGTCACTTCAGAGGCAACCTTTGGATCCATCTTAGCCATGATGGTTGATATCTTTTTTGCATCAAGGGCGTAAAGTATGGTGGCCGCGTTTGATCTAGGCATTTGTGAGAGCACTTCGGCTGCTGCGCCATCTTTCATTTTGGCGTAGGATTCATTGACTTTATCAGTCGTCATCGTGCGAAGCTCTTTTAAAATTTTCTCATTTTTAGCGACAACTTCGTCGATCTCTTTGCGTTTTTGCTCGATCACTTTCATCGTCGCATTTAGATCAGCCTCTTTTTTGGCGAGCTTTTTGTTATTCTCTTCATAAGCCGCAGCCGAGCTTGCTCGAAAGACCTCTAGGGCTTGGCGCTGCTCGTCGATGACCTCAAGTTCCTTTGAAATTTCCTCTTTTCTAGCTTCAAAGATCTGAGTGCAATCAACCGGCACTTCAAAGCAAAATGCAAAATTTATAACTATAAAAAAGAGTAAAACAGCTCTCATTACGCCTCACTTTTGGCTGAAAATTTCATAACCGCAAACTCATCAAGAGCAAGCGCTTCAGCCTTTTGTATGCGTTTTATCTCTTTTTTAAATTCTTCTTTTTCTAGATATTTCATCTTTTCATACTCTAAATTTGCATTTTTATATTTGTGCTCGTAGTGCAAGACCTCTTTTTTTGCTATCTCTAAGCTCTCTTTGCACGCGCTTAGTTCAGCTCTTGCTATATTTATGAGCTCTAAATTTTCTCTTAGCTCGCCTATGTTGCCACTTTTTGGCAGTCTAAACTCGTTGAGTTTGGCTCTTAAGAGTGCTATTTTTTCCTCAGCACTTCTTACATTTAGCCTAGCAACGACGAGCTTAGCCTCTACCTTATCCATCTCCTGCTTTTTGACGCGGACGACGGAGGTAAATTTACTTTTCATCTAATGATCGTATCGCTTCTTTCAGGGCTTGTTGAGATATAGCCGACCTTAACGCCAGTTAGCTCCTCGATACGCTCGATATATGCTCTTGCGTTTGCTGGCAGGTCTTCATATCGGCTGATGCCTTTTACGCTATCCCAGCCTGCAAGCTCCTCGTAAATAGGCGTTGCATTTTCAAGATCTGTTGGCACGTAGTCGATAGTTTCGCCGTTATATTGATATGCTTTGCAAATTTTTACCACTTCAAAGCCATCAAGCACGTCAAGCTTCATAAGCGCATAAGTATCGACGCCATCGAGCCTTGAAGCGTATTTTACGCTTACTGCGTCAAACCAGCCACAACGTCTGCGGCGGCCTGTTGTTGTGCCAAATTCTTTACCGATCTCACACATCTTATCGCCGTTCGTGCCTTTGTCTTCAGTTGGGAAAGGTCCGTGTCCTACGCGAGTTGTATATGCTTTGATGACACCTATTACCTTGCCTATCTCTTTTGGATTTAGTCCAAGGCCTGTGCAAGCGCCAGCACTTATGGTATTTGAGCTAGTTACATAAGGATATGTGCCGTGATCTATGTCTAAAAGTGTGCCCTGAGCGCCTTCAAGTAGGACTTTTTTATCTTCATCAAGCGCTTTCCAAACTAAATTTGTAGTGTTTGCGATAAATGGAGCAAGCACCTCTTTATATCTTTTTAGCTCTTCAAGTAGCTCATTTTCTTCAGGTATCTTTACGCCAAGAGCGTCAAATACAGGTTTATTTGTTTCAAAATCATGCATCAAAGCATCGCACAAGCGCTCTGGCTCAAGTAGCTCGCCCACTCTGTGGCCGCTTCTACTTATCTTGTCTGCGTATGTTGGTCCGATGCCTTTGCCAGTCGTTCCGATCGCTTTTTCGCCTTTTAAGCGCTCTTTTGCTTGATCGACTTGGCTGTTGTAACTTAAATTTAAGTGTGCTTTGTCGCTTATATAAAGTCTGCCCTCTAAGTTGTCAAATTGTGCCATCTCAGTGATAAGCACTTCTGGGCACACGACGACGCCGTTGCCGATGATATTTACGATATTTTTGTGCAAAATTCCGCTTGGGACAAGGTGAAGCGCATATCTTACGCCATCGACCCAGATCGTATGACCAGCGTTGTGGCCACCTTGGGAGCGACAAATCATGTCATAATTTAGTCCTAGCATATCAACTATCTTGCCTTTGCCCTCATCACCCCATTGAACTCCAACTACTAAATCAGCCTTTCTCATTCTTACTTCCTTAAATTAATTTTTTCTTCGATTAATGCATCAGTATATACAGCGAACCCGCTGCTTGAAATATCGTCTATTTCATAGTTTCCACCACTTGCTGAGATGGCGTTATCTTTTAAAAATCTAAAAAATAAACTATCATAATATCTCATTTTTGAGTAATATAGCGGAACTATTCTTAAATTTTTATATTCTAGTGATTTGGCTACGCTTTGTAAATTTTTTAGCGCCTCTTTTAGCTTATCAGGGACTAAATTTACTATCTCATCAAGCTCGCTAGCGTCCTTTAAAAGGGCTAGTTTGCTAAGCCATGGCACGTTTTGGGCTAAAATTTTTTCTAGCCATGAGTTTTCAAAAATTTCTATCTCTAAGTTTAAAATTTCGCAAATTATCCTTGGGATTTGCATGTTGCTAAGCTGCAAACAAGCGCCGATCTCAAGCTCGCTAAAGAGCTTTGCTACTATATTTATGCTCTTTAAAATGTCATTTTCGCCGATAAGCTCAGCGCCTATTTGATAAATTTCTTGGCTTGGATAGCGAAAGACTGGCTGGATGTAAAACCACCTCTTTGGCTCGTTTGCTTTAAGCCTTCTAAGCACGATCCTAACGGTATCAACCGTGCTATCAGCTCTTAGGCTTATCTCGTGGTTTAGACTGTCGCTAAAGCGTAGGAGATTTGTCGCATCTACGCTTAGATGTTGATGATACGAAAAAAACGGCGTTACGATCTCGCTAAAACCTTCATCTTCTAAAATTTCACTCGCTTTTTGCTCGATTTTTCTCTTTAGTTTTGCACTTTTTGCAAAGTAAAGTTTGCTTCCGTTTGGGATCTCGTGCTCATAAACATTTACATCACTCAACTCTTATCTCCTTACTAAAACCTAAATTTATATCGCACTCTTTGATGATGGACATGGCTAGATTATAGAGTTCACCGCTGTCGCTACTGCTTGCTAGTTTGCTTAAATTTATGGAAATTTCTTGATTAAATTTACCTATATTTTTTATCTCGTCTTCTATTTTTTGTTTTAAGCTTTGTGTTAGTTTGTCGTCTTGATTTAAATTTGCTATCACTTCATTTGCAAGCTCTTTTAGCACGACTAAGCCTTTGAAAAGCTCGAAATTTTCGCTATTTTTATAGTCTTTTATGTGTAGATATGGTCTTTCAAATTTAAACAAAGCAGCATCTTTTGCCAAAAGCGCCAATGAGAAAATGTTACCTTGAAATTTATCAAAACCAAGACCAAGTAAAAACTCAAGCGTTCTTTTGTCATCGATATTTTTTATAGTCGCATTTAGTCCAAATTTATCAGCTACAAACCTTATCATATTTATGCTCTCAAGCGCCTCTTTTGAGCTAAAGATATGCTTGCAAAATTTATTATCTATGTTAAAGCGGTTTGTCTTTAGCATACCAAGAGCTTCGATCGAGCTTGAGTATGAGGCAAAATCATCAAGCGAGAAGTGTATGCCAAGCTCTTTATATTTTCTCACATAAATTTCTAAAACTTCTAAATTTGTAGCTGTTGCAGCGTCGATAACATCGATGATAAGCCCAGTTGGATCAAGGCTTTTATCCTCGTCAAATATCGCTTTAAATTTATGCCAAAATTCCTCCGTAAAGAGCTTTTTAACGCTTAAATTTACGCGAACCTTTGCGCTTATGCCATTTTCTAGCCACATTTTTCTTGCTAAAAGCGCCTCTTTTATCGTAAATAAAGCGATATTACTCGATGCACTACTTGTCTTTATAAGTGGTAAAAAGTCGCTTGGATAGATGATCTCGCCATCTTTTCTCCATCTAATAAGCGCTTCAAAACTTAAAGTCTCGCCCGTGCTAAAGCTGATCTCTGGCTGAAATTCTAAAAACATCTCGCCAGCGTCAAGCGCTTTTAAAATTTTTGAGCCATCTTCGTATTGGCTCTTAAAATAGACATCTTTTTTCGCATCAAATGTATAGCTTCTGTTTTTGCCACTTATCTTGGCTTGATACATCGCCCAGTCGGCTCTTTGTAGCACATCATCAGCCCCAAGCTCACTATCAGCCAAGGCTATGCCTATGCTAGCGCTTGCTTTTAGTTTTAGCTCGTCTATCTTTACTTCATCCGAAGCTAGCCTTAGCATATTTTGCGCTATCTCATAGACTTCGCCTAAATTTTCGTAGTTTATGACGCCTACAAACTCATCTCCGCCTATCCTTGCAAAGATATTTTTGCCATTAAACATAGCGCCTATCTTTTCAGAGATAGCTACTAGAAATTTATCGCCTATTTGGTGGCCGAAGTTGTCATTTATGCTCTTAAAATCATCCATATCAAGGTAGATGACGGCTATTTTTTGTTCATTTTTTTGTATGAGAGAATTTAGCTTGTTGTAGAGTAAAAATCTATTTGGTAGCTTTGTAAGCGGATCGTGATATGCGATAAATTCTAGATATTTTTCATTTTGAGCTTCGTTATTTGCAAGCATTGCTAGCATGATGTAGCCAGTTTTTTTCTCGTTCGCATCGATAAGCGGTAAAATTTCTATGACTTCAAGCTTGCTCTTATTTTTATTATTTTCGCTCCAAACCTTGCCACTCCACGAGCCACCTTGGTTTATGGTCTCTATGATCTGGTGTTTTATATCGCTTAAGCCTTGCTTTATAAAGGTGATATCTTTTAGATATACGCTATCTTTTGCGCCCGCACTTTCAAAAAATGCGTCATTTGCGTCAATGACCCTCATCTCCTCATCAAGCAAGACGACCTCTTCTTTGCTAAATGAGAAAATTTTTGCAAGCAGGTCTTGGCAGACAAAGAAGCTATCTTCTAGGCTAAGGTCTCTTAACGTGCCTTTTATCAAGCTTACTTCGCCAAATTCGTCGTATTCAAGCGCTTTTGCCCTTAGTCTAAAGTGTAAAATTTCTTTATCTATGCTGTAAAGCTTGATATCTTTGATGTATGTTTGAGCATCTCTTAAGCTCTCAAAAAAGCTATAAAAACTATCAAACTCATCAACAAAGACCGACTTTGCTTGCTCGAAATTTAGAGTGCTTTGCGTGCCAAGAATTTTACTCAGCTCGTCTGAGATGTTGAGCATATCGCTTCTTTTATCCCAAGTAAAGACATTTGCCTCACTCGCCCAAAGCAGAGCCTTGCTCTCTTTGCTTTGTTTTTCAAATCTCTCTTGAAGCTTTAGCATATCGCTAAGATCGGTAAATGAGTAGATGACCTTTTGCCCTTCTGCATCGATAAATTTAGCCTTTATCTTAAATGGAATTTTCTTGCCATAAGCGTTTGTCATATTTGCTATGAAATTTAGCTCTTCATTTTTAAAGCTTGCTTGTAAAAAGGCTTTTTTACTTGCCAGCATGGCAGCTTTAAAGCTATCAAAGTCCTCGCTTGCGATGATATCTTCTAAATTTATCAGACCTTGGCTTTGGACATTAAAAATTCTCTCGACATTGTTTGTGCTTTGGATGATCAAAAATGGCTCATTAGCTGAAGCTATTGCGATGACATTTGGCGATAAAAAGACATAGCTTTTGATGATATCGTCATTTCTTTGCGTCATCTTTTCTTGAGTGATATCTTTTATGAGTATGAAATTTAGCCTTGTGTTCTCTAGCTCGAAGCTACTTTGGGTCGCTAAAACATCGATTATTTCGCCATTTTTACGCCTTAGCTTAGCTTCATAAGATAGATCATTATTGATAGCGTTTTCTCTATTTTCTGCTAAATTTTTAGACTCATCTTCAAGTAGCTCTTTGATATTTAGATCTGCTACGTCATCTTTTTTGTAGCCTAGATTTTCTAAAAGAGCGTTGCTAATGTCCGTGATGACGCCAGTATAAGCGTCAAAGACCACGATCTTTAAAAAGCTCTTTTCAAATACATAGCCAAATCTACTCTCGTAGCTTTGTGCCGTCTCGTAAGCTTTATCTCTATCTTCGTAGAGTTTTTTGATGCTGTTATTTAGCGAGATAAATTCTTTTATGTCAAATTCTTCATCAGTTGGCTTACTTTTATCTGCCGCAAAAAGAGTGATCCTGGTAAATGCAGAGAGAATTTTGTCTTTCATATATGAGTTGTCGCGTAGCCAAAGTATGCTAAATGCTACAAAGCAGAAGAACGAAAGCACGACTAGAACTAGCTGGATAAAGATCTGAAGCTGCCTGCTAGAGCCTGTTATGACAAATAGTTTTTGCTCTTCTAGGTAGCTGATCTTATAAAAATTCATATCCTTTAGTATAAAAATGATCTTGTCAGCTTTAAACTCGCCACCTTGCGAGATGTATTTGTTAAAGTCCTCTTTTATAAATTTTTTATAAAACTCATCTCTTGAGAGGTTGCCATCTTTATCGACCAAAAAGACGTATGCGCCAAGATTTTTGTTATAACTTGTATCAACTCTGTTTTTTAAAAAATTTTGACTTAGTTGAACAAGAATTTTATTGCCATTTTTTAGCCCATAAGCTATGTAGATATCTTTAAATCGTCTATTTTTATAAAATCTATCAGAGAGCCTAAACTCGCCCTCTTTGATATCTGAAAACCATGCGATATCGTAGTCGTGTAGCTCAAAAGCGCTGTCAAATTTACGCTCATAAAGCAAGGAGTTATCTTTTGTTATCACGTAAAAAGCGGCGTAGAATTTACTTACAACAGTATCTTCATAAAATGGCTCTACGCCGTTTGCAATGAGTCTTGCCTTTGTGGTGATATTGTCTTTTACCTCTACAAATGTATTGACGATATTGTTTCTAGTGATTAAATTTAGCGTTGAAATTTCATATTTTATATCGTTTATGCCAGCAAATATGACAAAAAGTGCAAGAAAGATGAAGGCAAAAAGAAGTAGTGCTATCTTTACATAGAACCTCTTAAAAATCTGCAAAACTGGTTTAGCGCTATTTTTTTGCATTAAATTTAAGCCTCGCTTTTTAAAACTAGCCATGATTTTAACGCAAATTTACTTTTTTTAGCTTATAAAATGCCTTTTTGTTTAAATTTAGAGAGATCACAGGGCGTTTTGCCCCGTGACTTAGTAGATCCAAGTAACTACTTCGGCTCTTTGTCTGCGTAGTTTTTCAGGTTGTGGATTTAGACGGTAGCCAAATGGCACTACGATAGCCACTCTTTTTTCGCTCTCATCAAGACCTAAAATTTCATTTAAAGCGTGTCTGTCAAAGCCTTCGATCGGGCAGCTGTCAATCCCAAGGCTCGCGGCTGCGTTCATCATATTTGTCGCAGCTATCATGCACTGCTCGTGCGACCACTGAAAGGTTAGCTCGTCGTCATTTTTGAAATTTGATAGCAAAAAGTCGTGATAAAATTTCTGCCTTGCAGCGATAGCTTCAGGATCTTTATCTGCGCGTCTAGCGATCATTTTATCGATATAGCTACTGCCAACTTTTACCTCTTTGATCTTAGCTAAGATGACAACCAAATGCGAGCAAGAGGTGATTTGCACTTGGTTCCACGAAACAGCTTTTATCTTCTCTCTAAGCTCTTTGTTTTGCACGACTAAAAAGTCCCACTGCTCAAGCCCAGTCGAGCTTGGGCTTAGCCTGCCAGCCTCCAAGATAAAGTCAAACTCGCCAGCGCCTATCTTTTTGCTCTCGTCAAAAATTTTGCAAGCGTGACGAAATTTTAAAATTTCAAGATAGTTCATCATATCTCCTTTGTTAAATTCCTTGACATTATAAAGCGACTAGGTAAATTAAAAGAAATTTAGCCAGACTTTAGCTGGCCTTAAAATAGGCTAAATTTAGCCTAGAGTTAGTTTAAAAATATATCAAACTCGCCTTTTTGTATCGCCTCTGCGATGATGGCTGAGCGCTCATAGCCAGCCTCTTTTAGGCGCTTTAGAGCTAGGCTCGCATCGTTCTCGCTAACAGCTAGCAAAAGTCCGCCAGAAGTTTGCGCGTCAAAAAGCACGATATCGGCCTCTTTGCTCACAAAATGCTTTGCGAATTCGCGGTTTTTGTAGCTTCCCTCTGGGATGATGCCCATGTCGGCAAATTCTTTCGCACTTGCGATCACTGGCACATCTTTTTCAAAGACATTAAAGCTGATCTTATCGTTTAACATCTCGCTTAAATGCCCTAAAAATCCAAATCCAGTCACATCGGTAGCGGCATAAACTTTGATGCCACTTAGTGCTTTTAGAGCGTAGAAATTTAGCTGAGCCATGATGCCTGCGGCCTCATTTATCTGCTCCATGCTTAGTAGATCAGCCTTGATCGCTGTGCTTAGGATGCCGCTGCCAAGAGGCTTTGTAAGGATCAAAACGTTACCAACTTCTGCTGTGTTGTTTGCCCAGAAATTTTGTGGGCTCACCTTGCCAGTCGCGCTTAGTCCATAATACATCTGCTGCGTCTCTATCGTGTGTCCGCCAACTATGATACCGCCACACTCTTTTACCTTGCTAGCTCCGCCTTGTAAAATTTCGCCTAAAATTTCAGGTGCAAGGTTGCAGCTATCAAAGCCCACGATGTTTAGGGCGTTTATCACCTCGCCACCCATTGCAAAGACGTCGCTTAGGCTATTTGCAGCAGCGATCTGACCATATATAAATGGGTCATTGACTACTGGCGTGATAAAGTCAAGCGTCTGAACGAGTGCTAGATCGTCTGAGAGCTTAAAAACGCTCGCGTCTTCGTTTGAGCCGATGCTAGAGAGCAGGTTTGGATGAGATAAATTTAAACTACTAATCGTTTTGTGAAGACCCGACGGGTCAAGCTTAGCAGCTCAGCCAGCGGCTCTAACAAACTGCGTAAGCTTTTTGTCGTGATAGATCATAGTTTGATTTGCTCGTGAGTTGAGAGTATGTCGATGATCTCATAAGCGTTTGAAATTTCGCCAACTGCAAGATCGCTTACTAGTTTATAAGCCTCCAAGCAGCTTCCGCAGCTTAAAATTTGAACGCCAGCAGCTTCAAGATCTTTAAACGGTTTAAAGCTTGGATGTGAGCGGTTTGTCGTCATCTTAACGGCGTTATTTACGCAGATGATTATCTTTGGTTTTTTCTCTACTTGAAGAAGTGCGCCTAGGAATTTTGATAGTAAATTTATACCAACTTCGCCGCTACCTGCGCGCTCTTCGTTTAGATAGAGCACTTTTTCATTTTTTGGTGTTATGTCGCAGACAAATTCGTCAAAATTTGTAAGCTCAAGTGCGCTTTTGCCTTTGATGGCTAGAATTTTAGTCTCATTGCCGTTGCTTTCTAGGCTAAATTCTATATTTTGATTTTTCAAAAATCTTGAGATATTTTCTTTTGGAGCTAGGGCATTTACGATGATCTCTAGGCTCTCTCCCTCATTTAAACCCTCAAGTGCGTTTTTAGTCATGATGACTGGTTTTGGGCACTCTAAATTTCTACAATCAATTGTTCTTGTCATTGTTTTTCCTTTGTGATTAGTATTTCAAACCTTGAAACTGATTTTGGATTATAGCTAAAAAATATTAATTTTTTAAAAGGATTTGTGATGTGAAATTTGCTATAAAAGAGAGTTTGACCCTGCGTAAGCCGCAAGGTCAATGCTAGTTATTTTAAATTTGTGTAAGATTTTTCGTAGTCAGATACTGGGATCTTGTTTTCTTTAACAAGCTCTTGATACCAGTAGTGGTGAAGTACATAAACCTCTTCTTCTTCTTTGTATCCAGTGATCATCGACCAGATAGCGCCATGTATAGCGATCGCAGCCATATAGATATGAACTAGGAAAAATACCGCACAGACGATGCCAAGGCAGTTGTGGATAACTACGCTATATCTTAAAAGATCGATTTGTTGGATACCAAACCAACTAGCAACTGCTGGCTCTTTGAAGTCTTGAAAATACATAATCGCACCAGTGATGATCATCACGATACCACCAGGGATAGCGATCCAATACCATGCCTTTTGTCCTGCGTTAAATTTACCAGCTGGGACTGGTCTTTTCTTCTTTGATAGATAACCACCAACTATCATCATCCATCTGATGTCATATACTGCTGGGAGCATTCTTTTTGTCCAACTAAAGAGCATCGGTAGCACAGATATAGCAAAGATCACAGTTGCTATCTCGTGCAAGTATCTACAGAAACGCACAAATGTGCCACCGCCTAGCTCTGCACCCCACATGATGATGATACCAGTTGGTACCAAGATGATCCAAGAGATCGCAGCTAGAGCGTGAGCTATACGTATAAATACTGAAAAAGCAAGCACTTTTTTGCCCTCGTGACTAAAGTGTTTTGGTCCGATGATCAAGAAGTGTAGCACGAACGCGCCGATAACAGCTAAAATGATAGAAAGTGCAGCTATCGCGAAGTAGTCGTTGCCTTGTATAAAAGTAAATATCGGGCCCCAGCCATGCTCATAAGGCTTGATATTTTCTATCCTCTGTGCTGCCCAAATGGTGCTGTCAAATTGATTGACACCAGTTGGTCCTTCAATGGCCATTGCCGCAACGGACAATGTAAAAAGTAGAGTAAGAATTCTCGTCATTTTATTCCTTTATTTGCTAAAGCTTAAATGATTTAAGCTTTGGTTAAATATGCTAAAATCACACAGCTATGCCGTTTTGTGGCTATTATATCAGAGCTAATCACAAGCAAACCTTAGCAAAAAAGATTACTAAAAATTTTATAAAAAACATTTAAGTTTTGTTAATTTTTAGCGTTTTTGATCTGAAAATTTAGCTAAAATAAAGCCAAATTTTAGTTCAAAAGGACTGCATTATGCATCTTTTTTGCCTTATATTTGATGAGTACGAGACGCTTGATCTCATGGGGCCGGTGGAGTTTTTAGCAAGGGTGCCTGAAATGAAGATAAGCTACGTCTCGTTTGATGGTGGTATGAAAAGAAGCAAGCAAGGCTTTCTTATAAAGACTAAAAAGCTTAGTAAGATGCCAAAAGAGGGCGTTTTGCTACTCCCTGGTGGTCAGGGCACAAGGACGCTTGTAAATGATAGTGAGTTTATCTCAAGACTTAAAGAGTGCGTTTTAGCATCTCAAATTTGCCTAAGCGTATGCACTGGCTCGGCGCTCATCGCTCGCACAGGAGAGCTTGACGGACTAAAGGCTACTTCAAATAAAAGGTCGCTTGAGTGGGTAAAAAGTTGCGGCGAAGCTGTAAAGTGGCAAGAGTGCGCTAGGTGGGTGAGGGCAGGTAAATTTTACACAGCTTCAGGCGTGGCTGCTGGTATGGATATGGCGCTTGGTTTTATCAGTGATCATTTTGGCAAGGAGCTAGCCCAAAAGATCGCAAACGAGACCGAATACAACTGGCAAAAAAGCTCAAAGATAGATAAATTTGCCAAAATTTATGGGTATTAAATTTAAGGTGGCTTGTGACCTTTTGATAAAGTCAGAAATTTGCTAAATTTAATAAGGATAGCAAGTCAAAATAGCTTTAGCAAAAAGTATTAAGATAAATTTTATAGATAACAAATTTAATCGGTTCGCAGTCTGGTTTTAAATTTCTCAAATTTAGAGAATTTAAATTTTGAAAACGAAAATAGCTTCAAGATAAATTTTTAAATTTATGCAGTTCAAAGCCATTTTGGCGAAATTTGCAAGCTAGATAAATTTGACCTAAATTTAAAAAAGCCAAATTTACCTTCAGAAAACTCAGCCTAGTTTCTGCGCCTATACTCTTCGTAGTCTAGCTCGCGGATCATTTTAACCTCGCCATTTTCTTTTAAAAGCAGCAGATCAGGTAGTTTTATGCCGTTAAACGTCGTGTTTTTCACGATGGTGTAGTGAATTTGATCTTCAAATATGACGCGATCATTAATTTTTAGCTCGCTATCAAATTTATACTCCGCGTCACCCGCTTCAAGCCCCACTATGTCGCCAGCTAGGCAGGTATTGCCGCCAAATCTATAAGCAAATTTGCCGTTTTCACTCTCGCCTCTAACGGCTGGGCGGTAAGGCATGAGCACGGTATCTGGCATGTGCGCCTCAGCTGAGGTGTCAAGGATGGCGATATCTTTCTCGTTGTGCACGATGTCAAGCACGCTGCTTATCAAAAAGCCAGTCTGCCAGCCCACAGCCTCGCCAGGCTCCAGATAGACCTCTACGCCGTATTTTTCGCGAAAGCGCCTAATGATATTTATAAGCAGCTCCACGTCGTAATCAGCCCTCGTGATGTGGTGGCCGCCGCCCATATTTATCCACTTCATCTTTGGTATAAACTCGCCAAATTTCTCCTCAAATGCCTCCAGCACGGTCTGCAAGCTGCTAGCACTCTCCTCGCAAAGCGCGTGAAAATGAAGCCCGCTAATGCCATCAAGAAGCTCTGGCTTAAAATTTGCCCTCGTGATGCCAAGCCTGCTAAATTTACCGCATGGGTTGTAGCTATCAGTCGGCGCGAGCGAAACCTCTGGATTTACGCGCAGGCCGCAGATGATGCCATTTTGCAGGGCAATGCCTTTAAATTTTTGCCACTGAGCAAAAGAGTTAAATGTGATGTGCTTTGAAATTTTTAAAATTTCATCAAAGTCCTCATCTTTAAAGGCTGGACTATACGTGTGGATCTCGCCTTTTACGTATTCGCTCGCAAATTTGGCCTCATGAAGCCCACTGCAAGTCGCTCCATCAAGATATGAGCCCACCATATCCATCACTCCGCTAAATGCAAAACCTTTAAGAGCTACTAAAATTTTAGCTCCGCTTTGCTCTTTTACATACTTTAAAAGCTCCAAATTTTTACGAACTTTTGCCTCTTCGCAGACGTAGGCTGGGGTTTTTATGCTTTTTAAAATTTCGTTCATCTTCTATCTCTTTTGTAAATTTTCAAATAAGTATATCTAAATTTATTTTTAAGTAAAATCAGCAAAAATTTCAAAGGATAAAATGTGGTAGAGATCGAATTTCTTGGGCCTATCGGGCTTGAGAGTATAAAAGTAGAAGCAAAAAATTTAGGCGAGGTAAAAGCGGCTTTAAGCGAGAAAGAAGAGCTTAAAAAGTGGCTAAATATCTGCGCTGTGGCTGTAAATGACGAGATCGTAAGCGATATAAATTTCGCTCTTAAATCAGGCGATAAAATTTCTATCTTACCGCCAGTTTGTGGAGGCTAAGATGCAAATTTATAATGGAAGCTTAGACGTTCAAAGCATCACAAACGAGTGGTATGATAAATTTAAAGATAAAAACTGCGGCGCGCTCATCACTTTTGTGGGCATAGTAAGAGAAGAGGGCGGTATTTCGGCGCTTAGCTTTGATATCTATGAGCCGATCCTTAAAAAATGGCTAGATGCTTGGCAAGAGCGAGCCAAAAAAGAAAATGCCTACGTGCTCTTTGCTCACTCAAAAGGCGACGTGGCGGTGCATACAAGCTCTTATGTAGCAGGTGTAGTGAGCCCTCAAAGAAAGGTCGCGCTAAGGCTTATAAACGAGTTTGTCGAGGACTTTAAGGCAAATGCACCGATCTGGAAATATGACGTGATAAATGGCGAGAGAATTTACGCCAAAGAGCGCAGCCAAGCGATAAATGGCGCCGGACTTTTGGCATAAAAAGGGCAAAAATGATAACCAAAGAGAGTAAAAAAGATGTTTTTTGGGCGCTAGCCTTTGGGTTTGGGCTCTTTGTCTTTAGCGTCGCTAGCTACTTTTATCTTGATCTTGGCACGCCCTCTCTTTTTGGTGTCATCGTTGGCGCCATTTCAACCTTTTTTTGCGTGAGAAAGATCTTGCAAAATAACTTTTTTGAGATAGATGATGATGGATTTGTCATAAAAAAAGGCTCAAAAAATATCAAATTTTTCTTCAAAGATATCGACGAGATCGCCATTAAGAGCTTTGGCGATAAGAAAAAGGTCGATGCGCTAAGTGTTAAATTTAGAAAAAATCGCCTTGATAGAGATGCTTGTTTTGGCATAGTGCAAGCACTTGGCGATGATATGATCGTTATTTTTGACAGATACGAGCTCTCGCAATTTACACTTTCAAAAGAGCTTCGAGATAGGCTAGCTAAATTTAAGGATAGGGCGTAAAAGCTTTTTAATTCGTGTAACTTTCAAGTTTTTCGTGGTCGATGATGAGAAATTCGTGCGGTGTGATCTTTCTGATGATGTCGTCTTTGATAAGCTCGTTAAAGGCTGTTGAGGCACTTTGGCGTTTAAGACCAACAAAGCTTGAAAGCACCTTTAGGGAAAATGGCAAAAATACGTAGCGGTAGCCGTTTTGGTTTAGGTCTTGCTCGCGTGCGAGTTCGATTAAGAAATTTGCTATCCTGCCCTTTGCGTCCTCAAAAAGTATCGATTTTGTGATCTGTCGTTGCACGATGATGGTGTTTAGTGTGGTTGTTAAAATCTCGCTGGCGGCTTTTTGATTGTGCAAAATTTCGCCGATATTATCCAGTCTAATAACGTAAATTTGGGCATCTTCGAGCACTTCAAACGCACAGTTGTCATCGAGTATGGCGATGTTGTTTTTTTCTAAATGATAAAGGATAAATTCCTCGCCATCTTCAAAAAATGAGAGCTTTGCTGAGCCACTCTTTAGGACGATGATCTCGATATCTTCGGTGTAGATCGTGCTTGTTTTTGGCAGCTCTTTAAACTCAAATTTCTCCAGCTCATCTTGTGTTAAGATATCTAAAATATGCGTTTGTAAAAGCCCTAAGCGTGATTTTTTCATCTTTCTCCCAAAAAAGTGTAAGGGCAGATTTTACTTTATAAAGCATTTAAATAAGTTGAAATTTATCCTTTTTGAAGTTACTTTTTTTCAAATTCTTTTAAAAATAGTGATAAATTTAGGGTTTTGGCTGCATAAATTGCAACCAAATTTTAAAAGCCGTGCAGCTCTTTTATCTTCTCATCTATCGGTTTTTTGTGTCCGTCTTTTGTCACACTGACATAGGTCGCAGTCGCGCTTGTGACGTGTATAGTCTCTCTAAAACCACCGTCATTTAGCCTAAGTGCAGTCACTTCTATCTGCGTTGTTATCGATGTTTTGCCAACTGCGATGATCTTTGCATAGCAGCTTAGCACGTCGCCAACAAAGACAGGTTGCTTAAATATGATCTCTTTCATCGAAATTGTCACAACTCGCTCAGGCGAAATTTCTCTAGCTGCCTGAGCACCTGCAAGGTCGATCTGACTCATTATCCAGCCGCCAAAGATATTTCCAGCTGAGTTTGTATCTTTTGGCAGCATCACTTGCTTGATGCGTGGCTCGCCAAAGTCCTTTAAAATGTCCATTTTTTGCCTTTTAGATTTTAAATTTTTGGTAAATTGTAGCAAATTTTAATGGCTTTATGCTAAAATCCTGCAACTTTAAGGGATGAAAAGATGAATGATTTTAAAAGACTAAACGAACTTACAAAAGAGCAAAAATCCAAGCTAAACGCGATTTATAAAAATTTAGATGACAAGATCATAACTGAAGCTGTGAAAATTTGCGGCCTTACTGGCACACCAAGCCAAAAACTAGCCCTTGCTAGAAGGATAGTTGATCTTAAAGTTGATC
The DNA here is from genome assembly GCA_018371455.1 of Campylobacter concisus. Classification (GTDB taxonomy): domain Bacteria; phylum Campylobacterota; class Campylobacteria; order Campylobacterales; family Campylobacteraceae; genus Campylobacter_A; species Campylobacter_A concisus_BJ. The sequence goes on along the minus strand of JAHAKV010000001.1, from coordinate 247,240 downwards.
CGCTTCAAAATGAGCTAAAAAAGCTAAATTTAGGCGAGGACGAGCAAAAACGCGTGCTAAATTTGATCTATGGCTACGTTAGAAATTTATATGAAAATTTACACTCCGAGCTTATAAAAAAGGCAAAAGATGAGCAAATTTTAGACCCATTTTATCAAGCCTTTGTTGAGGCTATGCACGAGCTTGGGCTTAGTCTAAATGCATGGCAAATTTCATGGCAAGACAAGATAATAGAGACCACAAATAAAGAGTTTGAAGCTAAATTTAAAGATTTAAGCGAGGCAAATGAGTTTATCACTAAAAACGCCTTATTTCAGTGTGATAGTAATGGCGTAAGAGCTGATAGAACTTATGGCGCAGTTTGCAAAGAGGGCGAGAAATTTAGCTTTTTACCTTACGCGCTTGCTTTTAAAGATGAGGTTGAAGAGCTTAAAAAAGTATTTATAAAAAATCTTGAAATTTTAAGAAATTTAGCTAAGAGCGACGAGCAAAAATCCTACGTAAAATACCTTGAAAAGCTGCAAAATGCCTTTTGCGAAGAGGACAACGCAAAGGTTATAAACGCTTGGCAAGAGGCTGAGATAGCGTGGATGGATGTAAAAGGCGCGCTTCAGCCAGGCCATCCGCTAGAGTACTACGAGGACGCCTACACGCACGCAGTCGCACTTGAGTGGGACATCAGGCTGGTCGATAGCGAAGGCATTGACGAGCTTAAATTTAAAGAAAAAGTGACAAAAACTTACGAAAGCGTTTGCGAAAAGATCAAATTTGACAATGCCGCTACAAACAAGGCAGTTAGCGAAAATATCGCTAGAACGCAGCTTTATATAAGCGTGCCGATGATCTATTACGGCGCGGAGCTAAATGGGCTTTTTAGCGCTCAAGTCGTGCCAAATGACGAGAGTGTGAGCGCAAAATGTGGCAAGAAAATTTTTGCCTTTGTAAATCACGTCTATGAGGGCGCAAAGGCAAAGCCTTTTATGAAGCTTGGGGCTGAAATTTTTAGCAAGGAATTTTTGGATTTTGGTAGAGAGATTTTATTTTTAAAGCCAAAAATTTGGAAAAAAGTATATGAAATTTCAACGATTGGCCATGAGTTTGGGCACATCCTCTTTATCGGGCTTGATACTGAGATGAGCATGAATAAAAGTGGCGTCTTTAAATTTATCGAAGAGTACAAGGCGACGACTGGCGGGCTGGTAAATTTCTTCTTGCACGAAGAGGCGGAGTATAAAATGGCCGTCTTTCATGAGCTAATAGCCCGTGCGGTTGGGCTTATCGCATGGCGAAAGGTCGATGAGGTAAGGGCTTATTACTGCGAGGGGCTCATACATCTCAGCCTGCTTTTTAGAGCTGGAGTGCTTAAATTTGATGGCAAACTAAGCGTGAATATGAGCGAACAAGCCTACGCTAAATTTAAAGAAATTTGCTTACAAAACTATTACGAGCTAGCGCAAACATACGCTAAAAAAGATGATGCGAGCACGTTTTTGGAGAAATTTTGCCAAAAAGATGAGCTAAGCTATCTGCCAAAAGATGAAGAGTGCAAGAAATTTGTGGAGCATTTTTACGCTAGGTACGAGGCTATCGGCAACGACGTCGATGATAGTGGCGAGTGGCAAAGGTGGCAAAAGCTAGCCCAGGAAGCGGAGAGTGGCCGTGCTTGATAGGATAACAAATTTTCACAACAGCTCGTTTTTATTTATATTTGCCCTAATTATTGCTTATTTTTTTGCTATTTATCTGGGAGATCAGTTTTATCTGACAGCTATATCGGTCGGCACTGATGTAGTGATCGCCTTGTTTTTGTTCTTTTTCTTAAAAAGTAGTAGAAATTTAAACTCATACTGGACCTATATATTTTTAGCTATCGCGAGCTGGGCGCTGGCCGATATCCTTTTATTGCTTTATGATAGATCGCTTCTTATGCAAGGAAACATCTCCCGCACGGATCTTATGCAAATTTTATATTTGATCCCATTTTTTATGTTTCTTGTATCTGCTATTGCTTTTTTTGCAAGAATTTTAAAAAGAGTGATATGGCAGCAAGTCGTGGTAGATGCGCTTGCTTTGATGCTTATTACGGTTAGTTTTTTTTGGTTTGTAGTTTTTGATAGAAGTCTAGCAGTAGCGCTTAATAAAGAATTCGTGACTAGCCTTTCATACATCATAATGGATATTTTTATCTTTTGCTTTGTCTTTGTTGTCGCATTTTCACTAAATTTTGTATCAAAAAAACCAGCTTTTAGCTATAAAAGAGTGAGTCTACTTTTATATCTATCAGCCTTGCTTATCATTTGCATTTGCGATGCATACTACTCATCAAAGGCCTTTTTGGCATACGGCAGTACAAATGTTCATTACGAGTTTTTCTTTAAAGTTGCTTTTTTTATTATATTTGTAGCTTGCTTGCACCTAAAGGAAAACGAGGCAAATATCAAGATAAGAAGCTACAGAAAAGACTATACAAGGGCGCTTATATATAAATTTGTCACCTTGCTTTTCATCTCTTTGCTTTTTTTGGGAGCTGCTAATACCGATAAAATTTACTCTGTATGGATAGTCTTTCTACTTATGGTTTTGCTAGCCTATGCAGCGCTAATCTATAGTATCTCAAGCACAGTTGCTATGAGGGATCTAGCTAGATCTGAAAGGCATATCATCGCTAAACTAGATGAAGAGATCCAAGATAGTTTAAGAGAGCTTGAAGAGAAAAACGAGCGCTTAAGGCAGCTTAGTGAATTTGACTCACTCACTGGGCTTTTAAATAGACAGTCATTTTTAAGCAAACTATCAGAGATGATAAAGACCAAAGCGCTTGGCGAAAAGATAGATATTTATAGCATCGACATCAACCACTTTAAGGCTATAAATGACTCATACGGCCACTACGTGGGTGATGAGGTACTTTTGAAATTTTCTAAAAATATAAAAGCGATCTTGCCAGAGGGCGCTATCGTCTCAAGGTTTGGCGGCGATGACTTTATGATAGTTTTAAAGCAAAAAAATGAGGGGCATTATAGAGAATTTTTATACTATCTGCTAAACATCATAGCCGAGCAAATCTCAGTTGGCGATTATAAGATAGCTCTTGGAGCAAAGGTTGGCGTTAGCTCAACGCAAACAAGTGAAATTTTAGCTGATGATCTTATCATGCAAGCTGGAGCGGCACTTGATGCAGCAAAAAGAGATGTTAATACAAAATATGTCTTTTACGATGATATAAAAGAGATCATTCAGGAGAAAAACTACATAGAAATTTTACTAAATTCTATGAATTTTGATGAGGAATTTAGCCTAAATTTCCAGCCGCAGTATCTGCTAAATGGTAAAAAGATAATAGGTGCTGAGGCTCTTATAAGATGGAACTCTCCAGTAAAAGGCTTTGTAAGTCCGGCTAAATTTATCCCAGTAGCCGAGCAAAGCTCAATTATAAATACAATAGGAATATGGGTGGCAAAAGAGGCCATAAGGCAGATGAGCTACTGGAACAAAAAGTATGGCATCAGCCTAAAAGTTGGCATCAATATCTCGCCAAAACAGGTTGATAATGTAAATTTTGCATCGGATATCTTTGGCTATGTTGAAGAATTTGGCATGGATCCAAAGTGCGTTGATATCGAGCTTACAGAGGCAAGTCTCGTCAATGCCGAAGAGATCATGCAAACAGTCTTAAAGAAATTTTCAGATAAGGGCATGAGTATCTCTATCGATGACTTTGGCACTGGCTTTTCGTCGATGAACTACGTCAAAAAGTATCCACTAGATAGGCTAAAGATCGCAAAAGAGTTAGTTGATAACATCGCTACAAACGAGATAGATAGAGACGTCGTAAAGAGCGTTATAACATTTGCTAAAAATATCGGGCTAAAAACGATCGCTGAGGGTGTTGAAGATGAAACTCAGCTTGAAATTTTAAGAGAGCTAGGCTGCGATGAGATACAAGGTTATTTCTGGGGTAAGCCGATGAACGCTAAAGACTTTGAAGAGCTTATAAGAAGCACGCTTGATCACATCTAAACTTGTAAATTTACAAGCTTAGCCAATAACGCTTTTGTAGTCTAAATTTTCAAAAAGCAGTAGCTCTTTTTTGCTCTCTTTTATAAGTGTTTTTACTAGCTCTGAGGTTTCTTTATTCTTTGGCAAGACAAGATGGATTTTTTCATTTATAAAGATGATAAAGATATTTTTAAGCTCGTAAATTTCACTTACATCTTTTATGTCAAAAATTTCATTTTCTTTTGGCTCATTTTCATAAAATGCCAAATTTTTCTCATCTACTTCAAAGATCATCTCTTTTTTAAAGTCTGAAATTTCTAAGCTTTTTAGCGCCGCTCTTCGTCTATTTTTTAAAAAAATTGGATAAAAAATGATCCAAAAGATAGCAAAAATGGTGCCAATAATAGTAAAAATTTTGGTTTTTAAAAGCATATCAGCGACAAAGCCGGCTATAATGGCCTCCGTAAAAATCATAAAAACATTTATAAAATACTGTTTTCTAGCCTTTTTTGAGAAAAATAGATTAAATGCTTGGTAGTCTATTAAATTTTCTCCAGATAAGACGATATTACATTTCATGATTAACCTTAAAGAAAAATTTGCAAAATTATAACTAAAAATAAGGTTTGAAACAGAATAAACAATGGAGAGAAACATTTTTTTTACGTCAAATTCGTCACTTATCCTAAGACAAAAACAAATTTTCTATGCCGTTATAGCTCTTTTTATATTTTCTCAGTTTGCCGGCATTTTAAACTATAAAAATTTTGAAAATTTGTTGATATTTTTGGGCTTTGGTCTTGTAGTTCTTGGTATCTACATCTCTATGAATAGATCAAAGCTTAAAGCTATGCACTGGCTTGCTGCATGCTTTGGAGTCTTTCTTTGGACGATTATTGATGCCATTAGAAGCGTAAATGAAGACTTTCTTTTAAGAAGCAAAGAGCAAATTTCTTATCTTGATTTTTTTGATCTGCTCCCTATGTTTTTACTATTGGCCGCTGTTGGTATATTTTTTGTGGTCAAATTTATAGCTAGTGATAAAAAGATCCTAGTTCTAGCCGATAGCTTTAATGTCCTTTTGCTAGTTTTCACGCTTGCTTATTGCATTGTTGGCGATATGGGTGATTTTAATATATTGATCCATCCTAAAAGCCCTAGCGAGCTTGCTGCTAGCATTGCTATTTTTGTAAATTTATCTATTTTATTCATCACTCTTAGTGAAATTTTTAATAGCAACCATCTTTACATTAGACATAGCGGCTTTTTTTTGATAATAGCAAGTGCGATTTTTACGCTGTTAAATTTATATGTTTTTTATAATGAGCTTATAAACAAAGGGCATGACTTTACTCTGCACTCTATCTACCTTGTGCCATTTTTCCTCTTGATGCTTGGAGCTTTTTACTTAAGGGGCGACAACAAGCGTATAAGCGCAGCAGATGTTGGCATAAAAACAACATCTAAGCTCGTACCTATCATCTCAGCTGCACTAATACTTATAAAAGCCAACCTCTCATCTTATGTCGATCTACTTATAATTTTTGTTATTGTAGCTGGAGCGGTCATTAGCTATTTTATGAAAGTACTAGATCAAAGCGAAGAGATATATAACGCAGAGCAAAATTTACATGATGCTAAAAACAAAGAGAAGCACCTAAAGACAAACGAACTTGAGATGATAAATTTAAGCTTAGAGGGCGTATCTGAAAAAGACTATCTAACCTCTCTTGGCAACAGAGACTCCTTGCTAAATGAACTTAAAGGTATGTGTAGCGTTTTGGGCGAGAAGCAAGAGATCGCAGTTTATTATATAAATATAAGCCGTTTTAAAAATATAAATACCTCTTACGGACACGAGGTTGGCGATAAAATTTTAAAAGCGATAGCAAAGCGCATACGTGAAGCGTGCAATAGACAAGAGGTCACCGCAAGGATCGGCGCTGATGAGTTTATCGTGCTTTCAAAAATGGAAGAAAATAGCCACACAAAGCGTATGAAGCTTGGTATGGAGCTAAGAGATACGATAGAAAAACCTTTGCAAATAGATAAGTATCACTTTGCGATCAAAAGTGTCGTTGGTATCCACGTTGTCACAAGAGATAACATCAGCGATCCTAGAAATATCATCAAAAAAGCTGATATGGCGATGTATTATGCTAAGCAAAACCCAGCTAAAAACCCGATGGTTTATAATAATGAGATAGATAGCGAGATACAACAAAGTTCAAACATAGAGATAGCTCTTAAAAAAGCAAATTTACAAGAGGATTTTGAAGTATATTTTCAGCCGATCTATGACATTAAAAATTTAAAGATCATCTGCGTAGAAGCGCTACTTAGATGGCAGTCAAAAGAGTATGGACAAAAAGAAGCTGGCGAGTTTATGGATATAGCTAGCTTAAATAGCGACATCTTAAACGACATCTGCACGCTTTCTGTCTCAAAAACAGTAGAACAAGCCGTAAGATGGCAAAACAAAAAGCTAAAAGTGCCAAAAATAAGCATAAACGTAGCGCAAATTCAAAGCACATCTGAAAAATTTGTAAATGAATTTATGCTAACTTTAAACTCGCACCACCTAAATCCAAAGCAGTTTGAGCTTGAATTTAGCGAAGATATATGGAAAAACGACCAAGAGACGCTTGATAAAATTTTCTCACTTTTAGAGAAAAATAGCATAGATGTTTGTATAGATGACTTTGGATCTGGATATACGTCATTTGTCTATATCAGAAAGTATAAGATAGACCGTATAAAGATAGCAAATGACTTTGTCGCTCAGTCAGTGATAAATAAAAAAGATATGCAAGTAGTCGCTGCTATCATAAATATAGCAAAATCAATGAAGCTAAAAGTAACAGCAAAAGGCGTGGAAAGCCACGAGATAAAAGAGCTTTTAAAAGAGCTTAATTGTAATGAAATGCAAGGATATTTCTTATCTCGTCCGATGAGTGCGGAGGAGTTTGAGAATTCTTTAAGGCAGAATTCTCACATGGTGGCTGATATTTAAATTTCAGCCTTTATCTCTTCGTTTGATTTTACGACCATGCCTGAGCCATGTATCACGCTTGGGATACAGCTTGTGCAGATATCGACCTCTTCGCCGTTTTTGTGAGCGTGGATGAAAACTGCATTTTTATCATCGCTGCTTTTTAGTCCGCAAACGTTGCAAACTACTAGATCTTTCTCTCTCATCTTTTCTCCTTTGAAATTTTGGGTGATTTTACATCTTGTAAGCTTGCATTAAGATGATTTGGGTCAAGCTTGTCGCTTGAGCATTAATTGTTTTTTGTTATAATCATTTAAAATTTAAAAGGTTTAAAAATGGATGAAAGAACTATTGTTTTAGAGATGTTAAAGATGCAACAAAGCCTAAATGACGAGACAAACGGGCTTGGTTGGGAAAATGGCTATACAAATAAAAATAAACTCATAAGCTGGAGACGTTGCATTTATATGGAGTGCGCTGAGCTCATTGATAGCTTTGCTTGGAAGCACTGGAAGAGCATAGATGCTAAGACTGATGAGCAAAATTTACGCATCGAGGTTGTCGATATCTGGCACTTTATAATGAGCCTAGCGCTACAAATTTATAAGGCAAAACAGCTTGGCGATGTTGAGACATTAGCTGATGATATCTGCCAGTCAAGTGGCTTTAGTGACTATTGCAAAGAGCCATTAAAGGTCGAAGATGAGAGCATTTACGAGATCATGAACGACGTTGAGATGCTTATACATGAGTGCAGTGGCTTTGACTATGACATCTTTGATATTTTTAAAATTTATTTCTCAATGTCTTTAAAATGTGGCGTAAATTTATACTCGCTTTATGAGTGCTACATCGCTAAAAACGTGCTAAATCGCTTCCGCCAAAATAATGGCTACAAAGAGGGAAGTTATAAGAAAATTTGGAACGGACGCGAAGATAACGAAGTGATGAGTGAAATTTTATCAAATGGCGTTAGTAAGATTGATGAAATTTACGCCGCACTTGAGCGTGAGTACAAAAAGGTAAAATGATAAATCTTCTTCGTCTTGGCTTTAAAGACTTTTTTACAGCCAAATTTATAACGCTATCGATCTTGCCACTTTGTCTTAGCATACTTTGCCTAGCTTGGCTAAGCATCTGGGGAGGTGGCGAGATATTTTATCTTTTAAGTGACGGCGCTAAAAACGAAAATTTCGCCTTTTTAGAGTCAAACTCAACGCTCTCTTTTATAGCTATTAAAATTTTAAGCTTTAGCGCTACAAAGTGGATAGTTAGCATACTTTTTTACGTCTTAAGCACCTTTTTAACGATCATCATTAGTATCGTGATCGCCCTAATAGTAGCTGGCTTTTTAACGCCAGTCGTGGCCAAAGAGATAAACAAAAGGCACTACAACTACGTGCTTAAAAGTGAGGCTAGCACGGCTAGAGTGCTAAAGGTGATGATGGTTGAGATCGTGAAATTTCTTGGGATCTTGCTTGTTTGCTTGCCACTTTTGTTTGTGCCATTTGTAAATTTTTTTATCATCAATGTGCCATTTTTTTACATCTACTATAAGCTTTTACTCATAGACGTTGGCTCAAACACGCTTGATAGCGATAAATTTGAGCTAGCGTTGCTTGAAGGTGGCGGGGTTAAATTTATTGCTTTTACGCTTTTATTTTATCTGATCTCGCTTGTGCCGCTTGTGGGATTATTTTTTCAGCTTTATTTTGTGATAGTCTTGTCGCACCTCTTTTATCAAAGAGAGGCGCTAGTTAAAATTTAGAGCCAAAAAGCTCTAAATTTATGCGTAGAAAGATACTTTTTTGCTCTCATCAAGCAAGGTATCAAATAGCCTTTTTGTCGCACTTAGTAGATTTTTATTGGCATCATTTTTAGCTAAAAGTTCGTCAAACATCTTTAGCATATTATCATTTATGAAATTTTTGTGATCCATATCTTTTGCGTCAGGCAACATCTGCTTGATCTTGTTTGAAAGATCGCTTATGCTTTGGCTACTACCTGCGATCTTGTCGCCCTCTTTGACATTTTTCATAAACTCATCAACCTGTGGGCGAATTTGCTTCATCGCCTCTTCGATCTCTTTCATATCTTGCTCGTCTATGCCGTTGCCTTTATAGGCAAACTCATAGCCGTATTCGTGCGTGAGAGTTAGACTTCTTTGGCTTGAAGCGCCATTTTTTTGACTTGAAAACTCTAAGTTTTTGTTGTCATACATAGAAAAGCTTATCTCATCGCCTGAGCTAGTCTTCATCGAAAAGCTCATATTGTTGTAGCTTCCTTGAGAGTAAAAATTTGTTTGCATTTTTAAATCCTTTTGAGGCTAAATCGGCAAATTTTTAATTTCATAAAGCAAAATTTTGTAAAATGCGTCAAAAAAGGACGGGCGATGTGTTGTTTTGGGACTAGGATCTTTTTGCTGATGCTTATCACTGTTTTAAGCTTCGTTTTTGCTAAGCTTTGCCCAGTTTTGCCAGTCGTTGGCTACTACTTGATACTTGCAAATTTGCTTGCCATTTTGATGTTTTCACTATTTTTTAAAGGACTTTTGCCAAGCTTTGTAAAGGTAAATGCGATCCACTATTTTTCGCTAATTGGTGGCTTTTTTGGGGCATTTTTAACGATGCTTGCTTTTAAAAAGATTGCAAAAGATAAATTTACTTTAATAGAGCTCATTATTTTTACGCTTTGGGTGCTGATGATCGCCATAGTCATCTTTAAATTTCAAACCATTCTTGACATTTTTAGGGGAATTTAGATGGATGAGAGGATAGTTAAATTTTTAAAAAAGATGCATCTTGCAAGTGTCTGCACCATTGATGATGATGGGCAGCCTTACGCTTTTAGCGCGTTTTACGCCTTTGATGAGGTAAATTTTTGCCTTTTGCTAGCTAGCTCAGACGATAGTTCGCATATCAAATTTTTAAAAAACTCAAAGCTCGTTGCTGGCACGGTCGCTCTTGATACGAAGATCGTTGGCAAGATAGAGGGTGTGCAGTTTCAAGGAGCGATGAGTGAGGCTAGCGAAAGTGAGCGAGAAATTTACTTTAAAAGATTTTTTTACGCAAAAGCGATGGATCCAAAAATTTGGTCTATAAGCCTTGAAAATGTTAAATTTACGAGCAACACTCTAGGTTTTGGCAAGAAAATTTTTTGGCAAAAGTAGCTAAAAATCGCATAATATTTTCGTGTTAGCTTAAAAGATGCTCTTTCTTAAGGCGTTCAGAATAACGCTTTTATGAAACGAAAGGTACATGTACCATATAAAAATTTTTTTTAAAATTTTTTACACAAAAGTTACACAAAATGCCTTTTTTAGGGGGAATTTTAAAAATATTAAAGTGTGATAAAAGAGTATTAAATAACTAAAAATAAACTTAAATTTACCCAAATTTTACTTAATATCCCCAGCCTCACTCTTATTATATAATCGCCGAAAAAATTATTAAGGAGAGTTTTATGGCTAAAGAAGCGGGTGTAGTAAAATCGCTAAGTGGCAAGGCGGTCGCAGTTGATCAAAACGGAAACGAGAGAGAGCTAAAAGTTGGCGACATCGTTTATATGGGTGAGAGTGTCAAAACTAGCGATGCAGCCGACAAAGTAACTATTGTTGCAAATAACGGCAAAGAGCTAACTGTACTAGGTAGTGACACGCTTTCTTTAAATCCAAATACGATAGGTGCTGAGGGCTTAGCTGATATAAGCGCTTTGCAAAATGCTATTTTAAATGGCGGTGATCTAACAAAACTTGAGGAGACTGCTGCTGGTGGTAATGCTGCTGCTGGTGGTGGAGATGGCGTTAGCCTTGGCGAAGCTAGATTTGCTGAGGGCGGTCACTACTCTAACATCAATGAAACTTATAGAAATTTAACCGATACAAATAGAGCTTTTGCTTCATACGATAGCCCAATAGGTGGTTACAATGATGGAAATAGCGGCGATGATACTATAATTCCAGGTGCACCGCTTGTAACTTTCGTAAACGATACTAACAATGACGGCACTTTAAGTAGAGTTGAGCATGGAAACGATACAGATATAAATACGTCTAAAGTTCTTATCACAGTGCCAAATGATGGCACAGTTAGAGCTGGCGATGTGCTAAATGTCACTGTAACTGACCCAAATGGTAATAAAACTGTAACAAATGTAGTTATAACACCAGCTATCATAAGCAGTGGCTATCCACTTGACGCACCTATAAAACCGGGCAAAGTTTCAACAGTAGATGCTACTATTACAAATTTTCAAGGACATGTTAGTGGTAACAGTGAGGATAGTGTAACTCCAAATAGATCTAGTGTAAGTGTTGAATTTACAGAAGATAGAAATGACGATGGATTTTTAACATATACAGAAAATAAAAATGATGGTAAACAAAATGAGTCACCAGTGACTATAACTGCAACAGACGTTATCCCTGGTGATATACTCCACGTTACTCTAACAAAACCAGATGGTACAGTGACACCTTTACCACCTATAACCATCAATGCTACTGATATAGTAAACAATACTTTTACTAAAATCATCTCTGATATGCCAGTTGCTGAGGGTAAAATTTCAAAAGTAGATGCTTATGTTACTGATAGTACAAATTCTAACACTTGGAAGAGTGATATGGCAACTGACAAGGTTACTCCAGATGTAAAACCGACTTTAGTATTTACTGAAGATGGTGATAATGATACTGGATTAAGCGATCTTGAAAATGGGCGAGATGGTAATTACAGAAGCACTCCAGTGGATATAACACTTCCAAAAGATGTAGTAGTTGGCGATAAGATCGTTATAACTTATACTGATCCGTTAAATTATAATAACACCAATCCATCAGTTTCTCATGAAAAAACAATCACACTAGAACTAACCCCAGAAATGGTTAGAGATCATAAAGTAACTGGTGTACCACTTGATATATTCCCTGGAGTAAGAACAACTGCTAGTGTTCATGTAGTGGATAAAAATGATGTTGTAAAAAGTGCAGAGTCGGATACAGATAATGTATATCCAATCGGATCAGGATTAAGAATAGAACTATCTGAACAAAAAACTCTTCATGAAATTTCAAGACAAGAAAGTGTTTCTAAGATTGATAAGAATTTCAATGGTGTCAATGAAGATTTGGGCGATGAAAAAGTAAATCATACAACTGCAAAGATCACATTGCCAAATAGGGTTGATGATGGTGATCAGCTTACACTTTCGATAAAAACTCCTAAGTTAGACCCTAATGACAGGACAGGTAGAACAGTATTGATGGATCCAGCTGATCCTAGTGGCAAGACACCATTGTATGAAAACACCACAAGAGACTTTACTATACGTGTAAACGATAAGGGTGTTATAACTAAAGTAGTAGAGCATACTAATTCTGGTGATGTTGATTACACTCCTTTAAAAGAGGAGCTTAATCAATGGGCTATTAATGTTGAAGGCTTTAATGTAAGACACGAAGGTGATACAACCATAAATGCTAGTATCACCCATATAAATCCAAACAGGAACGCTCCTATAGCTCCAGTAGAGGCTTCAGCTAGCTTAGAGTATGTAAAAGCGCCTGAAGTTATCTTCGAAGAAGCTCATGGTGCGAAGACTATGACTAGAGAGCAAGCTATCAGCGACGGTGATCTTAATAGCACAACAGTTACCATTAAGCTTCCTAAAAATGCAGTAAGTGGAGATAAATTAACTGTAACCATAAATGAGCCAAATGAGACTCCTAAAACAAAAGAATATACTGTTGGAAGAGATGCAAATGGTAAGTTTTTTGTAAAAGATAGTGCTGGTAATGAAATAAATACAGAAACAGATGGCAGAAGTTTCAAAATTTCTGGTATTAAAACAGCAACTGGCGAAGAAACTAAAGTAACAGCTGAGATAGTGGATAGCGATGGTGGCATCCAACATGCTAAAGGCTCAAGTAGTGTTATGATAGCTGGCATAAATGATATGGCTATAAGATTTGTAGAAGATGGTGATGGCAATGTATCTCTAACAAGAGCTGAGAGTAAAGACGGAGATAATAAGCTAGACGAAACTACAATCGCGGTAAAAGTGCCAAATAACGTTATAAAAGGTGATATAGTAAATGTAACAATAGACGGTGCTTCACCTAAAGTATATAAGGTTACAGGTAGGGATGATCATGGTAAGATCACACTAGAAGATACTTCTAATAATACTCCTATAACCGTAAATGATAAAAATGAGTTTGAGATCGAAGGCGTTCATATAGAAGCTGGTAAGCCTATCAATGTATCTGCAGAGACTACTGATGCAAGCGGTGGCAAAAAAGCTGAAGCACAAAATCACAATACTCTTGAAAAACTTCACGATGATATGAAGATAACTTTTGACGCAGATGATGGTGATGGTATCTTGGGTAATGCAGAAGCAACTGGAACCACTACTAAGACAACCATTAAGCTACCTTCAAATTTTGTTGATGGTGATAAGCTTATAATAAATAGCAAAACAGGCAATAATATCGCACCTGAGGAAATTTATACGATACACAAAGATAGCAATGGCGTTGTTACTGTTACAAATGATAAAGGAGGCGCTCCTCTAATAGTAAATGGCAATGCAGTTAAATATCCTCTAACAAATTTACAAAATGGTGAAGAGACTATCATCACTGCTAAAGTAACTGGTATTGCTGGCGATGTATCAAAAACAGAGAGCAATATCATACTTGACACTGGTGCTGGAACTGGAACAAGATTTAGACTACTTATCGATGAAGATAAAGATAGAAATGGCGTGCTAGATAGAGAAGAAGCTATGAAAGATGGACAACTAAATACAACTTCTGCTACGCTTCAGATCCCAACTACCGTAACTGCAGGCGATACCATAACAGTTAATGTAGATGGAGGAACTCCTAAAACTTATAAAGTTGTTTCAAATGATGGTACAAACGTTACTATAAAAGACGCAGCAACTAATACTCCTGTCACGCTTGAGGCAGGCAATAAGCTAAAAATACCTGATGTTCATATAGACAAAGATCATCCAGCTAAAGTAGAAGCTACTATAAATGGAGTAACAAAAACAGCTGAAGCTAAGCTAGAAACATTTGACGCTACAAATTTAAAGGTTGAATTTAAAGAAGATGATGCAAGCAGAGATGGCAAGATAGATAGAGATGAAGCTGTATCATTTGATGGCGTAAAAGTAACAACTATAAGCGTTCAAGTGCCATATAATGTTATAGATGGTGACAAAATAGCAGTAACTATCAATGAGCCACAAGCTAATGGCACTATGGCGTCTAGAACTCTACCTTATACGGTTTCAAAAGCTCCTAATGGCGATATATCACTAGTAGATGCGGCTGGCACTCATCCTTTACGTAACAATACTATTGAGATTGGCGATGTTAAAATGCTCCCAGGCAAAGAGACTAGTGCAACTGCAACCATAACAAACGCTGCTGGTGATATGTCTGCAACTTCTCCTGAAGCTAAAGCACAACTTGCTCCATTAAGCGAAGCAGGACTAAACATAAGCATAGCTGCTGATGCAAATGACAATGGTGTGATCTCAAGAGATGAGTCAAGTAGCAATGCTTCAAAAGTAAAAGTTTCTCTTCCAGGAAGCGTGATAGAAGGCGATAAGATAGATGTTGAGATAACAAATCCTGACAACTCTAAAGTAACTAAACATTATGAAGTTGAAAGTAAAGATGTCAATGGCAATATAACATTAAAAGAGGCAGGCTCTACTACACCTATCCATGTCTCTGCAAATGATCCTCTTGTGCTTGATGCAGCTATTGCGGTTGGTCAAGATACAGTGGCAAAAGTAACTCTAACTGATGCATTTAATAATAGCGTAAGTAAAGAAGATAAAGCACATGCTGAGATAGATGTTGTAAGAGGTATTCAATTTACAGAAGATGCAAGCAGAGATGGTGCTTTGCAAACTTATGAAAATTCTAAAGATCAGGACACAACGCCTATTAAAGTATATCTGAACGAAGATGCAAGAGCTGGCGATACAGTTGAGATCAAATATACTGATCCAGACAATCACGCTCAAACAAAACCAGCAAATCATATACTAACAGCCGATGATATTAAAGAAGGTGCATTTGAACAGGTGCTTGACATCAATCCAATATCAAAATATGATCTAAAAGTTGATACTACCTATAAAACTCATGATGGCTTAGAGACCAAACTTCCAGCTGAGACACTTTCTATATTGCCTAAAGCAGTTACAGCTGAATACAATGAGCACACAACTATGAAAGGTGGCGATAATAGTGACACTTTAATAGTTGATGGACAAACAGTTGATTTTAGTCATGTGACTGGTCTTGATGCTAAAGTTGAAAGCTTTGAAAATATCCAACTTAAAGGAAACTCTGAGATCAAATTTGATGCAAATGCAATCTTTGATATCACTGATAATCTAAACACTGTCCTTAAGATAAAAGGCGCTGTCGATGAGCATGGCAACTCAACTACAAAGGTCGATCTAGATCACAAATGGGATCCTGACTCTAACTACGATGCTGGCGGTTTTAAGGGCTACTCAAGTAAAGATCAAGTAGATGGACAAACTATCCATATCCAAATAGACGATAAAGTCCAAACAGACCTATAATCCCCAAAAGTGAGTGCGCTTTAAGCCACTCACTTCACTTACCTAACTTCAAATTTACATCATTTTTTAAGCCTTATTTTACTAATATCACTCCTTTTAAAGGAGAAAATATGAAAAATTTAATAGCCATCGTTGTGGTCATCGCAGCACTTGTTTTTGGCGCTTTCAAATACGCAAATTCATTTGTAGTGCTTGATGAAAACACCAACGAGAAGTGGTCTCAGGTGCTAAATCAATACAAAAGAAGAGCCGATCTAGTGCCAAATTTAGTTGAAACTGTAAAAGGCTACGCAGCTCACGAGCAAAAGGTCTTTGAAGATGTGGCAAATGCAAGAAGCAAGAGCATGCAAGTAAGCATCGACGCAAGCAGTCTTAGTGACGAGGCAAAGGTTAAAGAATTTATGGCAGCTCAAGGTCAGCTAGGTTCTGCGCTTGGTAGGCTAATGGCAGTTAGCGAGAGCTACCCAGAGCTAAAAGCAAATCAAAATTTCCTCTCACTTCAAAGCCAGCTTGAAGGCACAGAAAACCGCATAAGCGTAGCAAGGCGCGACTACATTGAGGCTGTAAAAGAGTACAACGTAGCTCTTAGAAGCTTTCCAGGTAAATTTATAGCCAGCATCTTTCATCCAGAGATGAAGCCAAAGCAAGGCATCGAAGTTAGCAGCGAAGATATGAAAAACCCAAAAGTTTCGTTTGAGAAATAATGAAAAAAATCATTAGCCTTTTGATCTTTGCATTTAGCTTTTGTTTTGCTCTAAATTTCAATGAGCAGATCAATGATGAGGCTCATATTTTTTCACAAAACGAAAGAGATGAGCTTTTAAGCTTAGTGCAAAATTTCGAGCAAAACAGCACCACGCAAATCGCCATAGTGACTCTAAATTCGCTTGAAGGCAGGAGCATCGAGGAGCTATCGCTAGGGATTGCTAGAGGCTACAAATTAGGTCAAAAAAAAGATAACAACGGCGTGCTTTTGGTGGTTGCTCCAAATGAGAAAAAGGTCCGCATCGAGGTTGGATACGGGCTTGAAGGGGTGCTAACTGACGCCGTGGCAAGCGAGATCATAAATGGCGTGATGATACCTGAGTTTAAAAATGGCAAGATGAGCGAAGGCGTGAAAGATGGCGTTTTAGCGATCATAAAAGTGGCTAGCGGCGAGGAATTTAGTAGTAAATCCGGCCTTAGCGACTTGCCTTTTGGCGTGTTTGCCTTTTTTGCTGGCATGCTCTCTTGTTTTGCCTCTGTGATCTTTGGCAAATTTTTTATGCGAACTGGCTTTAGCACGTGTTTTGCTGGACTTGTATCAACCGCACTTGAGCAAGGATTTGGCGTGCAAAACTACCTCATCATCTTTGGCGCTTTTGCCTTTATATTTGTGGTATTTTTCTTTATTTTAAAAGACGTTTTTAAGAGAAATAGCCAAGGTGGCTCTTTGCCAATGGGCTTTAGACGTGATAATTCAGGCTCAAATGGTGGCGGTCGCTCAAGTGGCAGAGGAGGCGGCTTTAGTGGCGGCGGCGGTGGTTTTGGCGGCGGCGGAGCTAGCGGCAGCTGGTAAAATTTGCCTGCTTTAGAAGTAAATTTATTATTTTGCAAATTTTAAAATTTGCTAGAGTTTTAGACTGCATGCGGCGCAAAGCGCTATCGCATGCCACTTCTAACGTCGTCGGAGTTAGGGGATCGTTAAGGGGGAAGAGAGCGACTTCGTAATTCAAGCCTCTTCCCCCTTAACAAAGAAAACAAACATTTAAATTTGATTAGATTGCTTTGCAAATTTTAAAACTTTACTCGCTTGCCTTAGTAACTTACTAAATTTAGGGCTTATAACTATTCGCCACTAAATTTAGAAGCGTGATATGCTCGTTCATAAATTTTAAAATTTGCTGAAAATTTATCTGATGACAAACCGCATGTGGCACGATAGTGCTATCGCATGCACTTCTAACGTGCGAGGGGATTGAGGGATTTTAAAAGGGGGATAAGGGGACGGCTTCGTAATTCAAGTCCCCTTGTCTCCCTTTTTGGATAAAAAATTTATAAACTAAGAAGTTATTTCATATATTTTAGACCCAGCATTTGCATATAAAAGCTAAATTTCTTAAAATATGCCAAAAAATTAGGAGCAAAAATGCTATCAGGCGAGCTACTTAAAAGCCATTTTGCTAAATTTGATCTAGTGGCGATGCTTAGTGAGTTTTTAAAGCAATGTTGTTTTGATAAAGAAAAATTTCAAGCACTTAAGCGAGATGGTTTTAAAAGCTTAGATAAGAGCCAAAGAGAGGAGCTTCTTAAAATAGCAGGCTTTAAAGCGCATATTGACGCGAAATTTCAGGGCTTTTTGCGTGAGCTGATGCAAAGCAAGATCCTTGTTGTAAGCGGCGCGGAGTATAAATTTAGCGAGCTTGAAATTTACACCTGCTTTGACGTAAATACCTATAAAAGATCGTGCGAGGCGGGCGAAATTTATTTTCACAACTTTGGTTTTGACATCTCTTTTAAGAGCGAGCCAGCGCTTTATGGCGGCATTTTGGTAAGGAGTTTAAAGGCATTAAAAGAGCAAAATTTCATCTTTGGACCAAGAAAATGCGCCTTGCATATCTTAAATAGCAAAATAAGTAATTTAAATTTTGATCTAAAAGAGGCTGATTTTAGAGATGATGAGGCCATTTTTACGCCAAGGATTAGATCGTTTAAAGATAAGACCGAGCTTCAAAATGACGCTTTAAGGGCGGTTAGTGGCGAGTTTATATGGGCGCTTGAAAGCGCAAAAGAGTATAAAAAAAGAGTTGAAAATGCCTATAAAAAAGAGTGAAATTTATCTTTTTATCGGCTTTGAGGCTGAGAAATTTAGCCCCAAAATGCTCTCTAGAAAAGAGCGTAGAAAACTAAAAAAATATCCAAATTTAGTAAATTCAAACTCATTCAAACTCTCTCACTATTTAAAATTTAAAGCAAAAAAACGGGGCAAAATTTGCCTTTCTCACAAAGAAAATATCGCTGTTTTAGCTATCTCAAAAGAAAAAGTTGGCGTTGATGTGGAGGAGCTAAAGGAGCGAAATTTTGACGGTGTCGCGAAATTTTGCTTTAGCAAAAAAGAGAGCGAAATTTACGCGAGTGCCAAAGATAAAATGCAAAAATTTTATGAAATTTACACCGCAAAAGAGGCTGTGATAAAAGCCAAAAATTTAGCCTTTAGTGATCTTGCTAGCGTTAAATTTGACGAGATGGAGAGAAGATACTTGATTATTAATAATCTATTTATCATTTGCCTTGCATTTAAGCATTGCAAAGATATAATTGTTAAATTTTTATAATTTTAGAACACTAAAAAGGCAAAAAGTGCTTGTAAAAAAGATAGCTATGATCCTTGCAATAACGCTTCTAGCTCTTGGCTGTGCGAAGAAATTTGATGCGCCAAAGCTGGCGGATTTTAGCTTAAAGGCATTTGAGGTTAGTTCATCAAAAGGGCCACTAATGCTCTATGTGCAAAATAGTGAGAATGAGTATAAATTTAGCCTTGTAAACGCACTTGGCGCACCAGAAGCTAGGCGAGTTTTAAAGGACGGCACGTTTGTAAATTTGGGCTTCTTGCCACCAAATAGCGCTTACAACGAGCTTTTTATCAAGGTGCTTGAGATGATAAAAGATGAAAAAAATGAGCAAAAATTTATGATAGATGATCAAATTTATGAGGTAAAAAGCGTTGATATACGTTAGCAAACCAGCCATTATCAGCGCAGCAGGTAGCAGTAGCGATGAAAATTTAAGCTCGCTTTTAAGTGGCAAGAGATTTTTAAGCAAAAGCTCTGAATTTCACCCACAAAATGAGTTTTTGGTGGGTAAATTTAATGGCGCTTTGCCTAGCTTTTCAAGCAAAACCAAAGAGCACTTCAAAACTCGCACCAACGCCTTGCTTTTAAGCACGATGCTAGAGATTGGTGATGAGATAAAAAGAGCTATCAAAAAATATGGCAAAAGCCGTGTGGGAGTAGTTCTTGGCACTACAACAAGCGGTGTTGAGGAGAATTTCGAGCCATTTAAAGGCTATATCTCGACTGGATTTTTTGATAAAAGCAGGTTTGGCATAAATAGAAACTGCCTTGCAAACGTGGCTGAGTTTGTGAGCGATTTTTACGAGCTTAGCGGTCCAAGCTACTGCGTATCGACTGCGTGTACCTCGGGCGTCAAGGCGGTTATTGAGGCAAAAAGGCTCATTGAAAGCGAGCTTTGTGACGCGGTCATTTGTGGCGGCGTCGATAGCCTAAATACGCTTACGATAAATGGCTTTAACTCGCTTAGCATACTAAGTAGCGCCCCAAGTCAGGCCTTTTCTAAAAATAGAGAGGGGATAAATATCGGCGAGGGAGCTGGGCTATTTTTGCTAAGCCGTGATGAAATTTCAAACGTCGTAGTCGCTAGCTCTGCCTCAAACTGCGACGCTTTTCACATGACGCAGCCTGATTTTAGTGCCAAAATGGCAGTAAATTGCATAGAGAACGCGCTAAAAAGAGCTAGTGTGAGCTGCGTGGATTATGTAAATTTGCATGGCACCGGCACGCAGGCAAATGACAAAATGGAGGCAAAAGCTGTAAATTTAACGCTTGGTGCCACCTTTGCAAGCACGCTAAAACCACAGATCGGTCACACGCTTGGGGCTGCTGGAGCTGTTGAGAGCGCCATTTGCGCTATGCTTTGCATGGAGGAAAATAGCCTCTTGCCACCACACGTTTATGACGGCGAGTATGATGAGAGCTTGGAGGCTGTAAATTTAGTAAAAAGTGGCACGAAATTTGACGTAAAAACAGCGATGTCGCTATCTTTTGCCTTTGGTGGAGATAACGCCGCGATAATATTTAAAAGAGTGAGATGATGATAAGTGATTATTTGCCGCACAGCAGCGCCATAACCCTGATCGATGAAATTTTAGAATTTATCCCTTGCGAGAGCATAAAAGTAAGAAGCGTGATAAATGAGCAAAATCCATTTTTAGAAGATGGGAAATTTCAGACGCAAAAGGCGATAGAGATGATGGCTCAAAGCCTTGGTATCTACGACTCAAAAATGCGTGAGCTAAGGGGCGAGAAGGCGATATTTGGCTTTTTGCTTGGCAGTAGAAAATTTGAAATTTTTAGGCCATATTTTAAAGTGGGCGATGAGATAGTGATCGTCTCAAAGTGCTCGATCCAAGATGAGAGCGGTTTTGGCGTTTATGACAGCGAGCTTTTTGTAAATGGTGAGCTTGGCGCAAGGGCGGTTTTAAACGTGATGAGCCCTGATGAAGAATTTGTAAAAAAGGCACTTAGTGAGTAAGAGAGTATTGATAACTGGATCAAGTAGGGGTATAGGAGCTAGCATCGCTAGGCGCCTTGCTAATGAATATGAAGTGGTGCTTCATGCAAGAAGTAAGAGCGATGAGCTTTTAAAGATGGCTAGTGAGCTTGGGGCTAAATTTATGACATTTGACGTGGCTGACACTGCTGCGGCAAAAGAGGCTATAGAGGCCGACATGGAGGCAAATGGCGTTTACTATGGCGTTATTTTAAACGCTGGTATAACAAGGGATAATACCTTTGTGGGGTTAAGTGACGAAGAGTGGTTTGACGTGATAGATGTAAATTTAAACGGCTTTTACAACATCCTAAGACCAGCGCTAATGCCTATGATAAGGGCTAGAAAGCCAGCTAGGATAGTGACACTAAGCTCTGTTTCAGGGGTCATTGGCAACAGAGGTCAGGTGAACTACTCAGCTAGCAAGGCAGGCATCATAGGAGCTAGCAAAGCCCTTGCAGTCGAGCTTGCCAGCAGGGGCATAACAGTAAACTGCGTAGCACCAGGGCTTATAAAGACAGATATGAGCGAAGAAATTTTAAATAGCGACTTTTTAGATGAGGTGCTAAAGGCCATACCTGCAAAAAGAGCTGGCGAGGTAGATGAGGTGGCAGGACTTGTTAAATTTCTACTAAGCAGTGATGCTAGCTACATCACAAGGCAGGTTATCGGTGTAAATGGAGGGCTTTGCTAATGCGTGTATTTGTCACAGGTATCGGCGCAGTCAGTGCTTTTGGCAACAGCTGGGAGGAGATGAGGGCTAAATTTCTTGAGGGCAAAAACGCCGTGAGATATATGAGCGAGTGGGAGGGCTATAAGGACCTAAACACACGCCTTGCAGCACCCATCATAGAGTACAAACACCCGCAGGAGTGGGACAGAAAACAGCTAAGAAGCCTTGGCAAGGTCTCATGTTACAGCGTGCACGCAGCCGGGCTTGCTTTAAAAGACGCTGGCTTGCTAAATGGCGAAGGTTTGCAGGCTGCAAATTTAGACCCAAGCGTACAAGATGGCAGAATGGGTGTAGCTAGTGGTTCAAGCACTGGTAGCACCGACTCTATCCTTGACATGGCAAAGCTAGTTTTGGACATGGATAGCGGCTTTAACGCAAATACCTACATAAAAATGATGCCTCACACCACAGCGGCAAATATCGCGCTATTTTACTCGCTAAAAGGGCGCATCATCCCTACATCTTCGGCATGTACGAGCGGCTCACACGCCATTGGCTACGCGTACGAGAGCATAAAAAGTGGCAGCATAGACATGATGCTAGCTGGTGGGGCTGAGGAGCTTTGCGTAAGTGAGGCATACGTCTTTGACAAGCTCTATGCGACTAGCGTCAAAAACCACGCGCCAAATTTGACACCAACGCCGTTTGAAAAAGATAGAGATGGCTTGGTGCTTGGCGAGGGGGCTGGATTTTTAGTGCTTGAAAGCGAAGAGAGCGCCTTAAAAAGAGGAGCTAAAATTTATGCTGAGGTCGTTGGCTTTGGCTCTACGTGTGATGGCACGCATATCACTAGACCACAAAGCGCTACGATGAAAGCGGCGATGAGCTTAGCGCTGCGCGCGGCAAAACTAGAGCCAAAAAGCATAGGCTACGTAAATGCCCACGCTACCGCGACAAAACATGGCGATATAGCTGAAAGTATCGCTACAAACGAGCTTTTTGGAGAGGACATCGCCATTAGTTCACTTAAAAGCTATCTAGGTCACACGCTTGGCGCTTGTGGCGGGCTGGAGGCGATAGCAAGCATAATGATGATGAGAGAAGAGCTATTTTTCCCAACTATAAATTTAAACGTAACTGATCCTGATTGTGCAAAGCTAAACTACTTAAAGGAGCCAACGCCGATAAAGACGGACTTTGTGATGAGTAACAACTTTGCATTTGGCGGTGTAAATACATCTTTGATATTTAAAAGAGTAGATAACAAATTTTAAAAAGGATAGAAAATGAAAAGATTAGTTTTATTAGTTGCCGTTTTGGCATTTGCCTCAAGCCTTAGCGCTAGAGATGACGTGAAGTACCACTCACTTGACTTCTTAAATGGCCCAAAGGCTAAAGAATTTTTGCTACCAAACGTTAGCATCAGCTTTGGCACAGGATACACTGGCAAGGTGATCGTAAGAGATCTAACGTCAAACAAAAAGACAAATGGTTTTAACAAAAGTGACGAAGAGGCTTGCCAGATCGCGCTTCTCTCTGCTTTAAAGTCATTTCAAGAAAGAGCGGTGAAAGAGGGTGGTACGAAGGTTGTAAATTTGACTGGATATTACAAAAAACAGCCATTTAACTCTAAAACTCAGTTTCAGTGCGGCAGCGGTTCTTTGATGTCTGGCGTCACACTAAGAGGCGACATCGCGAAATAATGAAATTTCAAGTTGATTTTTATGACGCTATAGCTTATGGTGAGATCAGCGAGGATCTAGCGAGATATAAAAAAGAATTTGATCTAGCAAAGATCCCGCCGATGCAAAGAAGAAGGCTAAGTAGTGCCGCAAAGTGCGCTTTTAGCCTGCTTAGTAGTTTTGAGAGCATCGATACGCCAGTCATTTTTAGCTCCTATGAAGGCGAGATAAATCGCTGTTTTGAGCTAGAAACTGCACTTGCAAAGGCTGAGCCAGTATCGCCAACGTCGTTTTCGCTCTCTGTGCATAACGCTATCTCGTCGCTTCTTAGCATCGAAGCTAAAAATCACAATGAAATTCTAGCCATCTCTTCTTTTAGCCCAGTCGAAGACGCGCTGCAAGCTGCGTTTTTAAGGCTAAATGACGGATATGAAAAGGTGCTCATCCTTGCCTATCATGAGTCGATATCGCAGAGCTATTTTGATGAGAAAAAGCCATCATTTATGCTAGCGCTTGTCGTCTCAAAGGCAAAAGATAAGAGAGTTTTAACTCTAAAAAGAGTGGAAAAAGAAGAAGAAATTTCAGAAAATTTACTGCAAAGCTTCATCGTAAATTTTGACCCAAATTTGGCAAAAACGTGGCAAAGTAGCAGTCATTTCGCGTCTTGGAATTTTAGCTATGAGCCTTAAAATTTTAAGAGCTGGATTTTTATTTTTCTTTTTTGCGCTCATTTGCATAAGTGGCGACCTTTTGCTAGTGCCAGTCGTGCTTCTTGGGCTAAATAAATTTAAATTTGTGCAAAATTTATGCCGTGATCTTGTTAGAGTTTCTTGGGGATTTTTTATAAAAGTTACTAAAATTTGTGGGTATCTGGACTATAAATTTGAGCTTACAAAGCTAAATGGCGGCTCAAATTTAGTCATCGCAAACCACCCTTCGCTGCTTGATGTGGTCTTTTTGGTCTCAAAATTTAAAAGGATAAACTGCATCGTAAAGGGCGAGCTTGGCAAAAATATATTTTTATTTGCGGCCATTAGGGCGTGCAACTACATACCAAACACAAATAACGAGGAATTTTTACAAAAAAGCGTAGATGTTTTAAAAAGTGGCGAAAATTTGCTCATTTTCCCAGAGGGCACACGCACAAAAGAGGAGATCATCTTTCATAAAGCGGCCGCATACATGGGCATAAAAGGCGCGTCTAACGTGGTTTGTGTGGGTATAAATATGGCTCCAAGAAGCCTTAGAAAAAATGAGCCATGGTACAAAACGCCAGATGAAAAGATAAAGTATGTCTTTAAAGAGCTAAAGAAATTTGAAGTTAGTGAGTTTTTAAAAGATAGGCCAAGCCCCGTAAGGGCGAGGGCGCTACACGAAGAGATAAGTAAAATTTATAAGGAGGAATTTAGTGAAAGAACTAGTTAATGAGATAAAAGAGCTGATCATCACAAGCTTAAATTTAGAGGATATGAAGCCAAGTGATATCGACGAGAACGCACCGCTTTTTAGCGAGGGGCTCGGGCTTGACAGCGTCGATGCACTAGAGCTTGGGCTAGCTGTACAGAAAAAATATGGCCTCGTGCTTGACTCAAAGACAGCAAATTTAAAAGAGATATTTTTTAGCGTATCTTCTCTTGCAAAATACATTTATGAAAATAGGAAATAACAATGAGCGAAGTAGAAATTTTTGAAATTTTAAAGAAGGCTTTGATCGAGCTTTTTGAGATAGACGAGGGCAAGATAAAGCCTGAAACTAGGATATATGAGGACTTGCAGATAGATAGTATAGATGCTATTGATATGATTGATTACATCAAGCGCCAAACTGGCTATAGACTGATGCCAGAGGACTTTAAAAACGTAAAAACGCTTGATGATATCGTAAAAGCCGTAGCAAAGAAATTTGAAGCATAATATAGTAAAAGTAGCGCTAGTTTTAGCAAGCATCGCTTATCCTTTGGTGCTATTTTTTTGGCAAAAGGGTGCAACTCTTATCTTTTGCGCTCTTTGCGCTCTTTGGCTGGCTAGGGCTTATTTTGAAAGCGCTAAAACAAGGCAGGTTTGCTTAGCAGCTGGGCTATTTTTTGCCATTTGCGCTATTTTTAGAAGTGTAAATTTAGCGCTTTTATACCCAAGTATCGTAAGTCTTGGCTTTTTGGCGGTATTTTTTTATAGTTTAAAGGGCGAGGCGGTCATAACAAAGCTTGCTAGGCTAAAAGAGAAAAAGATAGACGAAAAGGTCGTTAGCTATACAAGAGGGCTAACTAAAATTTGGTGCTGGTTTTTCGTTTTTAACGCAGCTTTTGCCTTTGTTTTAGCGCAGTTTGAAGATAAAATTTACTGGAGCATTTACTGCTCATTTGTATCTTATATCTTGATGGGAGTTTTGTTTTTTGGCGAAATTTTATATCGTAAAATTTTTATTTTAAAGAGGGAAAATGGATTTTAAAAAGAGCCTAAAGGCATTTAAATTTGTGGACATTAGCAAGGATCTTTACGAGTATGCAGCTACTTTTGGGGCAAATTTAAAAGAGAAAAATTTAAGCGAGATAGAAATTTATCTAAGCCAGAGCTTTGAGTTTTGCGCAGCTTTTTTTGGAGCGCTTGGGGTTGGCGTAAAACCTATCTTGCTTGCAAAGCCGATATATAGCGGGGATAAATTTGTCATTAACGATGAAAATTTTGGTGATTTTTTAGACTTTAGCAAGAGCATGGAGCTAAAATTTGATCAAAATTCTACATTTTTTCTCCAGACCTCAGGCTCAAGTGGAGCTAGCAAAAATATCCAAAAAAGCCTTGGAGCGATGATAGATGAGGGGCTATTTTTAAAAGATGAGCTTGGCTTTAATGAAGAGGATAATTTTTTTGCTAGCGTCTCGCACCAGCATATGTTTGGCCTTACATTTAAGATCTTTTTGCCGCTCATCTCTGGCGCAAAGGCTGTTAGCAAGGAGCTAAACTACCCAGAGGCGATCTTTGAACTAGACCTTACAAATTTAACCTTCGTAACAAGCCCAGTCTTGCTTCAAACGCTAGTTTCTAGCCCAAGAGCGGCTGAAATTTCAGGGCTAAAAAACATCATCTGCGCAGGCTCAGCGCTAAAGAGCGAGCTAAGAGCAAAGATAGAAAGCTTAAGCAGCGCTAGGATAATTGAAATTTATGGTAGCACTGAAACTGGCATAGTTGCTAGAAATTTAGGCGATGAGCTCTTGCTTTTTAGCAAGGTAAAGGCTGGTCTTAGCGAGGACGAGGCGCTAAATGTGAGCTCGCCTTGGTGCGAGTTTTTCCAAACTAGCGACTGGGCGCAGATAGATGGCAGCAGGCTCACGCTAAAGGGCAGGATCGATAGGATCGTTAAGCTAAATGACAAAAGGGTCAATCTAATAAGCATCGAAAATAAGATGTTTGAAAGTGGCCTTTTAAAAGACTGCTACTGCGACACTCATCCTAAATTTAAGCGTCTAGCTGCGCTTTTGGAGCTTAGCGAAGATGGCGTGAGGCTCTTTAGAGATAGCGGCAAAAAGGGTGTTGTAGCAAGGCTAAATGAGCTTTTAAGGCCTGAGTTTAAAAATAGTGTTAGATATTTTAAGATCGTTAGCTCGCTTTGTAAAAACGCTCAGGGCAAGTTTTTGAAGGCAAATTTTAAAGCTCTTTTAGAAAAAAACGAGGAGCTTTCTTGGGAGAAAAGTAGCGAAGAGGGCGTTTATAAATTTAGGACAAAGCTAAGTCCTGCGCTTGGCATTTTTATGGAGCATTTTCCAAATTTACCGCTTTTGCCTGGCTTTGTGCAGCTTGATTTTGTATTTAAATTTGCAAGAGAGCTTGGCGCAGAAATAGGCGATCAATGCGTGGTGGAGAATTTGAAATTTTTAAAATTTGTAAGGCCAAATGACGAGCTTTGTATAGAAATTTCGCAAAGAGATGAGAAGATTTACTTTGAGATATTTTGTAACGGCGCTAGAAGTGCTATTGGCAGGATAAAGCTGGGCTTATGAAGACGCTTTTTCTCATACCATTTTACAACCATCCAGAAAAGATCAAAGCCCTTTGCGAGGCGCTTGCGAGATATGATCTACACATTTTAATAGTCGATGATGGCTCAAACGAGGCTTCAAAAAAAGCTTTGCAAAGTTTGAGCGAATTTGGTGTAGAAATTTTAACAAGAGCCCAAAACGGCGGCAAAGGAGCTGCGCTAAAAGATGGCTTTAGACACGCTTTGCAAAATGGCTACACGCATGCATTTCAGATCGACGCTGACTTTCAGCACGACATAAGCTTGGTAGCGGAGTTTTTAGAGCTTAGCAAAAGATATCCAAATGATCTAATAATGGCTGATCCAATTTACGGCGAAGACGCGCCAAAGTCGAGGTTTTATGGCAGAAAGATCACAAATTTTTGGGTCAAGATCAACACTTTAAATTTTGACATCAAAGACGCGATGTGTGGCTTTAGAATTTATCCTCTAAAAGAGCTTGAGAGTGCGACCCTCCAAAGTAGCTCAAATAGGATGGAATTTGACATGGAGATCTTGGTAAATGCCATAAGATCTGGCGTAGAGATCAAGTGGATAGCGCTAAAAGTGAACTACGAAGCTGGCGGCGTTTCGCACTTTAAAATGCTAAAAGATAACGCGCTAATAAGCCTCATGCACGCAAGATATTTTTTTACTTTAGTGCCATTTTTGCTTGGCAAAGTCTTTAAAGGACAAAAATACGCATGGTGGCAAAAGGGCGAGAGATCGAATGAATTTTTCCTGCGAGTTAGCCTATTTTTAACTAGAAATTTGCCTATATTTCTCATAAAACCTATCGTTATTATCGTCGTTTGCTTTTACTATCTCTTTTCAAAAGTTGAGAGAGAAAATATAAGAGAATTTCTTTTAAATGTAGAGAAATTTAGCGGTAAAAAGCCGGAAACTAGCGTTTTTAGTAACTTTTATGACTTTGGTATAGCAATATGTGATAAATTTCGTATATGGCAAAATGGCGTGCTTGAAAGCGAGCTAGAACTTAGTAAATTTAATAGCATCAAAGATGAGTTTGAAGCCTCAAAACGTGGCAGAATCGTGCTTACAAGCCATCTTGGAAATGTAGAAATTTGCAAGGCACTCTCGCTTAGATCGCCAAATTTTCGCATGATCATCTTGGTTTATAGCAAGGGAAGTGAGAATTTTTATAAAATTTTAGAGCAGATCAGCAAGGGGCAGATCAAACTAATCAGCGTTGAAAAGCTCGACGCGGCTGCTATGCTTGAGCTAAAAGAGGCGGTTGAAGATGGCGTAAATATCGGCATAATGGGCGATAGGACACCGCTTAATGGAGATAAATTTATAAGGCTTAGCTTTCTTGGTAAGGAGGCTAAATTTAACTACGGCCCATACTTGCTAGCTGGCATTTTGGGCGTAAAAATGAGCGCGCTTTGGTGCGTAAAAAATGGCGATAAATTTGACATCGAACTAAGCGATATCGCTGATGAGATAAAACTAGGTCGCGACCGCAAGGCAAGCGTCCTGCCATACGTCCAAAGCTATGTAAGGCAGCTTGAGGAGAGAGCGTGCAAGAGTCCGTCGCAGTGGTTTAACTTTTTTGATTTTTGGAGATGAGAGTGAAAATTTCACACGTTAGCACATTTAAAGTGGCGTTTTTTGACGTTGATAGCATGGAGGTGATGTGGCATGGCAACTACGTCAAGTACCTAGAAATGGCGCGTTGCGAGCTACTTGACAAGCTAGGATACAACTACATCGCTATGAAAAAAGATGGTTACGCCTTTCCTATCGTAAAGCTTGACGTAAAATACGTTCGCCCAGCCTTTTTTAACGACATCATAAAGGTCACGACGACGCTTAGCGAGTGCGAAACGTTTTTGAAATTTCACTACCTTATAGAAAATGAAAAGGGCGAAAAACTAAGCGAGGCAAATACAGCCCAAGCTGTCATCGAGATGAATAGCTTGCAAACTTGCTTTGAGATGCCAGAAGCCCTAAAAAAGGCGCTTAAAGCCTATAATGAAAAGGAGAAAAGATGAGAAAAATAGCTCTTTTTTTAGCCATTTTTATATCTTGCTTTGGCTATGAGCTGGGTGAGCTTAAAAATATAGTAAAAACAGATGGAGTAAGCGGGAATTTCACGCAGACAAAGAGTCTGGCTGGCTTTAACAAAAACATAAAAAGCTCTGGCGAGTTTAGGCTCGAAAAGGGCGGTCTTTACTGGGATACGCTTGAGCCAGTCGTCTCAAAGGTTTTTATAAATAAAGATGGCATTTTCAAAAACGAAAATGGCAAGCTTGAAAAGACGAGCGCAAATTTTGATGAAAAGCTCTTTTTGGCTATCATCAGCCTTGATGAAAACGAGCTTAGGAAAGAATTTGATATAAAAACAGGCGGCAGCCTAAAAGAGTGGAGCATAGAGCTAAGCCCTAAAAATTTACTCTTTAAACAAATTTTTAAAACCATAAAGATAAGTGGCGACAAGGCGGTAAAAAAGATCGAGCTTGACGAGGTAAGCGGCGATAAAACGCTAAATGAGTTTAGTATAAAATGAAAAAAATAGCCACTATCTTGGCTTTTATCTTTGTTTTTTTAGCCTCGCTTGGGTATTCGCTTGCGAGCCTAAAAAACGTCCAAACTGACATCTTTTCACTGATAAATTTCAAAGACGCCAAAGAGGCAAAGGTGCTAAAAGAGGTGCAAGATGAGATGGCATCAAATTTTTTAGTACTGGTAAATTCCAAAGAGCTAGCCAAAAACGTGCAAAGCTTGGCGCTTAAAAGCTCGCTTTTTAAGAGCTTTGAGGCGACCATCGACGTAAATTTAAATGATATAAAAAGTGACATCAACCGCTCAAAGATCGCGCTTTTAAGTAGGGGTGATTT
This sequence comes from Campylobacter concisus, assembly GCA_018371455.1. Classification (GTDB taxonomy): domain Bacteria; phylum Campylobacterota; class Campylobacteria; order Campylobacterales; family Campylobacteraceae; genus Campylobacter_A; species Campylobacter_A concisus_BJ. The sequence continues at coordinate 217,074 of JAHAKV010000001.1, read as the reverse complement.
AGAGCTTTTAAAAAACGATAAAAACGCCTTTTTCAAAAAGCGCGCAGAGGAAATTTTTAATAGCTTTAGTTTTAGACTTTTAAATGTAAATGATGATTTTTTCTCGCTAAGTAGCGGCTTTAGCGCAAAAAACGGTAATGTGAGCTTAAATTTAGCAGATCTCATGCTTGAGGTAAAAGACGGCAAAAAGAGCTTTTTCTTGCTAAAAGGCGAGCTGAAAAGTGGCGCTTCGAGCGAGGGGCTAATAAATTTTTATAACGAGCTAGAAGCGCTAAAAGTTGGGCAAAATGAGCTTTTTGTGCACTCAAGCGCCCTTTATCAGGCATTTTCAAAGCAAAAAAATGAGAGCGAGAGCCTTTATATGAGCGCTGTTTCGCTAAGTCTAACCGCTATATTTTTGATACTTGCTTTTAGAAATTTGCGAATTTTTTATGTGATATTTATCGCTGCATTTGGCTTTAGTGTCGCTTTTGCAGGCACTTTACTCTGCCTAAATGAACTAAATATCCTTACTATTTTAATAAGCACTAGCCTCATTGGCCTCATGTTTGACTACATTTTGCACTGGCTTAGCAAAAACGAGGGCGAAGCGATCAGGGCTAGTAGCATAAAAAATATGCTAAAAATTTTCTTGCTAGGCCTACTTATTACGCTTAGTGGCTATCTAGCTTTTACATTTTCTGATCTTAGGCTACTTAAAGAGGTGGCGCTCTTTTCGGCATTTGCGCTAGTTGCTGCCTTTTTAGCTAGCTACTTTTTCATGCCTTTAGTTTTTGAAGGGGTGAAATTTTATAGATCAAAGGTTTTTGACGCGTTCTTAACTAAATTTTGCAAGCTCTCAGACGTGGCTGCAAGGCATTTGGGGGCTAAATTTCTAGCTATTTCGCTTGTTTTACTAGCTATTTTTCTTGGATTTGACCTTAAAAATTTATCAAAAAGCGAAAACGTAAAAGACTACTCAAATATGCCAAAGAGCCTGCTAGCGGACTCTTCTTATATCTTAAGTCTAACTGGCAACAACCAAAACACGATGATAGTGACAAGATCTAACGGCGACATTTTAGGAGGCGAAAAGAGCCTTTTAGATGAGCTAAAAAAGAGAAATTTGATAAAAGATGAGAGCTCGCTAAGCGATATGTTTTTAAGTAAAAGCGAGCAAGCTGAGCTAAAAGAGGCCTTTAAAAAGGCACTTGATGATGAGCAAATTTACGCGATTTATGAGAAATTTGGCTTTAGTAAAGATGAAGTGCGAAGTGAAATTTTAAAAATTTTTGGCGAAAAAGAGCTTGGTGTTGGTGAAATTTTAGCTCTCAAATCTATGAAGGATTTTAAAAAATTTGTCCTTGATGAAAATGCAAGTGTGGCTTACGCGAGTGGCTTTGTAAAAGGGGCGGCAAGTGATGAGGTGCTAAAGCGCCACAACGCTTTTAGCCTAAATTTTGCCGACTCACTAAATGAGAGCCTAACGCAGGCAAAAGAGCTTGCGCTAAAGCTAAAAATAGCAGCGCTTGTGGTCGTGTTTTTACTGCTTTGGTTTTATTTTAGTGCGCTTATCTCGGCACTTGTGATGGGCGTCATCATCTTTGGCGTGCTTCTTACACTCTTTATCCTTGCCGTTTTTGGCGTAAATTTAAGCATTTTTGGCGTCTTTGGGCTCATCCTTGCAAGCGCTGTTGGGATTGATTACATGATATTTGCGCTAAATGAGAGTCTTAGCGAAAAAGAGCGAGTTTATGGGATATTTTGCGCATTTATCACGAGTTTTATCTCGTTTTTCACACTCTCGTTTAGCCAGACCGCCGCTCTTAGCGTTTTTGGGTTAAGTGTTAGCCTTTGTGTGCTGATATATGGGCTATGTGCCAGCGTTTTGGCTTGTAAAAATATAAAAATTTAGCTTTGTTTCATGCCCCAAGCGTTTAGCTAGCTCGGGGCTTTGGTTTTATTTTATAACGGCTAGTTTACCAGTACCTGCGTTTTTATTTACCTCATTTTGGACGCTTAAAGCTTCGAGGAGCTCAAATTTATATGGAGGCTCAAATGGCGGCTTGGTTAGCTTTTCGCAAACGCTGCCCTTTTTAGAAAGGTCTATGTTGCCGCTTTCAAAAATGGTGCCTTTGTTACATTTGTAGCTTATCTTGACGCCATTTGTAAAGTAGTTGTTTTGAGCGTATATTAGCGAGCCAAAGCGCACGCCAATGGCGTATTTTTGGTCATAAAAGCCATCTTTTGAGTCGTAAAAGTTGTTATAGACATGCACCTTTGCATTGCGTGCCATAGGTAGGCGTTGCGCGCAGTTGTCAAAAATGTTATGAGCGACCGTTATAGTTCTCGTTTCGCTGCTGCCATCAGAGTCTCTTGAGCCTATTAGCATCGTTTTGTCGTGATTTTCAAAGATCTTGTGCGAGATCGTGATAGCCGCACTATCTCTCGCACAGTTCCGTCTGTAAGTTTGCCATTTAGTAAGCTCTCCACCTACTAAATGCACATGGCTAAGCTCAACAGTGTCCTTAAAATGGCAGTGATCTACCCAGATGTTTTTGCTTGATTCTATGCTAACGCCGTCATATTGCGCGTTAAAGCCGTCATTTTTTTGTACATCTGGAAATGGATCAAAAGCATCTAGGATATTCATGTTTCGGATCGCGATATTTTGGACATTTTTTAGCAAAAGTGAGCCACCTTTTATGCCTGAGTTTTCGCCTAAGCCGATTATCGTGGTATTGCTAGCTACCGGCACTACGATGAGCTTTTTGTATTCGTTGGCTAAATTTTTGCGAAGTGCTGCCAACTTTGGATCTTGCGAACCATCTAAAAATGCACGGCACGAAGCGCCGTAAGCCTGCATAAATTTGGTATAAGAGCTAAACTCGCCACCGCTAATCTCACTTATAAATTTATCCAGCCCATCGCTATTGCCATTTTGCGGGATCTTGCCTTCGCTAAGGTCTATGAGCCCATCTATGTAGATGACGTAACCACCCATTTTGGCGTATTTTACGAGCTCTTGTCTATCTTTTACGGTGACTTCTTTGCTCTCTTTGCCGGTATATCCGCCAAAATTTTGCTCTGCACCAACGCTAGCGTAACCAAAGGGCGAGTCACTTGCTTTTATCTCGCCAGCTTGTGCCTCAGCGCCAAATGCAAATAACGAAAAAATAGCTAGAAACAATATCTTTTTAAACATTTTTAGCCTCCTAAATTTGGCCCTTTATTTTTGATATTTTATTGTGAATGTCGCTGTTAAATTTAGTGCAATTTTTAAAAAGATAAAATTTACGCGAAAAATATCTCGCTTTTTAGACGAAGCAAACATAGATAGGCACTTAGCACGCTTTGCTCTCTAACGTAGTTGCGCTCCCCTTTTAAAAGAAGCCTTTCAACCTCAATGTTGCCATTTCTATCGCCAGCTGCGACATATACCGTGCCAACTGGCTTACTAGCTGTGCCCCCACCTGGTCCTGCTATGCCACTTATAGCAAGCGCAAAGTCCGCATTTGTCGTGCTTAGCGTGCCTTTCACCATCGCTTTTACGCAAGGCTCGCTCACAGCTCCGTAAGTATCTAAAATCTCATCCTCAACGCCCAGCCACTCGTGCTTTATGTGGTTTGCGTATGTTACTAGTGAGCCATCAAAGCTAGCTGAGATGCCGCCATATCTTGCAAATTTAGCCGCCGCAAGCCCAGCCGTGCAAGACTCAGCAAATGAAATTTTAAGCCCCTTTTGCATGAGCTTTTTTGCTACAAATTTGATCACATCTTTTTGCGGGATAAATTTTTGCGAAAATAGCGTTTTTACCCCTTGTAAAAAGCTCTCGATCTGGCCAAATTTATTGCTTTTTGCCCTTACTAGTATCAAATTTGGCAGGATCTGCGCAAGAGTGATATCGACCTCATAAGTTTTAGCAAGTGGCAGCATAAGGATCTTCGCGCTATCTGCGTCGATGTCTATTAGATGAAAGTAGCTAAAATCAGGCTCATACTCGACTAAAAACTCGCCTAGCTCTTCATTTGGATTAGCTTTTATGAGATTTATCTGAGCGTTATTTAGGCTGGCTAAAAAGCTATTTTTAGAGTAGTCTAAGCTATCTTTAAGCGCAAGTGTCGTGCTATCTTTTAGCTCGAGCGAGCCCCCAGTTAGCGTCGCTACTATCTTTGCGGCGATGGCAAAATTTTCATCTGAGCCAAAAATGCTTACAAAGTCGTAATCTTTTGATAAATTTTCGATGATAAAAGGTAGCTCTTTGCTATTTTTCGGAGCAAAACTGACCACTCCAAGCTCGCCAAAATGATCCTCGTAACTTTGAAAAATGTAGTTTAGAAATTCTCTATTTATCTCAAGATCTTCGCCTATTATCAAGATACTTTGTCTCATTTTTAAGCTCCTTTTTTTGCCTCATTATACTATTTTTCAGTGTGATTTAACCAGCACAGGTGTAAAATTAGCAAATTTTAAAATCAAGGTAAAAAATGGACTACAAAGAGACACTTTTACTCCCAGAGACAAATTTCCCGATGCGCGGAAATCTCCCACAAAATGAACCACAAAGACTAAAATCATGGTACGAAGAGCGCAAGGTTTATGAAAAAATGAAAAAAAACCGCCAAAATGCGGTTAAAAACTTCAACATCCACGATGGCCCTCCGTATGCAAACGGCCACCTACACATCGGCCACGCGTTAAATAAAATTTTAAAAGATATCATCACAAAAACGCACTATTTTTACGGCGAAAACGTCCGATACGTGCCAGGCTGGGACTGTCACGGCTTGCCGATCGAGCAGCAAGTCGAAGTAAAGCTTGGCGATAAGAAAAAAGAGCTTAGCAAGGTCGAGATCAGGGAGCTTTGCAGGCAGCACGCGAGAGAATTTATAGACATTCAGCGAAATGAATTTAAAAGCCTTGGCATCATCGGAGACTTTGAAAATCCATACATGACGATGAAATTTGAGTTTGAGGCCGACATCTACAAAGCACTTTGCGAGATCGCTAAAAAAGGCCTTTTGATAGAAAGAAGCAAGCCAGTTTATTGGAGCTGGGCGGCTAGATCGGCGTTAGCTGAAGCTGAAGTCGAGTATGAGGAGAAAGAGGACTACTCTATTTACGTAGCATTTGAGCTTGATAGCGACGCGCTAGAAAAGCTTGGCGTAAAAGAGGCAAGCGCTGTCATCTGGACAACTACACCTTGGACACTTCCGGCAAATCAAGCCATAAGCCTAAAACCAGATGAAATTTATGTGCTAACGGCTGAAAATTTGATATTTGCAAAGCCACTACTTGAAAGCGTTGTGCAAAGCGGTTTAAGCAAGGGTGAGATCAAAAAAGAGTTTAAATCAAGCCTACTTGAAAACACTCACGCGATAAACCCACTAAACGGCAGAAAATCGCGATTTTTACTAGGCGATCACGTCATGATGGACGGCGGCACTGGACTTGTTCATACAGCTCCAGGTCACGGCGAGGACGACTACTACGTCTGTTTGAAATATGGCTTTAGTGAAATTTTGATGCCAGTTGATGATGGTGGCTGCTACGATGAGAGCATAAAACATCACGGACTATTTAGAAGTGACGTGGTAGATGAGTTTGTCGGTATGCACATCTTTAAAGCAAATGAGAAAATTTTAGAGCTACTTGGCAAAAGCTTGCTTAGCGTCTCTAAATTTAGACACTCTTATCCGTTTTGCTGGAGAACGCACAAGCCTGTAATTTATAGAGCCACAAAGCAGTGGTTTATAGCTATGGACGAGGCTAAACTAGGTGGAAAAACGCTTAGACAAACAGCGCTAAAAGAGCTTGAAAAGGTTAAATTTTACCCAAGCGTAGGCATAAAAAGAATAGGCTCTATGATAGAAAATCGCCCAGACTGGTGCATCTCTCGTCAGCGTGACTGGGGCGTGCCGATCGCGTTTTTCAGAGATAAAGCGACAAAAGAAGTTATATTTGATAGTGAAATTTTAGACCACATCGTGACTATCTTTAAAGAAAAAGGCGCTGATGCGTGGTGGGCGCTAAGCATAGACGAGCTTTTGCCAACGGGCTCAAAATACAAGGCTGAAAATTTAGAAAAAGTGATGGACATCCTTGATGTTTGGTTTGATAGCGGCTCGACATGGCATGCGGTCTTGCAAAGCGACAACTACGACGCTGGCAAATACCCTGCAAGCATGTATCTTGAGGGCTCAGACCAGCACCGCGGCTGGTTTCAAAGCTCGCTTCTAGTAAGCACAGCTATAAATTCTCACGCACCTTATGAGAGCATACTAACTCACGGCTTTACAGTCGATGCTAAGGGTGAGAAGATGAGCAAGAGCAAAGGCAACGTCATCGCTCCACAAGACGTGGCTAAGACTCACGGCGTGGAAATTTTACGCCTTTGGGTTGGTATGAGTGATTATTCAAGTGACCTAAAGATAAGCGAAGATATATTAAAGCAAATAAGCGAACAATACCGCAAAATCCGCAACACGATCCGCTTTTTACTAGCAAACGTAAATGATCTTGAGAGCTTAAATACAGAGTTTAACATCCTTGATAAGTGGATATTAGCACGCGCTAAAAAGGTCTTTGATGAGGCGAGCGCTTGCTTTAAAAATTATGACTTTTCAAAGGGCTTTAACATCCTTTTAAATTTCTTATCAGCCGATCTTAGCGGCGTCTATCTTGATGTTTGTAAAGATAGACTTTACTGCGACGCAAAAGACGCCCCAAGAAGAAGATCAGCTCAAAGCGCGATGGCGATCATTACAAAGGCACTTTTGCCACTCATCGCTCCAACGCTTACTTACACCGTTGATGAGGTGATGGACTACGCTCCAAAGATCATCAAAGGCGACGCAAAAGACGCGTTTGATCTAGTCTATGAGCCAATCATTTTTGATCTTAGCTTTGAAGATGAACTACTTTTTGCCAGCAGGGAGAAATTTAACGAGATCGTGGACGTTCTTAAAAAGGAGAAAAAGATAAAATCAACCTTAGAGCTAAGCCTAGAGACCACAAGCCACAACATCACAAGCTACGACGAGCGCGAAGTGGCCGATCTTTACATGGTAAGCTCGGTTAGAGCTTATGATGATAGCGAGCCATTAGCTGAGTTTGAGCTTGAGGGTGATAAATTTAAGATCATAGCAAGCAACCTTCACAAATGCCCAAGATGCTGGAAATTTAACGCTAGCAAAGAAGATGCGCTATGCCCAAGATGTGAAGAGGTCATAAGTGCTAAGTGAGCCAGTAAGCGCAACTATAATAGTCGCAACGATCGCTGCAGTGGTCGTTGTTAGCTTGTTTGGCATATTTTTGGTTAATAAATTTAAAGGATAAAAATAGTGGTAACTTTAAAAGAAGCTTTGAAATTTTCAGCTGAAGAGATAAAAAATTTAAGAGCCGAGCTTGAGGCAAAAATCATAAAAGAAAAAGAGCTTGGCGCTTATGTCGAGCAGCTAGCAAATTTAGAGATCGCAAAACTAGGCGAGGGTGTGCCTATCGCTATAAAAGACAACATCCAAGTAAAAGGCTGGAGTGTCACGTGTGCTTCTAAAATTTTACAAGGCTACGTAGCACCATATAATGCAACCGTTATCGAGAAGCTACTTGGCAAAAATTTAGCTCCATTTGGCCGCACAAATATGGACGAATTTGCGATGGGAAGCACGACTGAGAGCTCATTTTACGGCAAAACACTAAACCCACTAAATCACGCTCACGTCCCAGGTGGCAGTAGCGGTGGCTCAGCAGCAGCAGTTGCAGCTGGCCTTGCAGTAGCCGCACTTGGTAGCGATACTGGTGGATCGATCCGTCAGCCAGCGGCATTTTGCGGATGCGTAGGACTTAAGCCAACTTATGGCAGAGTGAGTAGATATGGCCTTGGCGCCTACTCAAGCAGCCTTGATCAAATAGGACCTATCGCTCAAAACGTAGAAGACGCAGCCATTTTATATGACGCGATCGCTGGGCACGACGCAAAAGATAGCACGAGTGCAGATGTGCCGTTTGTGAGCGTTAGCGACAAGATAGACGGCAACAAAAAGCTAAAAATTTGCGTCATCAAAAACTACGTAGAAAACGCAAGCGAGCAGACAAAAGCTGCTTTAAATTTAGCCATAGAAAAGCTAAAATCACACGGACACAGCGTAACTTACACAAATTTTGAAGACTCAAAATATGACGTCGCAGCCTACTACATCATCGCAACCGCAGAGGCAAGCGCAAATTTAAGTCGCTACGATGGCGTGAGATACGGCAGACGCGCGGATGCTAGAAATTTAAAAGAGCTATATGTAAATTCACGCTCAGAAGGCTTTGGCGAAGAGGTAAAAAGAAGAATTTTGCTTGGTACATTTGTACTAAGTAGCGGATACTACGATGCTTACTACATCAAAGCGCAAAAAGCAAGAGCGCATATAAAAGCTCAGTACGAGAAAATTTTAGAAGAAAACGATCTCATCTTCATGCCAGTTGCTCCAAGTACAGCTTATAAATTTGGAGCACACAGTGATCCGCTTCAAGCCTATCTAAGCGACATTTACACGATCAGCGTAAATTTAGCAGGCCTACCAGCTATCTCTGTGCCAGTTGGCAAAGATGATCAAAATTTAAACGTGAGCGCCCAGCTCATCACAAAAGCGTGGGACGAACAGACCTTGATAAATGGTGCTAAGAGCCTAGAAAATTTAATAAAAGGATAAAAATATGAAGATAGTAAAGAGAGCTTTAACATTTGAGGATGTGCTTCTTGTGCCGCAATACTCTGAAATTTTGCCAAAGCAAGTTGATGTCAAAACCAGGATCAGCAAAAATGTCACGCTAAATATCCCGATCGTCTCTGCTGCGATGGATACGGTGACTGAGCATAGAACTGCTATCATGATGGCAAGGCTTGGCGGTATCGGCGTCATCCACAAAAATATGGACATCGAAAGCCAAGCAAAAGAGGTTAAGCGCGTTAAAAAAAGTGAAAGTGGCGTCATCATCGATCCTATCTTTATAAATCCAGAAGCGACCGTGGCTGAAGCTCTAAGCCTTATGTCAGATCTTCATATTTCAGGCGTTCCAGTCATCGACAAGGACCGCAAACTAATAGGAATTTTAACAAACCGCGATTTGAGATTTGAGACAAATATGAGCGTTTTGGTAAAAGACCGCATGACAAAAGCACCGCTTATAACCGCACCAAAGGGCTGCACGCTTGATGATGCGGAGAAAATTTTCTCTCAAAACAGAGTTGAGAAGCTGCCTATCGTAGATAAAGACGGCAGACTTGACGGGCTTATCACCATAAAAGATCTAAAAAAACGCAAAGAGTATCCAAACGCAAACAAAGATAGCTATGGCAGACTTCGCGTGGCTGCGGCTATTGGCGTTGGTCAGATAGAGCGCGCTAAAGCACTTGTTGATGCTGGCGTAGATGTCATCGTCATCGACTCAGCTCACGGCCACTCAAAGGGCATCATCGATACTTTAAAAGAGGTAAAAGCAAATTTTAAAGTCGATGTCATAGCTGGTAATATCGCAAATCCAGCAGCCGTAAAAGACCTAGCAGAAGCAGGAGCTGACGGCATAAAAGTGGGCATCGGACCAGGATCTATTTGTACTACAAGGATCGTTGCTGGCGTTGGCGTGCCTCAAATTTCAGCGATTGATGACTGCGCAAGCGAAGCAGCAAAATACGGCATCCCAGTTATCGCTGATGGTGGTTTAAAATACTCAGGAGACGTGGCAAAAGCCCTTGCAGCAGGGGCAGCTTGCGTTATGGCTGGTAGCTTGCTTGCAGGTTGCGAAGAGAGCCCAGGCGAGCTTATAACATTCCAAGGTCGCCAGTATAAAGTATATCGCGGCATGGGCTCAATAGGCGCTATGACAAAGGGCAGTTCAGACCGCTACTTCCAAGAGGGCACCGCTCAAGACAAGCTTGTGCCTGAAGGCATCGAAGGCCGTGTGCCATTTGCTGGCAGCATAAAAGATGTGATCCATCAGCTAATAGGCGGCCTAAGAAGCGCTATGGGCTATGTCGGTGCAAAAGATATCCCAACTCTTCAAGAAAGAGCTGAATTTGTCGAGATAACAAGCGCTGGACTAAAAGAGAGCCACGTCCACGACGTAGTTATCACTCACGAGGCACCAAACTACAAAGTTAATTAGTGTTAGACCTGCAAACTAGAACTATTAAATTTAACGAGCCACTCTATCTTGAGAGTGGCCGTATGCTATCAAATTTCAAGCTTATTTATGAGACTTACGGCACGCTAAATGCTGATAAAAGCAACGTTATCGTGATCTGCCACGCCCTAACTGGCTCACACCACGCTGCTGGCACCTACGCAGGCGATGAGAAAGCTGGCTGGTGGGACGGGCTAATAGGCAGCAAAAAAGCGGTCGATACGGATAAATTTTACGTCATCTGCGTAAATATCTTAGGCTCATGCTTTGGCTCGACATCGCCGCTAAGCGTGGATAGAAGTAGCGGCAAAGAGTATAGGCTAAATTTCCCGGTCCTTGCTATAAGCGACGTGGTAAAGGCGCAGATTAGACTATTTAGCGAGCTTGGCATCACAAGGGCAAGAGCCGTGATAGGTGGCAGTCTTGGCGGTATGCAGGCACTTTGCTACGCTATCGAGTTTCCAGAATTTGCGCAAGATATCATAATGCTTGCAAGCACCTATCAGACAAAGCCTTGGGCGATAGCGTTTAACAAGATCGCCATTGAAGCCATTTTAAACGATGAAAATTTCAAAAATGGCGAATATGACGCAGAATTTATAAGAAAAAATGGGCTAAAAGGCATGGCTTACGGCAGGATGGCAGGGCACATCAGCTTTTTAAGCCCTGATAGCATGGATAAAAAATTTGGACGAAACTACGTCGAAACCGACGGCCTTTACGATCTTTTTGGACATTTTCAGGTCGATCGCTATATGGAGTATAACGGCTATAACTTTCCAAAGAGATTTGACCCGCTAAGCTACCTATACATCGTAAAGATGATGAATATCTTTGACTGCACAAGGCACTACGATAGCCTAAAAGACGCCCTTGCGCCGATCAAAGCAAATTTGCATCTAGTCGCTTTCAAAGGTGATCTACTCTTTCCGCCAAGTTGCATGAGAGAAATTTACGACGCACTTTGCGAGATGGGCAGAGGCGCAAAGACAAATTTTGTAGAGATAGATAGCAACTACGGCCACGACGCCTTTTTGGTCGAGATAGAAAAATTTGATGGATATATAAAAAATATATTAAAAGGATAGAAAATGGAGCAAAAAGAGCAAAGTTTTGAAGAGAAATTAGCCCTAGCTGATAAAATTTTAAACGATCTAAACAAAGATGATGTGAGCTTAGAAAAGAGCATAAAGCTGCACGAGCAGGGCAAAAAGCTCTTAAATGAAGCAAGAGAAATTTTAGAAAACGCAAAACTTAGCATAAAGCAGGTGGATGATGAGTAAAATTTGCGCCCTTCAGCTACCAACGCAGCCTTTAAGTGAGGCGAGGCTTGATTATTACCTTAAAATTTGTGCGGACGAAAACGCAAGGCTGGTTGTCCTTGGCGAATACGTGCTAAATAGCTTCTTTAAAGAGCTTGCCAGCATGCCAAAAAGCCTCATAAAAGAGCAGAGCGAGCGCAAAAAAGAGGCGCTATTTGCGATGGCAAAAAAGTATGATCTAAACATCATCGCACCTATCATAAATTTAAAAGGCAAGGAAATTTTTAAGAGCCTAGCTAAATTTAGTCCAACGCAAGTAAAGCTATATGACCAGCAAATTCTAATGCCTTATGCACACTGGAACGAGGCAAAATTTTTTAGCAACACAAGCGAGGAGCTAAATTTACCTATCTTTACCTACGATAAATTTAAGGTTGGCGTCATGTTTGGCTTCGAGGCGCACTTTGACGTTTGCTGGGCTTATATGAGCGCTAAAAAGGTCGATATCGTGCTTGTGCCAACGGCTTGCACGTTTTTCTCGCAGGCGCGCTGGGAGGAGCTTTTAAAGGTTAGAGCCTTTACAAACAACCTCTATGTACTTCGCGTAAATCGCGTAGGAAGTCACAAGAGCGAGGACGAGCAGTGGAGTTTTTACGGCGACTCGATGCTTATTGGCCCATTTGGCGAGGTGAAAAACAGACTTGGTAAAAATGAAGAGATGATGATCGATGAGCTTAGCAAAAAGGAGCTTAGCGAGGCTAGAAGCACTTGGGGCTTTATGCAGATAGAGGCGAAATTTAAAAGATGAAGCGCTGCGCCTGGGCTGAAAAGAGCGAATTTAGCAAGAGCTATCACGACTTTGAGTGGGGCAGGGTGGTCAAAGATGATAAGAAATTCTTTGAGATGCTCATTTTGGAGGGCTTTCAAGCAGGTCTTAGCTGGGACTATGTGCTACGAAAAAGAGCTGGACTTACTCAAATTTTAGACGGCTTTGACGCAAAAAAGATCGCTAGCTACGATGAGGCAAAGCTTCAAAGCCTTTTAAGCGACGATCGAGCGATCAAAAACCGCCTTAAAATTTACTCCCTGCCAAAAAATGCCAAGGCTTTTTTAGGGCTTTGCGCCGAGTTTGGCTCGTTTTATAACTACATCTATAAATTTACAAATGGCAAACGCGTGATAAATGACATAAAAAGCGCCAAAGATATGCCAGCAAGTAGTGAGCTCTCAGAGCGCATCTCAAAAGATATGAAAAAGCGTGGCTTTAAATTTGTAGGCGCTGTGATCATCTACTCGTTTTTGCAAGGCGTTGGCGTCATCGATGATCACGAAAATGAGTGTTTTTGCAAAGGCAAAATTTAAACTCACCGCCACCTTCAATCTTAATATAAAATAAATAATTTTAAGTAATCTTTATCATAAATAATCCTATAATTTTAGTAATCACAATGGGTTTGAAAAAAGGTGTAAATTTAAAATTTACAGGCTTATGCGTAATACTAAAAGGAGACGCTATGAGTAAAGTTTCAAGACGTGAGTTTATAAAATTTGGTGCTGTTTCAGCCTTGGCCGCAAGCGGAGTTTATGCGAGCGATATGCCAGTCTTTAGAGATAAAGATGTTAAATTTGACGAGGAGTGGGATGTCGTTATCATCGGTAGCGGTTTTGCTGGCCTTGCAGCTGGTATCAAGGCAAATGAGCGAGGCAACAAGGTTCTTATCTTAGAGAAAATGGGGCGAGTTGGCGGTAACTCTGTGATAAATGGCGGAATTTTTGCCGTGCCAAACAGCGAGCTTCAAAAGAAAAACGGAGTCAAAGACTCAAAAGAAATTTTCATCTCAGACTGCGTAAAAGCTGGCCTTGGGCTAAACCACGTAGATCAGCTCGCCATACTGGCTGATCGCGCAGTTGATACATTTAACTTCACCGTAAAACACGGCGCAAAATACCTAGATAAGCTACTTCTTGAGGGCGGACACAGCGTACCAAGAACATACTACACCTCAAATACAAGCGGCTCTGGCATCGTTCAGCCTCTAGCTGAGACGTTTAAAAATTTACAAGACTGTGAGCTTAGAACAAGGTGCAAATTTGATGAGTTTGTAACCGATGAAAATGGCGCAATAGTAGGCGTTGCGGTCCGAAATGACTATAAATTTGATAAAAATTTATTTAGCGATGACAAAGAGAACAAGAGCGGCGAACGTAAATTTATAAAGGCTAAAAAAGGCGTCGTGCTAGCAAGTGGCGGCTTTTGTAGTGATAAATTTTTTAGAAAGCTTCAAGACCCACGCGCGGTGCCTGAATTTGACACCACAAACCACCCAGGAGCGACTGCAGGAGCTTTGATCTCAGCCCTAAAAATAGGTGCTTTGCCTGTTCAAATCGGCTGGATACAATACATCCCATATAAATGCCCTGACGAAAAAGGCAACGGCATCACAAGTAAATTTGCCTCACAAGCTGCCTTTAGATACGGCATCTCAGTCGATCCAAAGACCGGCAAACGCTATATGAACGAGCTTGCTGATCGCAAGATAAGAGCTGATGCGATGTTTAGGATCATTGATGCTAAAAACGACAGCTATCCTATAAATTTATGTGACTCAGTAGCTGCTGCAAAGCTAGTCGAGAGCGACCTTGCAAATCCTATGAAAAACGGCGTCATAATGAAATTTGACACGCTAGCAGACCTTGCTAAATACTATAAAATGCCAGCTGGCGAGCTAGAAAAAACGGTTGAGAGATACAACGAATTTGTTAAAAATGGCAAGGATGAGGATTTTGATAAGCCAATTAAACTAACTGATGGCATCACCATCTCGCAAGCTCCATTTTACGCTATGCGTGGCGCTCCAAAGCTTCACCATACAATGGGCGGCGTAAAGATCAACACCAAAGCTCAGGTGCTAAACATAGACGATGAGCCGATCAAGGGACTTTACGCTGCTGGAGAGGTCACTGGTGGCACGCACGGAGCGAGCAGGCTTGGTAGCTGCGCGATACTTGACTGCTTGACATTTGGCATGATAGCTGGGGAGAACATCTAAATTTACTCGTGCTAAATTTGGAGGCAGTTTGTTTTGTCGTTGGCTTAGGCAGGCAATGCTAGCCTCCAAATTTATCGGTGCAGAGATTAAAATTTTGTTTTTTATTAGTAAATTTAAAAACTTTCATTCGCTCACAAGAATTGACTACTAAATTTTGGCTTCGCTTACAGCTTAGCTCAAAATTTAGAGCCGAAATTGCTCGCTCATGAAATTTTAAAATTTACAAATCACTAAACCTGTTCGAAGCACAGCAATCTCTAACGTGCGAGGGGTTTTTGCTCGGGCTTCGCCTCGTAACTGCAAGCAGACGAGGGATATAAAATGATAATTTTATTTCGGAGTGAAATTTGAAACGAAGTGACGTTGAAAAATATATAAAAGATAAATTTGACATTTTGGGTGAGCAAATTTTCCCAAAGTATCCAAAATTTAGTGTCTTTCGTCACAAGAAAAACAAGAAGTGGTTTGCGCTACTTATGCAGCTTAGCGCTAGCAAGCTTGGTCTTGAAAGTGACGAGATGATAGAAGTTTTAAATTTAAAATGTAGCCCAGATCTAGCCATGGTGCTAGTTGATGAGTGGCAAATTTTTAAAGCATATCACATGAATAAAAAGCACTGGATAAGCGTAAATTTAAACTCCAAAATCTCGCAAAAAACCGTTTTTGACCTGATAGAAGAGAGCTTTAGCTTAAGCAAATAAAAGCCATTTTTCAGCCTTAAATTTAGTAGTTTTTGTTAAAATCACGAAAAACTTAAGGATAAAATTTGCAAGAGCTAAACAACGAGATCAAAAAAGTCCATTTCATAGGCATCGGCGGCATCGGCATCTCAGCCATCGCTAGATTTTTACACGAAAAAGGCCACAAGATAAGTGGCAGCGACATCAAAGAGAGCAAGACGACGCTAGAGCTTCAAAATGAAGGCATCGAGGTCATCACGCCGCACTGCAAAGAGGCGATAAAAGACCAAGACTTCGTGGTCTATTCAGCTGCGATAAAAGAGGATAACATCGAGCTAGTGGAGGCTAGAAACAAGGGCATAAAGTGCTTTTCAAGAAAAGAAATTTTGCCTTATGTGCTTGAAGATAAGTGCGTTTTCGCAGTTGCTGGCGCGCACGGCAAGAGCACGACCTCAGCGATGCTAGCAAGCCTCATCGAAGGCTCAGTCATCATCGGCGCCATCTCAAAGCAGTTTGGCTCAAATATGCGCTACGCCAAAAGCGACAACGTCGTATTTGAGGCTGATGAGAGCGATTCGAGCTTTCTAAACTCAAACCCATATCTAGCCATCGTAACAAACGCAGAGCCAGAGCACATGGAGCACTATGACTACGATCTAGCTAAATTTTACGCAGCCTACAAGGGCTTTTTGGAGCGCGCAAAAGTTAGAGTGATAAACGCTGAGGATGAGTTTTTAAGCACGCTTAAGCTTGACGCGATCAGGCTTTATCCAAGCACCGATATCACCGAGCTTACGATGGTGGTAAGAGACTATCAGCCATATACCAGCTTTAACCTTAAAAATTTAGGCAAATTTGAAGCCTTTGGCATGGGTGAGCACATCGCCATAGACGCATCTTTGGCTATCCTTGCTGCGATGCACGAGACGCCACTTAAAGATATCAGAGAAAATTTATTAAATTTTAAAGGCATCAAAAAGCGTTTTGACATACTTAGCGCAAACAAAAATTTCATCCTAATAGACGACTACGCGCACCATCCGACCGAGATAAAAGCGACGCTAAAATCAGTCTTTGAATACGCCAAAATTTTAGGCATAAAGAGCGTCACAGCGATATTTCAGCCACACCGCTACACAAGACTTAGCACAAATTTACCTGGTTTTAAAGAGTGCTTTAAAGGCGTTGATGAGCTTGTTATCTTGCCAGTTTATGCAGCTGGAGAAAATCCGATCGAAGTTGATATGAAGAGCGAATTTAGCGAGTATAACCCGATCTTTACAGACAAGGTCGAGAGGGTTGAAGAGGGGATAGAATTTACAGATGAATTTGGCGTGAAAAACCGCCTAAGTGACGGCATTGTAGTTGGCTTTGGAGCGGGCGATATCAGCGTGCAGCTAAGAGGCGGATATTAATGGATCTAAGCAACTTTAAGCCTCAAGATGAAAATGAAATTTTAAAAGAGATAAAAGAAAAAGAGCTTAGTGAAGAAGAAATTTTAAGCCTTATAAATTTAGGCAAAAAAGATATCTTGATAGCCCTTGCAAGGTCACAAAAGCTAAGTAGCGCCCAGATAAAAGAGATGCTGCCAAATGCCCCTTATCTAGCTGTTTGCTTGCTGGTTGAAAAGCAAGATATCAGCGAGGTTAGGGCTGAAATTTTAGAAAAGATCAAGCCTCATGCTGAGCTTTACAAGGAGCTCATCGCAAAGTATAAAGGCGTGAAATGGTAAGAAATTTGATAATAATCGCTGGCGTGATGCTGCTTTTTGGAGCGATCTGGGCGATAAAAGATGAAAAGATCAGCAAAGGCGTTAAAGCGCTCGTTAGCGCGGTGCTTGTAGCGATCCTTGGTTGCGTCTATTTTTACGAAGAGAATTTATCAAAAAACGAGGACGCTATCTCAAAGCTAGTTAGCGATTTTAAGCAGGGCAAAACACTAAAATGTGGCGAATACAACGTGAGCGCTGAGAAATTTAACTACGAATTTGGCACGGCGTCATTTTTAGCTAAAAGAGAATTTAGTGATCTCTCAGGCGTCATCGTGCCTATAAAAAGTTGTGAGCAATGACTGAAGAGATATTTTTAAAGCTCGATCTAGGCGAGTATCTGGATAAATTTAACTCATTTTTAGCAAGGCAAAAACCGCTATTTTTACAAGGCGACAGCAAAATCCACTTTGAAAACATTAGCGAGCTTTCAAAGTATGATTTTAAGGCACCTGACGAGATAAAAGAGCTTGATGACGCACTTATGAGGCTTAGCAAGCAAGCAGTGCTTCACATCAGTGAAATTTACGAGTTTGCAAAGATCATTAAGTATTTTTCATATCTAAAAAAGCAAAAATTTGAAGGCAGGCTTGGCGAGTGGATCGCAAAGGTCGAAATCCCTGAAGCGATGAGTCAGATGGCAAACAGCTTTGATGAAAACGGCGAGTTTAGCGACAGCGTGGATGAGAGATTTCAGGCGATAAAGCAGGCATTTAGCGAGAAAAAGCGCCAGATCGACGCTGAGCTTAAAAAGCTCATCTACTCAAAGCACATCACGCCCTATCTAGTCGATACCCAGACGCACTACATCAACTCACAAGAGGCACTTTTGGTGCGTGGCGGCTTTAATCATGCTCTAAAAGGCACAGTGATCGCTAGAAGCTCAGGCGGCTACTTCTACGTCGCACCTGCAAGCACCGAGCGCCTAAAAAAGGAGCAAAGCGAGCTACTTGATAGAAAAGAGGAGATCATTTTTGAGCACTGCAAGAAATTTAGCCTGCAGATGAGCAAGAGCCTGCTCTTTTTGAAATTTATAAATAACGCTTTTGATCAGTTTGACGCATATCAGGCTCGTGTAAATTTGGCTAGATCGCGTGACTATGAGTTTGTTTTGCCAAATAGCTCGCACGTTATCAAGCTTGAGAAATTTGCCCACCCAGCGCTAAAAAACCCAAAAAGCGTGAGCGTGGATTTTAGCAAAAAAGTGCTTCTCATTACCGGCGTAAATGCTGGCGGTAAGTCGATGCTTTTAAAATCGATCATCTCAGCCACGCTTCTTGCAAAGTATCTGCTGCCTATGCGTATCGACGCAAACCGCTCAACGATCGGCTCTTTTAAAGAATTTGACGCGATCATAGAAGATCCGCAAAGCGTGAAAAACGACATCTCGACCTTTGCTGGCAGGATGGTGCATTTTGCAAGGCTTTTTACTAAAAAATCAATCATCATTGGCATCGACGAGATCGAGCTTGGCACCGACTTTGAGGAGGCTGCGAGCTTGTATGGCGTCATGATAGAGCGCCTCATCACTCAAGATATCAAAATGATCATCACGACCCACCACAAGCGCCTTGCGATGTTACTAGCTAAAAACCCAGAGGTTGAGCTAGTGGCGGCACTTTACGACGAGGCGGCCCAAAGGCCTAAATTTGAGTTTTTAAAAGGCACGATCGGCAAGTCTTACGCCTTTGAAACGGCGGCAAGATACGGCATATCTCAAAATTTAGTGGCGCAGGCAAAGAAAATTTACGGCGAAGATAAAGAGAATTTAAACGAGATCATCACAAAGACACTAAATTTACAAACAAAGCTTGATGAGGGGATAAAAGAGGTCACGGCAAAAGAGGAGCGGCTGGAGCGCTTGCTTGAGGAGCAAAAAGAGCTAAAAGAGAGAAATGAGATCAAGCTAAATGCGACTATTTCGCGCCTTGAAAAAGAGTATTTTGACGCGATAAATGCGGCAAAAGCTGTTATAAATTTCAAGGATATAAAAGACAAGCAAAGGGCGCTAAACGTGGCAAATGAGAAAAAAGCCGCCATCGTTAAGCCTAAAAAAACTGAGCGCGAGAGCCTAAAAGTAGGCGATAGAGTGAAGTATGAAAATATCAAAGGCACGGTTTTAAGTATCTCTAAAAATGACGCGATGATCGAGTCAAATGGCATAAATTTGCGCGTGCCACTCGAGCTTTTAAGAAAAAATGGCAACGAAGTAGTCTTGCCTAAAAAAGGCGGCGTAAGTTTAAGTGTCGATAAGCCAAAAACGGCCTCGCTCTCGCTTGATCTGCACGGCATGAGAGCTGACGAGGCGATAGCTAAGCTTGATAAATTTATCTCCGATAGTCTTGTTATGGGATTTGATGAGGTTAGCGTATTTCACGGCATCGGCACTGGCAAGCTCGCCTTTGCTGTTAAAAATTTCTTAAAAGAGCATCCAAGCGTGAAAGAATTTCACGATGCACCGGCAAATCAAGGCGGATACGGTGCAAAGATCGTTAAGCTTTGAGCTAAATTTTTAATTAAAAAATGAAAGAAATTTTTTATTTAGCTTGGATATAATCCAGTAGAAAAATTTAAATTTAAGAAAGGAAGTTTAAACTTTATGCCAGGTGACGAATCGCAAAAAAAGCACTTTAGTATGGTTAAAACTGTCACTTTGGTCGTGGTTTTGCTTCTTGCGTTTTTTGTAACTGAAAATTTAACTATCTACTCGTATAAATACAACAACGCACTCTCTACAAACAACTTTGGCCTCAAAAAAAAGACCGAGTATCTAACATCTCAATATGTAAATTATCTTAAAAATATAAGTAAATTTAATATTATAGATTTTCAAAATTATATAACCGATAACGCTTTTGGCGATGTCTTTTTGCTAAAAGAAAATGGTAAAAATGGCTTTAAGATAGAGGCATCGTCAGACAAAAGCCTCGTAAATAAAGACTACGAAGACAAGAGCTGTGGCGACATCTACTCGCATGATTTTCAAAAGGATTATTTCTGGGCTGAAATTTTGCCAGAAAATAGCGCCAAAGTATGTATGTTTGTCGCCGTGAACGACTATATTTTAGGCTTTAAAGCGCATATCGATCAAAGGATAACTGGCACTAGCGACCCATTTTATTTTCAGTGGCTGATGAAAAACATGGCTCTCACTTTGATCTTAAGTTCGATTGGTCTATTTTTAGGGCTTGCGACCTGTCTTTGGTTTGTATTTAAGTATCTAAACATCAAATTTGACTATCTAAAAGTAAAAGAAGAGAGCACTACTAAGATCGCCCAGCTACAAGAGAAGCTATATATCGATCCTATGACTGGGCTTTTTAACAAGGCAGCACTCATAAAAGATGTGAGCGAGTATAAATATCCAAAAGTGATACTTATGGATATCGATGATTTTGGCAAGATGAACGACTACTACGGCAAATACGTGTGCGACCAGATCTTAAAACAGATGGCAAATCTCATCAAAGAATTTGCAAAAAATGAGAATATGAAGGCTTATTGTATCGAGGCAGATAGGTTTGCTTTGGTCGAAGATAATAACGACTTTATCGACAGATACGAGGAGCTAGCTGAAAATTTACTAGATATCTTTAAAGGCAGGATGCTTAGCATAAAAGATGAAAATGGCGTAGAGGTCGATGATATAGAAATTCACAACACCATAGGCTTTGCGCTTGATAGCGATCAGACTTTAAGAAAGGCAACCATCGCGTTAAAATCAGCCAAATCACTCGATAAAGACTATGTTTGCTACTTTAAAGGGCTAAGTCAAAAAGATGAATACGCAAATCAGATCGAGCGTTCAAAGCTGATCCAAAACGCTACGATAAATGACAACATTGTGCCGTATTTTCAGCCGATATTTGACGAGAAAAAGATCCCTATAAAATATGAATGCTTGATAAGAATTTTAGACCGCGACGACGTCATCTCGCCAAGTGTATTTTTGGATATCTCAAAGCGTATCAAGCGTTACGCAGACCTTGAAAAACAGCTCATTAAAAAGTGCTTTGAGCACCTCACTGAAGATCCAAATTTGGTTCTTTCTATAAATTTAAGCAGCCGAGATATGATAGATGGCGACGTTAGCGCACTTGTTTTAAATTTACTAAACAAGCACAATGTCGCTGGCAGGATAGTTTTTGAGATAGTTGAAGACGAGGAGCTAAAAAGTGCTGAGCGCGTCTCAGTCTTTGTTGAGCGTGCAAAGAGCATGGGCGCTATGATAGCGATCGACGACTTTGGCTCTGGCTACTCGAACTTCTCTTACATTATAAAGATCAAGCCAGACTACGTGAAGATCGATGGCTCTATCATCAAAGATATCGATATCAATAAGGACTCATACGCCATCGCAAGCGCGATCGTGGCATTTGCAAAGGATCTTGGCATAAAAACGATCGCAGAGTATGTTCATTCTAAAGAAATCTTTAACGTCTGTAAGGAGATAGGCATCGACGAATTCCAGGGATTTTACTTGGGAATTCCTTCTAAAAAGGCGTTTTAGTGGTAGTTGGCTTTTTAAAAGAGCTTTTAAAATTTCGTTCTATCACGCCAGATGATGCTGGGAGTTTGGAATTTATCGCTAAATTTTTACCTGATTTTGAAGCTAAATTTATAGAAAAAAACGGCACAAAAAATCTCATACTTTCTAAAATTTATGGAGACGGGGAGCATCTAGCTTTTGCAGGACACGTCGATGTCGTGCCTCCAGGAGATGGCTGGGAGAGCGAGCCATTTAGCCCACTAGAAAAAGATGGCTACATCTACGCAAGGGGTGCGCAGGATATGAAAAGCGGCGTGGCTGCCTTTGTTTGTGCTGCTAAAGATGCAAAATTTGATGGCAAACTAAGCCTCATCTTAACAAGTGACGAAGAGGGCGATGGCACTTATGGCACGCCTTTGGCACTTGAGTATCTGCGTGAGATAGGGGATCTGCCCAAATTTTGCGTCGTGGCTGAGCCAACTTGTGATAAGAAATTTGGCGATAGTATAAAGGTCGGCAGACGTGGCTCGATAAATGGCAAGATCGTGATAAAGGGCGTTCAAGGACACGTGGCATACCCAGAAAAATGTGTAAATCCAGTAAATTTGATAGCTCCACTTTTAAGTAAGATAGCTGACCATGATATGGACGGAGGGAGCGAGTTTTTTAGCCCAAGCAAGATCGTGGTGACGGACATTCGTGGCGGCATGCAGGTTTGCAACGTCACGCCAAGCGAGCTTAGCATAATGTTTAACGTTAGAAACTCAAATTTAACCGATGTAAATGATGTTGAGAGCTATCTTAGAAGCGTTTTAGATGGGCTTAGTTACGAGCTTAGTATAAAGCAAAGCTCGAAGAGATTTTTAACAAACAAAGATAGCAAGATCGTAAGAAATTTAATGGCATCTGTCACAAAGATCACAGGCACTGCTCCACTTTTAAATACAAAGGGCGGCACGAGTGACGCTAGACACTTTGCTGAATTTGGCGTAGATGCGATAGAATTTGGCGTCATAAATGACCGCATACACGCCAAAAACGAACGTGTCAGCATCAGCGAAGTAAATAAACTTTATGAAGTTTTTAAAGATCTCATAGAAAATTTCCGCTAATCTCTTTTTTCATTAAATAGTTAAATTTAGCTGCCACTTCTAGCGTTTTTAGGATAAATTTTCACACTGCAAAGGCGACTATTTCTGCCGCAACCATCGCCATTTTATTAGCACATATTTAGCTCAGCAAAAGGCTCAGCCTCACAGCATGCAAATTTATTTATCTCACTTATTTGCGCCATCATCATCGGCGCATTTATGCAAAGAAGTAAATTTTGCTCAGTGGGAGCTATCAGTAAAATTTTCGAGTGTGACTTTTCGATGTTTTATGGCGTCATCTCTATCATCGTCTGCGCAAGTATCACAAATTTAGTGCTAGATCAATACAAATTTGGCTTTGATGCTCAGCTCTTTTTGTTTTAGGCATGGGAGCTGTAGCTGTGATAAGTCATAACTTTATCTTAGCAAGCTCAGGAGCTGGCATCACACCTTTTGCTCTTTATGCTGTAGCAACAATTATATCTACGCTATTTACGTTGGATTTTTCACTAAAAAAGTTTAACTGAATTTAGCTGCTTTTGCAGGTTTTTGCTTATAAAGTTTGAAGTTAAATTTTGAAGAAATTTAGCCACCAAAGTGGCTAAATTTGAAGTTATCTTAGAATTTGAATTTTTGCTTTTGCGCGGAGTTTTTCGAAGTAATCACTCATTAATTTTTCTTGCTCGCCTTGGTAAAGCTCGTTTATAACGTTATCTTTTACATCAGCAAAGCTTGGTGTGTATGAGCCGATCTTCTCTTTTACTAAAAACATATCAAAGCTATCAGGTCCTTGCAAAGGCTGTGTGTAGTCGCCGTTATTTGTGCTTGAGATGATCGCAGCAAGCCTTGGATCTATGCTTTGATAGTCCAAACTCACCTCTTGTGTTTGCACGCCGTCTAGTAGCTTTGGACTTGTCTTTTGAGCCTCAAGCAGATCAGGGTCTTTTGCTCTATAAACTACGACTCTAGCAGTGCTAAAGACCTTAAATTTATCAGGATTAGCGTCAAAATACGCCTTTGCTTTTTGCTCATTTATATTTTTGCCAGCCTCAGCAGCTATGCTTTTATAGAGCTTTTCTTGAAGCATCTTGTGCTCTAAGTTGTTTTTAAAATCCAAAAAGTCCATGCCTTGAGCTTGGATAGAGCTTCTAAACTGCGAATTTGTCATGCCATTTTGCTTTGCGATCGCCTCGATCCTGTCGTTTAGCTCAAAAGGTGTCACGCTTAAATTTAAGTTTTTTATCTGCGCATCTTCAAGCCTATCTCTGATAAGCAAATTTAAAGCATCCTGCTCTGTTGTCTTTAGCTGTTCTTTCAAGCTATAAACCTCGTAAAGCGTGATAGGCTCGTTCTCCACGATAGCTGCGATGCCGTTTATCATCTGAGCTGAATATAAATTTAAGGCACTTAACACGCCAGCAGCCAAAAAGAGCAATTTTTTCATAATGAAACCTTTATTTAAGTATTTAGTAAATATAATTTTGGGCAATTATAACATAAAAATAAGGCACAAAATGATAGTTACTAGATTTGCTCCGTCGCCTACTGGATACCTACATATAGGCGGACTTAGGACAGCTCTTTATAATTATTTATACGCAAGAGCTAATAATGGAAAATTTCTGCTCCGCATCGAAGATACTGACTTAAAACGAAACTCAGAAGAAGCCACACAAGCTATAAAAGAGGCATTTGCCTGGTGCAAGCTAGATCACGACGGCGAAGTGACCTATCAGTCAAAGAGATTTGATCTTTACAAAGAGTATGTTAAAAAGCTACTTGATGAGGGCAAAGCCTACAAATGCTACATGAGCAAAGAGGAGCTTGAGGAGCTTAGAGCTAGTCAAGAGGCAAGAAAAGAGCGCCCAAAATATGATAATAGATATAGAGACTTTACAGGCACACCTCCAGCTGGCATCGAGCCAGTCGTCCGTATAAAAGCCCCACTTAGCGGCGAGATCGTCATACATGACGGCATAAAGGGCGAGGTTAAATTTAAGGTTGAAGATATCTTAGATGACTTCATCATCGCAAGAAGTGACGGCACGCCAACATATAACTTCACAGTTGTGATAGACGATGCGCTAATGGGCGTAACTGACGTTATTCGTGGCGACGATCACCTCTCAAATACCCCAAAACAGATCGTTCTTTACGAGGCACTTGGCTTTAAGGTGCCAAAATTTTATCACGTCGCTATGATAAACGGCGAGGACGGCAAAAAGCTTAGCAAAAGGCATGGCGCGACCGACGTTATGGAGTATAAAAAGATGGGCTACTTGCCTGAAGCGCTCTTAAATTTTCTCGTTCGTCTTGGCTGGAGCCACGGCGATGATGAGATTTTTACTATCGAGGATATGCTTAAATACTTCAATCCAAACGATATCAACAAAAGCTCAAGCACCTATAACGCTCAAAAGCTTGACTGGCTAAATTCTCACTATATAAAAACTTTGCCTTACGAGAGATTAGCGCACGATATGCTCGAGTTTGGCGTGGATTTTAAGGCTTTGGTAAAGGGCGAGCTACTGCTAAATTCGCTCCGTGAGAGATCAAAAACCTTAATCGAAATGGCAAACAGCGCAAATGCTATCATCAACGCTCCAAAAAGCTACGACGAGAAAGCATGGGCTAAATTTATAAACGAAAATAGCAAAGAAATTTTGGCTAAATTTGCTCAAATTTTAGACCGCGACCTTGATGCTAAAGGCTATGAGGAGCTAACTAATAAATTTTTAGAGCAAAATGGCTTAAAACTAAAAGACCTAGCTCAGGCCCTAAGGATAGCGCTAACTGGCTCAAGCGTGAGCCCAAGTATATTTGAGGTGCTTGAAGTAGTAGGCAGTAATGAGATCAAAAATAGAATACAAAATTTATTAAAGGAAGAGAAATGACACATGTAACTAAAGAAGAGGCACTAAACTACCACATCGGCGGTAAGATCGAGATCAGGGTAAAGACACCTTGCGAGACTTCAAGAGACCTTTCAATGGCCTATACACCAGGCGTTGCTGAGCCATGCCGTGAGATAAATGCAGACACTGAACTAGCTTATAAATATACAAATAAAGCAAATTTAGTAGCTGTCATCACCGATGGCACGGCTGTTCTTGGACTTGGCGACATCGGCGCTATCGCTGGTAAGCCAGTTATGGAGGGCAAGGCGGTGCTATTTAAGAAATTTGCAAACGTTGATGCCTTTGACATCGAGCTAGATGAGCACGATCCTGATAAGATCGTTGAGATTTGCAAGGCTCTTGCTCCGACATTTGGTGGTATAAATTTAGAAGATATCCGCGCTCCAAAGTGCTTTGAGATCGAGCGAAAGCTTCAAGAAGCAGTCGATATCCCTGTAATGCACGACGATCAGCACGGCACAGCGATGATAACAAGCGCTGGCATTATAAACGCGATGGAAATTTCTGGCAAAGATATATCTAAGATAAAGATCGTAGTTAGCGGCGCTGGTGCAGCTGGCATCGCTTGCGCAAAGATGTATAAAGCACTTGGCGCAAAACACATCGTGATGATAGATAGCAAAGGCGTCATCCACTCAAAAAGAACAGACCTAACTCCAGAAAAGGTTGAATTTGCGCTTGAGACTGAGGATAGGACTTTGGCTGATGCGATGAAAGGCGCTGATATGTTTTTAGGTCTTTCTAAGCCTGGCGTTGTGACAAAAGAGATGGTTGCGTCGATGAACAAAGAGCCTATCATCTTTGCTTTGGCAAACCCAGTGCCTGAAATCTTCCCAGAGGACGTCGTAGCTGTAAGAGATGACGTTATGATGGGCACAGGCAGAAGCGACTATCCTAACCAAGTAAATAACGTTTTGGGCTTTCCATTTATCTTTAGAGGCGCGCTTGATGTTAGGGCTAAAAAGATCACTGAAAATATGAAAATGGCAGCAGCTAAAGCACTTGCACAGCTTGCAAAAGAGCCAGTGCCAGCTGAAGTTTTAAAAGCAAGTGGCGTTAGCGAGCTAAAATTTGGCAAAGAGTACATCATCCCAAAACCATTTGACAAGCGCGTACTAACAGCGGTCGCTCCAGCAGTTGCAAAAGCTGCAGTTGAAGATGGCGTAGCGAGAGTAAAAGATTTTGATGTTGAGGCTTACAAAGCCAAACTTGCAAAAGGTTTTTAATCAAATTTAGCCCAAATTTTGGGCTAAATTCTCCTCTTGGCATTTTGTAAAAGACAAACCTTGTAAAAACAGTAAATTTAAGGACAAAAAATGCAAAACGTGAAGCTCATCTCACACCCATTGATCGAGCACAAATTAACCATTTTACGTGATAAAAACACCCAGCCTTTTCAGTTTCGTATGCTAGTTGATGAGATCAGCTACCTTATGATCTTTGAGGCGACTAGAAATTTAAAGGTAAAAGATGTCAAAGTCCAAACACCAGTTGCGGTGGCAGACGCAAAGAGGCTAACTACAAAGGTGATGATATGCCCTATCTTAAGGGCTGCTCTTGGTATGCTTGATAGCGTCTTTACCATCATCCCAGATGCGAGTGTGGGCTTTTTGGGCTTTCAGCGAAACGAAGAGACAGCGCAGGCTGAGTTTTTCTATGCAAAGCTTCCAAAAGACGCAAAAGAGCGCATGGCTATCATCATCGACCCTATGTTTGCGACTGGTGGCACGGCGATAGACGCGGTTAAATTTTTGCGTGAAAAGGGCGTTAAAGAGATCAAATTTATCTCTATAATCGCCGCACCTGAGGGGCTAAAGAGATTTAGTGAAATTTACCCAGACGTTGAGGTCTATACGGCTTCTATCGATGAGAAACTAAACGAGAAAAACTACATCGTACCAGGTCTTGGTGACGCTGGCGATAGAGTTTTTAACACTCTTTAAGGGCTAAATTTGAACAAAAGACTTTTGCCAGCTCTAGTTGCCTTTGTCATTGCTATCATCGTTGGCACCTTCTTTTTTTCAAAAGAGGGTGGCGAGGCAAACAAAAACGCTCAAATTTTACTTGAGCAGCTTAATAAAGAGGGGCAAAAGAGCCAGAGCCTCGCAGAAAACGGCTCATACACCTCAAAAGATGAGGTCGCTCTTTATATATATAAATTTAACAAGCTACCAAAGAATTTCATAACCAAAAAAGAGGCACTTGAACTTGGCTGGGACGCAAAAAGCGGAAATTTATGGCAGATAAGCGGCGGCAAAAGCATCGGTGGAGATAGATTTTCAAACCGAGAAAAGAGGCTGCCTGAGGCTGATGGCAGAAAGTGGTTTGAGTGCGATGTGAATTATAATGGCGGCAGGCGCGGCGCTGAGAGAATTTTATATTCAAATGACGGGCTTATCTACTACACGCCCGATCACTACGAGCATTTTTACCTGCTTTATGAGAAGAGGATGCAATGAAAAGCGTGATCTTAGATGCCAAAAAGATGGCTGAAAAAGAGAAGATGCACGAGTATTTTGCTAAGAAATTTGACCTGCCAGAGTACTACGGCAAAAATTTAGACGCGCTCTTTGACTGCCTTTGCGAGATAAATGAGCCAACGCTTATAAAGCTAAAAAACGAAAATGTCCTAGAAGCGGGGCTAAAAGAGAACTTGGTAACGCTATTTTACGACGTTTGTTCGGAAAACGAGATGGTTAAATTTGAGCCTTTAAAAGATGAAAAATGATATTTGGAAAGATTGATTATCTAAATTTACTCCCATTTCACGTATTTTTAAAATCAGCCCCACTAAGCTCTCAGATAAAAAAGGCGATCGAGTTTAAAAAGGGCGTGCCAAGCAAGCTAAATAGAGCCCTAAATGTCAGAAAGATCGATGCTGCAGTTATCTCAAGCATAGCTAGCAAAAAGGCAAATTTAAAGAAGCTAAATTTTGGAATAGTCGCCAAAAAAGATGTAAAAAGCGTGCTTGTGCGCAAAAACTCAGATATAAAATTTGACCCAGCTTCAGCTAGCTCAAACGCCCTAGCCAAGGTGCTTAAGCTAAATGGTGAGGTAATCATAGGCGACAGGGCGCTAAAGGCATACTTAAGCGAGGGCAAAGAGTGCTTTTACGACCTTGGTCAAATTTGGCATGAAAAGACAAATTTGCCATTTGTTTTTGGTAGGTTTTCTTACGTAAAAAATGGCTCGTTTTACAAAAGGCTAGTCGCAAAATTTCTACAAAAAAATGTAAAAATCCCAAATTATATATTAGCCCAGTACGCTAAAAGCCGCGACATAAGCGAGCAAGATATCAAGTGGTACCTTAAATTTATAAGCTACAAGATCGGCCCAAAAGAGCAAAAATCACTCCGCAAATTTTTTAAAGAACATAGGTTTTTAAGAGAGGCTGTATCGCAGGCTTAGATAAATCTAGCTGATTTAGCCCTTTTATTTTGTTTTAAATTTGACTTTATATAAATGTTTAAAGTTGTGATACAAAAATCCATCTAGGATTAAGACTTAGCCTTATTTTTAGCAAAATCACAAAAGTATTTTAGAAGCAAAATTTCATCTTATTTTTGATCACATTTGATAAGATCTGCTCCGCCAAAGTGGCTTTTTGGAGCAGACTAAAGTGCTAGAGTTTGTAAATTTATCTTACGCTCTCCAGCCAAGTTTTTCTCGTTTTGCTTTCATATCAGCTACGATATTTTCAGCAAGTGCGACAGGATCAAGATTTACTACCATTTTTGAGCCAAGGATCGGCAATGTACCATTTGCCATAAATTCTTCAACATTTTTTGAGCCTTGAACTGGGGCAAATACGCAGTGGTAAGATGAAATTCCAAGTAGTCTAAAGCCAAGTGCGGCATCTATGCCCTTTTCATTTGACCACTCAGGGCTTGAAAATGCGTATGGCAGGTCTTTGATGTCAGTGCTTAAGTTTTGGCTAAGCGCATTAAACATCGCTGAAGCCCTAGCGTTGTCCAAGCACTCGCCCATGTGCCAGATCGGTGGGATCTTATAAGGGGCTAAAAATTCTCTCAAGCTATCGCCGCAGTATTCAAGCGCATTTGCATTGCAAAGTCCTGTTTTTAGTAGTGGAAATGAGGCGCAGCCGTTTGTCATTATTAGGACATTATTTTTTAGAAGCGTTCTAGCTACGTTTACGACAGCTTTTTCATAGACTACGCGTGGATTTGAGCAGCCGACTAAATTTACAAGTCCAAGGATCTTGCCCTCTTTTATCGCATCAGCGACAACCTGCGTTGAGCCAAAAATTTTATTTACATTTTCTAGTGAAAAGCCCATTTTAGCTTCGACTTCGTATTGCGGGATATGCACTGGTATGCCTTTTCTAGCTTCGTGGCTCTCAAGCGCTCTATATAAAATTTTCTCTGCGATCTCGTGAATTTCACTCATATTTGAGTGATGATGATCAAAGCCGATGTGCTCAGCCCCAGGAAGCCTTGCAGAGTCGCTTGTAGTGATGACTGTCGTTTTAAAGCACCTTGCTACCTCCATAACGGTAGGATAGACATCTTGCACGTCAGCTAGCCAAAGATCAAGCGCCCCTGTGCCAACGACAAGCTCTGCGCCAACTGCATTTGAAAGCGGTATAACGCCGTCGTAGCGATACATAGCCGAAAGTCCGTTGCAGCAAACACCATAAAACTGAATGCCTAAAGCACCCTTTTCTTTAGCTAAATTTTGAAATTTCTCACTCTTGCCAAGCTTAACGACGACACTTACTAAAAGTGGAGAGTGTCCGTGAAGCGCGATATTTACGTAGCCTTTTTTGATAGCGCCTAAATTTATCTTTGAGTCATTTAGCTTTGGCAGACCAAATAGACAATCCATCGCAATAGACGTGCCAAGCGTGCTTGACCAAGCGTAAGCTAGGCCTGTGCGGAAAAACTGCTTCATTACATTTCGCCAGTCGCCATCTGTGCCAGTGCTCGTTCTGTGAAGGCTCTCTGTAACCTCGTGATAGACGCCTATTGGCAAGATGTCAAGCTTTTTCCACACCTCTTGGCGCTCTTGTGGAGCAAAGGTCTTTATGGCTTTGTGCTCTTCGGGCAAGGTGCGAGATAGATCTTCAAGCAAGATATCAGCGATCTGCGAGGCAAGCTCGTTTATGCTTTTGCTCTCATCAAGTCCAAAAGCCTTTGCGACTGCACGCACTTTCTCTTCGCCTTCTATTGGGATATTTAGCTTACCAGTTGCTGCGTTTTTAAGAGCTAGCATGTTTTCTCTGCCTCTTGCGCCGTGAGCCGCAGCACCGCCAGCTACGTGACGGAGTAAATTTCTAGCTACGATGACGTCCGCATCAGCGCCGCACACGCCACGAGTTGCCTTTGATGTGATCTTACATGGCCCCATAAAGCAGATCTTACAGCAAATTCCAGCCATGCCAAAGGTGCATTGTGGCTTTTGCTTGTCAAATCTATCAAAAACAGTCTCGATCCCCATATCTTGCATTTTTAGGAGCATTTCGCTAACGGCTGGATCAGGTGTCTCTTCGATTACTTTTTGCTTATTTGGAAAGGTTTTTTTATAAAGTGAGATAGCGTTTGAGTAGTCTGTAAATTCTGCCTCGTCTTTGTAGTCATAAAAGCCTTTTTCATTTGGCTTAGCCTCTTTATCAAGTCCATATTTTTGGATCTTGATACCTAAAATTTCGTCGTTTGTTTGCATTTTTGCTCCTTATGCAAGTAAATTTTATCTTTTGGATAAGTCTTGGATTATATCATCAAAAATTTTCACAGAGATTGATTTGGGATAAATTTAGTGTAAATTTTAGCTTTGGCTACTATAATTACACACTTAAAATAAAATTCAGGAAAATTTATGACCAGGCGTTACGCTTTACAAATTTTAGGCTCTTTCTTGGCTCTTAGTAGCCAAAAAGCTCTAGCAAGCACTCCAAAGATCGGCGTAAAAATAGGCTTTGTGCCGATAAGCGATCATCTATGCATCATCGCTTCAAAGCTCTATAAAAGTGAAAATTTCATGATAGTGCCTATTAAATTTGCTAGCTGGGTTGATCTAGCTGAGGCGCTTAGGGCAGGGGCGATTGATGGGGCTTTTATGCTAGCTCCACTAGGTCTTATGCTAAGAGCAAATGGCGCAAAGATAAAGACTGTGCTATCAGCTCATAAAAATGGCTCAGCCCTTGTGGCTAGAAGCGACGTGGCCAGTCTTAAGCAGCTTGCTGGCAAAAAGATCGCTGTGCCTTCAAAATTTAGCATGCACTATTTTTTACTTGATACGATTTTAAAGCGTGAAAATATGAGCGCAGATATCACCGAGATGGCGCCACCTGAGATGCCTTTTGCGCTTCTTAGCCATCAGATAGATGCTTACATCGTGGCTGAGCCATTTGGACAAATGGCGGTAAATTTTAAAGGCAGAGCGAAAAATTTACTCTTTTCAAAAGATATAAAGCCAAACCACATCTGCTGTACATTAAATTTTCAAGAAGAAATTCTCTCAAAGCCATATTTTAACGAGCTTTTAGATGCTTTTAGAAAAGCAGCAAGCTTTATCACAAAAGATCACGAAAAAAGCGCACTTTTGGGCAATGAGATCTTAAGTCAAAATGCAAATTTATTAAAGCTAGTGCTTGATGAAGGGATCGTAAGCTACGACGATCTAAGCCTAAAGGCAGAAGAGCTAGAGGAGCTAAAAGAATTTCTAATCAGCAAAAATTTAGGCAATCAAAAACTAGCAAATTTAGATATAAACTCATACTTGGAGCAAAGATGAAATACCTTTTTCAAATTCTCGTTTTAGCCCTAGCTTTGCTTATCTGGCAAGCTTTTAGTGGGGACTTAGTACCAAGCGTAAAAGAGGTGGTAGGCGCATTTTTCGAGCTTGCAAAAAGTGGCAAACTGCTTCTTGGTGTCACTGACTCGCTCATTAGATACGTCATAGGACTTCTCGTTGGCTCGCTTGTTGCGGTTTTGGTTGGACTTATATTTGGACTTTTTCCAAAATTTGCAAACGCATTTGAGCCGCTTATCGGGCTTTTGCGTCCTATTTCGCCGATTGCTTGGATACCTTTGATAGTCCTTGCCTTTGGCATCGGAGATAAACCAACCATTTTCATCATCGCTTATGCGATATTTTTCCCTATGCTGCTTCTTACTATAAATGCCGTAAAAAGCGTGCCAAATGAGCTTGTTTTGGCAGCTCGTGGCTTTGGAGCTAGTAAAATGCAAATAATCACTGGCGTCATCATGCCAGCAAGCCTTTTTAGCATCATCTCAGGGCTAAAACTAGCAGCGAGCCTTGCTTGGATAAATTTAGTAGTTGGCGAGATGGTTGGAGCGCAAAGCGGGCTAGGATATCTCATAATAGATGCTAGAAACCAGCTTAGGATAGATAGCGTAATGGCGGTGATTTTTGTGATCGGCGTGATAGGCATCGTGATAAATTTCATCTTTTCGCTCATTGAAAGATACGCAGGGGAGAGGCTTGGACCATGATAAAGATAAAAAATTTAACCAAATCTTTTGGGGACGCTAAAATTTTAAAAGGGATAAATTTAGAGATAAAGCAGAATGAATTTTGCGTTTTGCTTGGTGGCAGTGGCTCTGGCAAGACGACACTTTTAAACATCCTAAGTGGCACGAGCGAGCTTAGTAGCGGTGAAATTTCGATGCAAAATAAAATTTATACAAAGAAAATTTCACTAGACAAATCGCGCCAGATCATCACTCAAACCTACTCGCTAATGCCATGGCTAAGCGCAAAAGACAACATCAAATTTGCCCTAAAATGCTCTGGCATAAAGGATAAATTTGAACAAGAAAAGAGAGCTAGCAAATTTCTGGAGCTTGTTAGCCTTTCTCATAAGGCTGAGCTCTTTCCGCACTCGCTAAGTGGCGGTCAAAAGCAGCGTGTCGCCATCGCTAGGGCACTTAGCTTAAGCCCTGAGGTGCTGTTTTTGGACGAGCCATTTTCTGCACTTGATCCAATAACAAGGACAAATTTACAAAAAAGCTTAAAGCAGATGTCAAAGACTCAAACCACTATCTTTGTCACGCACGATATCGATGAGGCGCTATTTTTGGCTGATAAGATCGTGATCTTGCACGATGGTGTGATCATAAAAGAGATAATCAATCCAAATTTTGGCGTGCATGATCTAAAGTATTTTGAGCTAAAAGCTAAGATCTTTGACCTCATAAATGGCGAAGATAACGAGGTTGAATACGCTATTTAATAAATTTTAAATATATTTTTAAATTTTAAGCTAGTATTAACTTTAGCGTGAAATTTATGTTATAAAGATTTACTACAATTACACACAAAGCAAATCATTTTTGTTATTCCTTTTACTGATTTAAGCCTTGGTTTTTGCCAAGGCTTTTTCTAAATTTTATAAGCTTTATGAGTAGAGTTTATAAAATTTATCTAAAGGAGATGTTATGAAAAAGACTTTGAGTTGTGTTGCACTAGCCTCTGTACTTTGCTCGAGCGCTTTTGCGATAGGCGGTCCAAGCGGAGCTAAGCTTGACTACGCTATCACTGGGCAGATCGGCGAAGTAGTGGTAAATCCTTACGATACTGCCCCACTTACAGCAGTCATCAAAAATGGCGGTTACACACTAAGCAACGCTAAGGTCACTATCGTGCCAAAACAAGGCGGTCAGGTGATAAGCTACAAAGTGGCTGACAAACATCTTCGCACACATGGCGGCATCCCAGTTTTTGGTATGTATCCTGACTATCAAAACACCGTTGAGGTCGAGTACGACAAGAGCTACAAGGGCAAGACTGAGCATATAAAAGAGAGCTATAAAATTTACGCCCCAGCTATCTATCTAGAGAGCGCTGGCACGCCAAATCAAAAGGGCGCGTTATTTGACAAGATCGAGGTTACTAAGCCAGCAAGCTCTAAATTTGCAAACCGCCTCTACTATGTAAATAACTTTGTAAATAAAACAGGCAAGGGCACAAAAGTAGTTTGGAACAACCCAGCTGGCGGTGCGATCGAGTGGAACTACAGCCCAAATAACTTCATCCTTGATACAAAAGGCGAGGTTAGATGGTACCTTGAGCCAAGTAAAATTTACGACCTAAAACAGCCATTTCACGCTGGCGTAATGATGGGCTTTAAGCAAAATGACGACGGCGCGATGACTTGGGGATATGGCCAAAGATATGCAAAATACGACATCATGGGTAGAGAAATTTTCAACCGCGAGCTACCAGCTAGCTACAACGACTTCTCTCACTCAATGGACGTAGCACAAAATGGACACTACTTCTTGCGCGTGGCAAATGCCGATTATAAAAGGGCTGATGGCAAAAATGTAAGAACAGTGCGCGATGTCATCGTTGAGCTTGACCGCGACGGCAACGTAGTTGATGACTTTAGGCTTTATGAGATCCTCGATCCTTACCGCGACATCGTGCTAAAAACGCTTGATCAAGGCGCAGTTTGCTTAAATATAGACGCTAAAAAAGCAGGTCACACAGCAAGCTCTGATGAGCTTCAGTCTATGGATACGCATGATAAATGGGGCGATATCGTAGGAGCAGGTCCTGGACGCAACTGGGCACACGTAAATAGCGTGGATTACGACCCAAGCGATGATAGCATCATCATCTCAAGCCGCCACCAAGACGCAGTTATCAAGATCGGCCGTGACAAACAAGTAAAATGGATCATGGGCGCTCACAAGGGCTGGAGCGATAAATTTAAAGATAAGCTTCTTCAGCCAGTTGATAGCAAGGGCAACAAGATAGTCTGCGAAGATGAGTACTCAAAATGCCCAGGATATGAGAGCGACAAAGGTGGCTTTGACTGGCAATGGACGCAGCACACGGCATTTAGGATAGATAGCAAGTCTAAAAAAGGCGAAATTTATCTAAGTGTCTTTGACAACGGCGACACAAGGGGCATGGAGCAACCAGCCATCGCTGGCATGAAGTACTCTCGTGCAGTCGTTTATAAGATCGATGAGAACAAAAAGACTATCGAGCAAATTTGGGAGTACGGCAAAGAGCGCGGCAAAGAGTGGTATAGCTCGGTTACTAGCCTTACGCAGTATCAAGATGACCTTGATAGCGTGATGGTCTATTCAGCTGTTGCTGGCATGCAGTTTGACATCGCGAAAGGTCGCCCAGTAGGACTTCCTAGCCCGCACATCGATGAGTTTGAGTGGGGTGCAAAAGAGCCTAGCATCGAGATAAAGATGACAAATGCTATGGGCTATCAAGCGTTTCCATTTAGCTTGCAAAAAGCGTTTGAAAAGTAAAAATTTTCCTCCTTTGCTTCGGCAAGGGAGGGCTTTTAGTTTTGTGTGATTTTAAAATTTATTTGCTATTTTGCTCTCTTAAAACAACCTTTGCATTTTTCTCTCTTTTACAAAACTCTAAAAAACTTAATCCATTTTTTGTATCGTCATTTAGCCCTATGCATCCAAAACCTCTCTCATCATGCGGATAAAGCGCTAAATTTAGGCTTGGAAAGATAAAAAAGCACCACTCATTTAAGGAGTATGTATAGAGCATGAGTAGTTTAGCTAGATCTTTGATCTCATCAAATTTTAAAGCATCTAACCTAAGGCAGATGGCAGGCAGCAAAATCTCACCATCTAACCCAAGATCAAAGTGCTCATTTGGCTCTTGCAAGATGCCTAGCTTTTTAAATTTATCGTGCAAATGTTTTATTTCAAGCGTTTCATCGCCCAAGTTAGTATCATCGTAGTTTAAGGCGCTTATGACAAATACCTCTTTTTTAAATTTATTAAAATATTTATCAAAAAGCTTTAGCGCGGTATCTACGCCAGAAGCCCAGTTTTCATCCTCTATCTCAAAAAAGCCTATCCAGTTTTTAGAGTGGCTAAAGGAGTTAAAATTTATATCGCTAAGCTTTAGGGTATTATTTATCAAGCTTGATGATTTATCCATTTTGATTTTAAACGATGTAGTCTTGCAAGCCTTATAAACTAAGAGCCTCTCGCATAGAAATTTCTATCTTTTTCTCATCAAGGCTGCCATTATAAAATAAATTTAACGCTAAAACCGCTTGATACAAGAGCATATCAGCTCCGTCTTTACATGCTAAATTTTGGCTTTTAGCCTCTTTTAAAAATGGCGTTTGCTTGCCGTAAATAACATCAAATGCAAATTTAGCACTTTTTAAAATGCCATCTAAAATCTCTTTTGGTGCTGGCAAAAGATCGTCTTTTAGCCCTGCTGAGGTTGAATTTGCCACTAGATCAAATTTATGCTCTTTATAGTCATCCCAGCTAAAGCACTCATAGTGATCTTTAAATTTATCAAGTCTTGCCTTGCTTCTATTTAGTATGCAAACATCTATGTTTTGCGATCTAAGTGCGTAGGCTAGGGCGTTTGCAGTGCCTCCGGCTCCAAGGATGATGGCGCTTTTTGCCTCTTTGAAATTTGATATCGCTTTTAAAAAGCCAGGTGCGTCTGTGTTGTAGGCACAAATTTTCTCATTTTTTAGCACGAGGGTGTTTGCAGAGCCTATTTTAGTGGCTGCTTCTGAGGTAATGTCGGCTAAATTTAGAGCAAATTCTTTATGTGGGAGTGTGACATTTGCGCCGTCTAGTTTTAAGGATCTAAATTTATTGATTAGCTCATTGCCATCTTTTAGCAAAACCCTTGTGTAAAGGGCATCAAGAGCCAGATCGGCAATGGCTTTGTTGTGTAGTCTTGGAGATACCGAGTGAGCTATCGGATCTCCAAAAACTGCGAAGGTTTTCATTTTGCTCTAAAGACAAAAGCGTCTTTATTGACATCTTTTCTTATGTCATTTACAGCTTTTTGTAGCCCTTTTTCATCAAATGGACCAACTAAAATTTTAGTTAGCTCGCCAGCTTTTATAGTTTTGTAGCTATAGCCTTTGGCTGCTATTTTTTTCATATAGTCGGCATTTGGGTTAAATTTACTAGTTGCAAATACTTGAACATAAGAGCCTTTTGCAACGCTCTCAGCTTTTGCTGGAGCTTCAGCTTTTTTCTCTACTTTTTCTGCTTTTGCGGGAGCTTCAGCCTTTTTTTCTACCTTTGTTTCAGGTTTTTTCTCAGCCTTAGTTTCAGCTTTTTTCTCAGCTTTTGCCTCAGTTTTAGCTGGCTTTGCTTCAGGCTTTTTCTCTGCTTTAGCTTCGCTTTTTGTTTCAGCTTTTTTAGCTGGAGCCTCTACCTTTGCCTCAGCTTTTTTAGGTGCTTCAGCTGGATGCTCGACAGCTTTTACCACCTCTTTTGGCTCTTCAGTTTTAGGAGCTGATTTTGCACCTTCTTTATCTTTTAGCTTTTTGATCATATCTTCAAAATCATCTTGTTGCTTGTTTTCAGGCACGATAGGCACTTGCTCAAAAAGTTGTGTATCGCCTTTTTTAACATCTGAATTTGTATCTTGTGCAGGCACCTGCGTATCGACTGGCTGCTCTGCTGGCACTGGAGGTAGAACTAGTCTTGAGTCGGCTTCATTTTGTGCTTGTGTCGAGTCGCTTGAGTTTATAAGCTTCATTGCTACGATGATGATTAAAAATAGTATAACAAGAGCTGCTATAAACATAAGAAGTTTCTTTAGTTTTGCGCCCTTTGCCTCATCATCTTTTTCTAAAAGTATATCTTTTAACTCTTCGTTTTCCATTATTTCTCCTTACATATATTTTGACCAACTTGCCCCACGCTCTTTTTGATAGAGGTTATATGGCAAAGTTAGGATGTTAAATTCTTTTGGCATATCTTGATTAGGAAACATTCTCCACTCTTTGGCTAACTTTTGTGAGAGCTTTGCGCTTAGCATATTTGCAAGTGTGCAAGCTTCATTTAGCGTAGTGTGACCTTTATGCACATAAAGGTGCAAATGTCCTGGCGTCTTGGTCTCGTAGGCTGTGAAATTTATAAAGCCTTCTTCTCTTAAAAGAAGCTGCGCTCTATGCCAAAACCTATCTGGAGTTCTGCCGTTGTAGTCAAAGACTATGTTTTCGACCTTGTCACTTGCATTGATTAGCGAGTGGGCGATTATAGCTTTGCCCTCCTCATGCTCTTTCATAACACTATAAGTTAGTGGTTCGTTGATCTTTTCAAATTTATCAAAGAAAATTTTACCCTTGTACTCTATCTTATTGACGATCGTGTCACGTTTGATGTAGTAGTGGGTTGTTATTATCTTTATAAGAGATGTATCAATACTTTGCATCAAAATGTCGCTTTATCGTAGATTATAAATTTATGAGCAAGATCGAGTAGTTCGGCTT
This sequence comes from Campylobacter concisus, assembly GCA_018371455.1. GTDB lineage: Bacteria > Campylobacterota > Campylobacteria > Campylobacterales > Campylobacteraceae > Campylobacter_A > Campylobacter_A concisus_BJ. Next base: position 178,433 of record JAHAKV010000001.1, on the reverse strand, counting down.
TTATCTTCTCTTGTAAAGATGCGTTGTTGATGTCGCTTAGCACGTCAGCGATCTTGTTTGCTATTAGCTCAAACTCAGCTTCTTTCATGCCACGAGCTGTTAGAGCTGGGCTGCCTACACGTATGCCGCTTGTGATAAACGGACTTCTTGTCTCGCCTGGGACTGTGTTTTTATTTACAGTTATGCCAGCTTTTCCAAGAGCGATGTCTGCGTCTTTTCCGCTAAATTCGCGGTTTAAAAAGCTCATTAGGATTAGGTGGTTATCAGTGCCGCCGCTTACTAGATCAAAGCCTCTGCTTATTAGCACTTCGCCAAGTTTTTTAGCGTTTGCTTTTACTTGTTTGGCGTAAATTTTCCACTCAGGGCTAAGGTTGTGCTTAAAGCCAACTGCCTTTGCAGCGATGACATGAACTAGTGGGCCACCTTGGATGCCTGGGAAGATAGAAGAGTTTATCTTTTTAGCGTACTCTTCGTTGTTTGTCATGATGATACCGCCTCTTGGGCCTCTTAGAGTTTTATGCGTAGTTGAGCTTACGACGTCGCAATGTGGGAAAGGATTTTGATGCTCACCGGCTACCACAAGACCCGCTATGTGGGCAACGTCTGCAAAGAGTATCGCACCAACAGCGTCAGCTATCTCTCTAAATTTCTTAAACTCGATCTCTCTTGTGTATGCGCTAGCGCCACAAACGATCATCTTTGGTTTTACTATCTTTGCGATATCCATAACTCTATCGTAGTTTATGCGACCATCAAGCTCGACGCCATAAAAGAAGCTCTCATACATCTTACCAGAGCTGCTTACCTTTGCGCCGTGAGTTAGGTGCCCGCCGTGGCTTAGATCCATGCCTAAAATTTTATCGCCTGGATTAAGCAAAGCACCATAAACGCCTTGGTTTGCCTGAGAGCCTGAGTTTGGTTGAACGTTTGCAAATTCACATCCAAAGAGCTCTTTACATCTATCGATCGCGATTTGCTCGATCTCATCGACAAATTCACAACCACCATAATATCTTTTGCCAGGGTAGCCCTCAGCGTATTTGTTTGTTAGGATTGAGCCCATCACCTCCATAACATCTGGATATGTGAAGTTTTCGCTAGCGATCATCTCAAGGTGATCACACTGGCGTTTTAGCTCTAAATTTACTAGGTCAAAAATTTCTTTATCGTAGCTTTGCAAACTCATTTTTCATTCTCCTTTGTCTCAGTTTTTAGTGGTCTCATCGCTGGGAAGAGAACAACGTCACGGATTGATTTTTTATCTGTTAGAAGCATCACAAGTCTATCGATGCCTATGCCTTCGCCTGCAACTGGCGGCATGCCGTATCCTAGGGCTTTTACATAGTCTTCATCCATTTCGTGAGCCTCGTCATCGCCTGCGTTTTTAGCATCGATTTGCGCTTTAAAGCGGTTGTATTGATCGATTGGATCATTTAGCTCGTTAAAGCCATTTGCTAGCTCACGACCAGCGATAAATAGCTCAAATCTCTCTGCCACATCAGGATTCGCGTCGCTTCTTCTTGAAAGTGGGCTAATAGAGATCGGATAGTCGATGACAAAAGTTGGGTGGATGAGCTTGCTCTCTACGTAGTTGTCAAAGAGTTCAGCCTGCAAGTGGCCAAGGTCGAGCTTCTCGTTTGCTTCAAAGCCATCAGCTCTTAGTTTTGCTAAAATTTTAGCCTTATCGCTTACGATATCTTCAGCAAGTCCGCCTATCTCAACTAAGGCTTTTTTATAGCTTATGCGTTTAAATGGCTTACTAAAATCAATCTCCATACCATCAAAATTTATCACTTTCTCCATGCCAAGCTTTTCTAAAATGACATTAAATAAATCCTCTGTGATGCCCATTAGATCGTGGTAGTTGTGATATGCCCAGTAAAACTCTATACTTGTAAATTCAGGGTTGTGAGTTAGATCCATGCCCTCGTTTCTGAAGTTTCTATTCATCTCATAAACAGCTTCAAAACCACCAACTACAAGGCGTTTTAGATATAGCTCGGGAGCGATTCTTAGGTATCTCTCAACTCCAAGGGCGTTGTGAAATGTCACAAATGGTTTTGCATTTGCACCGCCAGCTATTGGGTGAAGCATCGGAGTTTCAACCTCTAAAAAGCCCTTTTCTTCAAAAAATCTTCTAATCGTGCTTATAATCACCGAGCGCTTTTTAAAATCAGCCCTAACTTCAGGGTTCATTATCATATCAAGGTATCTTTGGCGGTATCTTGTCTCAACATCAACTAGCCCGTGGTACTTCTCAGGAAGCGGACTAATTGATTTTGTAGCTAAGCTAAGCTCATTTACATGCATTGAAAATTCGCCAGTCTTTGTTATAAAAGCGTAGCCTCTAACATAGACAATGTCGCCTATTTCTACATATTTTTTAACGATTTTAAACCACTCTGGATCAAGCGTCTTGTTGCTAAAATAAATTTGTAAATTTCCATTTTCGTCTTCGATGTTTGCAAAAACCGCTTTACCAGCGTCACGGATCAGCTTTATCCTGCCTGCAAGGCCAACTAGCTGTCCCTCTGCTTTTTTCTCTTCTGTATCTTTTATATAGTTAAATTTAAGTCTAAATTTAGAGATATTCATATCTCTTCTAAGAAAATGTGGATATGGATTTATGCCTAAATTTCTAAGCTCATCTATGCTTTCTAATCTTTGAATTTCGTGTTGGTTGTCAAATATCACCTTACTTTCCCTTTATATTATTTTTTGAACATTTTTCGCAAATTCCATAAAGCTGCATCATGTGACCAGTTAGTTTAAAGCCATGCTCTTTTGCGATGCTTATCTGCCTTTTTTCTATCATAGGATCTTCAAATTCTATGATAAGGCCGCACTTTCTGCATATCATGTGGTCGTGATGTGGCTTTGTGGCAAGCTCAAATTTCTTGCCTTGTGAGCCAAAGCTGATAGATGTTACCATCTCTGATTCTTCTAGTAAATTTAGTGTCCTATAAACAGTTGCGATGCCGATATTTAGCTCAGGATAGGTCTCTTTTATAAAAAGATATAGTCGCTCTGGCGTAAAGTGTTCGTCGTTGTTGTAAAGCGTTTTTAGTAAAATTTCACGCTGTTTTGTATATTTTAAACCGTTGTCGCGAAGAACTCTTTTAAATTTCTCAAGCAAGGCATCATATTCTAAATTTTCTATCATTTTTCTTCCCCTTTAGTGACGTTTGTGTCGGTGTTTGTGCTCGCATTTGCATCCATTGAGATGAATGCATCACTCTTGTTTGTATCCTTTGGTCTTACTACCATCTCATCTAGCTCATTTTTGATGTTTTTCACATCGATATTTGTTATCCATCTACCAGTTTCAAGTAGGAGCGGATAGACCTTGCTATTTGTGAAGTATGGCTCGATCATTTTATTTAGCGAAGTGCCTGACATCACGGCAACGACTGCTGAAAATGTGAGGAAAATTTTGCCACTTCCCATGACAAATCCACCAAGTCTGTCTAAAAAGCCAAGTCCGCTTACTGAAACTATCTTTGATAAAAATTTGCCAACTAGCAGACAAACTAGCCAGAAAACTAGCCAAAGTCCGATAAATGCGACAAATTGTAAAAATGAAGGATTTTCAAATTTATATATATTTTTGCTTATGAAGCTCTCAGCTACATCTGAAAATCTACTAGCGACAACTAGACCACCTATTAGCCCGATAAGCCCAAATGACTCTTTTATGAGACCGTTTATTATGCCTTTTACACCAAGTATCAGGACAAGGGCGATGACGATAATGTCAAACCAAGTTACTAAATCCATCATACAGTTCCTATTAAATTTTGAAGTTCTTGTTGGCTAGTTGAGTAGGCTAGCGCGTTTTCTTTTGTGATCAAGCCCTCTTTTAGTGCTTTCATCAGGGCTTGAGTCTGCGTGCTCATGCCGGTTTGTTGCTGATTTAGCTGCATTTGAGAGTAAATTTGATGCACTTTGTTTTCACGTATCAAGTTTGAAATCGCCATATTATTTATCAAAATTTCATGCACAGCGCACCTTCCGCCGCCTATTTTTGGTATCAGACTTTGTGAGATGACAGCAGTTAGCGAAACGCTAAGCATATTTCTTACTTGAAGCTGCTCGCTTCCATCAAAGCTATCAACGATCCTATTTATAGTTTGTATGGCTGAGTTTGTGTGAAGAGTGCCAAAAACTAGGTGTCCAGTCTCAGCTGCTGTAATAGCCGTAGAGATAGTCTCTCTATCCCTCATCTCGCCCACAAGTATGATATCTGGGTCTTCGCGAAGTGCAAATTTTAGCGCCTTTGAGTAAGAGTGTGTGTCGGTGCCGATATTTCTATGTGAAAATAGGGCTTTTTTGTTGTTATGCACAAACTCTACTGGGTCCTCAACGGTGATGATGTGCTTTCTATAATTTAAATTTATCTCATTAAGCATCGCAGCAAGCGTTGTTGATTTACCACTGCCTGTTGGTCCAGTAACCAGGATAAGGCCTTTTTCTCGTTTGATGATATATTTAAAAATTTGTGGTGCATTTAGATCATCAAGCGAAGGGATGTCGATAGGTATGATACGAAAAGCTGCCGCTAGATCGCCATTCATCGTGTAGTAGTAGTTGCCACGAAAGCGTCCGATATTTGGAAGCTCTATGGCAAAGTCAAGCTCTTTATTGTTCTCAAGCTCACTCTTTTGGGCGTCTGTGATTAGAGCGTAGCATAAATTTTCTATATCTTTGCCGCTTAGAACGCCAAATTCAAGCGGTCTTAAAGTGCCATCTATCCTTATCTGAGGCTCAGACCTTGAGACTAGGTGGAGGTCACTAGCTTTATTGAAAACAACGGTTTTTAGAAGCGTTTGGATGTCACCAGAGAGATTGCTCTCTGATGCTTTGGCTTGAGCGTCCGAGCTTTGCGCTCTTAGTTGTTCGATTAGATCCATATTTTACTCTATGATCTTTGGCACAGCAAAGAAGTGTCCCTCACGTGAAGGGGCGTGCTTTAAAATTTCATCGACAACGTTACTTAAATGTGGCTCATCTTCTCTTAATGGAGTGCCGCCCTTTATAGAGCTAACTACTGCCTCATCGCTGCTTAGATCAAGCTCGTTTAAAACATCGACAAAAGATACGATTTCACTTAATTGCTTCTTGATCTCTTCTCTTTTTTCATCATTAATTTGTAATGCTGAGAGTTTTTCTAGTTTATTTAAGAGAGTGTCGTCTATTTGCATTATTAAGCAACCTTTTAATTGATTTTGAGGCATTATATCACATTCAAGCTTTAATTTTGGGCTACTTTTAATTTAATTATGCTAAAATCTGCGAATTAAAATTTTTCAAAAGCAAGGAAAAACGTTGGCTATAAAAGAAGACTTAACCGAGATAAAAAAAGAGATCGACGCCCAGGAGCAGTTTCTTGAGAGTATGATAAAGGGAGAGCGTTTTTTTAGGAAATACAAAACTTTGCTGATCGTGCTATGCGTGGCAGCTATCGTCGCACTCATTGGATTTTACGTTAGCAAGGTTTTAAACGACAACAGAGTTGAGGAGGCAAATTTAGCCTATTCAAAGCTTATCTTAAATCCAAATGACGCAAGCGCTTTAAATGTTTTAAAGGAGAAAGAGCCAAGCTTATATGCACTTTTTTCACTTGGGCAAATGCTTGATAAAAATGATACAAAAGGCATTAGCGAGCTTGCAAATTTAAAGGTAAATCCGATCGTAAAAGATATCATCCTTTCACAAACCGGCGATGCTAATACTCAAATTTTAAGCGAATATAACGCACTTTTAAAAGGTTTTGAGCTTTTAAAACAAAATAAAATCAAAGAGGCAAATGTGGAATTTGACAAGATCGCACTTGACTCACAACTACAAACTTTAGTTAAAAATTTAAAACACTATCAGGGAATAAAATAATGAAAAAACTTACACTATTCTTGGCTTTTGCCTTGGCTTTAGTTCTAAGCGGATGCGGCACAAAAAGACAATATTTTGAGCCTGCGCAAACTTCTGGCGAGATATCTTTATCAAAAGATCTTCCTTCTTACATCAAATCAGCAAATGCAAATGGCGCAACGCTGGATAATGGCAACATCATCACGAAAAATGGGCTAAATAAAAGCGTTACCTTGCCTGAAAATTTCAACTTCTTAAACGAAAACAACGGCTTTGTTATCTCAGCTAGCATAAATGGCGACCTAAACGTAACTGATCCTAGCGGTCACAGCGTTTATAGTGGTAAATTTCCAACTGCGATCGTAGCAGCTTCGCTTGATCAAAACCAACTTGCAGCCATTAGTGCATCAAACCACATCTATCTAATCGATATAAGCACTGCTACGACACTAATGGAGTATAGCTCTTCTGACATCGCAGCGGTTGATTCAAGAGTTGTAGCACCTTACTTCATGAGCTCACTCATCGTCTATCCAGCACTAGATGGCAAAATTTACATCGTGCAAAAAGAGACTGGTAGAATTTTACGTGACGTGGTCGTAAGTTCTGAAAATTTCTTTAACAACATCATATTTTTAGGCGTTGAGGGCGATAACCTAATCGCAGCAACAGCTAAAAAACTAATCGTCATCAACCCAAGTCAAACAGTCTATTATGACGGCGAGATCAAAGATGTGCTAGTTCATAATGATGAAATTTACATCTTTAAAAAAGATGGCACGATAGTAAGAACAGACCTCATGCTAAAAGAGCAAAATAAGGTAAATTTCAAATTTGCTATCTTCTCAGCGGCTACTATCATCAACAATAAGCTCTATGTCATCGAAAAAACAGGTTATGTTATAAAGACAAATTTAGACCTTAGCGGAGCTGAAATTTATGAGTTTAGCGACGAGATAAAAGATAAAAGCTTCATGGGTAATGGCGCATTTTACTACGATAATGAGTACGTTAATCTAGGGCAATGAACCAAAAAATTTGGGAGCTTTTCGAAGCTAAAAAGATCTTGCTAAGGGATCTAAAAAGGCTTGATCTTAGCGAATTTACCAAGAAACGCTCGCTTGAGGCGTTTTTTGGTGTCGATACAAAAAATTTCTACGAGATCGTTTTTTTAAGAAGTGCAAAGAGCAGGCTTTTGCTCAAAGAGGCCGGTGAGATAAATGAAATTTGCACTAAATTTGAAGAGAAATTTCAAACCAAGATCAAAAAACGTGTGATCTTTTACAACTCTCAAATTTGCTCAAAATCCCTAAACTACTTCAAAGAACAAGGCTGGAGCTGTTATGATTTTGTGTGATATCGGCAACACCAACGCCTCTTTTTTGCAAAATGGCAAGATCACACACATAAAAGTTAGTGAATTTAAAAACTATAAACCAGACGAAAAGGTCTATTTCATCTGCGTAAATGAAGAAATTTTGCGGATGATAGATAAGGACGAAATGTTTATGAATTTGGAGCCTTACTTCGAGATAGACACGATCTATCAAGGTCTTGGAGTAGATAGAAAAGCAGGTTGCTACATGATAAATGATGGCGTTATAGTAGATGCTGGAAGTGCTATCACTGTCGATATAATGGCAAACTCGCTTCATCTTGGCGGCTACATCTTGCCTGGCATCTCAACTATGTTAAATGCCTATAAAAACATCTCGCCACGCCTTGATGTGACGCTAAATTCGCAAATAGACATCGATGCGTTGCCTCAAAAGACAAGCGATGCTGTGAGTTATGGCATCATAAAGCCCATTATCACGCTTATTACAAAGTTAGCAGGTAGTAAAAAAGTCTATTTTACTGGCGGGGATGGTGACTTTTTGTCTAAATTTTTTAAAAATGCCATTTGCGACAAGATGCTGATCTTTCGCGCCATGCAAAAAATAATCGATGAAAAAAAGGAAATTTTAAAATGATAACAGTAGCCTTACCAAAGGGTAGGATCGCAGAAGATACACTTGAAATTTTTAGAAAAATTTTTGGTTCGAGCTTTATGTTTGAGGATAGAAAACTCATCCTTAAAGAGGGAAATTTTAGATTTTTAATGGTTCGCAACCAAGACATACCAACATACGTCACTGAAGGAGCTGCAGATATCGGCGTGGTCGGCCTTGACGTGCTTGAAGAGCATAAACCAAATGTAGTGAGGCTACTTGATCTACAAATAGGCAAGTGCAAGGTCTGCATCGGCATAAAAAACGAAGATGAGCTTGACTTTTCAAGGTCTGAGCTAAAGATCGCTACTAAGATGCCAAATATCACTAGAAACTACTTTGCCAAGCTTGCTGTTGGCGTCAAGATCATTAAGCTCTATGGCTCGATCGAGCTAGCACCACTTGTTGGGCTAAGCGACGCGATCGTCGATGTGGTCGAGACTGGCTCAACCATGAAGCAAAATGGGCTAAAAGTGGCTGGCGACATCATGCAAAGCTCAGCCTATCTGATCGCAAATAAAAATAGCTTCATCATCAAAAAAGATGAAATTTTGGAGCTTTATCAAAAGATAAAAGATGAAATTTCAAAGTAAAATTTGAAAAAATGTAAATAGCACAAATAAAGAAAAAATGGTTAAGGTAAAACACTGTTGCTCTCAAATGAAAGAGGCAACGAAATTAAATTGTAAGATTCATAACAATATTTATGATTGCCCAGACGTGCTTATTTCGTATTATCCTAGATTTGATGAATATGGAATTATAATTCACGATGGTGGCACAAGCAGTATTTCAATCAAATTTTGCCCTTTTTGTGGTACAAAATTACCAAAATCAAAACGAGATAAATGGTTTGACAAAATGGAAAAATTAGGAATAGATATTGATAATGATGAAATTCCTAAAGTATATTTAAATTATGGTTGGTGGTTGAAGAAGTGATTGAAAATTATTTTTTTAACTTTTTTTAATCAACATAAAAACTAGTTGTTGCCAATTTTAAACGGCTATCACATAAAAAATCTTTATAAATTTCTATTTAACTAGATGTAAAAGCAATATAAAATGCTTAATATTTTTTTCTCCACTCAGAATGGCGGTGTGTTTTGTTAGATTTTTTAAGACCGAGCAGATATAACTTTGTATAAAAACAGCAAATTTGCTTTAAATTCTGCTGGCAAAATTTGATCCAAGATGGTAAATTTTATTCGATACAGTTAAAATTTAAATGGAAAGAACGAGCAAATTCATATTAAAAAATAATAATTGTTTTTGTATTTTAAAATTTTAAATTTTTAACTTTTCTTGATAGTTTAAATTTAACCGAAAACAAAATTTAACCTAAATTTTCCCACCAAACATCTCATACATCGCTTTTTCTTCACCCCAAAGCTCGCGGTGCTTTTTGATCGATGATTTGATAGCGTTTATGAGATAGAGCACATCCTCTTTTGTGTGCGTGTAGTGCATGCTTACCCTTACAAAACCTGGTTTTTTCTCTAAGATCTTATTCTCTTTAAGCCCCAGCAGATCAAAAGCATAAGGTCCAGCACACATCACGCCAGCGCGGCTTTGTATGCCGTGGTTGTTACTAAGCGTTGCAGCAAAGTCATAAGGCGAAATGTCGCGCACATTAAATGAAAAAATAGGCAGTTTTTCTGCATTTTTAGGGCCATAAATGGTGATATCTTCGATGTTGCTAAGCTCTTTTTCAAAGAAATTTGCCAGCTCCTCTTCACGTGCTTTGATCTTTTCTAATCCGACGCTTGCCTGCAAGTTGTAGGCTAGGCTTGCTCGCACCAGCCCCAAGATAGATGGCGTGCCAGCCTCTTCAAGCTGCTCGGCGTTTTTTATAAAAAGGTGCTTTGATGGCGTCGCAAGTGCGATGGTGCCGCCACCTGCAAAGCTTGGTATATCGCTTGTATAAAGCTCTTTTTTGATCGCCAAAAGACCACAACTCCCAACTCCGCCAAGTAGCTTGTGAGGCGAGAAAAAGGCTGCGTCAAAGTACGCGACGTCTAAAATTTCATGCGAGCTGGTTGCTGCGCAGTCAAATGCCACCACTCCGCCAAATTTCTTAACGAGCGAGTAAATTCTCTTATAGTCGGTTTTTACGCCTGTGACGTTTGAGGCGGCGCTAAAGCAGGCGATGATCTTTCTTTTTGCGTTTAGTTTTAGCGTCCTCTCAAGCATCACGTAGTCTATCTCGCCATTTTCATTAAGCCCAATGCGCTCGCAGTCACAAAGTCCCTCGCGAAAGCTGATCTCGTTTGAGTGGTGCTCATAGGGGCCAACGAGTACTAGTGGTAAATTTACGCTTCTTAAATTTGCTTCGCCGATCAAGGCTCTTGTTGCTGGTGGCAGATAAATTCCCATTATCTCCTGAAATTTCTTTATTGCAGCCGTTGCGCCTTGGCCTGTTGTTATTAGATAAAAGCTCTCATCAAGCCCCAAAAGTTCTTTTAGCTCGGCTCTTGCGTTTTCATAGCGTTTTTGCGTTAGCACGGCGCTTGAGCTGCTGTCTGAGTGGGTGTTTGCGTAGGTTTTTAAAAATTTTGAAATTTCATCTTCGATAGGCGCATAGGCAAGGCCTGAGGCCGTGTAGTCAAAATAGTAAATTCCATCTTTTAAAATGATATTTTTTCTTACTTCATCTATGGTTGGCATGATTTCCCTTTTGGTTAAAAGTGCGATTATAATGAAATTTTGTATAAAGTGAGGTTACAAGCGGGCAGGGCGCCCACTCGCGTGTGTTTATTTGTTTAAGAAGTTTTTCTCTAACCACTCGTTAGCTTTTGCTTCACTCTCAAATCTTTGGCTCTTAGCAACTTGGTTTGCACCTTCGTAGAAACGGATACGAATGCCGTCTTGAACGCTATCGATCTTGATTCTAGTGATCTTATCTTTGTTTAGATAAGTCCTGTCGTTTAGTTTTACATACATGTTTTTCTCCTTTTAAAAATTTGGTTTATTTTTTATCGTTTTTCTTCTCGTCTTGTTTTAAAAATAGCTCTTTAAAGCGCTTATTTGCATAGTCTTCGATGTCATTTTGAAGCTGCTTATAGGCGTTTATGAGCTCATGGGCCCTATCATTTAGCGTGGTGCCAGCGCTATCTCCGCCACCTTGCTTGGTCGTAAAGAGATCTTCTTTTAAATTTTTTTGCAAAATTTGCAGATGCGACCAGCATTTTTTATAGTTCATACCTAAAATTTCAGCTGCCTTTGATATCGAGCCAACCTCGGCTATAACGTCTAAAACTTCGGTTTTGCCCTTGCCAAATATAAGCTCGCCCTCGTCGTTTTCTATCCAAGTCTTCGTCTTTACTCTCATCTTTTTGCCTTTCTTTTCCTTAAAACAGCCTAGCTGACAGTACTTCACGTCAAAGCCGTAGTCTCTAAGTGTCGAGCGCATGGTCTTTAGCCCGCCGTTAGCCGCCGCCATCTCTCTTGCATCTTTGCAAAAAACTCTGCCCTTTTCGTCGCTCACTTCTTTTAGTTTTAGTGACAATGTAAATTTACCGCGGTCTTTATCCAAGCCACCAAACTGCCCAAGCTCACAGTTGTCTATCTTGATGCCAAGTCTAGTTGCCTCGTCGCTTACTTCGCCGACTTCTATGCCAAGCTTATTTGCGATCTTAAAAGCCGTTCCGCAGTCAAGTTTGCCGCTTTTATTTAGCGTTTGTTTTATTAGCTCTTCTAAATTTTTACTCATAAATTCTCTCTTCACCACTATAAACGTTGATATTCTCGCCCCTTGCAAAGCCGCAAAGCGTGAGCTCAAATTTACGAGCGATCACCACGCCAAGGCTAGTTGGCGCTGTCCTTGAGATAAGCGCTGGGACGCCGTGCATAACAGCCTTTGCGACCATCTCAGAACTCAGCCTGCCACTCACCATCAAAAATGAATTCGCCAAGTTAGCTCCGTCTAAAACGGCCTTGCCAACGGCTTTATCGATCGTGTTGTGCTGAGCGATATCCTCGCCTATATAAAATTTATCTTCGCTCACAAAAAGCTTTGCCGTATGCACGCAGCCAGTCATCTCGTAAAGCTCGCACTGCGTATAAAACTCCTTCATTTGAGCAAGGATCATATCTTTGTTAAATTTAGCCCCGCTCTTTACGGCTCTTGCCGCCATCGCCTGCGGGTCGATATTTGCCGTTGAGCTTCTGCCACAGCCACTTATTATGACCTTCTCTTCGTCAAACTGCTCTAGGCGTTTTTCGTTCACTTTGGCGTTTATGTAGACGCTTAGCTCGTCGCTTGAGAGCCTAACTTCAGCTATGTCTTCTGGCTTTGTGATGACATTTTCGCTGATCAAATAGCCCACAGCAAGCGCCTTTTGATCGGTAGGCGTTGCCATAACGGCACCAAATTTTTTGTCATTTATGTAAATTTCAAGCTTGATCTCACGCACCAAAATATCATCAACCTGTGCTTTTTGCTCGCCCTTATATTTGATGATCTGCGTTTTATAAATCGGTTCCATCTTGCTCCTTGAAGTTTTCACAAATGATAGCCCAAAAAGCTAAATTTAATTTTTGATTGTAGTAAAAATTTGCTTAAATAAAGCAAAAAGCTTAAACGCATTTTGATACGAAATAAACGTTATTGTGATTAAAATTTGATATGCAAGATAGGCATATTTCTTAAAGTATAAAATTAGAGAAAATAACAAATTTTATAGGTGCAAAAAGCACCTATAAATTTAGAGTTTAAATTTTAGTCTATCGCCAGCATAGTAAGCTATCTTCCAAGTTGCAGTTTGCTTTAAGTCTTTAAAGCCATAGCCTCTTGCACTTACTCTGTCATTGTAAATTTTCTCGATCACATCTGACTCGCCAACTAGTAGAGCTTTTGTAGAGCACATAGCAGCACAAACTGGCACTTTGCCCTCAGAAATTCTATCTTGTCCATATACTTCGCGCTCTTCTTCGCTATTAGTTGGTAGCGGACCGCCTGCACACATGGTGCATTTATCCATTACGCCCCTTGCACCAAAGGCACCATCTTTAGGGAATTGTGGAGCACCAAATGGGCAAGCATACAAGCAGTATCCACAGCCTATGCAGATGTCTTTATCGTGAAGCACGATGCCATCAGCTCTGATGTAGAAACAATCAACTGGGCAAACAAGCGAACAAGGTGCATCTTCGCAGTGCATACATGCGATTGATGTTGAAATTTCTTTGCCAGGCATACCTTCATTTAGTGTGACGACGCGGCGTCTTCTAACGCCGATAGGCAACTCATGAGCTTCATCACATGCTACTGCGCAGCCGTTGCAATCAATGCATCTATCTGTGTCGCAGTAAAATTTAAGTCTATTGTTATCGTTAAATGCGCTCATATTATGCCCTTTCTATGCGGCAAAGACCGCCTTTTGTTTCTGGAATTTGAGTGACTATGTCATATCCGTAGTTTGTTACGGTATTTGCGCTCTCGCCAACTGTAAAAGGCTTTGTTCCCTCAGGAAAATTTCCAGTCATATCAACACCTTGCATATATCCAGCCCAGTGGAATGGCAAGAAGATCATATCAGGCTTGACTGATGGCACGATCCTTGCACGAACCTTGATCTTAGTGCCCTCAGGTGAATGAACCCAAACAAAATCCCAATTTTTAATGCCATGTTTGGCTGCTAGCTCTGGGTGGATGTCGGCAAACATCTCAGGCGTAATGCGTGATAGATACTTGCTAGCACGCGTTTCCATACCAGCACCACTGAAATTTACAAGACGAGCTGTAATAAGGTTGATAGGGAATTCTTTTGAGAAGTCCTTACTTTGTTGCAAGCTTTCAAATTTAGTATCAACGCGGTATTGTTTTGCTTTATCTTTAAAGCTTGGATACTTCTTGGCTAGATCTGGTCTTGGTGAGTGGATCGGCTCTCTATGCTGAGGGATCTGATCAGCAAATGTCCAAACGATAGTTCTAGCACGTGCATTGCCATACGGAGCGATGTTTTTCTCCAAGCATTTTGTTGCTATGATATTACTATCATCAGTTGACCAGCTGGCTCCGATCCTTGCTTTTTCATCATCAGTTAGTGTGATGCCTAAAATTTTCTCGATATTGTCTTTTTTGATCTCAGGATATCCGCCATTTATAGATGAACCAACTGGCGCTGAGCCTTCAGCTGCTAGCTGGCTAACACCGTTGTGCTCTAAACCAAAGCGGTTTCTAAAGCCCATTCCGCCTTCGCGAACTGATTTATGTGTATCATAAAGTATTGGGCTACCTGGGTGATTTTCTGTCCAGCATGGCCATGGAAGTCCGTAGTATTCGCCCTCAACAGGAGTGCCAGGCTTGCCAAGAGATGTTACTTCATCAAATTTATCCCAGTTCTCTTGGTGGCGTTTTAGGCGCTCAGGTGTCCAGCCAGTCATACCGATAGTTTTTATAATATTTGCTATCTCGTGAGTAGCAGCTTCTGGCCATTCTATCTTGCCGTCAGCATCCCTTATATTGCGAGTTAGCTCGTCATAGAAGCCTATACGTTTAGCTAGTTCAAATAACAATTCATGATCAGGTATGCTCTCATAAAGCGGTTTGCATACTTGGCTTCTCCATTGACCACTTCTGTTTGTAGCTACGACTGTGCCACTAGTTTCATACTGAGTTGAAGCAGGTATGATATATACATTATCTTTTTTATTTGTTATAACGGCAGCGTCATTTACAAACGGATCTACACAAACAAGTAGCTCAAGCGCATCAAGACCCTCTTGAACCTTTGCTTGCTGTGCAGTAGATGTTATGCCGTTACCTATAACTACAAGAGCTTTTAGGCTATCTCCTGCATTATCGATCGCATCATTACCATCTTTACCATTGAGCGTACCAGCCCACCAGCGTGCAAGTGAAAATCCTGGCTTAAACATCCACTCAGGCTTGATAAAATTCTTTTGCAGCCACTCGAAATCAACCTTCCACATTTTTGCAAAATATTTCCAGCTTCCTTCATTTTTAGGGTAATAACCAGGTAGGTTATCTGGTAAATTTGCCATATCAGTTGCACCTTGAACGTTATCGTGGCCTCTTAGGATATTACATCCGCCACCACTTACGCCCATGTTGCCAAGCACTAGTTGCAAGATCGGAGCTATACGAGTGTTTGAGCTACCTATTGTGTGCTGAGTTAGACCCATCGCCCAAACGACCGAGCCAGGGCGGTTTTTAGCATAAATTTCTGTGATCTCTTTTAGAGTCGCAGCTGGCACTCCAGTCACATCTTCAACGACTTCTGGTGTCCATTTTGCAGCCTCTTCACGAATCAGATCCATACCATAAACACGGTCATCAATAAATTTCTTATCCTCCCAGCCATTTTCAAAGATGAGATTCATCATGCCATATACAAAAGGTATATCCGTTCCTGGGCGAATTTGTGCGAAATAATCAGCCTTTGCCGCTGTTCTTGTATATCTTGGATCGATTACTATTAGCTTAGCGCCCTTTTCTTTTGCTTTTAAAAAGTGTCTAAAACCAACTGGGTGATTTACCGCTGGGTTTGATCCGATTATAAAAATAGACTTCGCGTTTTGGATATCTCCAAGGTGATTTGTCATAGCTCCATAACCCCAAGTATTCGCCACACCGGCGACTGTAGAGCTGTGTCAAAGACGTGCTTGGTGATCTAGGTTGTTTGTCCCAAACATCGCAACGAATTTGCTTATATAGTAGCTTTGCTCGTTGCAGTCTTTTGCTGATCCTAAAAACATTACTTGCTCTGGATTTTTCTCGCGGTAAGCTTTTAGCTTTGCACCGATCTCGTCAAGTGCTTGCGTCATAGAGATGCGTTGCCACTTGCCGTCAACTTTTTTCATCGGATATTTTACACGGCAGTGTGAGCGCACCATATCGATAACGTCTGCACCTTTACAGCAGTGACCACCAGCACTTACTGGGTGATCTTGTGCTACTTCTTGACGCACCCAAACACCGTTTTCTACCTCTGCTAGCACTCCGCATCCTACAGAGCAAACTGTGCAGACAGTTTTTACTATTTTTGAGTCTGGAAATGGGTTTGCCATCTCTTGAGCTGTTGCTTCTCTTGTGACATTGCTTGCTGCAAAGCCGGCCGCTCCACTAGCACCTGCTAATGCAGCCATTTTTAAAAACGATCTACGACCGATGTTGTTTGGCGTAGTGTTTAATCTAGCTTCAGACATTTTCATCCTTTCTTAAATTTCTATCAAATTTTATTTTGCTTGTTTGTAGTAAAGTTCCCAGTTTTTGCTTCTTTTATAAAGCACTTCGGTCTTTTTACTCTTTCCTGATTTTAAATTTTCATTAGCATTTGCTGCTACCGCACCACTTGCTGCCACAGCGCCAACTAGACCGACTTTTTTTAGAAATTCGCGTCTATTTTGCATATGTACCCTCCGTTCTTAGTTTTCTTATCCTATTTTTTTCTCTTCTTATGCTTTCAGATCTTGAAAGACCATCGCTCTTTTTGTGGTCTATCTTGACTGGTTTTGGTGAGTTTAGTGCCACGCGTTCAAACGCTATAAATTCATTTAGCAAAACGGCCACATCCTTGTAAATTTCACTATTTTTATGCTCATATAAATTCTCTATAAACTCATCAATGTTTGGATTTATAATATTTTTAAAAAGCTCCTCTTCACACTCGTCAAATTTACCGATAAACTCGTTCATAAGTGTAAAGACAAAGCCCACGTTATCTTCATTCTCTTTAAATTTACTCTCATCTCTTCTGATGTTTGTCTTAGCCAAAATTTTACGCACATCAGCACAAGCATGACCCACCTCATATCCCTCATCGTAAAAAGAGAGTGAGTTTCGAAGCGGACTTGGCGGAGTGTGAAAAATGTCATCAAATTCGGTGATCAAATTCTCTGGACTTTTTTCATTAAATTTACTTTTTATCTTTGCAACAGCTTGCGATACTTCATCGTTTAAGCTATATTCTTCTATGAGATCAAGCATTTTACTAAGACCATCAAATCTCTTTTCATCTTCACTAAATACGAAGAATTTAGAGAAAGTAGCGTAGTAAAGTTTTCTGCCAGCTGCAAATTCCTCTTTTGTGCTCACCTTTTTCCTTAAATAGTTTTTTAACGACACTGAAACTATACAATTAATTGCCTTATTAATGTGGCTTAAAATAAAATAAATTAGAAAAGTTAAAAAAAGCTTAAATATGCCTTATATGCATATTTAAAAACGCCATTTTTAGGGAATTATGTAAGATATGATTTTTTAGCAGGATTATTAAAATTTAGCTCTTTTTTGATATCCATTTTTATTTTTGGGCTAAATTTAAAGAGTGGGAGTAAATTTTACTCCAAAGCTAGCATCGAGCCATCTTCAAATTCTAAAAATACTCTCTCACCGATCTTTGTAATTTCATCATCGTGGCTAAAAATTTTGATCAAAAAGTCGCCAACTTTGACCTTCAAAAGCTTTTCATCGCCCATGTAAAGCGAGGCCGAGTGCAAAATCCCTGAAATTTGACCACCACCACCTATTTTAGAAATTTTTATTTTGCTTGGATTGATCGTGATCTTGCTTTTACCTTTAAAATTTGAAGGTAAATTTAGCCGTGCGCCACCACCAAAGCTTAGCACTCCACCTTCTATCTCAAAAATATTTTTGTATTCAAACTCGCAGACCCTGCCTTTGTGCAAAAACACGCACTCGTTTGCTAGCATGCTAAGCCACTTCTCGTCGTGACTTGCGATGACAAAGCCGCAGCCATATTTCTCGTGCATCAAATTTATAGCCTTGCTAAAGAGCTTTGAAGTGCCGATATCAACGCTATTTGTCGGCTCATCAAGCAGATAAAATGGCACTCTTAAAGAAAGTGCAAGTGCAAATGCGATGCGCTGCGTCTGACCAGAGCTTAGCTCAAAGTGGCGCTTGTTTAAAAACTTCTCATCAAGTCCCACAAAGGCGAGTGCTTCGCTGGTTCGCTCATCAAATTCGCTTAGTAAATTTCTACTTTTTAAAATGGCTTTGAAATTTTCTCTAACACTTCTTTTTAAAAGGGCAGGTTCAGGCAGTAAAACTGAAATTTTACGCAGCATTTCAAGGCTTGGTTTGCTCTCTCCCCAAAGTGAAATTTCACCGTTATTTGGGCTTTGTAGGCGTGAGAGCACACGTATGAGCGTGCTTTTGCCACTGCCATTACTGCCCATTAGAGCGGTTATCTTTTTAGTATTTATATCAAGGCTTGGGATATTTAGGATCTCGCTTTTGCCGTAGCTTAGGTGTAAATTTCTTATCTTTATCAAAATTTGCTCCTATTTGTCTAGTTTTTTGAGCGCAAAGATCGCTAAATTTACTAAAAATGCGATAAATATCAAGACCATAGCCAGCGCAATACCCATGGCAAATTCGCCCTTGTTCGTCTCGAGCGAAACGGCTGTGGTGATCGTTCTAGTAAAGTACTTGATGTTGCCACCTATCATCATCGCAACGCCAACTTCAGCGACTATCCTGCCGTATGCGGTGGCGATAACTACCATGAGTGCGTAGCGCAGCTCGTAAAGCACACAAAAAACTAGCTTTGCTGGCGCAAGGCGTAAATTTAGGATAGTTAGATAGTGTTTTCTATCCATATTTTCAACCACGCTTGCAGTAAGCGAGATGATGATAGGAAGTGCGAGCACAAACTGACCCAGCATGACCGCTTTTAGCGTAAAGAGTAAATTTAAGCTGCCAAGCGGGCCGTTTCTAGTGATAAATGCATATAAAATAAGACCGATCGCAACTGTTGGCATGGCAAGAGCCGTGTCACTTAGAAGGCGTAAAATTTTTCGGCCCCTAAAGTCGTAAAAGCCAAGCATGAAACCAAGTGGAAAGCCAACAACAACGGCAAGAAGTATCGACACGCTTGATGTGTAAAGAGTGGCCTTGATGGCTGAATATGTTTCAAGGTTGCCGTTTAAAAGTAGATTAAAGGCTTCTGTAAAGCCATTAAGTAAAAAATCCAATTATTCTTTCCTAGCATATTTCTTAAGATTATTTTAAATGTGCTATAATATCACAATTTTTTTTAAAGGAGAAAAATGAAAAAGATTATTTTAGGCTCACTAGCAGCCGCAGTTTTGGCGTTTGGCGCTGACAATGAACTAATTATGGCGACTACAACAAGTACAGATAACACTGGCTTGCTTGATGCGATCTATCCAGCTTATAAGGCAAAAACAGGTGTTGATATAAAATGGACAGCTGTTGGTACAGGCGCTGCTCTAAAGCTTGGCGAAGACTGCAACGCTGACATACTTTTCGTTCACTCACCAAAAGTTGAGAAAGAATTTGTAGAAAAAGGCTTTGGCTTAAAGAGAAATGCCGTAATGTACAATGACTTCGTCGTTATCGCTGATAAATCAATCGCTGATAAATTTAAAGGTAAAGATATCAAACAAAGTTTTGAACTTATCAAAAAAGATGGTATCAAATTCTTCTCACGTGGTGACAAGTCAGGTACAGATAATAAAGAAAAAGGCATCTGGAAAAAGATCGCTGGCGAAGTCCCTGAAAAAGATAGCTGGTATATGCAAACAGGTCAAGGCATGCTAGCTACGATAAATGCTGCTGCTGAGCAAAAAGGCGTTACATTTACTGATCGCGGTACTTACATTAAATATGAAGCAAATCAAAAAGGTCATCCTGAGATGGTCATTATCAACGAGGGCGACAACGACCTTAAAAACTTCTACTCTCTAATCGCAGTAAATCCAAAACACTGCCCTAAAACTGACATCGAGAATGCAGAGAAATTTATAAAATGGGCGACAAGCGAAGAGGGTCAGAAATTTATAGGCGACTTCAAACTTCTTGATAAGCCACTTTTCACTCCAGACGCAAACACACGCAAAAACTAATTCAAAGGGCGAGCAATCGCCCATCTTTTTATAAATTTTCATATTTTTTAAATTTATTTTTAATCACTTAAGCTAAAAAAAACCAAATTCATAATAAGACAAAAACAGCAAAAAGCTCCGTAAATTCAGCGTCAAAGAAATATGCAAATTTTGCATATTTACTTAAAAGAAAATTAAAAAAAAATATTAGTTTTAAAAATAATTTTATATTCTAAGGTATATAATAACCGAGTTATTAGAAATATTACTTGAAAGGAAATCTATGCAAAAGATTGTTCAAACAACCTGTCCGTATTGCGGAACTGGTTGCGGCATAGACCTTATCGTAGAAAACGGTAGGATAGTCGATGCAAAGCCGACTGAGAACCACCATGTAAATGATGGCGAGTTGTGCTTAAAAGGTATGTTTGGTTGGGAATTTGTAAATTCTCCAAAACGTTTAACTAAACCAATGATGAGAAAACTAAACGGAGAGTTTAACAAAGAGGGCAAACTTGAAGAGGTTAGCTTTGAAGAGGTTTATGAATTTTTAGGAAAGACTTTTAAAAATAGCGTAGAAAAATATGGTCCAAGCTCTATCATGGGCTTTAGTTCGGCTCGTTCAAACAACGAAGACAACTATGTATTTCAAAAATTCTTTCGTGCTTTAGGAAGTAACAACGTAGATCACTGCGCTCGTCTTTGACACGCTCCAACAGTGGCAGGTCTTGCCAGCACCCTTGGAAACGGAACAATGACAAACGATCTTGTTGAATTTGCGACTGATACAGATGTATTTTTACTAATAGGCACAAACACAAGCGAATGCCACCCTATCATCGCTATGCAGATGCAAAGAGGCTTAGAGCGTGGTGCAAAAATGATCGTTGTGGATCCAAAACGCACAGATATGGCTAAAAAAGCCGATATATTCTTGCAAATTCCAGTTGGCTCAAACATCAAAACACTAAACACAATGATGAATGTCATCATCTCTGAAAATTTACAAGATACAGAATTTATCGAAAAATATGCAGAGGGTTTTGAGTACCTAAAAGAAGCGGTAAAAGATTTCACTCCTGAGAGATTTGAGCGTGAGA
Organism: Campylobacter concisus; assembly: GCA_018371455.1. Lineage (GTDB taxonomy): Bacteria > Campylobacterota > Campylobacteria > Campylobacterales > Campylobacteraceae > Campylobacter_A > Campylobacter_A concisus_BJ. The sequence continues at coordinate 157,639 of JAHAKV010000001.1, read as the reverse complement.
CTGGCGTCAAAAAAGAGCTTATCACTGAGGCTGCTAGGATGTATGCAAAAGCTGGCAGTGCTGCTATTTGCTACACTATGGGTATCACTCAGTTTAGCGACGGCACATCAAATGTCTTCTCGCTTTCAAATTTAGCGATCCTAACAGGAAATTTAGGTAAAAAAGGCGCTGGAGTAAATCCACTTCGTGGACAAAACAACGTTCAAGGCTCATGCGATATGGGCGCACTACCTAACGTCATCCCAGCAGGTCCAGTAAATAGCGCTTATGCACAAGAGCAAGCTCGCAAAGTTTGGCACTTTGAGCTTAATCCAGTGCCTGGCTTTAAACTAACATACGCACCTGATAAGATGGATAGCGGTGAGCTAAAAGTGCTTTACGTTTACGGCGAAAACCCTGTTATGAGCGACCCTTGGACAGAGCACTTTGTGCATGCTACACACCACCTAGACTGCTTTATCGTACAAGATCTATTCTTTACTGAAAGTGCTCAAAAAGCCGATGTTGTCTTACCTGCAGCTGGTTGGGGCGAGAAAGATGGAACATTTATCAACACATCTCGCCGCGTTCAAAGAACTAGAAAGGCAAGTGAGCCAGTAGCTGGCGTCGAGCCTGACTGGAAAGTAGTTTGCAACATCGCAAAAGCTATGGGACTTGAGGGATTTGACTTCTTAAGTGCAGAAGAGGTTTGGGACGAGCTTAGAAAACTAATGCCTAAATTCTTTGGTGGTATCAGCTACTATAGACTTGAAAAACTAGGTGGCATCAGCTGGCCATGCCCTGATGAAGATCACCCAGGTACACCTGATCTTTATACCGATCACAAATCAATGCTACCTGATGGTAAATTCCGCCTAGCTCCAGTACTTTACGCTGACGATAAAGATAAGCGTGCGAGCATGGAGGCTGAATTTAAAGCCAAAATGCATATACCTGATGGCTATCCAGTAGGCTCAGGTGCAATGAGTGAAGTACCTGATGAGGTCTATCCTTGCTTATTTACGACGGGCAGAAAAGTTTATCACTACCACACAGGAACGATGACAAGAGAGTGCCCGCCGCTAGAGTATGGTGCTGGTATCGAAGGTCCGCTAATCGAAGTAAGCCCTGATATCGCAAGAGAAAGAGAGCTAGAAGATGGCTGCTACGCAATGGTAGAGAATAAACGTGGTAGGATCGCAGCTAAACTTCGCGTAAATCCTGACCTTAGAGAAAGCACGATATTTACGACTTTCCACTATAGTGAAGCTGACGGTAACGAGCTTGCAAACGCACAAGATCACGACCCACTCTCAGGTATCACACCTCTTAAGATCACTATAGCTAACATAAAAAGGTTAAGCGAAGAGGAGTATATAGCATTTAGACAACAAAACGAGATGTCTATGCACTCTGAAAAACCTTATCTTTCACCTGTTAGATCATAATTTCAAGGGCGCAATGCCCTTGAATTTTTAATTCAAATTTTCATAGCAAATCAACTTTTATTAACTAAAATTTTCTATTGTTTCTAGATGAAATTTCATAGTAAGAATGGGTTATTTTTATAAAATTGCTATGAAGTGCTATCTCTAAGTTTTCTCTTTTAAATTTATTAAGACTTTTATGCTTTTAGAGCTTGCATGCATCGAAAAGCTTTTGTTGGCTTTAACTTTTAAATTCTGTGATCACTAAGTGGCGTGAGAGTATAGGTATTGTTTTTCTTTTAGCTGACTCTGACTAAGGCAAATGTTTTGGCTGTCTTTTGAGCTAGTCAGCCAAATAGTCAGCTAAAAAGTTATGATAATAATAGTTTGTCATTGTTTGTGATAGTTTGTAATTTTTTGAATAAAGGCTTTAAAATAACGTTAAAATCGTGGATCAATGTTTGCAAAAGTTGGTAAAAGTTTGTAATTGTTTATAAGTGGTGGCGGACAGAGAGGGATTTGAACCCTCGAGCCCCGATTAAGAGCTGCACCCTTAGCAGGGGTGTGGTTTCAGCCGCTCACCCATCTGTCCACGTTCATGAAAAATTTTATTAAAAAGAAATGGTGGTTAGAGGCAGAATCGAACTGCCGACACGCAGATTTTCAGTCTGCTGCTCTACCGACTGAGCTATCCAACCACCTTGATAAAAGAAATTGGATTATACATTTTAAATATTTAAACTAAGTTTAAAAATATACAAGAAGCTTTTGTTTTTAAGAAATTTAAATATAAAACTATAAATTTTTAGCCCGACAAAGTTAAATTTAATGTACCAAATTTACTACACTTACATCTTTATCTATCTCGATAAAAAATGTTTGTGCGCCAGCTCCACTACCATATACGCCTTTATAGACTTGATTTACAGCGTGACCGCTACCATCAACTGCTACTTGGTTGTGTGTATCGCCTAAAGTGCTGTGTTTTAAATTTAGTGCCGCTACTTCGCCATCTGTTGCTTGTGTGAAGATAGTGCCTTTGCCCTCTAGCGCCACTTTGTCATTATTGTCGCCTTTGATCTTTAGCACGGTATTTACGCTTTTTAGACCACCATCTGTTACTTGTGCGTCTATGATATCAAGCACGCTTTTGGCATCCAGTCCTATCGAAACAGCCTGAGTGCTCTTACTACCAAGCTGTAAATTTTCAAAGCTTTTTAGTTTATCATTTAGGTCAGCCACTCTGCTAAGATCGATATTTTCAGTAAAGATGAGCGTATCAACGCCACCTTTTGCGTCTATCTTGTTGCCTTCATAGGTAAAGGTATTGTTTTGATCATCTCCCTCATGAGTGACTTTGATATTTTTATCTATCTCAACAAAAAATGTCTTTGTACTGGCTCCATCTGTGTATGTGCCTTTATAGACTTGATTTACCGCTTGATCTATGCCGTGTATCGTAGTATTTCCGCTAGCGTCGTTTGTTACGTTTTTATGATCATGATATGTTTTACTGCCGCTATTGGCTGTGACTTCTACTTTGTTAAATTCATCTCCAATGGCTTGACTATGTTTCCAGTTAAGCATAGTCACTTCTTTATCAGTAGCTAGTTCAAATTTATTATTTCCATCACTTATTAGCTTAACGCCATCTTCATCATCGCCTAAGATTTTTAAGACAGTATTCATACTTTGTGTATCTTGTATCTTTTTTCTGCCACTTCCTGAGCCAATGGTTATGGTGGTCTCTTTTGAGTCTATGATATCAAGAACGTTTTTAGTATTGAGTGATATTGAGACAGCTTGGGTTTCAGTACCTAGTTGCAAACGTTCAAAACTTTTTAAAGTATCATTTAAATTACTTACTTTTTCTAGTTTTGTATCTTCAACAAATATCAGCTTATCTACACCACCTTTTGCATCTATACTCTTGCCATTATAGATAAAGACATCATTTAGATTGCTTCCTTCAAGAGTATTTGTATTGTGTTTTAAGTGCATTACTCTATTAAAATCATCTGGGTCATTTCCATAACCATTTAGTGCTTTTCTATAGCCATTTGCATCAGCACTACTAACGTATCCTTTATCTTCCAAAGCTTTTATATAGCTATTACTAAAAAGATGCGTGCCACTTCCTTGCGAGCCAATATTTTTAAAGTCAGCATCTGTGTATATTGGATTTTTATGTTTTCTTATCTGTATATCAAGATCCACGTCCGTTCTTTGATCTATATAGTCGATATTTAACTTGTAAAAGCCCTTTTTTAAAGTTATTACATTAGGGTACCCCAAACTTGTATTACCGACTTGATTAACTGGCGTTGTAGACCAAGGGTTTGGATTTTGTGGAGGATGTGGTTGTTGGTCGCCATTCCAGTATGACGCAACTATTTTATAATCACCAAGCTCCATATATACATGATCTTGAAAGTGGTCTGCTCGTACGTGATACTCGCCATCTTCTTCTATGTATATCCATCCGCTCATATGCATGATAAGGTCTGTTCCTACCGTCTCAGCTTCTAGCAAAGTGTAGTTGCCTGAGTGATTTACATTGTAGTGAGTGCCAGTGTGGTCTGTATCGCTTGCCATAGGAGAGTGTCCTACTCTTGCCATATCGTTTGTGTTTAGCTCTCCTGCTGATGGTCTAGTCCAGCTTAATTTATAGTCTTTTCCTCCTCTAAAAGAGACTTCATCAAATGTAGTAGTAGCGCTAGCGCCTGCCCACTCCATCCACTCTTTATAGTGATGTTTTACAAAAAATAAATTTGCACTATCTACTGGTAAAAATGGTCCAGGATACATAAATTTATTTATAAATTCTTTATTCGTACAATCATAAAACCACATATCAACATCAAGGCCTTTGTTTGCCACCATAGTCACGGTTTGGACAGCTAAATTTCCCGCATCATCTAGTCTTTCTACTATGTAGTTTTTGCTGCCGGTGTTTTGCGCTACATTAAAGCTTCCAGAGTAGCTTAAATTTCTATCAAGTGTAAGTGTCGTCTTCTCAGATGTCTCAGCGTCTATGACCTCTACATCTTTTGATTTTTCATCGTGTGGATTGTTTGCAGCTTCGCCTTTGCCACTAAAATTTATAGTGTAGTTGCCAGAGCCGTTTTTTATATTGTCAAAGTCAGATTCTATTAGCTTATCAGGCTTTGAGTCAAGATCGACTGTGATAGTTAGATTATCATCTCTTTGAGGCACGCCGTCAGTCCCTACGTAGGTGGCGTCTATGATGTGGTGAGTCCTATCTAGCTTTTTGCCAGCTTTTTCAAAGTCTGCTATGACGGTATTGTTTTCGATCTTAGCTATAAAGCTATCACTTATATTTCCGTTTTCATCTTTTATCTCGATTAGCACGTAGCCTTTGCCGTCACTTGTGGTATCAGGCTTGTTTATGCCAAATTTAATGTATGGCTGTTCGTCATTTGTAAGAGCGATGTTGTAGTTTATCTTTTGGGCCAGATTTGACTCATACTGGCTTGTCGAGATGATGTGCTCGTAGTCCTCTTCGTTTAGGTATTTTGCGGAGTGGATGTCGGCATTATCTATCTTTGTAACAAGCTTTACGTCGTCTATGTAGTCAAGCACGCCAAAGGCAAATAGCCTGCCACTTGAAGTGCCAGAGATCGCACTCCCATCATCTTTTATAAGGGTTGCATCGACTAAGGTTGGACGCTTGCTACTTACCGTCACGTCTGGTATGGTGATAGCGCCGTCACTTATCACTTTTATATCGCTTGGATCTTTTTTGTTTATCATATGCACGCCATCATCGTCTAGGATGTAGCTCACGGTTGATTGTTTGTTAGTAAGTGGGTTTAGGATGCTTATCTTTAGTTCATCTTTTGGCACCGCGCTACTTGGGAGATAGACCTTTACATCAGAGGTCGTTATAGCCCCAGTGGTATCATCTATGAGCCCGTCTCCGTCAGCGTCTTTTACAAATTTCGCCACTGGGCTGTCGCTAAATTTTATCTCATTTGTGTCGCTCTCGCCTTTGTTGCCAGCCTTGTCCATCATGGTCGTCGTTATGCTTGTGGTTTTGCCATGCTCTATTGGCACTGTGATCTTAAATTTACCATCATTTAGTGGCACTTCATTGTGATCAGGGGCGATTATCTTGCCATTAGTGTATGTGTAGACCTTGTGCGTTTTACTGCCGTCTGGGTTGGTGACATCGATGGCTATCTTATCGCCTTCTTTTATCACGCTTGGGATTTTTATAGAGGCCTCTGTCTTTGTTGGGTCGCCGTCATTGTATCTGTTTTCTGAGGTATCTATCTTGCCATCTGGTGTTCTATTGCTAGAGCCCAAGTCACTATCAAAGCTTATCTTGGCTGATTTTACAGGAGGAGCTACTACGACGCTTGGAGTGGTTTGGTTGCTTGAGCCATTTGGTTTTGGCGTGCCATGCTCGTCATTAACTGTTGTGTTTATAGATACACTTGAGCCAGGTGTCACTGGTACGCTTACGCCTGGCACTTCAAATTTACCATTAACTATTGGCACTACTATGCTTGGGTTATTTTTATCATAAACGCTTGTGCCATTGTCGCTTACGACAAATTCTTTTGGCGAGCCACCTATGTTTATAGTGACGCTCTCTTTTGGTTTTATAGTGCGAGGTAAATTTATCTCAACCTTTGAAGTGCCGTCTCCTATCTCGTCGCTACTTATCAGCCCATCGCCGTTTTTATCGGCTGTTAGCGTCACTTTGACTGTGTCACTTACGCTGCTACTTGGCGTAGTGCTTGTGGCTGAGACGTTGCCAAATTTATCAACTACGCCAGTTTCTATGCTGCTTCCTGCTGTGATGTTTGCGATATTTGGCACGCTAAAGCTGACTGCGCCATTTTCATCGGTCGTAAATGTATAGGTGTTGCCGTCCTCGTCAGTAGCTGTGCCATTTTCTTTATCTAGCATAAATTTCTTCTCAATTGGCGGTTTGCCCGGCTCATTTAGCTTAAACGTGATCTTATCTCCAGTGCTAAGCTCGTCAGGCACTACAAATTTCATACCGCTAGTTTGCGTGCCGCTGCCATATCCTAGCTCGGTCGCATCTATCACGCCGTCGCCATTTTTATCAAGATCAAGCGTGGCTGTCACTTTTGAGATGGCTGGCGTGTCGTTTAGCTCATAGGCAGTTGGCGGCGCGGTAAATGTCCTGCCTCCAGTGGTGTATGAGCTTGTCACGGTTGTTTTGCCATGGTTTAAAATTTCAACTCCAGTGATCTCTGTCTTGCCATTTACGATAGGTATAGGAGGCGCTCCGGTGGGCGTGCCGGTGCTATCAACTGGGATTAGCTCATTTGTTATCGTATTTACTTTGTAGCTACTAGTTTTGCCACCACCTTTCATGTTTGTCTTTATCGTGATGATGTCGCCATTTTTAGCAACGTCTGGGATATCAACGCCTATGCTTGTGATGATCTTTTTGCCATCAGGAGTTTTTGGTAGTGAGTTTAGCTGCGCTCCTCCTAAAAAGCCTTTTTTCTCGCCAGTGTCGCTTGTGAGGTTAAAATTTAGCACGATGTTTGGCTCTGGTTGCGGTGTAAAATTTAGGTTTTGACCGCCAAATCCAGCGTAAGAGACCCCGCCGATTTTTGCCTCGCCAACTGGCCATTTGACCTCGTCATGCCTAGCTTCAAGAGCGCGCAAACCAGTGTAGAAGTCGTAGATATTTGAGTAGTGGCCACCTAGTTCAAATTTGATGCCGCCACTACCCACTGAGGCGAAGTTGTGCGATGATGAGCCGTGAGAAGATAGCTCTTGATGGGAGATTTGATCATCGTCATTTGAGTGTTCTTTGTGATTTTCAAGGATGTTTGCATTTTTTGGGATGACTAGCTCGCCCTTATGCTCAGCAAAGACATTTATTGTGTGAAATACCGAGCTAAAGCCGACATAAGCCTTTTCGCCGTCATCAAAAGCAATGGTAAGGTTCGAGTTTTCGCTCGTTTTTATATCATCACCAAGGTAAATTTCATCGCCTTTGTGTAGCACCCTCATAGTGCCGTCCCTGCTTATGGCGATGGCTTCACCCTTGATCTTTTTGATAACGCCGATCCTTATGGCGTCAAAATTTGGCATTTCTTCATCCCTGTAAAATGTGTGTATTGTAATATCGGAAAATCTCTTAAAATTTATATAGTTTGGTGGCTTTTTGGATGAGGTCTTTAGCTCTTGTAAATTTACTACATCACCTCTACATGCACGTTTTTATCTATCTCGACAAAAAATGTCTGTCCAGCGTTGTTTTCACCTTTATAGACTTGATTGACCGCTTCGCCACCAACCTCGTCGAGCTTGTTATCATCAGCTCCGATGACACTATGCTTTGCATTTAGCGCGGCTACTTCGCCGCTTGTGGCCTTTACGAAATTTCCAACTAGCTGCACCACATCGTCACTATCGCCTGAAATTTTAAGGATAGTATTTAGGCTCTCTAAGCCATCGGGCCCTTTGGTAGGGTTGGAGTCTATCATATCGCTTATGTTTTGCCCATTTAGCTTTAGCTTCACAGCTTTTGTGCTGTCAAGCTCGATGCGCTCAAAGCTCTCAAGGCGCTTATCTAGCTCACTTATCTTTGTTAGATCCACGTTTTGGGTAAAAACTAGCGTGTCTATGCCACCTTTTGCGTCGATATCGTGTGAGTTAAAGATGAATTTGTCATCAAGGTTACTACCAACGTCTTTTGTGCCTTTAAATTCTAGATCAAATGGCTTATCAAAATCGCTTGCATTATCGCCAAATCTCACGCCATTTGTTTCTTTTGCCTTATAAAATGTATCGCTCTCTTTTGTCACAAGATGATTGTGCTCAAGAGCCTCCATGTAGGCGTTGCTGACTAGTTTTATATTAGGGTCATTTGAAATAATTTTATTGGGGCTGATGCCAGAGAATGCTACAAAAATATAACTATACCTCTCATCAGATACTTCTATATGTACTTTATAAAAGCCGTAGTCTTCTGTTAAATTTAGGCTACTTGTGCTTTCGCTTTGTATGGCATTACCTTCATCTCTGCCGCCATTTTTACTTGCCGATGCAAATGGCTGCCATGAAATTTCTCTACCATCAAATTCAAACTTAATACTTTGCCTTTCATGCTTTGAATCATAATAAAACTTGTTAATATCACTACGATTTTTTATAAATATCCAGCCATCCATGCTGACCATTACTCCATCTGCTGTGATCTTGGACTCATATAGTTTATAGTGTCCGTTTAGATTTTGTGGTTTGAAGTTTAAATTTGTGGCTATTCTGTCAATGGCATAGTCTGCATTTGAAGCTCTGCCTATCTTAGCGAGCTCCATAGCTGTCGGAGTACGGTCGCGTAGTCTGCTAGCTTTAGCTGAATCTGATGTGTCGAAATATCCAGGATCAGCCTGTTGCCCACTATAGTAATATAGGTCATTAAAAGTACTTGTCGCACTTACGTGATGGCTTGCACTCCACTCTTTTAGTATGCTTTTGCTATTATGCTCTATATCATAATAATCAAGCCCTCGTCCATGGTTTCTAGCTGAGTCATAAAGCCAGATATCTGCGTCTAGTCCTCTGTTTGTGACATTTAACACATTTATGGTATCTATAAATGGCTCTTCTTTTGGCTCTGCAGCGCTGCCGCTTTTTTCTAAAAGCGTGCTAGAGGCACCTGAGGCGCTTTTTAGCTCGCTTGGCTGGGCACTACTTATATTTGGCTCAAAAGATCTGTGTTGGTTGTAAATTTGATGGATATTTGCGCTATGTCCGCTTGTGACAAAGCTAGCCGCGCTCAAAGATATGCCCTCGCTCGCGCCAAATCCGTTAGAGTGATCGCCCTTTTCTTCTGCTGGTTTTATTGAAATTTTTAAAATTTCATCTAAATTTATGCTTTGATGAGCGCTTAAATTTATCTCCTCACCACCTTCTAAAGTGATCTTGGCATCTAAATTTTTAGTAAAAATTTTCTCACCAGCGTAAATTTCATCGCCATCTTTTAGCATTTTTATGCTTCCGTCTTGGCTTATGATGTAAATTTCACCCTGAGTATCTTTTATTATCAACTTTTTGTCTTTCATTTTCTTCCTTGATTTGGTCTAAGTCATATCGGACAAATTTATAAAATATGTATAGCTAAAGTCATATTTTGTGGAGATTGTAGTGAAAGATGCTAGGTATTATCATTGTTTTAGATCAAAATAATACCTATAAATTTATGAAATAGAAGAGCAAATTTAAAAAAATTGAGTTTTAAAGAGCCCTTATCAACTCTTTAAATTTATCTCCTCGTTCGGCGTAGCTCTTAAACTGATCAAGGCTCGCAGCTGCTGGGCTTAGAAGCGCTATCTCGCCTTTTTTTAGCTCTTTACTTATCTCATTTACAGCGTTTTGTAAAAAGTCGCATTTTAGAGCAGGCACGTTAAATTTATCGGCTAAATTCATAAGTTTGTCGCTGTTTGAGCCGATGGCGTAAATTTTGACTTTAAGATCCTTTAAAATCTCAAATAGCTCATCCATGCTAACGCCCTTGTCGTCGCCACCTAAGATTAGGTGCATGAAGTGATTTTTATAGCGTTTTACGGCTTGAATGCTGGCGTCTATGTTGGTCGCTTTTGTGTCATTTACCCAGGTTCGACCCATCTTATCAGTAAATTCTTCGAGCTTGTTTGCTTCAATAACAAAGGTGTTTAAAAGTCCCACATCGCAGCGGTCAAATAAAATTTTCTCAACCGCCAGTGCCAGTAGAGCGTCAAGTAAAAACGGCGTTTTAAAGGCTATATCGCCTAAATTTACAGCGCAAAATTTAGCCAAGTCGCTCTCATCTTTATAGGCGATCACTTTGGCCTTTGTAGGCGTTTTAGCGTAAATTTCAGGCACGATAGCTACGCTTGTTTCGCTCATGCTAGCAAGCGGCTTAAGCTTTGCCTTTTCATACTCGCTCATGTTGCCATGCCAGCTTAGATGGTCTGGAGTGATCGGCAAAAGCACGTAGATGCCAGGCGTTGCGCGGTTTGTGTAGTGCAGCGTAAATGAACTAGTCTCAAGTATCCAAATTTTAGCGTGCGGGTCTAAATTTGCTAGCGCGATGCCGACGTTTCCGCCCATGACTGAGCCTTTGCTCTCTAGCAGGTGCTGCATCATCTTTGTAGTCGTCGTCTTGCCGTTTGTGCCGCTTATCCAGACGTTAAATGGCAGATGCGCCTTGTAAATTTCATAAAAATAGTCATATTCGCTGATTAAATTTTTAGCTTTTTTTATAAGCTCGTGGTGAGGCGGGATGCCAGGGCTTGGTATCTCTAGGCCGCTTTTTGCTGGGTCAAATTCGCTAACTGGCAAAAGAGCGTTACCAAACTCGTCCTTAGAAATTTCGCTAAATTTATCATCGTAGATGTCCCAAAGTCCGTCTTTTACGAAGTTTTTAGCGATCGCCTTTGTCGTGCCACCATAGCCAAATAGTGATTTTCCCATACTTTTATCCTCTTTTGCCCCATAAAATTTCTACTATCTCATTAGCACTTAGCTCACGCATCACGCCCTCTATCTCGCGGCGCTCAAAGAGCTCAAAGCTAAAGGTTTTGGCAAAATTTAGCTTTAAAAACTCTGCAAAATATGCGCCTTTGCAAGCAAATTTTACTCTTATATAAAATGCCTCTAAAAAATCATCTTCAAATTCAGGCACAGGCGCCAACATACGCTCTACGATCTCGCTAAGCTCGTCTTTTGTTATATCAGGCACCACTTTTGGCTCTGGCAAAGCGATGTCAAAGGCGAGATTTTCAGCGCCCTCGGCCTCCCACCACTCGTGCAGGCTAAATTTACTCATATCTTTGTCGCTGATCTTGGCTAAGCGCCGCTCTACCTTGCGGTACTCTTCGCCGTCCTCATCGCCAAATTCGTCGCAATAGTCGGTGTAGGCTAAAATTTGCTCCAAAATTTCATCATACTTTTTTCTAGCACTCTCAAAGTCAGGCTCTATCTGCGCTCGCATGATCTACCTGATCTTTAGAGCCGTTAGTGCGATCAAATTTGCTAAAAGCGCGATGATCCAAAAGCGCACGATGATCTTATTTTCCGCCCAGCCTTTGATCTCAAAATGGTGATGTATAGGCGCCATTAAGAAAATTCTGCGTTTAAAAATTTTAAAGCTGCCCACCTGCAAGATGACGCTTAGGGTCTCAACGACAAAGATGAGGCCGATGATGATGAGCAAAATTTCGTTTTTGGTCGCAACGCCCATAAAGCCGATATATGCGCCAACGCTTAGGCTGCCGCTATCGCCCATAAAGACCTCGGCCGGATGGCAGTTAAACCACAAAAAGCCCATGAGCGAGCCAATTAGCGCAGAGGCTACGACGACGCTCTCGCCAACGCCCGCGATCTTTGGTAAAAGCAAGTACGAGCTAAAGACAGCGTGGCCACAGATGTAGGCAAAAACGCCAAGAGTTAGAAGCGAAAATATCGATGGTACGGCGGCAAGTCCGTCAAGTCCGTCTGTTAAATTTACCGCATTTGAGGCTGCGACTATGACTAGCGTCCAAAAGAAAATGGCAAAAAATTTCATGTCAAAGATCGGCTGCTTGTAAAACGGCAGGTAAAACTCGGTGTTTAGCTCTTTGCTGATGTATAAAAATGCTGCGAGTAAAAAGGCGATGAGAAACTGAAAAAAGAGCTTTGCCTTTGGGCTTAGGCCGGCGTGGTTTTTCGCACCTAAAATTTTACTGTAGTCATCCTTGTAGCCAAGCAAAGTAAAGCAAACTAGGCAAAAGAGCGAGGCTAGCACGAAAGCGTTATCAAGCCTAGCACAGATGATCGTGGCGATCACGGCTGTAAAGACAAAGACAAGTCCGCCCATGGTTGGCGTTTTTGCCTTTTTTTGGTGAGTTTGTGGGGCTAGCTCGTAGATAGGCTGGGCGGCGTTTTTTGCCTTTGCCCAAGCGATAAATTTAGGCATCAGATAAGCTGTCAAGATAAATGCGATGAAAAACGCGATGCCAGCGCGAACGGTGATATACTGAAAGATATTAAAATTTAAAATTTCATAGATATAGTAAAACATAGGGGCCTTTATTTTAAAAAAAAGCAATTTTAGTATAATGGCCTTAAAAATTATCTAAATTTAAGGATAAAATTTAAAAATGGCTCAAAAAACTATACTTATAATAACTGATGGCATTGGATCAAACAAAAATGGCAAATTTAACGCATTTGAGGCGGCAAAAAAGCCAAACTACGATAAATTTTTTAAAGAAATTCCAAACTCACTCATAAAAACTTCTGGAAACGCTGTGGGGCTACCTGAAGGACAGATGGGAAACAGCGAAGTAGGGCACATGTGCATAGGAAGTGGGCGAGTTTTGTATCAAAATTTGGTCAAAATTTCACGAGGCTTTAAAGATGGCTCGGTAGCAGAAAATGAAGCGCTAAAAGCTCTTTTTAAAAAGTGCAAAAAGATCCACGTCATAGGGCTTTATAGCGACGGCGGCGTGCACTCTCACATGGAGCATTTTGATGGTATGTGCGAGCTTGCTAGCAAAAGTGGCTGCGAAGTTTTTGCCCACGCTATCACTGACGGACGCGACGTTAGCCCAAATAGCGGTCTAAATTTTATAAAAAGCTTGGAGGCTAAATTTAAGGTAGCGACCGTTTGTGGGAGATTTTACGCGATGGATAGAGATAAACGCTGGGAGCGCGTAAAAGAGGCCTATGATAGCTTGGTAAAGGGAGCAAATTTAAGCGCTTTAGCGCCAAGCGAGTATCTGCAAAAAAGCTACGACGAGGGCGTGACTGACGAGTTTGTAAAGCCAGCAAGCTTTAATGGCTTTAAAGGCATAGGCAAAGATGACGGCGTGATCTTTATAAATTTTAGAAATGATAGAGCAAGAGAGATTTGCGAGGCTTTGGGCGAGGAGAAATTTAGCGAGTTTGAGCGACCTTTTGCTATTAAAAATTTAATCACCATGACCGAATACGACGCAAATTTTAAATTTGAAGTACTATTTAAAAATGAAAAGATAAAAAACACTCTAAGCGAGGTCATAGCAGCTGCTGGACTAAGGCAGCTTCACACGGCTGAGACTGAAAAATACGCCCACGTAACATTTTTCTTTAATGGTGGCGTCGAGGAGCTAGCGAGCAACGAAACAAGGGTGCTAATCCCTAGTCCAAAGGTCAAAACCTACGACGAAAAGCCAGAGATGAGCGCTGCTGAGGTTTGCAAAGCCGTGCTAAAGGGCATGGATGATGAGCAAGACTTTATCGTGGTAAATTTCGCAAATGGCGATATGGTTGGGCATACTGGCAACTACGAGGCAGCTATAAAAGCAGTCGAAGCGGTGGATGCGGCTCTTGGAGAAATTTACGCCAAGGCAAAAGAGAAAAACTACACTATGATCATAACGAGCGATCACGGAAACTGCGAAGAGATGCGTGATAGCAGCGGCGAGCTACTGACAAACCACACGACTTATGATGTCTTTTGCTTTGTGATGGCTGATGGGGTTAAGGAGCTAAAAAATGGCGGCCTAAACAACATCGCGCCTAGTGTTTTAAAGCTCATGGGGCTTGAAATTCCAGCTGAAATGGACGAGGCGTTATTTTAAATTTGATAATATAAGCAAAATTTATAAGGAGAATTTATGAAATTTAGTGGAAAAAACGTGCTAATAACAGGTGCAAGCAGAGGTATCGGCGCACAAATCGCAAAGACGCTTGCAAATATGGGCTTAAAAGTGTGGATAAACTACCGCTCAAAGCCTGAGATAGCAGACGCTTTGCAAGCTGAAATCGAGCAAAATGGCGGCAAGGCTGCAGTGATAAAATTTGACGCGACAGACGAAGATGAGTTTATAAAAGGTATAAATTTAATAGTCGATAGCGACGGCGAGCTAAGCTACCTTGTAAATAACGCTGGTATCACAAATGACAAGCTAGCGCTTCGCATGAAAACTAGCGAATTTACAGATGTGATAAATGCAAATTTAACTTCAGCTTTCATAGGATGTAGAGAGGCTTTAAAAGTGATGAGTAAAAAGCGCTTTGGAGCGGTCGTAAATGTCGCATCTATCGTTGGTGAGATGGGAAATGCAGGACAGGTGAATTATTCAGCCAGCAAGGGCGGACTAATCGCCATGAGTAAGAGCTTTGCAAAAGAGGGCGCAAGCAGAAATATCCGCTTTAATAGCGTAACTCCAGGCTTTATCGAGACTGATATGACGCATGGGCTAAGTGACGAGGTGAAAAAAACTTATAGCGATAATATCCCGCTAAAACGCTTTGGCAGCGCTAGTGAGGTGGCCGAGGCTGTGGCATTTTTACTAAGTGATCACGCTAGCTACGTGACTGGTGAGACGCTAAAAATAAACGGCGGACTTTATATGTAATGAAATTTCAACAAGTTTTGAAATTTAAAATAAATAAAAGCGTAAATATTATAAGATAACAGACATTTTTTATAAGGAGACCTTAAATGGCAGTATTTGAAGACGTAAGAGACGTAGTTGTAGAGCAACTAAGCGTAGATCCACAAGCAGTAAAACTAGAGTCTAAAATCATCGAAGATTTAGGCGCTGATTCACTTGACGTTGTAGAGCTAGTTATGGCTTTAGAAGAGAAATTTGAAGTAGAAATTCCTGATAGCGAAGCAGAGAAATTAGTAAGCATTCAAGACGTTGTAAATTATATAGAAAAACTAGGCAAATAATTTAAATTTGCATAGTTTGATTTAAGGAGATGT
This sequence comes from Campylobacter concisus, assembly GCA_018371455.1. Classification (GTDB taxonomy): domain Bacteria; phylum Campylobacterota; class Campylobacteria; order Campylobacterales; family Campylobacteraceae; genus Campylobacter_A; species Campylobacter_A concisus_BJ. The sequence goes on along the minus strand of JAHAKV010000001.1, from coordinate 142,498 downwards.
ATTGAAACGAGTCGTTGTAACTGGTATTGGCATGATAAACGCACTTGGTCTTGATAAAGAGAGCTCTTTTAAGGCTATTTGCGAGGGTAAAACAGGTGTGAAAGAGATCACGAGCTTTGATGTAAGCGAATTCCCTGTTAAAATTGCTGCCGAGATAACTGATTTTGATCCAAATAGCATTTTAGACGGCAAAGAGGTGAAAAAAGTAGATCGTTTCATACAGCTTGGCATAAAAGCATCTAATGAAGCTATGGCTGATGCAAATTTTAAGGAGTTTGATGCTCATAAATTTGGCGTTAGTTCAGCAGCTGGCATAGGTGGTTTGCCAAATATTGAGAAAAACTCAATCACATATTTTGAAAAAGGTGTAAAGAGAATTTCGCCATTTTTCATCCCATCTGCACTTGTAAATATGCTAGGTGGCATAGTTTCAATAAACCACGGACTAAAAGGTCCAAATTTATCAAGCGTAACAGCTTGTGCGGCAAGCACTCATGCGATATCACAAGCTGCAAAATGCATAATGATCGGTCAAGCAACAAATATGCTAGTTATCGGTGCTGAGTCAACTATCTGTGGCGTTGGCATAGGTGGTTTTGCAGCGATGAAAGCGCTATCAACAAGAAACGATGAGCCAAGTAAGGCATCAAGGCCATTTGATGCAAACCGCGATGGCTTTGTAATGGGTGAGGGCGCTGGCGCACTTGTGCTTGAAGAGTATGAGTCGGCTGTTGCAAGAGGTGCTAAAATTTACGCTGAAGTAGTTGGCTTTGGTGAGAGCGGAGACGCACATCACATCACATCACCAACACTTGAAGGCCCATTAAGTGCGATGAAGCAAGCACTTGATATGGCAAGAGGCGTAAAGATAGACTATGTCAATGCGCATGGTACTTCAACGCCAGTAAATGATAAAAATGAGACAGCTGCACTAAAGGCTGTTTTTGGTGATAAGTGCCCACCAGTTAGTTCAACTAAAGGTCAGACTGGACACTGCTTGGGCGGTGCTGGTGCGATCGAAGCCGTCATATCTATAATGGCAATGAGAGATGGCATCATCCCTCCAACGATAAACTACGAAACGCCAGATCCAGACTGTGATCTAGACTACGTTCCAAATAAAGCTAGAAAAGCTGATATAAAAGCTGTTATGAGCAACTCATTTGGCTTTGGTGGAACAAACGGCGTCGTGATATTTAAAAAGTTGGATTAAGATGTCAAATTATTTAGATTTTGAAAAGAGCATAAAGCAAATTGATGAAGATATAGCAAATGCTAAGATCAGAGGCGATGAACATGCTGTTGAAATTTTAAATAAGAACCTATCTAAAGAGATATCAAAAGTATATAAAAATTTAAACGAATATCAACGTTTGCAACTTGCTCGTCACCCAGATAGACCATATGCTATTGATTATATAAATTCATTTTTAGTTGATGGCTATGAGATCCATGGCGACAGGGCATTTCGCGACGACCCAGCAATAGTCTGCTACATCGGTTATATCGGAGGCAAAAAGGCTGTCGTTATAGGTGAGCAAAAAGGTCGTGGCACTAAAAATAAACTAAAAAGAAATTTTGGTATGCCTCATCCGGAGGGTTACCGAAAGGCTTTACGCGTAGCAAAATTGGCTGAGAAATTTAACCTACCTATCTTATTTTTGATAGACACTCCGGGCGCATATCCTGGTGTTGGCGCTGAAGAGCGAGGTCAAAGCGAGGCCATAGCTAGAAATTTATTTGAATTTGCAAATTTAAAAACTCCAATAATAGCTGTCGTTATCGGTGAAGGTGGAAGTGGCGGTGCTTTAGCTATTGGTGTGGCTGATAGACTTGCCATGATGAAAAACTCTGTCTTTTCAGTCATCTCGCCAGAGGGTTGTGCAGCGATACTTTGGAACGACCCAGCTAAACAAGAGCAAGCTACAAAATCTATGAAGATAACGGCTGATGACTTAAAAAATTTATCGCTTATAGATGACGTGATAAACGAGCCGATAAATGGAGCTCATAGAGATAAAGACGGTGCCGCAAAAGCACTTGCAAACTACTTCATCTCAGAGCTAGCCGAGCTTGAGAAGCTTGATATAAACGAGCTTGTCGCAAAAAGAATAGACAAAATCCTCTCTATCGGGGCTTATGAAGAGTAAAATTTATAGTCGCAAGTGAGTTGAAAGTTTAGGTAAATTTGCTTGCGGTCTCCTTTACGCTAAATTTAATGTACCTTTTTTTAAATTTTTAAAAATTAAACAATTTTATATTTTTATCCCACTCTTTTAAATTTTAATAACTCATCTATGGGACTTTTAAGTCTTTAAAGCTAAAATTCTTAGCAAATTTCATAAAGGCTATTTGTGGATAAATTTCAAGAAAAATATATAAAGCTTTCAAAAGATTACTACAAAAATAACGGCAATGCGGCAAGCGTGGAGGCTTTGTATCAGTTCAAAGAAGAGCTTGAGGCAAGCGATGATATGCAGGCAAAGAGCGTTTTGGTCGATATTTATCAGCTTTTGTCTATGCAAAAGAGCGCTTACGAGCTACTTTTAAAGATACACGATAAAAACGACAAAAAGCAGTTAAAAACGCTTGGTTATCTTGCGCAGTTTGTGGATGAGGGCGATAAATGGGCGGTACCAAGACCAAAGACCAAAGAGCAAATTTTAGCCCAAAAAGCAAAGGCTGCTACTTTGCCAAAATTTCGCTATCACCCAGAGCCATTAAAAACTGGCGCATTTAAAGATGATATGAGTGTCATCTGCGAGTGTTGCGGTAAAAACACAGAAATTTATTACAACAATGGCGTCTATAGCGAGCAAGACGTCACCTATCTTTGCCCAGCCTGCATCGCAAATGGCGAAGCTGCTAAGAAATTTGACGCTACCTTTGTGCAGGGCGCCGACAAGCTTGCCACAGATGACGCCAAAAAAGATGAGGAGCTCTTTGAAAGAACACCTGGCTATGAGAGCTGGCAGGGCGAGCACTGGGTGGCGTGCTGTGATGATTATTGCGCATTTTTGGGCGATGTGGGCACGAAGGAGCTTGAGGAGCTTGGCATCGCAGACGAGGTCTTTGCGGACTACGCAAAAAGGGACGATTACGACGCGAAAATGGCTCGCGAGCTGCTCGTAGCTGGCGGCGACTTTGCTGGATATTTGTTTCGCTGCTTGCACTGCAAAAAGTATCACATCTACATTGATGCTTGCTAGAAAGGAAAAATATGGATCTAAATGAAATTGCAAAAGGCTGCAAAGAGCGCGGTTTGAATGGGCTTTTTGAGTTTTTAAAGCCAATGGCTAAAAATGCCATCAAGATAGATACGCAGGCTAAAGATGACGGCGATATCGTTGTTGGAGCCTCTAAATTTGGCGGGCAGCCAGATCTGCCAGCCAATGTGCCTTGGCCCTCAAATGAAAACGGCGCGCTTAGCTTTGTGGCACAGATAAATTTTGCTGAAGTTAGCAAATTTGACACCGACGGGTTACTACCAAAAAGTGGCATGCTATATCTTTTTTATGATATAAATTTACGCATTTGGGGTTACGACCCTGCTGATAAAAAGGGCTTTGCCGTGATCTTTAGTGAGGCAGCTCAAGACCAGCTTACTCGCCAAAACGTGGATAGCGGAAATTTCACATTTGGCGCGCGATCTCTTAGCTTTAGGAGCGAGCTAAATTTGCCAAGTTTGCAAAGCTCGCTCGTGCCATTTGGCAAATTTAGCGAGGAGGAGTGGGAGGCCTATCACGAGATCATCGAGCCAAGCTGGCAGGCCAAAGAAAACAAGCTACTTGGCCACTCTGACAACATCCAAGATGGCATGGAGCTAGAGTGCGAGCTCGTGGCAAACGGCCTTGACTGTGGCGATGGCAGCGCTTATCACCACCCAAATATCTCTGAGTTTGAGAAAAATGCCGCCCAGTGGCAGCTGCTTTTGCAGATAGATAGCGACTGGGATAGCGACATGGACTGGGACGGAGAGGGCAGAGTTTATCTATGGATAAAGAGGGACGACCTAGCGGCGCGCGACTTTAGCAAGACGTGGCTAGTTTTACAGACGAGCTAGGGGCGAAATTTAGCCAAAAGATTTTGACATGCGTCTAGTAGTAAAATTATTATTGCTGTTTTTTGGCGAGCCATATAAATTTCGCGCTTAGAATATGTAAATTTAAAGGCAAATGGCATGTGAAATTTATGCTAGCTAGATCAAGTTTAAAACCTTTTGCAATTTGCCGCCAGTTAAATTTACCTTGCAAGTGACTTTTGCTACCAAGCTAGCGGCTCATCGCTAATTTGTCAGCTTTTTTATATTCTTTTCTAGGTTGCACTCGCTTTTTTGTTTTTTGCGTGACCGCTCAAAAGCGTATCTTTATGTCAGTTGCGATATTTAGCCTTTATACCTTTTAAATTTCATAAAACTAGCAAATCTATCCATGCGCCAAATTTAGGCAAAATTTAGTAAAATCCTTAAAAAATTTAAAGGCAAAATATGTTTAATGGCTTAATCAGAGAGCTTGCCGAGGTCATTAGCTACTCGCAAAATGTTTTACGGCTAAAGGCTAAATTTCGCCCAAATTTAGGCGACAGCATCGCAGTAAATGGCGCTTGCTTAAGCGTGACCAAACTATATGAGGACGGCTTTAGCGTGGAGCTAAGCGCAGAGAGCAGGGCAAATGTCGCGGTTGAAAATTTAAGTGGCTTGGTGCATATCGAGTCAGCGATGAAGCTTGGCGAGCGAGTAGATGGGCATTTGATGCAGGGGCACATCGACTTTATCGGCGTGATCTCGGCTATAAAAAAGCATGAAAACGGCGTTGATTTTTACATCGATCTACCGCGCGAGGCGATGGCTCTTATGGCAAATAAGGGCTCGGTGGGCGTTGAGGGCGTGAGCCTTACGATAAATGAAATTTTGCCAAAGGGCATAAGACTAACCATTATTCCAATCACGTTTAGAGATAGTCTTTTTGGCACTTTCAAGGTCGGCAGACGCGTAAATATCGAGAGTGACCTGCTGGCTCGCTACGTGGCTAGGATGCTTGAGGCTAAGCAAAATGGCGGCCTTAACTGGGACGATGTCGAGAGAATTTCGAGCCTTTACTAAGTGAGCGAAGATGCGTGAAAATTTAGAGATCGTTTTTGATAAAAATGGTATCACTGCTGGCTTTACAAACAGGCTTGGTGGCGTGAGCAAGGGTAAATTTAGCTCGCTAAATTTAGGTGATCACGTGGGTGACAACCCAGTAGATGTCATCAAAAATAGAGAAATTTTGGCTCAAAATTTAGGCGTGAAAAAGCTTAAATTTATGAAGCAGGTTCATTCAGACAAGGTCTTTGTCCTTGAAAACGAGGACGACGAGCTGCCAGAGTGCGACGCTGTGATCACAAATTTAAGCGATGTTGGCATCTGCGTTTTGGTGGCGGACTGCTCGCCAGTTGTGATGATAGATGAGAGGCAGGGCGCTATCTGCGTGGCTCATGCGGGCAGAGCTGGCGTGATGCTAAAAATTTGCACAAAAGCAGTTACGCTTATGGGCGAGAAATTTGGCTCAAGAGCGGGCGACATCAGTGTCTTTGTCGGAGCAAATATAAAAGGCGGCTGCTACGAGGTGGGCGAGCTTGATCTTGGGGAATTTAACGCATATAAGATAGGTAGAAATTTTGATATGAACGCAGCCTTGAGAGATGAATTTAGCGCACTTGGGGTTAGAAATTTAAACTTTAGTGAAGTCTGCACGCACTGCGACGAGAGATATTTTTCATACCGAAGAGACGGCGTGTGCGGTAGATTTTGTGGATTTGCAGTGAAATTTAAGGATAAAAATGGGATATGAGAGCTTTAAAAATCCACTAGCGGCAAAAATAGCTCAAAACGCTAGAAATTTGGGCTTTGAGCAGCTTATGAACGAAGAGTTTGTGCAGATGCTACTTAGCTCAAAAAAACTGGAGCTAAGCGCCGTGGATAGGGAAAATATCGAGCAAATTTTTATAAAACTGATGGAGATAGAAGAGAAAGTACAACTTAGCAAATAAAGGAGAAAAGATGCTTTTGCTTAAAAATGCTAATCTATACACGCCAAATTTTCTTGGCAAGCGCGATGTTTTGGTAGGTGGCGGTAAAATTTTAGCCATCGGCGAGGGGCTAAGCTTTAGCGTAGAAGGGCTTAGCGTTTACGACCTAAAGGGCAAGGTTTTAGCTCCAGGTCTCATTGATCAGCACGTGCATATCACGGGTGGTGGCGGTGAGGCTGGATATCACTCAAGAACGCCTGAGATCACGCTTAGCCAGATCGTAAAATACGGCACTACGACGCTTGTTGGCGTTTTGGGGACTGATGGTGTGACTAGAAGCCTAGAAAATCTCTACTCCAAAGCAAAAGCGCTCGAGTTTGAGGGCATCTCGACCTTCATCCACACTGGCTCATACGCAAGCCCCTGTGTGACATTTACCGGTGACATCGCAAAAGACCTCATACTAATCGACAAAGTGATCGGCGTAAAGATCGCGCTGACCGACAACCGCGGCAGCTACGTCTCAAAAGAGGAGCTCATCAAAATTCTAAGCAAGATACGCATAGGCGGCATGGTCTCTAAAAAAGGCGGCGTGCTTCACATGCACATGGGCGGACTGAGTGAGAAATTTGACAACGTCTTTAAGGTGATAAAAGATTACGAATTCCCAGTTCATTACTTCTCGCCGACGCACTGCGCTAGGACGAAGGATCTGTTTAACGAGGCTTTGAAATTTCAAAAAATGGGCGGAAACATCGATATCACAAGTGGTGGAAGTAAATTTGCCCCGCTTCACGAAGTGGTGGCTTACGGCCTTGAAAATGGGCTAAATTTAGAGCGCCTAACGATGAGCTCAGATGGCAACGGCAGCGTGCCTAAATTTAACGAAAATGGCGAGCTAGTGGGATATGGCTGCGCATCATGTGCGTCAAATTTAGAGGTATTGCAAGCTTTGGTAAGAAATAAAATTTTAAATATAGAAGACACTTTGGTTTTGATGAGTAAAAACGTGGCGAGATATCTAAATTTAAGCCAAAAAGGCGAGATAAAAGTTGGCAACGACGCTGATCTTTGCGTCTTTGACGAGGAGCTAAATTTATATGACGTGATCGCAAAAGGCGAGTTTTGTGTTAAAGATGAAAAGGTCGTTAAAAAAGGCTTTTTCGAGTAAACTTAAAGAAATTTGAACTTTATTTGTAGCTAAAAATATCTTTAAATTTAGCTTCAATAAAGCCAAGTTTCAATATAATCCAAGCTTTATTTCACACACGACAATCCTAAATTTGGTTGTGCGAAAGCATTAATGGTCGTGGAGGATAAAACTAAATTCAAGGCAAAATGCCTAAAACAAGGAGAAACTCATGGTAACTATGAGAGATTTATTAGAGTGTGGCGTACATTTTGGTCACCAAACACGCCGCTGGAACCCAAAGATGAAAAAATTTATCTTTGGCGAGAGAAAAGGTATCTATATTATAGATCTACAAAAGACTATCCGCTACTTCCGCTACACTTACAACATCGTTCGTGACGCAGCTGCTGAAGGCAAGTCAGTGCTATTTGTCGGTACTAAAAAACAAGCTATCGACGCTATCAAAGAGTACGCTGAAAAATGTGGAATGCCTTATGTAAATCACCGCTGGTTAGGTGGTATGATGACAAACTTCGGTACTATCCGCCAGTCTATCCGCAAACTAGAAGTTATCGAGACTATGGAAGAAGATGGCTCGATAAATTTACTAACTAAAAAAGAGGCTTTGATGCTTCGCCGCAAAAAAGAGAAGCTTATCGCAACTCTTGGCGGTATCCGCAATATGAAAAGCCTACCTGATATGATATTTGTCGTTGATACAGTTAAAGAAAAGATCGCCGTTCAAGAGGCAAATCGCCTAAAAATCCCAGTTGTAGCACCGATCGATACAAACTGCGATCCTGACGTTGTTGACTATCCTATCCCAGGAAACGATGATGCGATCCGCTCTGTTCAGCTTTTCTGCCAAGAGATGGCTGAGGCGATCAACGAAGGCAAATCACTTCTTGAGCAAGATGGTGGCGAGCAAGCTGCTGGCGAAGAAGTAAGCCAAGATGAGAAAGACGCAGTTGTAGCTGAGGCTATGAGCGAAGAAGACTTTGGCGAGGACGAAGAGTAATGGAAATAACTGCACAAATGGTAAAAGAGCTCCGCGAATCAACCGGAGCTGGCATGATGGACTGCAAAAAGGCACTTGGCGAAGCAAATGGCGACATGGAAAAAGCTGTTGATATCCTTCGCGAAAAGGGCCTAGGTCAAGCTGCTAAAAAGGCTGACCGCCTTGCAAGCGAGGGATTAGTAAGCGTTGAAGTTTGCTCAAAATGCAAAAAAGCAACTATCAGTGAGATCAACTCTGAGACGGATTTCGTTGCTAGAAACCCACAGTTTCAAGCACTTGCAAAAGATACAACAGCTCACATCCAATCAAGTGGCATAAAAACAGTTGAAGAGCTAAATACAAGCACTTTAAATGGTGTTAAATTTGAAGAATACTTCAAAACTCAGATCGCAACTATCGGCGAAAACCTCGTAGTTCGCCGCTTTGAGACTATTAGCGCTGATGACAAGGGCGTGGTAAATGGCTATGTTCACTCAAATGGCCGTGTTGGCGTGCTTATCGGTGCAGCTTGCGAAAGTGCTGAAGTTGCAAACAAAGCAGCTGAATTTATAAGAAATTTATGTATGCACGCAGCTGCTATGAAGCCAAGCGTTATAAGCTACAAAGACCTTGATAAAGATTTTGTTGAGAAAGAATTTATTGCACTTCGCGCTGAGCTTGAAAAAGAAAATGAAGAGCTAAAACGCCTAGGCAAGCCACTTCACCACATCCCTGAGTATGCTAGCCGCTGCCAGATAGGTGAGGCAGAGCTTGCAAAAGCTACAAAAGCGATCGAAGAAGAGCTAAAAGCTGAGGGCAAACCTGAGAAAATTTGGGACAAGATCATCCCTGGTAAGATCGAGAGATTTTACGCTGATAACACAGTGCTTGACCAACGCCTTACACTTTTAGGTCAGTTTTATGTAATGGACGATAAAAAGACTATCGAACAAGTTATCGAAGAAAAAAGCAAAGAGCTTGGCGGCAAGATCGAGATCGTAAAATACGTTCGTTTCGAGCTTGGCGAAGGCTTAGAGAAAAAAGTAGATGACTTTGCTGCAGAAGTTGCTGCTCAAATAGGCTAATGGAAATTTTAAGAGCGTCTAATCTAGGCTTTGCGTATGATTATACGCTCTTTAATAATATAAATTTAACTCTCAATCAAAAACAAAGTATCGCGATAACCGGCGTTAGCGGTTGTGGCAAATCAACGCTTTTACACATACTTTCAACACTTTTAAAGCCAAATTTTGGCGAGGTCATCTATCAAGATAGATCGATCTATGAGCTTTCTCAAAACGAGCTTTTGGCCATTAGAAGGCTTCATTTTGGCATCATTTTTCAGTCGCACTATCTTTTTAAAGGTTTTAGCGCTTATGAAAATATCGAGCTTGCAAGCATCTTATCTGGCGAAAATATAGAAAAAAATGATCTTGAAGCGCTTAAAATTTCAAGTGTAATAAATCAAAAAGTTGGCGAGCTAAGCGGCGGCCAGCAGCAACGCGTCAGTATCGCTAGAGTGCTTACAAAAAAGCCAAAGATCATCTTTGCAGACGAGCCAACTGGCAACCTTGATAAGCAAACAGCAAATGAAGTGATGCAAGTTTTGTTTGACTATATAAATGAAAATAATGCTGCCCTTGTTCTAGTCACTCACGACAACGACCTAGCCGCAAAATGCGACAACTCATACAAGCTTGAGAACAAAGAGCTTGTGCAAATTTCTTAAAATTTAGCTTCAAATTTCTAAAAACTACCGCTTAAATTTAAAAAACAAAGTAAAATTTTGTAAAATTAGCAAAAAATTTAAAAGAGCAAAATGGAACTAGTAGAATTTTTTGGAGCCGATAAGACCATAGTTTTTATGCTTTTGTTTGCACGCCTAAGCGGTCTCATCGTATTTTTTCCATTTTATTCGCACAATCAAATTCCTCTTAGCGTAAAAACGCTTTTAGTTTTTGTCCTTTGCGTCGTGCTATTTCCCATCTCAAAAGCTCATGCAAACTCTATAAATTTCTTAATCGGCGAGATCTTAGGCGAGGTTATGCTGGGTCTAAGTGCTGGACTTATGCTAACCATCATCTTTGCCACACTTCAAATGGCAGGCGAGCAAATCTCGATGGTCATGGGCTTTTCGATGGCCTCTGTGCTTGACCCACAAACTGGCACAAACTCTCCAGTCATCGCAAACCTTATAAATTTCATCGCGCTACTAACATTTCTAGCTTTTGATGGTCACCATTTGCTCCTTCAGTTTTACGCTAGCTCGCTTGCTGTGGTGCCTCTTGGCGATTTTTATCCGCGCCCTGGCATTATGAGCTATGCGATAAATTTATTTACAAATTTGTTTATGTTCGGCTTTATCATGTCATTTCCCATCATCGCCCTATCTTTGCTCTCAGACTCTATCTTTGGCATGCTCATGAAGACGATGCCGCAGTTTAACCTACTAGTCATCGGCTATCCTATCAAGGTGACGATCGGATTTTCTGTTTTGATAGCCATTTTAGCAGGCATTATGAAGATAATGAGCGACCTACTTTTAAAAGTGATAAATGATCTGCCGGCTCTGTTTTTTTAAGAAAATAGCAATGAAATTTATCATAGAATAGGCTTTTACTATTACAAGGAGGGATGATGAAAGTTGCTCTAATAAATAAAAATCCAGCAGTTTCACGTCTGATAACTTTAAGTCTGAATAAAATCGGCACCGAATATAGCGAATTTGAGGATCTAAATGGATTTGACGATGCTCAGTTTGACTTTATCATAATCGACAGTGACGTGGATGGTAGCGAGCTAGCTACAGACAAAAAGGTGATGTATCTAGCAAGTCGTGGCGAGAGTAAACCAGAATTTGCTACTTTGATGCTTGAAAAACCATTTTTACCGACTGAATTTATAAGTGTTTTTGAGCAAAATATCCCAAAAGATGAGCCAGCTGCCGAGCAAAATGCTAGTGAGCAGGGCGAAAGCGACTTTGGTGATTTTAGCGACGAGGCTATAAATTTTGACGAGATGTCAGGATTTAAGCTGCCTGATATCGATACAAATTTAGAAAATTTCGCAGACCTTGATAAAGAGCTTTTAGAAAGTGGCATAGATAGCCCAAGTGATGAGATTAACGAGAGTGACTTGCAAGAGGAAAATGAAGCTAGCGATGTGGAGTCTTTAGAAGAGTTTGAGGACTTGCAAGAGCTTGCTAGCGAAGATCTTGCTGATGAGAGCGTGAATGAAGAGACTAGCGAAGCGATAAGTGATGCAAATGAGAGCGAAGAGAGCAAAGACGGTGATTTAGCAGAGCTTAGTGCGCTTGTCGATGAGATAGAAAATATGCCAGAAGAGTCTGAAGCAGATGAAGAGCTAAATAAAAATTTAGATGATATTATTAGCCAAAATGACGTTGCAGGCTTGGTTGATGAAAAGAACGCGGGTAGCGAGCTTGATGAGATAGATCAGAGTAAATTTGAGCTTAGTGAGATCGATTCTCTTGATGAAGAGCTAAATAGTGAAGAGGCTGACGAAGAAAATAAAAATTTAGATGATGCTGAGCTAGATGTTCAAAATTTAGAGCAAGAAGAGCTAAATTTAGACGAGCTAGCTAAATTTGATGATGAAGATAGCCTTGAAAATGAGCTAAATTTAGAAGATGAGCCTAAAGATGAGGAGAATTTAGATGAGAGCTTTGAGGCTGATGAAGAGCAAATTCAAGTAGATGATGAAAAAGCAGAAGAAGATATAGAAGAAGAGGCTTTGGATGAAATTTCAAGTGAGGAGCTAGAAAATTTAGAGCCTAGTGATAGCGAAAACGCTTCTAGTGAGATGCCAGTAGAAGAGTTAGAAGATGTGAGCGAGCCAGAAGCCAAAGAAGATCTAGGTCTTGCGGATGAAACTTTCGAAGAAAAAAATGCTCAAGAAGAAGACGCGCAAGAAGAGAGCAAAGACGCGGCATCAAGTGAGTTAAATTTTGACGCGGCATCGATAGATGATATAGATGAAAACACGATGTTAGCGGCATTTGGACTAAAAGATATACCTCAAACAAGCTTAAAAAATGATGCAAAAGAGGACTACAAAGAAGAGCTAACTAAAAAAATCACAAAACACGTCCATGAGTCGCTAAATGAGAGCTCACTAAGAGATGTGCTAAAAGATATGAACATCAAGATAAATATAAGTTTCGAGGAAAAGTAGTTGCAAGGACAAATTTTAGTAGTTTCGGGACCTAGTGGAAGCGGTAAAAGCACGCTTTTGGGCCGTCTTTTAAAGGAAGAGAAAGACCTATATTTTTCTATCTCAAGCACGACTAGAGCAAAAAGGGATGGCGAAGTTGATGGAGTGGATTATTATTTTATAAAAGAAGACGAATTTAAAAGTGGCATCGAAAATGGCGAGTTTTTAGAGTGGGCGCAGGTGCATAAAAACTACTATGGCACGAGCTTAAAGCCAGTCTTAGCAGCACTTGAAGCTGGTAAGATAGTGATATTTGACATCGATGTGCAGGGTTTTCACATCGCACTTGAGAAATTTAAAAGCTACATCACTTCAGTTTTTATCACAACTGCAAATAAAAAAGAGCTAAAAAGACGCTTGAAAAACCGCGGAACAGATAGTGACGAGACGATAGAAAATCGCTTAATGAACGCAGTTGGAGAGATGGAGCATATTTTAGAGTATGATTATTTTTTAGTAAATGATGATATAGAAAAGAGCTATAAAGGATTAAAATCGATCCTCCGGGCGATGAGGTTAAAAAGTGCTAAGATTAACTTAAGAAACGTCATCGACGAGTGGATAGATTGTTAGAAATTCAGGAATTTATGATAATATTTTGAGAAAATTTGATAAGGAGAAAAGATGGGTTCTTTTAGTATTGGCCACTGGTTGATCGTTTTAGCGATCATTGTATTACTTTTTGGAGCAAAGAAGATCCCAGAGCTTGCGAAAGGACTAGGTAAAGGCATAAAGACTTTTAAAGCTGAGATGGAGGACACAACCCCTGAAAAGAGCGAGAAAGTCGAGCATAAAGAAGAGGGCGCAGCTAGTCAAAAGATAGAAGAAACAACTAAAAACGCGTAGGTTTTAGAGTTGAAAGATAAAGTAAAATCTGAAATTTCAAAGGTTTTAGAGCGAGAATTTGTGCTTGAAAAGCCAAAGGATAAAAATTTAGCCCACTATGCGACGCCGCTTTTTAGCCTCGCAAAAGAGCTAAGAAAGTCGCCGGCTATGATAGCTAGCGAGTTTGCTGATAAATTTAGTGATAGTAAGATAGTGGAAGCTAGCGCGGTAAATGGCTACTTAAATTTCAAGCTTAAGAGCGAATTTTTAGATGAAATTTCAAAGCAAATTTTGCTAGATAGCGAAAATTTTGCAAAAGAAGATGCAAAAAAAGATAGCTATTTAATAGAATACATCAGCGCAAATCCGACTGGACCGCTTCACATTGGACACGTTAGAGGCGCAGTTTATGGCGATACTTTAGCAAGACTTGGCAAAAGGCTTGGCTACGCTATCTCAACAGAATACTACATAAACGATGCGGGCAATCAAATAGATCTGCTTGGCACTTCGATATCTCTCGCGGCCAAAGAGCAGCTTTTTAGCGAAAGCGTAGTCTACCCAGAGAAATATTACCGCGGGGATTATATTTTAGATATCGCTAAGCTTGCAAATGAGAAATTTGGCAAGGAAATTTTTTATGACGAGAGCAGAAATCTTGAGCTTGCTGAGTTTGGCAAGGATATCGTGCTTGAGATCATCAAAAAAGACTTGGCTGATGTTGGCATTTTTATAGAGAGCTGGGCCAGCGAAAAAGCACTTTACGACCGTCTGGAGCCAACTATAGAGAAGCTAAAACGCTCAAATCAAATGTATGAAAAAGAGGGCGTTACTTATATAGCTTCGACCACACTTGGCGATGACAACGATAGGGTTGTTGTTAGAAATGACGGCAGACCGACATATCTAGCTGGCGATATCATCTATCATAATGCTAAATTTGAGAGAAATTTTGATCACTATATAAACATTTGGGGTGCGGATCACCACGGATATATCGCAAGGCTAAAGGCTGCGATAAATTTCCTTGGTTACGACGAAAACAGGCTTGAAGTGATACTTATGCAAATGGTTAGCTTGCTAAAAGAGGGCAAGCCATACAAAATGAGCAAGCGCGCTGGCAATGCCGTGCTTATGAGTGATATCGCAAGCGAGATCGGTGCTGAGGCGCTTAGATTTATCTTTATAAGCAAGGCAAATACGAGTAGTCTGGAATTTGACGTGGATGAGCTTAAAAAAGAGGATAGCTCAAACCCTATTTTTTATATAAATTACGCTCACGCTAGGATAAATCAGGTCTTTGCAAAGGCTGGAAAAAGTGTTAGTGACGTGATAAATGCAGACTTTGAATGCCTAGATGAAAATGCTAAAAATTTACTTTTTGAAACGCTAATCTTGCCTGAAATTTTAGAGGATGCTTTTGTCTCAAGGCAGCTTCAAAAAATACCAGACTATCTAAAGTCACTAGCTGCTAGCTTTCATAAATTTTATAATGAAAACCGCGTGGTTGGAAATGAAAATGAAGATAGTTTGCTAAAAGTTTTTGCAGTCGTTGCTATCTCGATAAAAACAGCGTTTAATATAATGGGAATCACAGCTAAAGATAGGATGTAAATATATTAATAAAATAATTTATTGATATATTTTAAATTAAAAAATAAAGTATTTTATAGTTTTAAAGAGCTATTGTTTTATAAGGATTATATTCAATAATGAAGAAAGTTTATTTTAATATACGCACAACCTCAAGAGAAAGGATGTGGGATACTATAAAATATTCAGGAGAAATATGTGACGCTATTTTACCACATGATGTGATACAACAGTCATCTATTAAAACTTTTGCAAATAGCAACAACATAATGTCAAAGATAAAATATGAAATTTCAAAAAAAATAATCAATAAACAAACGATAGACAAAAATATAGTAAAAAGCGCAGATCTAATATATATATGGGGTGCTTGCCCTAGGGATAATTTTGATAAGGATTATATTATAGAGTTAGATAATCCGTATGCATTATCTTATTATCACACACAAAATTTTCATAACAATAGTGAAAAAATAAAAAAGATTTTAAAAAAAGCTTATAAGATAACGTACCTAAGTGAGGCTAGTAAAAATAATGCTATAGAGCTTTTTGGAGACGACATAATAGATAAAAGCTTTGTGAATTATCCATATATGAATGAAAATTTTAAAAAGAGAGTTGAGGATAGCAATTCTATCATTCATTTTGTTTTTGTAGGTTTAAATGGTAAATATAAAGGCGGATACGAATTACTTGAAGCTTTTCATAATGTAAAAAAAGATAATATCAAATTAACTTTTGTATCTGACTTAAGTAAAACCATGAGAGAAAAGTATAGTTGTGATAAGAGAATGGTTCTGCTAGATCCTCAGCCAAGAGAATATTTATTGGATATTTTATATCCCTCTATGGATATTATGATTTTTCCTTCATTTTATGAATCTTTTGGAGTTGTTTTACTGGAAGCCATGTCTTTTGGTGCTGGAATAATATCTACAAATACATATGCTACACCAGAAATATTGAAGAATGGTATTAATGGGCGTCTTCTACATCATCCTATTTTGAGACCAAAAATGTTGGGTAAACAAGAAACTATAGTATGTGTTGAGCAAAGAGCTGAAGAGTTTTATAGAAAATATTTACAAAATAATGAATTTTATTACGGACTTTATAGTGAGTTAAAGATGGCAATAGAAGAAGCTACAATTAATTATAAACAATGGCAAGAAAATAGCATAAAATTATTTGAACAAAAATTTTCTCCAAAAATTTGGCTTGAAAATTTTAAAAATATATTGGAGTAAAATGCAATATTTAAAAGAGTATCAAAGTAACAGAGAATCTAGTAAGAGAAATTTCGTGAGTCAATTTATACTAGATAAAATTAATAAAAAATATCTATTGGCTGGTCAAAAATCATATAAGGCTATCTTTTTTGATAGGGTTTTAAAAATTTCTAATATAGATTTAAAGGATACAGAAATTTCTGTGTTGGAGATAGGCGGCGGTGGGGGTGACTACATGATGTTTAATCATCAAAATATTTCTAGGAAAATAATGATAGACATAGACAATTACTATGAGGAATATTTTAAAAGCCTTAATATAGAATTTTATATGCAAGACATATCTAAACAAAAAATTTCTGAAATAAAAGATGGTGTTATCGACCTTGTAATGCTAAATCATGTAATAGAGCATATTCAAAATTTAGATTTTTTTATGACAGAGCTTAAACGTATAATGAAGACTGAATCTAAAATCTACATTAGAACCCCGGATATTAAAAAGGTTAAGTTTTCTTTTTACGACGATATTACTCACATTCGACCATTTTCGTCAAATGGATTAAGACATCTTATGGGTATTTATGGTTTTAGAGAACATATTTTGCTAAATTCAAATAGTAATACTATAAAATTAGAACATTTTTTTGGGTTAAAACCAGGAAGTTTAAAATTTCTGTTTCCAAAAGAAATAGAAGCAGTTTATATTAAAAAGTAGAAAAATTAGATATGTATATACTATCATTGCGGTTAGAACATAATACAACGGTTTTACTTTTTAAGGATGATAAATTATTAGAAGTCGTTAGTCAAGATGGGCATCCATTGGTGGAAGTACCAGATCAAGCCATATTTATATTAGAAAATTCCAATTTACAATATTTGGCGATACAAAATTGACTAATATCAAAAAAATAAAGATTGGCGATTATAGGGCTACTATTATCTGGAATTACCTTAACATCGGTATTAACATTCTTGCCGGCTTTGTATTTTTTCCATTAATACTAAAATATTTGGGTGAAAAAGAGCTTGGAATATTTGGTCTATTTTATAGTATTAAATCCTTTATAGATATTGGGATTGGATGGATGAGTGCCAGTATTATTAAAAATTTGCTTAAATACAACTATTTAAAAGATAGCATTTTTACACTCTCTTTTTTAATAAATAGTTTTTATGCTATTTTTTGTTTCCTATTTTTTTGCATATATGGATTATTAAAAGGGGATATTTTTGTATCCTCTATTTATTTTGGTATTTTTGCAGGCATTAGTTTTGCTTGTTTGCCTTTTTATGAATTGCTTATGGTAAACAATATGCAATCTGTTGTTGGTTTTTTTAAATTTTTATCTCAATTTTTATTTTTTATATTTTCATTTGCTATCTTTTTTTTATCATCAGACAAAGGTTTAAGCGATATATTTTTAGGACTTTTTATAGGGTCTGTAGCTACATTTATAATGGTTATTCTTTATGTAAAATCTAATTTTAATATTGCTTTTGATTTTATACATATAAGCAAGACTTTATTTAGTAGAATATTTTTTATAGATGGTAAAAGTATTTTTTTAAACTCTCTTTTGCTTATTGCAATATTGCAAATAGATGTTTTGCTGATAGTATATTTATATGGTGAAGAAATTTTGGCAAAATATATGATAATTTACAAGATACCTAATACTTTAATAATGCTTGGCTGGAGACTTAGTGAGCCATTTGGTATAGTTATTTCAAGGCAAATAAAAAAAGATAAAAATTCAGCATATTTGAATTTTTTAAAAATTGAAAAAAAAATATTAATTGCTGGGCTCTTAGTAGCCTTTGGATATTTTTTCTTAGGGCATCTTGTATTAGAAGCCTGGCTAGGTGATAAAATTTATGAAGTAAAATATATGTATATAGCTTCATCAGCATTAATATTTTTATCAATTATTCAGCGTCTATATTTTATGACAAATTTTTATACCAATGGTATGAATATACTAAATCTTTTAATGATTGTAGAACTTTTGTGCAAAATACTATTTATATTGGTACTTTTTAATTATTTTAAAGAAGTAAGTGCTATTTTAGGTTGGTTGTTTGGACTTTTAATAACGATCTATTTTTATAGGAAAAATTCAAAAGGTATTTTTATAGATGCAAAGAGTTAACTTTCTGGATTTTTTAAGGGGGGGGGCAGCATTGATGGTTCTTGTAGGACATATGTTTGTCTTAGTTCCAAATTCCATATTAGCTGAATACACCAATTTTTTAGGACGCGGAGTGCAGCTGTTTTACTTAATATCTGGATATACACTGTATATGATATATAAAACAAAAATTATTACATTGAAAGATATTGGAAAATTTATTCTAAAAAGATTTTTTAGAATAGCACCATTATTTTATATTCTTATTATCGTGTATTATTATTGTTTTGGTCTTAATCTAAGTTCTTATTCAATAAATAAAGTAAGTGATTTTGTGCATATTTTATTACATTATTCTTTTTTATTTGGATTTTTACCAGAAACTATGGTTTCTATCATTTCACCCGCTTGGTCCATTTTTGTAGAAGTTGTTTGCTATATTTTATTTGCTTTTGTTGTTTATCGTTTTAAAAGCTATTTATTGTACATAGCAATAATTACTTTTGTAATACATATTTTTTCTATTTTTATATCTAATATTTTTTATAAGAATGATGTTGCTGTAAAAGAGTATATTTTTTTTACACCACTATATCAAATGTTTGTTTTTTTCATAGGTTGTTTAATATACGAATACAAGGATATGTTTAAAAAAACTAATTTATTTTTATATTTAGGAATTTTATTTGGATGTTTTATGCCATTTATTAAGTATAATTTCTTAAATGTATGGGTTGCTGTTCTTTGTTTTTCCTGTTTTTTAATATATTTTTCAAGTAACTGTAATATAAAATTCCCAAAATTCATACTTTTTATAGGCCAAATAAGTTATTCAATTTACTTAATTCATATGTTGCTTATAGAATTCTTTGTTAAATATTTTTTGGATTTAAATATTTTTATTGTTTTGATTTTGTGTTTATTATCTGTTTTTATCATATCCTGGCTTACGTATTTTTTTATAGAAAAAAAAATGTTATTAATGGGTAACATAATTTTGTCAAAGTATTTTAGATGAGTTTTAGGTCAACGTCTTTAATATTTATATTTTCGTATTTGTATTTTTGTACTTATATAATGTCTCCTATTATCTTATTGGCTGATAAAAATATTATAGGGGTTTACAATGATCCAAAAGATTATTATTTGTATATTTCATTAGTTTTATCATTTTTTATTTATTTCTTTATAATTCTTGGCTACATAAGGGGGGGGCAAAAACGAGTCTATGTGATGAGATTAAATGTAGTATTAAATTTAAAATTATTCTATTTGGTGGCCTTATGCAGTATTTGTTTTTTTGTATACTTTTATTTAGACGATATTTTTGCCAGATTTTTTTTTCATAAAGCAATTGATATTTTTAAGGTAAGCGATGGTAATGGTGCTTTTATTCTGATATCTGGTATATACAAATATTGTTTTATTTTTTTTATTGCTTATGTTTTTATAAAGATCAAGAATGATCAAGTGTTATGTAAGTTTGATATTGCAACTATTTGCTTTTTTTTATTTTTTTTATTATTAGATGGGCTTATTTTAACAAGTAGACGGAGTATCGCAGTTCTTTTTTTTAGCATATCCTTTATTTTGGCTTTACTTTATCAAAAAAAGATGTATATATTGCATGCAATGGTAGTTATTTTGGTTCCATTTTTTGCTCCTATTTTGCAAATTATAAGATATGGTTTATTTTATCAAGGAGCTAATGTAAATAGTGAGGTTTACAGTGAAAATACCTTTGGGCATATTATTTATTTTTTTAAGCAAATACATGTTTCTTCTTTTGAGGGGCAATGGTTAGCTGTATTTTTAGAGAAAATTAGTTTTAGAGATTTCTTGTTTGGAGTAAATTTTTTTGAGCCTATTGGAAATTTGCTTAGTTATATACCAAGATTTATTTGGCATTCAAAACCCTATGACATTGGAATTATTGAAATTCAAAAATTTTTAGCTCCACAAAGCTTTACTACTATTACGAATATTAATATGCTACAATGCAAAGTTACTTTACCATCTACATTTATTGTGGAACTGTTATATACCACGGGCATTTTCGGTTGTCTAATTTTTGCTTATGTTATAGGCTATTTGTTTTCCAGGATGGAAAACTTATTCGACAATAATCAAAATAATATTATAATAGTAACACTATATTTTTATTTATATTTATACATGTTTGACTTTATAAGAGGAGGGAGTGCTTTTTTGGTGTCACTTTGTGTGCCATTGATTATTTTAATCGTTATTACCAGGAGGATAAAAAATGGAGATTGAAAGCTTTTTAGATGAAAAAGTTAAAAACAAGAGAGTTTTTGAAATGGGTGGACTTGGTAGTTTTGAAAATTATTCAAAAAATAAATATTTATAGTAATAGCGTAAATCTCAGATATTACTAGATATATTGAATTTTTATGATTAATACTTAGGTTTTTAATCAAATCTGCGTAGAAATAATTAAATCAAAAAGAAAGTTGGTAAAAATGGAAGAGCTAGATGCGCTTTATAAAAAATGGGTAGCAGAGAAAAACAAAGGGCACTATAAGGAACATATAACACAAAAACAAAACGTATATTATTTGATAGGTGCTCAGACCGATATTTTAAATGAGATCAATGAAAGGTTTCTGTCTTATGGTATCGAATTAAAAGGTAGCTTACTGGATGTTGGTTGCAGCTATGGCGGTGGATTATACGCATATTATAATTCAGGAAAATTTGACTTTGTAGCTGGCGTAGATATAGATGAAACGGCTATTAAAATAGCAAAAAGATATAAAACAATCAATAAAATAAAAGATGAAAATTTATTTATAGATGTGGCTGAAATTTATAGTTTGCCTTTTGATGATAGTAAATTTGATTTTATAATTATGAAAGATATTGGTGAGCATTTGGGTAGTAGTGAAAATTTACAAAGAGCATTAGTTGAATTAAAAAGAGTATTGAAAGATGATGGTTTTATTTATATCGAAACACCTAATTATTTATTTCCATTTGAAGCACACCTGGAAATTTTTATGTTGCCTTATTTTGCTACAAAACAAAATACAAAATTTATAGCAAGCCTTAAAGGCAAAAATCCTGATTTTATTGATCACTTAAATTTTACTACACCAAAAATGTTTTTGGAAATTTTTAAGAAAGTAGGTTTTGATTTTAAAGATGTTTATTTGGAAAAAAAAATACCTAATATTATTAAAAATACGCAAAAATTAAGCAATAGATTTAAATTTGCCAGCGGATTCTTGAGATTTATTGAAAAACTTAGACTTAATAAATTTTTAATTTGGATATTTAAAATGACAAAAATGTATCCAACTATTCAATATATAGTAAGTAAAAAATAGCTTAGTACAAAAGGGTGATAATGAAATTAAAATATTTTAGTAATTTATTTCAAAGTTCTTATTGGACAGATAAAAAATTATAGAAGCTATAGAGAAATTTATGATAACAAATGGTCATAAAAATATAAAATTATTTGATTTTGGGTGCGGCGAAAAACTTTTTAAAAATATCTTTGATAGGTGTGGTATTATAGAATATACTAGAAATATATACATATATAGATATGTGTTGAGTGCAAAGAAGAGTCTAGAAAAATGTGTGGAATAGTGGGAATATGTTCTTTTGATCCAAAAGAATTAAGGGAAAAACAAGCTTCTAAAGTATTAGCAAAACAATATCATAGAGGACCTGATAATACTAGTTTGTTATCTTGTGGTGATATTACACTTGGGCACAATAGACTTTCAATAATTGATCTAAGTACAGAGGCTAATCAACCTTTTATCTCAGGATGTGGCAGATATATCATAGTTTTTAATGGTGAAATTTATAATTATTTAGAGCTTAAAAGTGAGCTTGAATATGATTTTAGAACAAGTAGTGATACCGAGGTTTTGCTTGCTAGCTACATTAAATACGGAGTAAAATGCATTTCTAAATTTAATGGTATGTTTGCCTTTGCAATATACGATAAATTAGAAAAAACACTTTTTTGCGCTAGAGATAGAATCGGTGAAAAGCCTTTTGTTTACTCTGCTATAGATAGCGGTTTTTATTTTGCTTCAGAATTAGCTGCGCTATTTAGTTTGGGAATTTTTAGTGACGAAATTGATGAAATAGGTGTAGCTTATTCTAATTTAAGAAATTTTTTACATATTCCAGAACCATACACAAAATATAAATCCATTAGGCGGCTTGAGCCAGCTCATGCTATGATAATAAAAGATAAAAAAATAGTAAAAAAATGGTGTTATTGGTCGCCGAATATGGAGTATGATGAGAATATTACCAAAGAAGAAGTGTTTAATGTTGTAAATAATGCTGTAAAAATAAGAGAGCGATCTGACGTTGAGATTGCTACACTTTTAAGTGGTGGTGTGGATAGCTCTATAATAAGTTCATTGATGGTAAGGCATGGTTTAAAACCAATGGCTTTTAGCTTAAAAGCTGATGATGAAGAGTTATCACGTGCTATAAAAATGGCAAAAATACTTGGTTTGGAACTTAAGACATTTGAATACAATAGAGAAGCTCAAAAAGAACTATATGATAGAATGGTTAAAATTTATGGTGAGGAAGTTAGACTGTTACCACTTACTCATGCGGCAAGGCTCTATGAGCAAATATCTAGCCAAGGCATAAAGGTTGTAATGAGTGGCATAGGAGCTGATGAAATATTTTATGGGTACGATAATGCAAGAAAACAGCTGATATTTTCGGATATTATTAAATTTGTAGAAATTTTACCAAATACCTTTTTGCAAATTTTGGAAAAAATTTGTTCTAAAAGTAATGACTTAAAATTGCTTTTTGAATTGGCCAGAGTTAAAAATAATAATCGCAAGGGGTATTTATATCAAAAAGAAGCATTACAGAAGGGTTTTTTAAATTTTAATTATAATTTATTACTTGATTTTTGGGCGCAAAAGGTAAATACTAAAAACTACATAGATGTATCAAATTGGCTTGGTTTGATTGTTGAAAATGCACATTCAATTACTATTAGCGCAGATTTGCCGCCGATGATGTATGGTGTTGAGGCGCGAGCCCCATTTTTGGATGTCAATGTTGTAGAGCTTGCATTTAGAATTGATGCTCATAAAAAAGTTGGCAAAAGTATAAATGGTCAAAATAGAAATAAACTTATTTTAAAACAGGCATTTGAAAAAATTATTCCTAATGAAATTTTGTATGCAAGTAAAAAAGGATTTGGATACGGGATACAGGTAGGACGACAAGAAGAGAATTTGTTCTTTAAAAAAGGTTAATAAAATATGTGTGGAATAGCTGGATTTATTGATTTTTCAAAAAAGCTCCGAAAAGAGCAGTTGATAAAAATGGGAGATTCTTTAAAACATAGAGGCCCAAACGATAGTGGTGACACATTTATACAAAGAGGTAACTTTAATATTGGATTGTCACATAGAAGGCTTTCCATCATGGATCTTTCTGAGTTTGGTCATCAGCCAATGAGTTATGAGAATTTAGAAATAGTTTATAATGGTGAAATATATAATTTTAGAGAGATAAGAAAAGAACTCGTATTGTCTGGGTATAGCTTTATTTCTGATTGTGATACTGAAGTTTTAATTAAAGCTTTTCATAAATGGGGTAAAGATTGCATTAATAAATTTAGAGGTATGTGGGCATTTGCAATATTTGATAAAGACAAAGACGAGCTTGTACTATGTCGTGATAGAATGGGGGTAAAACCACTTTACTTTTATAATAAAAATGACATAATATTGTTTTCAAGCGAGCTGAAGAGTTTTCATCAAATTCCATTTTTTGAAAAACATGAAAGCAAACAAGGCTTGTTTTACTATTTCAAGTATGGATACATTCCGTCTCCGCATACAATTTTTGAGAATACCTTTAAGTTAAATCCTGGCCAGTTTTTAGTTATAAACAAAAATGGAAAAATGAAATTTGAAACATACTGGAACGCTCTTGATTATAGTTTTGATGGTGTAAAGAGTATAAAAAAACCGACAAGTGAAAATGAAATTTTGGAACAATTAGAAACAATTTTGCAAGAATCTTTTTCTCTTAGAATGGTTTCTGATGTACCAGTAGGAATTTTTTTGAGTGGAGGCATAGATAGCTCACTTGTAACCGCAATTTTACAAAAAAATAGTACTAAGAGGTTAAATACATTTACTATAGGTTTTAATGAAAAAGATAGTAATGAGGCTATTTGGGCAAAAAAAGTAGCAAATTATCTTGGAACAAATCATATTGAACTTTATGTAGAGCCAAAAGAAGTTTTTGACCACATAGATTTAATACCAGAAATATTTGACGAACCTTTCGCCGATAATTCTGCAGTGCCTACATATATCGTCTCAAAATTGGCTAAGCAAAATGTTGCTGTTTCACTTTCTGCTGATGGTGGTGATGAGTTATTTTGTGGTTATAGCAACTATGCTCCTGTATTAAAAATATATAATGCTTTAAGAAATATACCAATGCCCCTTAGGCGTATTATACATTCTACCTTATCTACAAATATTGGAAAAGATTTAATGCATCATTTTGTATTAAAAAATAAATTAAACTCATATGATAAATATAGAAAGATACTTGAAAGCTTATTGAGCAATAGTATCCTTGATATATTTGATAGTTCTAAAAGTTATTGGCTAAAAGATGACCTTGTTAGACTTTTTAATTTTTCGCCAGAATCTTGTAGTATTTATACTCATGATTTTTGTTATAAAGATCTTTTAAATTTAATTCTCTTATATGATCAAAAGACTTATATGCAAGAAGATATTTTAACAAAGATAGATCGTGCCACTATGGCCGTTTCGCTTGAAGGAAGAGAACCTTTTTTGGATAATAAAATTGTAGAATTTGCACTATCATTACCATCTGAATGGAAATTAAAAAATGGGCAAAATAAATATTTGCTAAAAAAGATCCTTTATAAATACATACCAAAAAAATTAGTAGACAGACCGAAGATGGGGTTTGGTATGCCTATACAGCAATGGTTTAAAGATGAGTTAAAGCCAGTTTATCAATATTACTTAGATAAAAAAAGGCTTAATGATGTGGGTTATTTCAATGGCGAGTATATAGATAAAATGCTAAACGCATATTTTAGTGGGGTTGATATAAACTCGAATAAATTTTGGCTTATATTAAACTATATGAAATGGAGAGAAAAATGGATATAGAAATTTCAGTCATTATACCTACATTTAACAGAAAACATGTTGTATCTAATTCCATTGATAGTGTCTTGTCGCAAAACGAAGAAGGTGTCGAAATAGTAGTAGTTGATGATGTGTCTACAGATGGTACTACCGAATTTATAAAAAAAGAGTATAAAAATATAATTCTTGTTGAGCTAGAGAAAAACTCTGGTCAGAATGTAGCTAGAAATAGAGGAGCTAGTGTAGCTAGCGGAGAGTGGCTTTTGTTTTTGGACTCAGATGATACTTTAACAAATGGCTCACTAAGACATTTAAAAGATTTATTAAAAAAAGTAAAAAGTGATATTATATTTTCTGCATGTATTGATTCTGATGGTAAGATAACTTCAAATAACCCTAACTTTGAAGGATATCTAAGCTATAAAAAGTATATTTGTGGCGAGATAAAGGGGGAGTATTTGCCAATGGTTAAAAGAGAGACATTTTTAAAGTGCCTTTTTGACGAGACAACCAGAAGAGCACCAGGTATAGGCCATGCTAGAGTTATTAAAATGAGTGGAAATGCATATTTTACAAATTTCGTTGCTAGAAATTATGATACAAAAATATCTGATAGTTTAACAAAGCAAAAAAAAAGAAACTATGCTGAAATGTCCAAAGTTTGGAGTATTATACTAAAAGAACAAGGCTTGGATATGATAAGCGCATCCATTAAAGTATTTTTTATCAGTCTTGCTAAGTATTGTTATTACAAGTTTTTTTATTTGGTGAGAAAATGACCGGAACAATGCAAATTCGATATGATATACTGCAACTTTTAAGAGCATACGCAGCTTTTTTGGTGATATATGAACATCTTTTTGGCTCTTATATTGACCTTGTTTTAAAGCAATATAACTTCTATTCATATAATATATCAAAATTTATTTTTCATCCGTTTGGTATCATAGATCATGGAGGTGGGCTTGGTGTAGTACAGTTTTTTGTTTTGAGTGGTTTTGTAATAAGCATGGTTGCAACTAGAGAAAGTAGAATTGAGTTTGCAATAAAGAGAATTTTTAGAATTTTTCCACCCATATTTTTTTCTCTATTCTTAATATCAATAATATATTGGGTACTTTATTTTTTAAATTTGACAAATTTTATTGATATGTATAGCAATGCTTGGCCAAGTCTTGTTCCATGGGATAATTTTACTTTTTCTTATTTTTTAAAGAATTTATTTTTATTTAAAGTCGATTTAAATATGGTTATGTGGACTTTAAGAATTGAAATAACATTCTATGTAATTATTTTTATTTTTTTACCATATATTAAAAAAAAGCCAAATAGTTTTTTTATTTTTATAGTTATATTCTTTATCTTGCTTTACTTTATAGAATTTAGTTCAGATAGTTTTTTTTATAAAATACAGAGAGAGTTAAAATATCTACAATACCTATTTTTAGGTAGTTTAATGTTTTTTTGGTTGAGCAAACGTATAAATGTGATAAATTTTGTAATTTTTTCATCCATTTTATTTTTCTTGTTACACGAACAGTCATTGTTTAGGTATGTATTTTTATCATATTTGTTACTTTTTATAGGAGTATATTTTAATAATAAGATTAATGTTCCAAGTTTTTTACTTTATCTTGGTGATATAAGTTATTCAACATATTTAAATCATCAAACTATATGTACGATTTTAATTGGTATATTAATTAGTAAAATTGGTTATAGTGATGAAAAAATGATTTTTATTTTTTTAGTAATGTTGGTTCTAATCTTTGCAATTAGTGCCTTTTCGTATAAATTTATTGAAAAACCTTGTCAAGTTCTTGCAAGAAGATTGCTGTGTAGATTAAAAAATGAGTGATATAGTTATTTTAATAAACTCTCTTGGTGGTGGTGGTGCAGAGAGGGTCGTTAGTACCTTATTGAACGAGTTGTGCTTTGAATATGAATGTTATCTGATTTTATTAGAGAACAACATAGACTATCCGCTTGATAACAGAATAAATGTTATTTGTTTAAATGAAGATGTAAATTTAAGTGGTATAAAAAAATTAATCAGGCTCCCATTTTTGGCCTTTAAGCTAGCTAAAATCATTAAAAAATTTGGCTTTAATCAGGTAACAAGCTTTTTGTATAGGGCAAATTATATAAATATATTATCTAGTTTTTTTGCAAAACATAGAGTTGTTATTAGCGAGAGAATAGCGCCTAGTGCGATGTATCGTAATAATTCTTTTGAAGATATGATTAGTAAAATTTTATTAAAAACTCTATATAAAAAGGCAGACTTGATAATATCGGTTTCAAAAGCAATAGAATTTGACTTGATTGAAAATTTTAATATTGGTGTTAAACAGGTGGTAATTTACAACCCATATGATATAGAGAGTATAAACAATAAGGCCAACGAAAAAGTTGGCATTGATATTGACAAGAAAAGTATAATCGCAGTTGGAACATTGTGTGATAGGAAAAATCAGCAGTTGATATTAAGATCATTTGCAAGAATAGCTGATAACGACTATGTATTATATCTACTGGGAAAAGGCGAAAATGAGGGTAAACTAAAAGTTCTTGCAAGAGAGCTTGGTATCGCCACGAGGGTGGTTTTTTTGGGTTTTGATAATAATCCATATAAATATCTTTCAAAATGCAGCATATTTATACTCGGGTCAAATGCTGAAGGCTTTCCAAATGTGCTGGCAGAGGCAATGGCTTGTGGATGTGCAGTTATAAGCACGGATTGTCTTAGTGGTCCAAGGGAGATTTTAGCGCCAAAAAGTGATATTAAATTTGAATTAAGAGATGATATTGAACTTGCAGAATTTGGAGTGTTAGTACCGGTGCAAGATGAGGTAAATTTAACAAAAGCGATAGATATAATAATAAGCGACAATGAGTTAAGAGAAAAGTATAAACAAAAGGCTAAAGAACGAGCCATGAACTTTAATATTGATAGTATTATAAAAAAATACAAGGAAGTGATATGTGTGGGCTAGTCGGTTTTATAGATAAAAATAAAAATGAGCAAATTTTAGTAGATATGCTAGAGACACAGGCATATCGCGGCCCAGACGATAGGGGTGTTTTTTTTGATGAGAAAAGCGGTGTCCATCTTGGACACAACCGCCTATCCATAATGGATCTAAGCTCAAATGGACATCAGCCTTTTGTGAGTGATTGTGGTGGATATGTGATAGTTTTTAATGGAGAAGTTTATAACTTTAAAGCTATAAAGGGAGAGCTATTAGCCCTTGGCTATAAATTTGTATCAAATTCTGATACTGAAGTTATTTTATACTCTTATAAAGAGTGGGGTGATGAGTGTCTTGCTAAATTTATAGGAATGTTTGCATTTGCTATTTTGGATAAAAATAAAAATGAGCTATTCTTATGCCGTGATAGAGCTGGTGTAAAACCACTTTATTACTATTTTGATGGTATAAATTTTATTTTTTCTTCTGAGATCAAATCTTTACACAAGCATCCAAAATTTAAGAAAGAGCAAAATTTAGATGCGCTAGCTTATTTTTTTCAGTTTGGCTATATTCCTGCGCCTTATAGTATTTTTAAGGATTGTTTTAAACTTCCTGCTGGTTGTTATTTAAAATTTGATATTGTCAAAACAACATTTAAAATAACAAAATATTGGGATGTAGGATATTTTTATGCACAGCCAAAATTTAATAAAAATGAGAGTGAAATTTTAAACGAGCTTGAAGGTCTTTTAGATAGTGCAATAAATTTACGTACTATCGCTGATGTACCAGTTGGTGTCTTTTTAAGTGGCGGATATGATAGCTCACTGGTGGCTGCTTTACTAAGCAAAACGCAAAAGATTAATACATTTACCATAGGTTTTGATGACGCTAGACTTAACGAGGCTGCCCACGCAAAGCAAGTGGCCACTCACTTTGGTACAAATCATCATGAGTATTATATAAATGAAGCCGACATGCTTGCATATATCGACACTCTTTCTTTCTTTTATGATGAGCCTTTTGGGGATAGCTCTGCAGTAGCGACCATGGCAGTTTCAAAAATGGCAAAACAAGATGTAACAGTTGCACTTAGCGCAGATGGTGGAGATGAACATTTTTGTGGATATAGCAAGTATTTCTTTTTACATAAATTTCAGGGTATTTTTTCTACTTTGCTCAAGAAAAATTTGTTTAAATTTGGACTAAATTTAATAAATGAAAAAATCGCTGACATTGCAAATCAAGCCCTGCCAAATAATATCCGCCAGACAAATTTTAGAGATAAATTTCTAAAGTTAAAAAGAGCTATAAATAGTAAAAATTTAGACGAAATGTTTATAAATGCAAGTAGCTATGTAGATAGGTCAGACATAACTAAATTTCTAAAAATAGGGCTAAAACAAGAGTATATGAATGTGTGGAAAAATGATCTCAAGCTTGATTTTTTAGATCATATGATGATGTGTGATTATAAACTTTTTATGTGCGATGATGTGCTTACAAAAGTTGATCGCGCCACCATGAGTGTTAGCTTAGAGGGACGTGAGCCGCTACTAGATCACCGTTTGATAGAGTATTTGGCACGCGTTCCAGTAAGTATAAAATATAAGAATAATCAGCCAAAATATTTGCTAAGACAAATTCTGTACAAATATATCCCAAAAGATATAATAGACAAGCCAAAATCAGGCTTTCAGATCCCGCTTGCAAAGTGGCTAAGAGGTGATCTAAGATGGCTTGTTGAAGAGAATCTGAACTCTAGGGCTTTAAATAATGAGATATTTGATGTAAAACAAATACAAAATTTAAAAAATAGATTTTATGCTGGAGAAGAGCTTCAAAGTCTTATTTGGTTTATTGTGGTTTATCAAATGTGGAAAAGGAGATGGCTTGAGTAAAAGCGTCTTTATAGTGACAAATAGCGCTTGGAGTGGGTACAACTTTAGACTGAGCCTTGCAAATCACCTAAAGAAAAATGGTTTTAAAGTGTCGTTTGTTGTTCCATTTGATGAAAAATACTCAGCTTTGTTGGAAGAAAAATTTGAAGTTTTTCATATAAATTTTGATGCAAAAGGTATAAATCCGTTAGTTGATCTAAAAACTTTTTTTAGTTTGCTAGTCCTTTATAAAAAGGAGAAGCCAGCTTGTGTCTTAAATTTTACTATTAAGCCAAATATTTATAGCTCGCTTGCTTGTAAAATTTTAGGTATTTGTTGTGTTAGCAATATCACAGGGCTTGGAACAGTTTTTATAAAACAAAGTTTTGTCACAAGCATAGTTAAATTTCTTTATAAGATATCGCTAAATGCAAACAAGGTTGTCTTCTTTCAAAATTTAGATGATCAAGATCTATTTGTAAATTTGGGCATTATTTCAAAAGAAAAATGCGACCTGCTGCCAGGAAGTGGTGTAGATATAAATAAATTTGCTCCAAGACAAGAGAGCAAAAGAGACGAAAAATTTAAATTTTTGTGTGTAGCAAGACTTATAAAAGATAAGGGCATTATTGAGTTAGTTGAGGCTGGTAAAATTTTAAGAAAAAAAAGAGATGATTTTAAGATTTTGCTGCTTGGAGAAAAAAATGTCAAAAATAATACTGCCATTAGCGACGAAGAGTTAAATTTGTGGCTTAAAAACGACTTTTTGGACTATCTTGGTATGAGCGATGATGTAAGTAAGGTTGTAGCTAGTGCTGAGTGCGTCGTGCTGGCATCGTACAAAGAGGGAATGTCAAAAAGTTTATTAGAGGCCGCGTCCATGGCAAAGCCATTAATAGCTACAAATGTTAGTGGCTGTAAAGAAATAGTAGACGATGGAGTAAATGGTTTTTTGTGTGAGCCAAAAAGCTCTATAGACCTCGCTGAAAAAATGGAAAAAATTTTAAATCTTGACAAAAGCATTCTTGAACAAATGGGTAAAAACGGTAGAGAAAAGATGATTTTATCTTTTGATGAGAATATCGTCCTAGAAAAATATACAAAAGCTATTATGGACTAAACAGCTAAATACCTTTTTTGCCTAGTATTATCTCAAATGTTTTAAATATAGTTTTTATCTCCAGCCAAAGTGACCAGTGCTTTATGTAGTAAAGATCATACATGAGTTTTTGTTTGGCGTCGTGTGTGTTTGCGCCGTAAGGGTAGTTTACCTGTGCCCAGCCGGTAATCCCTGGGCGGACGATGTGGCGTTCATTGTAGTAAGGGATCTCTTTTTCAAAGAAATTTATCCAGTATCTTCGCTCTGGTCTTGGGCCTATTAAGTGCATCTGACCGCGAAGCACATTTATGCACTGTGGCACCTCGTCTATGCGAGTTTTACGCATAAATTCGCCAAATTCAAAGACTCTTTCATCATTTTTGCTAGCAAATTTAGCCCCGTCTTTTTCAGCGTCAACCACCATCGAGCGAAATTTGATACATTCAAATTCTTTGTTGCCCAGCCCAACCCTATTTTGCAAGAAGTAAAGGCTACCAGGGGACTGCTCGTCTATCTTTTTCTTTACGTAAAATTTAAGCACAAAAAGTATCACAAGAAGCAGCGAGCAGCTTACATAGTCGATCGCGCGTTTTAGAGCGTATTCAATGGCATTATAAGGCTTGATATCGTTTAAAAAGTTTAAATTTTCGCCATTTTCTGGGATATAGCACTTTTGCAAGTAAATTTCTAAAAAGCTCTCCACATTTAGAAATTTGATCTTTTTATACTTCGTCTTAAACTGCAAAAGCGTGAGAAATCTCACTAGTTTGCTATCAACGGGCTTTTGGGTATTTAGCACTATTAGCCTCTGATCGCCTGATTTTATGAGATTTTCTAGCGCACTTCGCAAGGCTTTAGCATCACTATTTTCAGGGGATAAAAAATTCACCTGGCCAAATTTCTTCCTAAGCTTCTCTAACTCGAGTTTGGTGAAAGCATATTTTTCGCCAAGGATGATCATAGGCCTATCCCTTTATCTTTATTTTAAATTTGCATTATAAAATTCGTCTAATTATACCCAAACGTGCTAATTGCATTTTTAAAAAAAGAGTTAAGGTTAAAATATGTCTCATAAATTTCTTGCTATGCTTGTTTTAGCGCTGATTTGCGCCATTTCTTTTGCGACCTCAAACACGGTTTTGGCTAAATTTCACACCAGCCCACTCATCATCTCTATCATTTTAGGCGCCATTTTTGCAAATCTTTTCACCAAACAGACTCAAATTTTAAAAAGTAGTGGCATCGTGGCGATCGCTGGGAAGCAAATTTTAAGGCTAGGCATCATACTTTTTGGCTTTAACATAAGCCTTAGCGAGATCGCAAGTGTCGGCATTCTTGGCGTGATATACGCAGCATTTATGGTCTTTGTGACCTTTTGCTTTGCGCTTTTTACCGCTAAGGCTTTGGGGCTTAGCAAGGATAGTGCCGTGCTCATTGGCTCAGGGGCTAGCATATGCGGCGCAGCTGCTGTTATGGCTACTCAAAATGAGATAAAAGCAGACGCAAACAAGCTTGCTATCGCCATTTGCACGGTTGTGCTCTTTGGGACGATTGGCATGTTTATCTATCCGTTTATCGCTAAATTTCTAGCTCTCACGCCGCAACAAACTGGCTTTTTTATCGGTGGCTCACTTCACGAGGTAGCCCACGTAGTGGCAGCCTCAGCGGCATTTGATGGCACAGCAAGTAGCACCGCCGTCATCATAAAAATGCTTCGCGTCATTATGCTTGTGCCATTTTTGTTTTTGCTAAATTTCTTAAATTTAAGCCAAAATAGTGGCGGCTCAAAGCTAAAGAGCATACCTTGGTTTGCGCTATTTTTCTTAGTGGCGATCTGCGTTAGGTCTTTGCCATTTTTCCCTGAAAATTTGGTGCAAATTTTAAAGCTAGCCGCCAGCATCTGCCTTTGCGTCGCGATGTGTGCTTTGGGGTTTGGGATAGATAGGAGTATATTTAAAGCGACGGGCAAAAAGCCATTTTTGCTAGCATTTTTTATATTTTTATGGCTTATTTGCTCATCGCTTGTTTTTGTTAAGACTCTTTGCTAGTTTTTAGCTTTTGCAAAAACTCTTCGATGTTGTATTTTGCTCTGTAGGCTGGGCTTAAAAGATGTATCAAAATGTCGCCAAGGTCCATCACGATCCAATCAGGCGAGCTCTCAGTGCCTATAAATTTCTCCCCAAGAGGCTTAAGCTCCTCTTTTAGATCCTCAGCCAGCGAGTAAGCGTGCCTCTCGCCAAGCGTAGTAGCGATAACTACGGCCTTTACGAAATAATCATCTCCGCTCATATCAAACACTTGTATCTCTTCAGCCTTTTTTGCGTCTAAAACCTTAACTATACTTTCGGTGCGCTCTTGCATCGATCTCTCTTGCATCTTTAATCCTTGGTAAAAATTTATAATATCATCTTTTATCTCGCTAGGCAGCTCATCAAGCCCCTTTTGGTGCCTGATCTGCGACGAGCTAACATCCACGTGCACGTCCATTTTTTGTAAATTTTGTGGAATTTCTATGTGATTGCGCTTAGCTATCACAAACTGCACTAAATTTTTTAGCTCCTCGTAGCCGTGCCACTTATCAAGCGTGGCTAGGTGGTCCGCGCCTATTATGAGATAAAATTTCTCTATCTTGAATTTCTCATACAAATACTTAACCGTCTCTATGGTAGGCACAGGGCGAGCTAAATTTATCTCATAGTCTGAGATCTCGACCTTCTCTAGGTCGCCCCAAATTTCTCTTATCCACTTTAGGCGAAGCTCTGGCGGAGCTGAAAATTCGCTCTTAAAGGGACTTATAAAAGTTGGCATGATGATGAGCTTGTCGATGTCAAGGCCGCTTAGTGCCATTTTTACAATGCTATCGTGTCCTAAATGAACCGGATCAAAGCTCCCGCCAAAAAGTGCTAACTTCATCTATTAAAGTGCCTTGTTTATATTTGTTTTAAAATTCTTTTTTGTAGAATTAGGCGTAATTATATCAAAAGGAGCTAAGATGTCAGTTAAAGTAGCAATAAACGGCTTTGGGCGTATCGGTAGGTGTGCTGCTCGTATTATTTTAGAGCGTGATGATGTTGAGCTTGTCGCTATTAACGACACCGCAACAAGGGATATGACGAGGTATTTGCTCAAATACGACAGTGTTCATGGCGAATTTAAGCAAGACGTTAAGGTGATAAGCGACGATTTTATAGAAGTAAATGGCAAAAAGATAAGAGTTTTTTCTACAAGAGATCTAAACGAGCTTAGTTACGCAGACTACGGCGTAGACGTGGTTTTAGAGTGCACTGGCAAGTTTTTAACCACCGAAAAATGTGAGCCATATCTTGCTCGTGGTGTCAAAAAAGTCGTCATGAGCGCTCCAGCAAAAGACGACACTGCGACATTTGTAGTTGGTGTAAATGACGATAAATACGCAGGCGAAGCGATCGTCTCAAACGCAAGCTGCACCACAAACGGCCTAGCTCCAGTAGCAAAGGTGCTAAACGATAAATTTGGCATAGTAAAAGGGCTGATGACTACGATCCACGCATATACAAATGGTCAGAGCTTAGTTGATGTAAAAGCTAAAGATTTCCGTCGCTCACGTGCTGCAGCGCTAAATATCGGACCTACGACCACCGGAGCTGCAAAAGCGATCGCTAAAGTGCTTCCAGAGCTAAGCGGCAAGCTGCACGGTCAAGCAGTGCGCGTACCAGTGGCAAATGTCTCAATGGTCGATCTAACGGCGGTTTTAAAAAGACCAGCTAGCAAAGAGGAGATAAACGAGGCATTTAGGGCGGCTGCAGAGTCAAATTTAAAGGGAATTTTATTCGTCGATGACGACTACAGAGTTAGCAGCGACTTTTGTACAAGCACCTTTAGCAGCATCGTAGCGAGTGACACTACACAGGTTATCGCTGATGATATGGTGAAGGTCTTTGCGTGGTACGACAACGAGTGGGGCTACTCAACAAGGCTTGTTGATCTTGCTAAGATCGTGGCTACAAAGTAAATTTAAAGGGTGAAAAATGAGTGATATTTTATCGATCAACGACCTTGAGCTTAATGGTGCAAAAGTCTTTATAAGGTGCGATTTTAACGTGCCTATGGACGAATTTTTAAACATTACCGACGACCGCAGGATCCGCTCGGCGATACCAACTATTCGCTACTGCCTAGATAATGGCTGCAGCGTGGTTTTGGCCAGTCACTTAGGGCGTCCAAAAAACGGCTATGAAGAGAAATTTTCACTTCAAGGCGTGGCTAAGAGGCTATCAAGGCTGCTTGATAGAGAGGTGATATTTGCTGAAGATGTGATCGGAAATGACGCTAAAACAAAGGCTGCAGCTCTAAAGCCAGGCGAAATTTTGATGATAGAAAATTTACGCTTTGAAAAGGGCGAAACCAAAAATGACGAGGCTTTGGCAAAAGAGCTTTCAGAATTTGGCGAATTTTACATAAATGACGCATTTGGCGTTTGTCACAGAGCTCACGCATCGGTCGAGGCGATCACTAAATTTTACGATGAAAAGCACAAGGCGGCGGGATTTTTACTACAAAAAGAGATAAATTTCGCTCAAAATTTGATAAAACATCCATCTCGTCCATTTGTCGCAGTCGTGGGCGGCTCAAAGGTAAGTGGCAAGCTTCAAGCATTGCATAATCTTTTACCACGCGTGGATAAGCTCATAATTGGCGGCGGTATGGCATTTACATTTTTAAAATCACTTGGCGAAAACATCGGAAATTCGCTCCTTGAAGAAGAACTCATCGAAGATGCAAGGCAAATTTTACAAAAAGGCAAAGAGCTAGGAGTGAAAATTTACCTACCAGTAGATGTCGTCGCTGCTCAGACATTTTCAGCTGAAAGTGCCGTAAAATACGTCCCTGCCCAAGAGATCCCAAATGGCTGGATGGGGCTTGACATAGGACCTGCGTCTATTAGGCTATTTAAAGAGGTCATCGCCGATGCGCAAACCATCTGGTGGAACGGACCTATGGGCGTTTTTGAGATGGATAAATTTAGCAAAGGCAGCATCAAAATGAGCCACGCTATCATCGACACTCACGCAACAACCGTCGTTGGCGGCGGCGATACGGCTGATGTGGTCGAGCGCGCAGGAGACGCTGATGAGATGACATTTATCTCGACTGGCGGCGGTGCTAGCTTGGAGCTCATTGAAGGCAAAGAGCTGCCTGGCATAAAGCCGCTTAGAAAAGAGGAGTAGGCCTTGAAATTTCTAGCGAATTTAAAGTGCAACCACACAAGAGCAAGCTTTAGAGAGTACGCGAAAATTTTAGACGAAAATTTAAGCGCAAACGACGACGTGAGCGTATTTGCTCCAGCTAGTACCTTTGATGAAAAAAGGCATATTTTTAGGCTTGGGGCGCAGAATTTCTACCCATGCGAGAGTGGGGCATTTACCGGTGAGATCGGCAAGGCGATGCTTGATGAATTTGGCATAAAAGACGTGCTGATCGGCCACTCTGAGAGGCGTGAAATTTTAAACGAAAGCGAGGAGTTTTTGCGAGCAAAATTTGACTTTGCTGCAAAAAATGGCTGGAATGTCATCTACTGCATCGGTGAAAATTTAAGTACAAATGAAAGCGGTGCGACCAAAGAATTTCTAAGTCGCCAGCTTGAAAACATCGACCTTGGCTATAAAAATTTAGTCATCGCCTATGAGCCGATCTGGGCGATAGGAACTGGCAGGAGTGCCAGCATAGAGCAGATAGATGAGGTGCTAAGTTTTTTAAAGACAAAGGCAAATTTGCCGCTACTTTACGGCGGAAGCGTCAATGCAGCAAATATCGCTGATATCGCGGTCATAAAAAGCTGCGATGGGGTGCTGGTAGGCACAGCCAGCTGGGATGCGAATAATTTTCTAAATTTGATACGCGTTGTCTCGTGAGCGCTTTTTAATGAGTTCGAAATTTTAAGTCTGCGACAGGCTATTTGCCTAGTCTTGACCTAAAATTTCTACACAACATTAAAATTCATCTCACGATACTGCCGCTATTAAATTTGGTTTAAAATTTAAATATCGCTTAAAAGTCAAACAAAATAAAAGGAGAAATAATGATTTTAAAGGGTAAAAAAGGTCTGATCGTCGGTGTTGCCAACGCCAAGTCAATAGCTTACGGCATCGCAAAAGCTTGCCACGATCAAGGTGCGCAGATGGCATTTACATACCTAAATGACGCTCTTAAAAAGCGCGTAGAGCCGATCGCTGAGGAGTTTGGTAGCAAATTTGTCTACGAGCTTGATGTAAATAACCAAGCTCACCTTGATGGCCTTGCTAGCCAAATCAAAAAAGACCTTGGCGAGATCGATTTTGTCGTGCATGCGGTGGCTTACGCACCAAAAGAGGCGCTTGAGGGCGAGTTTGTAAATACAACAAAAGAGGCATTTGACATAGCGATGGGCACTAGCGTTTATTCGCTACTAAGCCTTACTCGTGCGGTCCTACCAGTGCTAAAAGAGGGTGGCTCGGTGTTAACTCTTACATATCTTGGCGGACCAAAATTTGTGCCACACTACAACGTCATGGGCGTTGCCAAAGCAGCACTTGAAAGCTCGGTTCGCTACCTAGCACACGACCTTGGTGCTAAAAATATCCGCGTAAATGCGATCAGTGCAGGTCCTATCAAAACGCTTGCTGCAAGCGGAATAGGCGACTTTAGGATGATTTTGCGCTACAACGAAGTAAACAGCCCGCTAAAACGCAACGTCACCACAGAAGACGTCGGCAACAGCGCTATGTACCTACTTAGCGACCTAGCTAGCGGCGTAACAGGCGAAGTTCACTACGTAGACTGCGGCTACAACATCATGGGCATGGGCGACGTGGCTACCGACGCCGAGGGCAACACGATCCTAGCTTGGGATGCAAAATAATCTACTGATATAAATTTTGGCGGGGCGACTCGCCAAATTCTTCTTTTAAATTTCACCAAATTTATCGAAAGGACAGAAAATGAGAGCTTTAGACGAGCTTATAGATACAAATGAGCCAGGCTGGGCGCAGATCGAAGAGTGGCTAAAAGAGGCCAAAAACGACTATGAAATTTTGCCTCGCGATGAGAGCAGGGCACAAAGTGAGCTTTTAGGGCTTCAGGTCACCACTCGCTCGCCGATGGGAGCGCTTGTTTATGGGTGCGGCGGCATAGTGATAGATGGGGGTTGGTTGCGTCTTCTTGGCTCAGGATGTGAGCAGATGAAACGCGGAATTTACAGCTTCAACCTTGGCAAAAGCTTTAACGAAGCAGGTCAGATGCCTAGCTATTTGCTCGTGGCGGACGATGTTTTGGGCGGATTTTTCGCGGTAAATGGCGGCGCCTTTGGTGGCAAAGCTGGCAATGTCTTTTACTACGCACCAGATAGCGGCAAATTGGAAGATACGCAGCTTGGCTACTCGCAGTTTTTATACTGGGCGCTTTGTGGCGATATCTCTAAATTTTACGAGCTTTATCGCTGGGATGGCTGGCGTGAGGATGTGATAAATTTTAGCCTTGATAAGGTGATGTTTGCGCTACCACCACTTCTTTGGCAAGACGCCGACGTAAGGGCGAGGCTAAAAGATATGAAAAAAGACGGCGTTAATATCGATGAGTATTTTGCCTCTTTGTTTAAGGGGGAGAAATAGGATTGATTTTGTAAATTTCGGCTTTTGCAAATTTTAAAATCTTACTCACTCACCTTAGCAACTTAACAAAGAAACAAAACTTTAAATTTCTAAAAAACTATTTTACAAATTTTAAAATTCCATTCACTCGCAAGAGTTGGCTACTAAAATTTGGCTTCGCTTGCAGCTTAGCTCAAATTTTAGAGCCGAAATTACTCGTTCATGAAATTTTAAAATTTGTCGTAGTTTCTTTAACTGCATGCGGCACGATAGTGCCATTGCATGCCCTTTGAACGTGCGAGGGGATTGGGGGATTTTAAAAGGGGGATAAGGGGACGGCCTCGTAACTTGAGTCCCCTTGTCTCCCTTTTGAGTAAAAAGTTAATCAAGTTATCTTTTAAATTTTAAAATTCCATTCACTCGCAAGAATTGACTACTAAAATTTGGCTTCGCTTGCAGCTTAGTTCAAATTTTAGGGCCGAAATTACTCGTTCATGAAATTTTAAAATTTGCCTGACGATTGTCTGATTTGACAAACAAATTTATAAATTTTAAAATTTAAATTTCACCGAGCGGTAGGTCTGATCAAACCTAAAAGTTAGTAGATTTTGCAGTATCCCAAAAAGTACCATGAAGGTGACAAAGCTGCTTCCGCCGTAGCTAAAAAACGGCAGTGGCACGCCCACAACCGGCGCAAAACCGATCGTCATCGAGACATTTACCCCCACATAAACAAAGATGAGCGTGGCTATACCAGTGGCGGTCACCTGCGTGAAATAATCATTTTTAAGCCCGTAGTTTAGGCTAAGAAGGTGCGTTATAAGCGCTCCATAAAGCCCCAGCAAAAGAAGTGCCCCGTAAAAGCCAAAACGCTCGATATTATAAGCGAAGATAAAGTCACTAGTGGCGATTGGCAAAAATTTAAAGTGTGTCTGCGTCGCCTCGTCCTTTGGCTTGCCTTTCAGCCCGCCGCTACCTATGGCGATGATGCTTTGTTTGACGTGGTAGCTTGGCTCTTCGGCGATGAAGTCGTGGATCCTCTTTTTTTGATAATCATGCAAATTTTCATACAAAACTGGCGCAGAAAATCCTATGGCAAGGATGATACAGATCCAAATTTTCTTATTTACGCCGATGACAAAAAGGATGGTGTAGCCAACTATCAAAAGTATGAGCGCGGTTCCAAGATCAGGCTCTTTCATGATGAGTGCAAAAGGCAAAAGTATGTAAAAACTAAGTCTTAAAAAGTCTTTTAGTCCGTATCCTTGGGCCTCTGGCGGGCGCTGCTTAACTAGATAGGCTAGCATCAACAAAAAGGCTGGCTTCATGAGCTCTGAGGGCTGAAGCGTGAAGTGAACGAAAGGGATCTCCAGCCAGCGCCTAGCTCCAAGCTTGCTAACGCCAAAGATATCAACGCTTAAAAGTAGCACGATGCAGACCCAGTAAAACATCGGGATGATCCAGTCGATGCGTCTAATAGGCAGCAAAAATGCGATGCAAAAAGAGACAAATCCGATGCCAAAATATACAAGTTGTTTGTTTGCCAAAATGTCGTTTGCTTCGGAGACTAGGATGTATGAGATGGCTATGATTGGGATGATTAAAAACGGCTGAATAAAATCAAAATGTGTTAAAATACGCCGATCTAGTTTTATCAAGAAGCAAACCTTAATTTTTGGGCTAGATTATATCACAAACAAGGCTTTGATTTTGGTTAAATTTAATGTTTTAAATAGCTCAAGACTCGACGTTGTAGTGGCCAAAGAGCTTCAAATTTCACGTAATCAAGCTTTAAATTTAATAAAAGACTCCCTTGTAAGCGTAAATTTAAAACCAGTCTCAAAACCAAGCTTTTTACTGAGCGAAAACGATGAAATTTGCGTAAATTTTGCCCCAAAAAAAGAGGTACAAAACGAATACGAAGTAAATTTCGATATCCCGATTATATATGAAGACGACGATCTCATAGTGCTAAACAAACCCCCGCAAATCGTCGTTCACCAAGCTCCAAGTGTCAAAGAGGCAACACTTGTTGAGTGGCTAAATAAAAAAGGCTTTATGCTTTCAAATTTAAACGGCGACGTAAGAGCTGGCATCGTCCACCGCCTAGATAAAGGTACGAGTGGCGCTATCGTCGTTGCTAAAAACAACTTCGCCCACGCAAAACTAAGTGAGCAGCTAAGCGATAAGAGCATGGGGCGAATTTATCTAGCGCTCACCGACCTGCCCCTAAAAGAGGACGTCATCATCGACAAGCCAATCGGCAGAAATCCAAACAACCGCCTAAAAAAAGCGATCGTCGCGGACGCTAAATTTGCAAAAAGTGCCTTTGTAAATTTGCTAAGCGAAGGCGGAGTAAATTTGATAGCAGCAAAGCTTTTTACAGGCAGGACGCACCAGATAAGAGTGCATCTTGCTAGTATAAATCGCCACATTTTAGGCGATGATTTATACGGATTTAAGAGCCAAGGCGATAAAATAAGCAGGGTTATGCTTCACGCTTATATGCTCTATTTTATCCATCCGCGAACTGGCAAAAGGGTAGAATTTACCGCAAAAACGTATGATGACTTTAACCAAATAATTTACAAAAAAATTCCCAAGGAGATTTTTGATGAGAAAATTTGCCCTACGCATATTGACACCATTTTTAGCAGCTTTCTTAGCGGGATGCGGCTCTAGCATACCAACTCAGCAAAGCACGTCACTACCAACGATTACAAGCTTAAAAACTATTTCAGACATGACAGAAGTTGGCTTCGAGTGGAACCCAGTGACCGATGAGAGCGTCGTTGGCTACTATCTTTACCGCTCAAATCCAAACGATGCAAACTCAAAAATGCAACTAGTTGCAAACATAAAAGACCGCTTTGCTACGCACTATGTGGATCGCGACCTAGCTCCAGAGACCACCTACTCATATCAGATGAGAACCTACTCAAGCAACGCTATCTCTCAACCAGGTGCGATCGCAACTGCGACAACTAAGCCACTACTTGACTCTGTGCCATTTGCACAAGCTATCACTGGGCTTCCAGGTCGTGTAAAAGTTATCTGGAGACCACATCCTGATAGCACGGTAGCAAGCTACATCATCCAAAGAAGTGATGCAGGAGCTAATAAATTTAGCCAAGTAGCAGAGGTAAATGGCAGACTAAACGCCGAGTATATCGATACTGAGGTAAAACCTGGCAGGTCTTATGAGTATAGGATATTAGTTAAAACTTCTTCTGGCGTCATCTCAAAACCAAGCCAAAACATAAGCGCCACAACAAAGGAGTTACCCTAAATCAGTAACAAACGTCCAAGCGACTAAAAATGCGCCCAAAAAGATCATCTTAACGTGGGATTACGCGCCAGCTGAGGATTTTGCTTATTTTAAGGTTTATAGAACGACAAGTAAAATTTTACCTTACACATATCTAGCAAAAACGACTAGCAATACCTACGAAGACCTCATAAACACAAACGCAGCGACAAGGTACTATAGAGTGACAGCGGTCGATAAAGACGGTCTTGAGAGCTTGAAGCAAGAAGAGCCGATCGTTGGTAGCACACTTGGCGCGCCAAAAACTCCAAGCATAAGCGCTAGCTACGATGGTAGCGGTGTAAATGTAAGCTGGAACGCAGTTGATAGAGCTAGCTCATACACAGTTTATCGAAGTGGTGCTAGCGAGAAAGTCTTTAGCGGTATAAGTGATACTGGGCTTAGAGATGACAGCGTTCAAGCGGGTGCTAGCTACTCTTACAGCGTGGTAGCAGTCGATGAGTACGGCATCGCCTCTGATAAGTCATCAAAAGCAGAAGTTAGCATAAAATAATGCCAAATTTCATCGCTTCGTCCTTAAAAGAGCTCTCGTTTCCATTTGGTAACGACAAGATCAAATTTCTTTGGCAAGCAAATGGCCGAAACGAGAGGCTCATCTACACAAAAAATGAAGATGAAGGCTTTTTTCTAGTCGTAAAAGGTGGCAAAAACGGCGTTGTCGTAAAGGGAGAAAAGCTTACAAAGCCAGCTAAAGTTGGCCTTTTGCAAGAGGCGTTGGAGCTTTTTAAAGAGCAAAGTTGCAACAGCATTATCAGCCAAGCATTTGCTGTAAAAAAGACAAATTTGACCAAAAAAGTGAGCGAAATTTTAAGCCTTGAAGAGTTTGCGCCAGCATTTTGCGAGCTAAAGGATAAATTTAAAGAGATTTTTATAGAGATCGGCTTTGGCTCTGGCAGGCACTTGCTCTATCAGGCTAAAAACAACCCAAATGCCCTAGTTATCGGTATAGAAGTATATAAACCAAGCATCGAGCAAGTAGCAAAGCTAGCTAGGGCAAATGCCCTAGAAAATGTGCGTCTAATAAATACCGACGCAAGGCTTTTGCTCTCGCTTGTTGGATCAAATTTAGTTGATAGAGTATTTTTGCACTTTCCGGTGCCTTGGGATAAGGCTGAGCATAGACGCGTGGTCTCATCGGCGTTTGCACTTGAGTGTGAGAGGATACTAAAGCTTGGTGGTAAATTTGAGCTAAGGAGTGATAGTAAGGAGTATTGCGACTTTAGTTTGAGTAAATTTTTAGAGCCTACAAATTCAAAGATAGAAGCTTTTAAAAATAGAAATTTAGAAGTAACAAGCAAGTATGAAGACCGCTGGAGACGCCAAGATAAGGATATCTACGACGTTATTTATACTTGTGAGGTTGAAAGTAGC
Organism: Campylobacter concisus; assembly: GCA_018371455.1. Lineage (GTDB taxonomy): Bacteria > Campylobacterota > Campylobacteria > Campylobacterales > Campylobacteraceae > Campylobacter_A > Campylobacter_A concisus_BJ. Next base: position 98,916 of record JAHAKV010000001.1, on the reverse strand, counting down.
GAGAGCGTTTTGGCTGGGGATTTTAGCTTTAAAGAAAAGACAAGCGTAAAAAATATCATTAAAAATTTCAAAAATTTCATCATCAAAAAAGAGGATCATTTTTTACATTTTGAAGAAATTTACACCATAAATGAGGGTGAAATTTTGCTAAAAGTTGCCTTTGGAGCGTTTAACAAACCAGAGCAGTGTTTCATCAAAATAAGCGATGAAAAGAGCGAATATTTTATAAAAAAACCGATCTTAATACGTGAAAATTTAGCAGCACACGAGCTTTTGAAGGAGTATTTGGCTGATGCAAGAGATAATTAGTGCAAGAAATTTAAGCCTAGCTTATGAGCGCAACGAGGTTGTGATCAATAGCGTAAATTTAGACATCTACGCAAATGACTTTGTCTTTATCACAGGAAAGAGCGGAAGCGGAAAAAGCACGCTTTTAAAGTCATTTTACGGAGAAATTTCGCCCCTAGCTGGCGAGCTAAATGTCTGCATGACGCAAATGGACGATATCGATGACAAAAGACTTTGCGAGCTTAGACAGCGAGTTGGCATTATATTTCAAAACTATCGCTTGATAAACGAGTGGAGTGTCGAGAAAAACGTCATGCTACCCCTCATCATTAAAGGCGTCAATCAAAATGTGAGCAAAAAGCAGGTGGCTAAACTTTTAAAACACGTAAATATGCTTCACAAAGCTGATAAATACCCTCGCGAGCTAAGCGGCGGCGAGCAGCAAAGGGTTGCCATGGCAAGAGCTCTCGCGCACAATCCAAATTTGCTCTTATGCGACGAGCCAACGGGAAATTTAGACGAATACTCAAGCGATGTCATCTGGTCGCTTCTAAAATCAGCCAGAGAATTTCTAGGCACAAGCGTTGTTGTGGTGACGCATCACATCCCATCAACGCTTCGCATCCCATACCGCCACTTTGTAATAGAAAATGGAGGCGTGCATGAGATCGCTTAAAAACCACCTTGGATTTATCCTGCCGTTAATCGCGCTTTTATTTTCAGTGCAGTTTAGCCTCACAGCGGACAAGATCGTGAGAGAGTATGAGAGGCTTATGGGAAATGACTACAACATCGTGGTGGTCTCAAACAAAGAGCTAAGCGAGCCAGTGCTAAAGCCAGTGGTTAGCACGCTAGCAAGTGTAGAGCCACTAAGCCCGCAAAAGATAATAGATCGCCTATCAAACGACATCTCAGCTAAAAATTTATCCATCCTTCAAAATGCCTTGCCTAAATTTTACTCGCTAAGATTAAGCGAATTTCCATCGCCAGAGTATATGGAGGAGATAAAGCAAAAGCTTTTGAAATTTGATGGTATAAGCAAGGTTGAGACATTTTCAAAGACCCATGATAAGGTCTTTAAGATGCTAAATTTAGCCAAAAGCATATCGTATGCATTTATGGCGATACTTTGTGTTGTAGGGCTTATGCTTATGCTTAAGCAGACTAAAATTTGGCTATTTGAGCATAGAGAGCGCATCGAGATCATGACGCTTTTTGGCGCGCCATTTTGGCTAAAATCAGCCATGCTCTATAAATCAGCCATGGTTGATAGCATAGTTGCGACCATTGTTGTTGGCGCGTTTTTCTTTTTCTTGCCAAATTTTGAAATTTTTAGAGAAAATGCTGCAAGTATCGATGTAGTCTTGCCTAGCCTTGATCTTTCAAGAGATATATTTATCCTTTTTGGCGTGGCTGTGGTTTTAAGCATTTTTGCTGTTAGTTTAGTGATGAGTAAGGCTAGAAAAAGCACGATATGAAAAAAGGAATTTTTACACTTTTGCTAGCATTTGGCCTAGCTTTTGCATCAAATACTAAAGAGAAGATAAAAGACTCCAAAAACTCGCTAAGATCGAGCCAGGTGATGAGTGAGCAGCTTAGTAAAAAGCTTGATGACTTGGCTGGTGATATCGTAACTGGCGAGAAAAAACTTCGTGGCATAAGTGGCGATATCACAAATTTAAAAGGTCAAATTTCAGTTCTTGAGACAAATGCTTCAAAAGCACTTCTTGAGCTTGATGATCTAACAAAGCAAAACAAAGAGCTAGAGCGCACGCAAAAAGAGCTAGAGCAAAATATGATAAGGATCATCGCAGAAGATCTCTCATTTGATCTTATGATGTCAGCAAGCGATGGCAAACAAAGCGAAGAGAGCATCATCTCATCGCAAATTTTAACCAAGCTAAACGCCATAGCAAAAGAGGACTTTAAAAGGCTTAGTCAGAACTACGAAGATACGATAGAAAAGATAAAAAACAAATCAAGCAAGATAAATGAGATAAACTCAAGCATAAAAAACTATAGACGTAAGCAAAGTGATCTGCAAAGCCTAGAGAACACGCAGAAAAATACAATAAGCGGACTAAAGCGTGATAAAGAAATTTACAGTAAAAAGCTAGCCAAGCTTCAAGCCCAACAAGACGAGCTACGAAAGACATTAGAACAGCTTGCTATCATGCAAAAGCAAGAGGATGAAGCCGCACGTGCAGCCAGAGAAAAGCAAGAAAGAGCGGCTAGCAAAGGTGACAAAAAAGGGTCAAAGAGCCAGCCAATGGGTGGGGGCTATCAAACAAGCTCAGTTAAGAGATACTCAGGCGCAAGGACGATCGCTCCACTTGATAGCTACTCTGTAAAGCAAAAATTTGGCAATTACGTAGATCCGATATATAACATCAAAATTTTTAACGAGTCAGTCGTGCTTCGCTCAAGTACCCCAGATGCGAAGGTAAAAAGCGTGCTAAATGGCAAGGTGGTCTTTGCTAAAGCTACTCCGATGCTTGAAAATGTTGTCATCATAGAAAACGAAAACGGCATTCACACGATCTACGCCCACCTAAGCCAGATCGCGCCAACTGTAAAGGTCGGCTCGCTCGTGCAAAAAGGCTACGTCATAGGCCGAGTTAGAAACGATCTAACCTTTGAAGTAACGCAAAGAAACTATCATATCGACCCGCTTGAAATGATCTCAAAATAGTCACTTCGTAAGCGTTATTAGCTAAATTTAAAGCCTTTTTGGCTAAAATGCGTGAATTTCAAGGAGCATGACAATGAGTAAGAGAAAACGCGTATTGGTCAAATTTTCAGGCGAAGCCTTGGCTGGGGAAAATGGTTTTGGTATAGACACAGCTGTACTTAAATTTATAGCAAGCGAGATAAAAGAGCTCATCGATGGTGGGATCGAAGTTGGCATCGTCATCGGCGGTGGCAACATAGTGCGCGGTGTGAGCGCTGCAAAAGATGGTATCATCAAGCGAACAAGTGGCGATCACATGGGCATGCTAGCAACTGTCATCAACTCAATCGCGATGCGTGAAGCTTTGGAGAGAAGTGGGCTTGAAGTAAGAGTGCAAAGCGCGATCAAGATGGAGGCGATCTGTGAGACTTTCATCGTAGGACGTGCACAGCGCCATCTAGAAAAGGGCAGAGTTGTTATCTTTGCTGCAGGCACTGGTAATCCATTCTTCACAACAGATACAGCAGCTACGCTAAGAGCTATTGAGATTGGCTCAGATATGATCATAAAAGCGACAAAAGTTGATGGCGTTTATGACAAAGATCCTAAAAAATTCAAAGATGCAAAACTTCTAAAATCGCTAAACTACGAAAAGGCGATGAGCGATGACATCAAGGTTATGGACGATACTGCCATAGCTTTGGCAAAGGATAACGCACTGCCGATCTTAGTTTGTAATATGTTTAAGGCTGGAAATTTATTAAAAATAATAAATGAAGAAGAAGCAGCCCTATACTCAGTTGTAAAATAATTTTCAAAAAGGATAAAAATGAGAACAGAACAAATCACAGCAAGAGCGCTAAAACAAGTAGGAGATGACAGATATAAGCTTTCACTTATCGTTGCAAAGCGTGCAGAAGCGCTAGCAAATGGCGCTATAGCTTTAGTTGATGCTGATACTTCAAAGATGAAATTTGCTGACATCGCACTACTTGAAGTGGCTGAGGGCAAAATAGGCTTAGAGGCAATAGTTGAAGGAAAATAGTTTTTTTTTAGAGCAGTTGATAGAGCAAATTTTAGCTTGTAAAAACGTTTCAGAAGCGATAAAACTGCTCTTTTCTCTTTGTGAAAGAAGTGAAATTTTAGACAAAGCTATCGACAGCTGCGTCACCTCTCACGCTGGACAATACCGCAAAAGTGGCGAACCATACGCCATCCACCCCATCTTAGTAGCCTCTATCGTAGCAAATATGGGCGGCGATGAGAGCATGGTCATAGCTGCACTTCTTCATGATGTTGTAGAAGATACCGACGTAACGTTAGGTGAGCTTCAGGCTGAATTTGGTGATGAGGTGGCAAAGCTAGTTGAAGGGCTTACAAAGATAGTTGCCATTAGAGAAAATAAGCTAGCAAGCTCAGATAGCAACGAAAAACTGGCAAGCTCGGCGCTAACTTTTAGAAAGATGCTCTTAATCTCCATAGAAGACGTCAGAGTCCTTGTCGTAAAGCTTTGCGACAGACTTCACAACATGCTAACCCTTGAAGCGCTAAGGCCTGAAAAGCAAAAACGCATAGCCGAAGAGACGCTTATGGTCTATGCTCCGATCGCTCATAGACTTGGAATTTCATCGATCAAAAACATGCTTGAAGATCTAAGCTTTAAGTATGCGATGCCAGAAGAATACGCAAAGATCGATAGCTACCTAAACAAAAACAAGCAGCAGCTTAGCTTAAAGCTAAATGCTTTTCACGAAAAGGTAAGTCAAATTTTGCTTGAAAATGGCTTTATCGAGGGTACTTTTGAGATACAAAAACGCATAAAACACTACTACTCGATCTATCTAAAGATGCAAAGAAAGGGAATTTCTATCGAAGAGGTGCTTGACTTGCTTGCCATTAGGATCATCGTGCAAAAGCCGCTTGATTGCTACCTTGCACTTGGAAATTTGCATATAAATTTTAACCCTCTCATCTCAAGATTTAAAGACTATATCGCGCTTCCAAAGCAAAATGGCTATCAAACGATACACACAACCATTTTTGATAACAAAAGCATCTTTGAGGCGCAAGTTCGCACTTATGATATGCATAAAACCGCTGAATACGGCGTTGCTGCGCACTGGAAATATAAAAACGGCGAGGGCAGCCTCTTAAATCCAAAACTTGACTGGCTAAATGACATCAGCATGCAAAATAGCGAGAACGAGAGCAATGTCGAAGAGCTTTATGAATATGCAAAAGATAGCCTTTATATCGAAGATATCGCAGTTTATTCTCCAAAGGGCGAGGTCTTTACATTGCCACGTGGTGCTACGGCGCTTGATTACGCTTATGAGATTCACTCAGAGATCGGACTTTACGCAAAAGAAGCTTATATAAACCGCGTTAGGATGCCACTTCTAACGGAGCTAAAAAATGGCGACATCGTTAGAATAGTAACTGGCGAAGAGGCTAAATTTCGCTGTTCGTGGATAAATAGCGTGCGAACAGGCAAGGCAAAGGCGACGATAAGGTCATTTTGCAAGCAAAAGATCAAAGATATAAACTACAAAATGGCGATAGATATCTTAAAATCAGTATTTAACGTCTCAAAAGATAGAATTTTAGAGTGGATAGAGAGCGAAAATTTAGGCAAAAAGGTCTTTCGCGCGGCAATTGATAGCGAGTATCTGCAAGAAGTGGCAAATATGCTTAAAAAATACATCAGAAAAGAGCGTCCATTTATGATCTCTTTGGGCGACAAATATCAGATCAAAAAGCAAAAATTTGAAAACATAGTGATCTACTCAAACCACAAAATTTCAAATGTTGAGTTTGATTATTGCTGCAATCCAAAAAGGGGCGATAGCATAGTTGGCTTTAAAAATGGTCACACCGTGACAGTGCATCACAAGCTTTGCGAGCGCGCTGGTAAGCTCATGGATAAAGGCGATGAGATCATCTTTGTCAAATGGACGAGAAATGCCCCACATAGGTATAAAATTTTATTAAATTTAGAAAACAGAAAAGGTGCGTTGGCTGAATTTTTAACATATCTTGCTAGACTTGATATAAATTTAGCTACAATCTCGCTAAACGAAGCAAATGATCTTAGCGGAGATACGTTTGAAATAAGCGTCGAAATAGCAGAAAACATCGATGCAAACGAGATCAAAGAGAAGATCAAAGATAGATATAAGATTATTGATTTTGTTTCGCAAAGCGACCCATATCATAATTAGGAGAGAAAAATGGTTCAAGATATAGATGATATTTTACAAGAGATAAATCGCGGCGTTGCTGAGATGATCGATGCTGAAAGGGTTGAAAATTTAGTTAAAAATTATTATGAAAAAGGCGAAAATTTCTACGTAAAAGCAGGCTTTGACCCAACAGCTCCAGACCTTCACCTAGGTCACACAGTCGTTTTAAACAAGATGGCTTTGCTTCAAAAGCATGGCGCAATAGTGCAGTTTTTGATAGGCGATTTTACCGCTCAGATAGGCGATCCAACAGGCAAGTCAGCCACTAGAAAAAAGCTAGATCAAGAGACCGTTTTAAAAAATGCCAAAACCTATGAAGAGCAAGTTTTTAAAATTTTAGATCCTAAAAAAACTGTGATAATGTTTAACTCAAAATGGTCAAATGAGCTTGGTGCTGCTGGGATAATCGAGCTAACTAGCACATTTTCAGTAGCTAGAATGCTAGAGCGAGATGACTTTGAAAAGAGGATAAAAGCAGGCAATCCTATATCAATCTCAGAGTTTATGTATCCGCTTCTTCAAGGCTACGATAGCGTTGCTATGAAGTGCGACATTGAGATGGGCGGCACAGATCAAAAATTTAACCTTCTAATGGGTAGAACCTTACAGCGAACATATAATATCGGCAAAGAGCAAGCTGTCATCATGATGCCACTTCTTGAGGGGCTTGATGGCGTAAATAAGATGAGTAAGAGCCTTGGCAACTACATAGGCGTAACTGAAAATGCAAATGATATGTTTGCAAAAACGCTTAGCATAAGTGACGAGCTTATGTGGCGCTGGTACGAGCTACTAAGCACAAAAACTCTTGGCGAGATAGAAGAGCTGATGAATGACGTAAATAATGGCAAATATCATCCAAAAAAGGCGAAAGAGGATCTTGCTTATGAGATAACAGCGAGGTATCACGGCGAGGAGGCTGCTATGGCTGCTATGGCTGAATTTAATAGCGTCCACGCGCAAAATCAGCTCCCAACAGATATTAAAGAATTTAGCTTAAAAGCGCCAATTTGGATAGTTGAAGCCTTATCTCAGTGTGGGCTAAGTGAGTCAAATTCTCAAGCAAGGCGAGATATAAAAGCAAACGCAGTTAGCATCAATCAAGAAAAAATTAGTGATGAGCAGTTAAAATTAGGAGCAGGCGAGTATATCTTGCAGGTTGGAAAGCGTAAATTTGCGAAGATAAAGGTTGAATAAATGGAGTTAAAGCCGTTAAAAATAGGTAAATACGAGATAAAATACCCGATATTTCAAGGCGGTATGGGGCTTGGCATCAGCTGGGACAAACTAGCTGGCAATGTGAGCTTAGAAGGCGGTCTTGGCATAATTAGCTCAGTTGGCACAGGCTACTATGAAAACCGCAAATTTATAGATAAAGAGCTAAATGCAAAGCCTTTTGGAAGCGAAAATTTCTACTCTACAAGAGGTCTTCGAGCAGTCATAGAAAATGCACGTAAAATTTGCGGCGACTTGCCACTTGGCGTAAATATAATGTATGCTGCAAACGACTACGCAAGGGTGGTTAAAGACGCTTGCGAGGCTGGTATAAATATCATAGTCTCAGGTGCAGGTTTGCCTACAAATTTGCCAGAATTTACACAAAATTTTAAAGAGATAGCACTTGTGCCGATAGTTTCAAGCGCAAAAGCACTAAAGATCATCTGTAAGCGCTGGCTTCAAAGATATGAGCGCTTGCCAGATGCTGTCGTGCTTGAAGGACCGCTAAGTGGTGGCCATCAGGGCTTTACATACGAGCAGTGCCTTGATCCTGAGTTTTCACTATTTAATCTCATCCCGCAGGTAAAAGCTGAGATCAAAGAGTGGGGCGACTTCCCTCTCATCGCAGCTGGTGGAATTTGGGATAAAAACGACATCGAAAAGGCGATATCGCTTGGAGCAAATGGTGTCCAGATGGGCACACGCTTCATAGGCACTCATGAGTGCGACGCAGACATCGGCTTTAAAGAGGTCTTGCTAGCAGCTGAAGAAAAAGACATCGAGCTTATAAAGAGCCCAGTTGGCTATCCAGCTCGCGGGATAAGAACAAATTTGATAAATTTAGTCGATAAAAGAATGGGTCCAAAGATCCAGTGTATAAGCAACTGCGTAAGCCCTTGCCAAAGAGGCAAAGAGGCAAAGCAGGTGGGATACTGCATCGCGGATAGGCTATTTGACGCATATAGCGGCAAAAAGGAGAGCGGGCTATTTTTCACGGGAGCAAATGGCTATAAACTAAAAGAGCTAATAAGCGTAAAAGAGCTAATGCATAAGCTGGTACATGGTGAATGAAACGGGTTTTAATCTCTCTTTTTCTAGCATTTAGCTTTCTTTTTGCGGCGACAAATTCGGAGACTTTTGCTAAATTTGATAGAAATTTTATGGCTCTAAATAGAAGTGCTAAGATCAAGCTTCACAACGATATAAAAAATATCTACGTTGATGCGATCATCAAAAATGATAAAAACACGAAAAAGCAGGCACTTTCTAGGCTAATAACAAGCTCAAAGGCGCTTGGCTTTGACTCAAGCGCATATATAAGAGACCTAAATGCGATAAACGGCGTAAAAGGTGCCAGCGCGCCAGCGGTTTCGCCAGCTTTAACGCTACTAAGTGCCACAAAGGTAAATGACACCTTGGTGCTTAAATTTAACACAAAGCTAGATACCGCAAGGCTAAAAACATCGTTTGCTAAACAGCAAAATGCCTACAAAAATATCATGGACATTGATGGCAGGCTAAATGGCAACCCACTAACTTATAAAAATTTCATCTCAGACTACATCCACATCTCGCAGTATGATAAAAACACCGTCAGGATCATCTTTTCTGACAAGGTGCAAAAGACGATAAAAGCAAATGCGACTGGGGATTTGCTAATAATCAGCGCTCAAAATTTCATCTCAAATGAAAATGTAAGAGCGCCACTTCATAAGCTTAAAAATAAAAACGAAAAGCCAGCACAAAGCGCAGTAGAGCCAAATTTAAAGTCTGAGCCAGCACAAAGTGAGCCAGTAGAAGAGCCTTTGCCTCCAGTTGCTGCGGGTAAGTTTTCACGCAACAAAACGATCGTCATCGACCCAGGGCATGGCGGCACAGACCCTGGTGCTGTAAATGGCAGTTTAAAAGAAAAAACAGCCGTTTTAGGTGTAGCCAAAAAGCTTGGCGAGATACTAAAATCTCGTGGCTACAAGGTCTATTTCACCAGATCAACTGATGTTTTTATAAATTTAAGATCAAGAACAAAATTTGCAAACGACAAGATGGCTGACCTCTTTGTATCCATCCACGCAAACGCCGCTCCAAACGCTGCTAAAGCAAAGAGCATGCACGGCATCGAGACATTTTTCTTATCGCCTGCAAGGAGCGAGCGCAGCAAAAACGCAGCCGCACTTGAAAACAAATCAGACATCGAAGAGATGAACTACTTTTCGCAGCAAACGTTTCTAAACGTGCTAAATCGCGAGAAGATCATCGCCTCAAACAAGCTTGGTATCGACATCCAAAAAGAAATTTTAGCAAGCGCTAGAAAGGTCTATGCAGCCAGCGACGGCAGCGTGCGAGAGGCGCCATTTTGGGTGCTCGTGGGCGCTCTTATGCCGGCAGTTCTTGTCGAGATCGGCTACATCACACATCCAGTCGAGGGCGAAAAACTCTTTGACGAGGCCTATCAAAAAGCACTTGCAAACGGCATCGCAAATGGCATAGATGGATATTTCGCAAAAAATAGATGAAAAATGCAAATTTAAGCTTTAAAGGACAAATTCCATTTAACGAAGAGTTTGGCGATATCTACTTTAACACCGACAAGCCCTGGCTTGAGAGCGAATTTGTCTTTGCGAGCGCACTTGATGAAATTTGGCAGAGCAAAGATAGCTTTATAGTCGCTGAGACTGGCTTTGGCGCTGGGTTAAATTTCTTCACACTTTGTAAGAAATTTAAAGATAGCTCTAAAAAACTTCACTTCGTTAGCATCGAAAAAAGCCCCATTAAAAAAGAAGATATTTTAAAAATTTATGAAAATTTAGGCATTTTTAAGGCCTATGCTAAAAAGCTAGTTTCGCTCTATCCGCCGCTAATTTCTGGCATACACCGCATAAATTTCGCGCCAAATATCACCCTTGATCTTTGCTACGGCGAGGCAGATCAAATTTTGCCCGAGCTTGAATTTAGCGCTGATATCTGGTTTTTAGACGGCTTTGCCCCAAGCAAAAATGGCTCGATCTGGAGCGAAGAGGTCTTTAAACAGATCGCAAGGTTAAGCAGGGTTGGCACCATAGTTAGAACTTACTCGTGCGCAAAAATAGTAAAAGATGGGCTAAAAAATGCTGGCTTTTTGCTGAGCCTAAAAGAGGGCTACGCTAGAAAACGCCAGATGAGTAGCGCCGTGCTAGAGAAAAAGGATGAAAATTTAAAGGACGCTTGGTTTGCTAGGTGCGAGCCAGTTGCCAGTGTAAAAGGCAAAACAGCGCTTGTTATAGGAGCAGGTGTGGCTGGGCTTGCTACCGCTGGAGAGCTAGCTAAAAATGGCTTTAAAGTGGTGATCGCCGAGGCAAAGAGTGAGGTCGCGGCAAATGGCTCAGGTAACCACTGCGGCGCCTTGATGCCACTAGTTACGAAGCCTGGGGTAAATTTAGGCCGCATGCACATAAATGCGTTTTTACAGGCAGTGAGATTTTACAAGGCAAATTTACCAAAAAGTCTTATCAAATTTAATGGCTGCATCGACTATGCGTTTGATGATGAGCTAGTTAAAAGGTACGCCTCATGGCAGGGTCAAAACGCGGAGGATGTTTTTAAATTTGATGAGAGCTTAAAGCCATATCCTGGGATATTTATAAAAGAGGCGGCTTATGCTAGACCAAAAGAAATTTGTAAATTTCTCTCAACCAAATTTGAAATTTTATTTAACCACGAATATGAGAGCAGGGCGCACCTGAAAAATGGCAAGATAAGCGTTAAATTTAAAAACGCCAAAAGCTTAGAGACTGATATCTTGATCTTTTGCACAGGCAGCAAGAGCAGTGAAATTTTTAAAGGCTACGACATGCAAATAAGTAGCGTTAGAGGTCAAGTCACGCACCTAAAGCCAGTGCTAAAAAACACTCTGCCACTAAGTGCAAAGGGCTACATCTGCCCAGCCGTCAAAGGGGTGCAAGTCATCGGTGCAACCTACGCTAGAAATGAAATTTGTGATACGCCTAAAGATGAGGATAATGCTAAAAATTTAAGCGACGTGAGCGAGTTTTTTGACGCCACAAAAGCAACCATCATCGGCTCACGTGTGGGATATAGAAGTTATAGTGGAGATAGGTTTCCGATAATCGGCGCCTTGCACGATGAGGCATTTTACAAGCAAAACTATAAAGGGCTATTTTGGAGTAAAAATAAAGATAATAATCCAAAAGCAAGCTACGAAAAAAATGTCTTTGTAAATTTCGCTCACGGATCACGTGGCCTTGGCACGGCGATACTTGGAGCAAATTTGATAACCGATCTTGTGCTTGCTCGCCCACTTTGCATAGAAAGATCGTTATTTTACGAGCTTCATCCTGCTAGATTTTTGATAAGAAAACTAAAAAAAGGACTAAAATAGTCAAATTCCTTAACATAAGTTAAGAACTGTTATCAAAACTTGCATTATAATCCTTCGCAAAAAAGGATACAACTTGAGCAAAATTTATAATCTTGACAAAGACACAAAGATAGCTGAAAAAAGCGTCGTTAGCAAAAGGCTCTTTCAAAACAAAAACGCAAGTGTTGATATATACGCATTTGACGAGGGCGAGGAGCTTGATCACGAGATGCTTTTTATAGATAGTCTTGCCTTCGTCATTGATGGCGAAGCGCAGCTTGAGTATGGCGAAACGCAGATGAAGCTTGGACGCGATGAGGCCTGCCTTATTGAGGCAAAAACCTGGCGAAAGCTCAAATTTACAAAGAAAACAAAATATTTACTAATAGATTTTAAGGAGAATGTTATGATAGATCATTTAGACAAAGCGAGTGTTTTTAGTCTCGCAGATGCCGTTAGCTACGAGAGTGGCAAGATAGTTAGCAAGACGCTTGTCAAAAACGAAAATGGCTCGATGTCGCTACTTAGTTTTGACAAAGATCAAGAGCTCTCAACCCACGCTGCCCCTGGCGATGCGCTACTTATCGCGCTTGATGGCGAGCTTGATTTAAAGATAGCTGATGAGAGCTTTCATCTAGTAAAGGGCGATAGCATCGTGCTTCCAGGCAAGATCCCACACGGCCTAAAAGTGAAAGACAAATTCAAAATGCTTCTAATCGTCACAAAAGACAAAATGTAAAAATAAGCCCTATTTTAGGGCTTCTCTCTTTTATAAATCACATTAAATTTACCCTTAATAACCCAAAAAGCAAAGTCATAATATAATCCCTTTAAAATTTAAAGAAGAGCTATGAAAAAAGAAAATTCCAAACTATTTTTACTACTATTTTTGGGCGCGCTTTCAGCATTTGGACCATTTGTCACAGACCTTTACCTGCCAGCACTTCCAGCCATAACTGAGTGGTTTGGCACAAGCGTTTCAGCAACCCAGCTAACGCTTACGACCTCGATGGCAGGCCTTGCGATCGGTCAGCTAATAGTTGGTCCAATCAGCGATAAATTTGGTCGAAAAACACCACTTACCATCTCGCTCATCATCTACACGATTAGCACGATTTTTATATTTTTTGCGCAAAATATCCAGTTTTTTATCTTTATGCGCATCATCCAAGGGCTTGCAAGTGCGGGCAGTCTGGTTATCTCAAGAGCCGTTGTGAGCGACCTTTACAAGGGTCACGAGATGACAAAATTTTTTAGTCTTATGATGGTTGTAAATGGTCTTGCTCCGATATTTTCACCAATAGGCGGCAGCTTGCTACTTAAATTTACCGACTGGCGCGGCATCTTTATGGCGCTAACGATCATTGGCATTTTGCTATTTATCGCAAATTTTTACTTCAAAGAGAGCCTAAGCCCTGCTAACCGCCTAAAAGTGCCTTTGCTTCAGACCTACAGCGTCTTTGGCAAAATTTTAAGAAAAAAGAAATTTATGCTATTTATTGCGATTCAGACATTTACGATGGCTGCGATGTTTGCCTATATCGCGGCATCGTCTTTTATCTTACAAGAGTTTTACCTGCTAAGCCCAGTAAGCTACAGCTTTTGCTTTGCGGCAAATGGCCTAGCCATCGTCATAGGTGCTAGGCTTGCAAGCTTGCTAAACGAGCGAAAAGCACTAAAAACTGGGCTTTTTGGCACCTTGTTTGCTAGCATTTTTATAGCGTTTATGCTTTGCTTTAAATTTGAAGTGATCGGCGTTATCATCGCATTTTTCTTGCTTTTGCTCTTTACTGGCTTTATCTTACCAACGGCCTCATCACTAGCGATGAATGAGGGCAGGGAGTACGCGGGCTCAGCCTCAGCGGTGCTTGGATTTTGCCCATTTTTCTTAGGCGGCATCATCTCGCCACTAGTTGGTCTTGGCGACATTTTTTACTCTACTTCAATAGCTATTTTAGCTTGCAGCGTGCTTGCTTTTATCTCATTTTTAGGACTAAAAAGAGTTGCGTAAAATTTATCTTGTCTCAAACACAAAGACGGCTGATGAGAGCGTTGTAAATTTAAGTGTTAGCAAGATAGAGTTTTTTAAATTTGATCTGAATTTGAGTGAATTTGACGCGTTTGTGGCAACCTCTAAAAATGCCTTTAAGGCTTTAAAATTTAATGGAATTTCATGTGTAAATTTACCAGTTTTTGCTATCGCAAATAGTTGTGCAGCGGTGGCAAGAGAGTTTGGCTTTAGTAAAATTTACACTGGGCAAAATGCTCATGGAGATGACTTTGCAAGAGAAATTTTGCCACTTTTAAATGGCAAAAAGGTGCTTTATTTAAAAGGCAAAGATAGCGCTTCAAATTTCTTAGAAATTTTACAAAAGGGTGGCGTAAATATAAAGGCGGTCATTGCCTATGAAAATGTCTTAAATCCTTGCAAAATGGAGCTAAAGCCACCAAAAAATAGCATTTTAATCTTCGCATCTCCGATAAATGTGAGAAATTTTCTTACTAATTTTGGCTGGGATGAGAGCTATCAGACGATAAGCATCGGAAAGGTCACTGCAAAAGAGCTAAATTTTACAAAGCCACTTGTTAGTCAAAATCAAGATATAAACGCTTGTATCGCACTTGCCAAAACGTTACTTTAAGCAAAGAATTTATATAATTTTATTGCCTGAGTGAAGCGAGTCAGCATTTTACGGGGTCCAACACTTTTTTGTTAGCGAAAAGGTATGGGTGCCTTGCGATGTGGCTTCGTTTGAGCCTTAAACAGCGAGAAGTTGCAACCTTTTGGTATCCATCTATTTGCAAGATTGGCTTTGTTTATGGGCCACTCTTCTATGCGACGCCCACTTGGGTTTTTAAATTTACGGAGATAATATGAACATTCTCATAATAGGAAGTGGCGGCCGCGAATACGCCATTGCTCTAAAACTAAAAAGCGAAAAAAATATAAATTTATACTTTGTGCCTGGAAATGGTGCGACCTCACGCCTTGGTGAGAATTTAAACATAAAAGACTTTCATGAGCTAGCAAATTTTGCTAAAGAAAATAGTATCGAGCTAACTATCGTGGGACCTGAAGCGCCTCTTAGCGAAGGTGTGGTGGATATCTTTAAAAAAGAGGGTTTGCTCATCTTTGGACCAAGCAAAGCAGCAGCTAGACTTGAGGCTAGTAAGGCCTATATGAAGGACTTTTTAGCTAGAAATGATATAAAAACTGCAAAATATTTAAACACAGACGACAAAGAAAAAGCATTTAAATTTATTGATACCCTAAGCGCTCCGATGGTTGTAAAGGCTGACGGACTTTGCGCTGGAAAAGGCGTGATCATCGCAAATTCCAAAGAAGAAGCCAAAGAAGCAGTTAGCGACATGCTAAGTGGGGCTAGCTTTGGTGATGCTGGTAAATTTGTGGTGGTTGAAGAGTTTTTGGACGGCTTTGAGCTTAGCTTTTTTGCTATTTGTGACGGCGAAAATTTTGTAAGCTTGCCAGTGGCACAAGACCATAAACGCCTGCTTGATAACGACGAGGGTCCAAATACTGGCGGTATGGGCGCTTATGCTCCAAGTCCGCTTGCTTCAAAAGAGCTTATAAAAAGGGTCGAAGAAGAGGTTGTAAAGCCAACTTTAAAAGGGATGAAAAACGAGGGTAGTCCATTTTGTGGAGTGCTTTTTGTGGGGCTGATGATCGTGAAAAATGAGCCTTATGTGCTTGAGTTTAACGTGAGATTTGGCGATCCTGAGTGCGAGGTATTGATGCCTTTGATAGATGGAAATTTGAGTGAAATTTTACTAAATGCTGCAAAAGGCGAGCTAAAGCCTATCAGCTTAAAAGATGAATTTGCTGTTGGTGTCGTAATGTCTAGCAAAAACTATCCTTATAAAAGTAGCCCAAAGGCTAAAATTTCAGTTTTAAATGATGTAAAAGATGCCCATATAGCTTACGCAGGCGTGAGCAAAGAGGGTGATGAAATTTACGCAGATGGGGGCAGAGTGCTAGTCTGCGTGGCGACTGCAAAGAGCATAAAAGAAGCACGTGATAAGGCCTATGAGCTTTGCGAAAATGTCAAATTTGAGGGAGCGCACTTTAGAAAAGATATCGCGTGGCAGGCTCTAAAATGAGTATGCAGATAGAAGAGAAGCTTCAAAACGAAGAAATTTCACTTGCCCCTTTTGCTAAGAGGATCATGGCGTTTTCTATCGATGAGATCATAGTTTCGTTTCTTTTTATGATCATCTATTGGGAGCCTCTTTCTACTAGCACTAACTATGATGACGCTAGAAATTTAGTATTAAATTTATTTTGGCAAGTGGTCGCTTTAAAAGTCATCTATCACACATTTTTTGTTTGGTATTACGGCGCTAGTTTAGGGCAGATGATAACAAAGACGATGTGTATAAATGTAGAAATTTTAGATAAGCCAAATTTAACTCAAAGTCTTGTTAGGGCGATATTTAGGATAGTTAGTGAAGCTTGTTTTTATCTTGGCTTTGCGTGGGCACTTTCAAACCCTGCAAGGCAGACGTGGCAAGACAAAATAGCAAAAACAGTGGTGATAAATGCGTAAAATTTTATTTTTAATTCCGGTTTGTGTTTTTAGTTTAAGTGCAGCAGTGCAAGATGTGCAGCTATTAGCTGATGATGTGAAGCAAGATAAGGGCATCGTAACGGCAAACAAAAACGTCGTTGTATATTCGCAAGAGTATCTTGTGACGGCTGATTGTGCTGTTTATGATCAAAACAACTCAGTCATTGAGCTATTTGGTAATGTCAATATGATGAAGGGCAAAGATGAGGTCTCTCGCTCAAACTACGCTAAGCTAAATTTAAAAAACAACAACGCTGCCTTTGAGTCACTCTTTATGATGAACAAAGACATGGAAGTGTGGATGAGAAGCGATGAGAGCAGCTCTGATAGCGAGTACTACAGGGTAAGAAAGGCGATGGTTTCAAGCTGTAATGTCCAAGATCCTGACTGGAGCATCACCTCAAGCTCAGCCATGCTAAACAAACAGAGTAAATTTCTGCACCTTTTTAACCCAGTCTTTCGCATAGCAAACGTGCCAGTCTTTTACCTGCCATATTTTGGCTTTTCAACTGATACTACAAGAAGGACAGGCCTTTTGCCACCAGAGCTAGGATATGGCAAGTCAGAGGGCTTTTACTACAAACAACCAGTCTATTTTGCACCTTATAATGAGTGGGATCTGGAGTTTGATCCGCAGATAAGAACAAACAGAGGCGCTGGAATTTACGGTGCTTTTAGATTTACTGATTCGCCTGATTCAAGAGGTGAGATCAGCTTTGGTTCATTTACAGATAAAAACAGTTACCGAGCCAAGCAAAAAAGCGAGACTTCAAACAGAGCTGAGCTAAAAAACAAAACTCACAAAGGTGTCGGGCTAAAATATGAAAGAGATAAACTTATAAAATATCTTAGCGAGGCCGATCTACAAGAGGGCATGTGGATAGATGCAACCAAGCTAAATGACATAGACTATCTAAATTTAAAGGGCAGAGATGATGACTATGACTCGCTTGTGACCTCTAAATTTAACTACTTCATAGCAAATGACGATCACTACTTTGGTGCCTATGCGAAATACTACATAGATACCGAAAAGATTGGCTCAAAAAACGAAAACAAAGATACGCTTCAAGAGCTTCCATCGCTTCAGTATCATAAATTTACAGACGATATAGTCTTGCCAAATATCTTATATTCAATCGATCTTCAATCGCATAGATATGATAGAAAGATAGGCGTTAGAGCAACTCAGTATGAATTTACTCTACCAGCTTCAGTGCATGTGCCACTGTTTGATGATAGCTTAACGTTTTCATTTTACGAGTACCTTTACGCTTCAAGGATAAACTACGAAAACAAGATAAATTCATTTGATGACAAAAGAGAAGATAAACACGCAAATTTTGTAAATAACTATCATAAATTTGCCCTTCACACAGACCTTGCAAAGGCGTATGAGAGCTTTTATCACACTTTAAATTTTGGTGCTGAGTACTTGCTACCAGGCTACAGAAAAGGAAATTTAGACGACGAGTTTATCTATGACAAAGATCTAAATGAATATGAAAATTTCTTAGCTCAAGATCAGAGCAAAGAAGAGGTTTCTGGCTATTTGACGCAGTATTTCTTTAACGGCAGTGGCAGAAAAGTCGTAAAACACAGCATCTCACAAGGCTACTACACAAAAGATGATGAGTATTCAAATTTAAAAAATGCCATCTATCTATATCCGTTTGAGAATTTTAGCCTTTATAACAAGCTAGAGTACTCACACAAAGATAGAGAGCTTAAAAAGGTGCAAAACGGACTTTACTATACGCACGATCTATTTTGGATAAATATGCTCCATACGATGAAAAAGAGCGATAGCAAGGCTAAAAATAGTGCAACAAAAGATAGCTACTTTACCAGCAGCGCTGGCGTGAAGCTCCCTCATCAATATAGTCTAATTGGCGGCTGGCAATACGACCTTGAGAGAAGCTACACAAAGAGCTGGAGAGTTGGCGTGCTTCACCAAAGGAAGTGCTGGAACTACGGGCTAATTTACCAACACGATGTCGAGCCAACAACAACGACAAATGGCTCAGCCTCAACTAAGAAAAGCGGCATTTACTTTACTATAAATTTCTATCCGATGGGCGGCTTGCACTATGACTTTTCACAAAGCAGCACCACTTCATCAAGTAGCAAATAAGATGGCTAGATAAATGGCAAGCGTTAAATTTAAAGATCAACTAGATGCAGCTAACAAGCTCATAGAGATCTTGCCAAAAAAAGAGCTAAATGACGCTAAGACGATAGTTCTTTGCATGTCGCTTGAGTCAGTTATCCTGACTGATGTGGTTTGCAGGGGGTTAAATTTAAGCTATGAGATGCTCTTTAGCGAGCCAATCCCTGCGCCAAACAACAGCGAATGCGACGTAGCGATAGTTAGTGAAACAGAAGATATCGTGCTAAACGATCCTCTCATAAAAGTTTTTAACATAAGCTATGACTACATCTACGGCGAAGCGCATAGAAAATATGAAGAGAAAATTTTAAAAAATGTCTATAAATACAGAAAAGGAAATTTGATAGGAGAGCTAAAGGGCAAGAATATTTTACTGATCGATGAGGGGTGTGAGACTGGCATGACGGCACTCATTTGCATAAAGACGCTACTTGATGTGAAGGTAAAATCCATCTCATACGCAACGCCTATGATAGCAACTGATGTCTTTGCAAATTTAAATGATATGGTCGATGAAATTTACACGATAAACAAGATCGTTGATTTTATTGATGTGGATTCGTATTACGAGAAAAAGATCGAGGCTACGAGCGAGCGCATCATGTCGATATTAGAAGAGAGCCCTCACTATTTACCGTTACAAAAACAACAAGGAGATAAAAATAATGCAATATAGTATAGAAGTCAATAATCAGGTCGAAATTTTTGACCTTAATAAAGTAGCTAAACAAGCTAGTGGGGCAGTGCTTTTAAGGGTGAAAAACACCGTAGTTTTAGCAACTGTGGCAAGAGAAGATGTGCAAGTTGAAGAGGACTTTTTGCCTCTAACGGTGCAATACATCGAAAAAGCTTACGCAGCTGGCAAAATACCAGGTGGTTACGTCAAACGCGAGACCAAGCCAGGCGACTTTGAGACGCTAACAGCTCGCATCATAGATAGATCACTTCGCCCACTTTTCCCAAAAGGCTACGCATACCCAACACAGATCGTTGTCATGGTGCTTTCAGCTGATCCTGAGGTTGATCTGCAAGTTGTGAGCCTAAATGCGGCTTCAGTTGCGCTATATCTTAGCGACATCCCTGTAAATCGCCCAGTTTGTGGTGTAAGAGTTGGTTATATAGATGATAAATTTGTCATCAATCCAAGCAACTCTGAGCTAAAACAAAGCGCGATCGATCTTTATGTTGCTGGCACAAAAGATGAGCTTTTGATGATCGAGATGAGAAGCTTGCCTCAGCAAACTACGCAGCTCATACCGATGGTAGCGATAGAGCCGATGATAGATCCTAGCCTAAGCGATAGCATGGCTCAAAAGCAAGTGATGAATGAATTTAGCGAAGATAAGATGGTTGAGGCGATCGACTTTGCTGGCAAAGCGATACTAAGAGCTAGCAGCGCTTATGAAGAGGCGTTTAAAGAGCACAAAAAAGAGGATGCCGCACTTGAGCTAAAACCAGAGATAGAAAACGAAAATATCGCTATTTACATCGATAAATTTTATAAAGCAGAGGTTAAAAACGCGATCAATCAAATGGCAAAGAGCGAGCGTGCAAGCGAGCTTGGCAAGATCGCTAAACAAATTTCAAGCGATGAGGTAGCTCAAAAAGAGGGCTGGGACGAGGCTGTCATCTCAAATGTCCTTGGCAAATATAAAAAGAAAATAGTAAGAGAGCAGATCATAAACGAGGGCGTTAGAGCCGACGGACGCGGGCTCGAAGAGGTTAGACCTATTAGCATCGAGACAAACGTCCTTCCAAATGCTCACGGCTCATGTCTCTTTACAAGGGGTCAAACTCAGGCGCTAGTTGTCGCCACTCTTGGCACAGATAGTGATGCTCAGATGTATGACATCCTAACTGAAAAAGCTCCTTTGGTTGAGAAATTTATGTTTAACTACAACTTCCCAGGCTTTAGCGTCGGCGAAGCAAGCCCACTTAAAGCTCCAGGCAGACGTGAGCTTGGACATGGAAATTTAGCCAAACGTGCCCTTGCACCAAGCATCGATCTAGCATCTCCATATACGATAAGGGTCGTTTCAGAAATTTTAGAGAGCAACGGCTCAAGCTCTATGGCTAGCGTTTGCGGTGGTTCGCTCGCACTTAGAGCTGCTGGGGTCAATACCCAAAAACTAGTCGCTGGTGTTGCGATGGGTCTTATATTTGAAGGCGATAAGCACGCTGTTTTAACCGATATCATGGGTCTTGAAGACCACGACGGAGATATGGACTTTAAAGTTGCTGGCACAAGTGATGGCATCACAGCGCTTCAGATGGATATCAAGCTTGGAGGCATCAGCCTAGAAGTGCTAAAAGAGGCGCTTTATCAAGCAAAACGCGGCAGAGAGCACATCCTTGCTCTAATGACACAGGCTGATAAAAATATAGAGATAAATGAAGATGTACTTCCAAAACTTGAGCTATTTAACGTTGATCCAAGCAAGATCGTAGATATCATCGGTCAAGCTGGCAAGACTATAAAAGAGATCATCGAGAAATTTGAAGTTTCGATCGACCTTGATAGAGAAAAAGGCGAGGTTAAGATAGCAGGTGGCGCTAAGAAAAACGTCGATGCAGCAAAAGACTACATCATCTCTATCACTTCAAAAGAGAACTCTCGCTCATTTGGCAAAAAACCATTTAAACACGATAAAGATCGTGTAAAACCGACATTTAATATAGGTGATGAATTTACAGGAAGCGTAAAAAGCGTGGTTGATTTTGGAGTATTTATCGAGCTAAAAGATGGAGTTGACGGGCTACTTCATATCTCAAAGATAAAGAGCCCATTAAACGTAGGCGATCAGGTAAAAGTGTGTGTGAGCGAGCAAAAAGGAAACAAAATTTCGCTCTCTTTGGTTGAATAAATTTTTAAAGGATAGATGATGAAATACAAAAAGTTGCTTTTTCCAATAGGAGCAGGGGACGATATCGAGCCAAGAATTTACGGTGCTTTAAAGGTTGCACAATGGTTTAAAGCTCACATGGAGATCCTCACTTGCCAACTAGATCCAAGCGTGGTTTATAATATGAAAATGACGCTTCGTGGTGGAGTGCTTTTTGAGGAATTTTTAAAATCAGCCAAGTCTGAGCTTGCGGTTGAGCACGAAGAGAACGAAAAGCTTTTTAATAAAATTTGCGCAGAGCTTGGCATAAAGGTGAGCGATGAGGTCATAGAAGATGTCTGCACTGCAAATTTCACGATCCATAATGGAAAAAGAAGCGCCATAGTTGAGCAAGAGAGTAAATTTTGCGATCTAGTCGTAGCTGCAGTGCCACTTGATGGCAAGATCACTGGTACGTTTGAGTCAGCTGTTTTAAAAAGTGGCAAAAATGCGATCGTTATCCCAAGAAAGATGCGTGAATTTAGGGCTGATAACATCCTTGTAAGCTGGACAGGAACAACTCAAAGCTCAAGAGCCCTAACTGGCGCGATCGATCTTTTAAAGAGCGCTAAAAAGGTTCAATGTATCACTTCAAAAGCAAGCCTTGGCGATAACGCCGAGCTAAATCTTAAAAAACTTGAAGAGTATTTTAAGGTTCATAATATCAGTGCTAGTTTTGAAGTTATAGCAACTACAACGATACCTGGCGAGGCACTTTTAAAAGCTGCAAATGATAGAAACGCAGACCTTATCGTAGCTAGCAGATACGGCGAAAACGGACTAATGGAGATGGTCCTTGGCGGAACATCAAGATTTTTCTTAGAACATACAAATATCCCAGTTTATCTATAGTAGATTGCGGCTTGGTCCGCGATCTAATTTAATAAATTCATCTTTTCGTTTTGCAAATTTTAAAATCTTACTCGCTCGCCTTAGCAGACTACTAAATTTAGGTCTCGTAACCACTCGCCACTAAATTTAGAGCCGTGATATGCTCGCTCATAAATTTTAAAATTTGCCTACACTTGCCTGACGATAAAACGCATGCAGTGCGTTAGCACTATCGCATGCACCTTGAACGTGCGATGGGTTTGGGGGATTTAAAAAGGGGGATAAGGGGACGGCTTTACTTCGCAAGCTCGTAACTGCGAGTAGACCGTAATTCAAGTCCCCTTGTCTCCCTTTTGGATAAAAGAACCTAAAAAATAAAGTCTGTATTTTAAAGAATAGAAATTTACTATCGCACAAATTTTAAAATTCCATTCACTCGCAAGAATTGACTACTAAAATTTGGCTTCGCTTAGCGCTTAGCTCAAATTTTAGAGCCGAAATTACTCGCTTATGATTTAAAATTTGCTCGAGCCTCTTTGTTATAAAACGAACACAGCATGACAGCTTAACCAAGCGCTTTGCTCTTGCCACAGACTGAAAAATCTCTAAATTTTAAAGCTATCATTAAGCTTTCATCAAGCGCCTTATTAGCCAAAATTTTGTAAAATCCGCTCATTAAAAAGGATAAAAAATGAGTGAAAATTCTGGCTTTACACATCTACATTTACACACCGAATACTCCCTACTAGACGGAGCTAACAAGATAGAAGAGCTAGCTCATACGCTCCATGACAGAGGCGACACAGCAGCAGCGATCACGGATCACGGCAACATGTTTGGCGCGATTGATTTTTACAAAAAGATGAAAAAAAATGGGATAAAACCGCTAATTGGCATCGAAGCTTACGTGCATAACGGCGAGCAGCTCGATGACAAGAGCACCAAACAGCGCTTTCACCTCATCCTAATCGCCAAAAACGAGACTGGCTATAAAAATTTGATGTATCTTAGCTCCATGAGCTACATCGAGGGCTTTTACTACTATCCTCGTATCAATAAAAAAATCTTAAAAGAGCATAGCGAGGGCCTAGTTTGCAGCTCTGCTTGCTTGCAGGGCGAGGTGAGCTGGCATCTAAATTTAAGCGAGCGTAACGTTAAATTTGGCGCTAAAGGCTATGAGCGGGCAAAAGAGGTCGCGCTTGAATATAAAGAAATTTTTGGAGATGACTTTTACCTTGAGATCATGCGCCACGGCATCGGCGATCAAAGGCGCATAGACGATGACATCTTGCGTATCGCAAAAGAGACTGACATCAAGGTCATCGCCACAAACGACACCCACTACACTTTTAAAGAAAGAGCCGCTGCGCACGAGGTTTTCATGTGTATCGCGATGAACAAAACTCTAGATGATCCAAACCGCCTTCGACACAGCGTCCATGAGTTTTTTGTCAAAAGCAAAGAGCAGATGAATGAGCTATTTTTAGATATCCCTGAAGTGATAGAAAACACCCAAGAGATCGTGGATAAGTGCAACCTTGAGATCAAGCTTGGCAATCCAACTCCGCCAAATTTTAAATTTACTCTTGAGTGCGCTAAGGAGAGAAATTTGACCCTCCCAGAGCCAGAAAACAGATATAGCTTCAAAAATGACGCTGTATTTTTCGAGCACGAGTGCAGAAAAGGCCTTGAAGAGAGGCTGAAATTTGTCCCTGAAAATTTACACGAAGAGTATAGAAAGCGCCTTGAGATAGAGATCGGCATCATCAATAAGATGAATTTCCCAGGGTATATGATGATCGTTTGGGACTTCATCAACGAAGCCAAGCGCAGAGGCGTGCCAGTTGGCCCAGGACGTGGCTCCGCGGCTGGTAGCTTGGTCGCTTACTCGCTAAAGATCACCGACCTTGACCCTATCCCATACAACCTGCTTTTTGAGAGATTTCTAAACCCAGAGCGCGTTAGCATGCCAGATATCGACGTGGATTTTTGCCAGAGCAGGCGCGGCGAGATCATCGACTACGTCACGCAAAAATACGGCAAATTTAACGTTGCTGGCGTTATTACATTTGGTAAATTGCTCGCAAAAGGTGTCATCAGAGATGTCGCTAGAGTCTGCGACATGCCTTATGCGGAGGCTGATGCGATGGCAAAGCTTATCCCTGATGAGCTTAACATCACGCTAAAAGATGCCTACGAGAAAGAGCCAAAGATAGCTGAGCTAATAAGTCAAAACCCAAAGGCGGCTAAAATTTGGAAATTTGCCCTTGATCTTGAGGGACTAAATAGAAACGCCGGCCAGCACGCAGCAGGTGTCGTCATCTCAAACGAAGAGCTTTGGAACAAAACTCCGCTATTTCGCCAGCCAAACAGCCCAGAAGATCGCTTTGTGACGCAGTATAGTCTAAAATACCTTGAAGACGTGGATTTAATAAAATTTGACTTTCTTGGACTTAAGACGCTAACGGTTATCGACAATGCGATCAAGCTTGTTAAACAGCGCACCGGCAGAGACATCATCTGGGAGCAGGTCGATAAAAATGACTCTGGCGTTTATAAAATGATACAAAGTGGCCAAGCTATCGGCATCTTTCAGATAGAGGGCGAGGGCATGAGAAAGCTAGGAACTAGCCTGCGCCCAGACTGCTTTGAGGATATCGTCGCGATGCTAGCGCTCTACCGCCCAGGACCGATGGAGAGTGGCATGCTTGATGACTTCGTCAAAAGAAAACATGGTGAGGCGGAGATAACATACGCATTTAAGGAGCTTGAGCCGATCCTTGCGCCAACATACGGCGTCATCGTCTATCAAGAACAAGTCATGCAGATCGTGCAGGCCATAGGCGGCTTTAGCTTAGGCGGTGCGGACCTTGTGCGCCGTGCGATGGGTAAAAAGATCAAAGAAGAGATGGACAGGCTAAAGGGCGAGTTTGTAAAAGGTGCTGAGGCAAAGGGGCTAAATGGTCAAAAAGCGGACGATCTTTTCGAGTTGATCGTTAAATTTGCAGGATATGGCTTTAACAAGTCTCACTCCGCAGCCTACGCTTATGTCACATTTCAGACGGCTTATCTGAAGGCTTACTATCCGGCTGAATTTATGGCGGCACTTCTAACAAGCGAGGAGAGCAACGTCGATAAGATCGTTCGCTACATCGATGAGATAAAACGCATAAACATCGATACTTTGCCACCATCTATCAACAAATCAACCAAAGAATTTAGCGTCGTTAAAAATGGCGAGCACGATGGCATCATCTTTGGGCTTGGAGCGATTAAGGGCGTTGGCGGAGCGGCAATTGAGAACATCATCGCTGAGCGCGACGCAAAGGGCGAGTTTAAGAGCATGGATGACTTTGTTTCAAGGATCGATCCATTTAAGGTCAATAAAAAGGTCTTTGAAAGCCTTATAAAAGCTGGCTGCTTCGATGAGTTTGGCTTTAGCCGCAAGATGCTTTTGCAAAATGTAGAAAATATCGTAGAAGCTTGCAAAAATGCTGCTCAGATACGTAAAAACGCGGCTGAGAGCCTCTTTGGCGAAGATGATAGTATGAATGATGTGAAGATAAATTTCGTCACTATAAATGATGAATTTGACATCAAACAGATCCTAAAATTTGAGCAAGAGAGCGTTGGTATCTACCTCTCAGGACATCCGCTTGATGACTATAAAGATGAGATAAATAAGATCAAATACACGCTAAGCTCGGAGTTTGAGAGCTTGCCGCAGAGTGCTGAAATTTTAGTGGTCGGCAAGATCGAGGACTTTAGCACGAGGATCACAAAAAGCGGCAAAAAAATGGGCACTATAAATGTGCTTGACTTTCACGGCAACATCGAGATCGCCGTCTTTGAAAGGGAGCTTGGCAACATCGAAGATATCGTAAAAGACGAGGCAAAGCGCGATCTGCCTTATGCATTCAGGATAAATATCTCGCGCGACGATCAGTTTGTAAGGACAAATTTAAATGAGGTTTATAGCCTAGAAGATGCGCAAAATTTAGACTTTAAGACTAGAAAACTAAAGCAAAACTCTAAATTTAGCAAAAATGAAGAGGCGAGCGCTCCTCAAAAAGCAAGAGAGTATGCCGAACTAGAGGTGCTTTTGATGCTGAGCGAGCTTAGCAGGCAAAAGCTGGAGCAAATTTACTCGCTAGTTTTTAGCAAAAATGCTCCAAATAATCAAAAACGGCTAATTTTGAAGATAAAAAATGAAGCAACTGGCGAAATTTTCATCTATAAGACTGAGTTTATCGTAAGTGATGATGTGGGCGAGGAGATAGAAAAGCTCGCGGCTTCAGCGTAAATTTAAGGACAAGAGATGTTTGATAGTTTTAGAAAAAAGGGCCATTTTTTAGATGAGCTTGGCATAGATAAAAGTAACTGGAGTGAGCTTTTTAGCGCTTGCCTTGGTAGAGTGATGCTGCTTCAAAAACGGCTTTTTAAGCAAGTTGTTGAGGCTAGCAAGTGGCAAGCTGACTTTGAAAGTGGCAAAATTTACTTTGATAAGCAGGAGTTTGATGTGCAGTTTATCGGCTCTGAGAGCTTTTCGTCAAACACTTGGCTTTGGGGATATGAAAATGTAAATGGCTTTGACAAGCGCTTGCTTGCTCTTGCAAACAGGGCGCGTGAGTTTGGCGAGAAATTTGGACTTGAAGCGTTTAGCACGGCGCAGTTTGAGCTAGATGAAGAGATAAATGGTCACACGATTAGCTTGGTTGCTTGCGTGGCGCTTGGCGAGGAGCTAAGTTACTACAAAATTGATTACGACGGAGGCGCTGCGTATGTTGCATTTAGGGCTGAGGCTATCTTTAAAGAGCCAGTTTTAGCAAATGAAGTAATAAGCGTAGTAAATGAGTGCTTAAGTGCCTATGAGCTTGATCACAAGCTTTTTATAAAAGGACTTTTGCTGGGTTGTGAGATAAAATTTAGCGAAAACAAGGATGAGATAGTAGCTAAGCTTAAAGATGAACTTAGCTTTAAATTTGATGATCTTAATAGGCTCGTAAATATTTCAGGTGCGATTTAGCAATAATTCAGTCATATTTTTAAGCCTAAATTCATAAAGCAGGTTTGAAATTTTATCTGCCGAGTTTAAATTTAGCCCAAGATCGTTTGCTAACATTTTGTAATAAATTTGAGGATTTTGGCTTAGATTAATAGGCGGTGATTTCGAACTTTTAGAGAGCTTTTTGGCTCCATCTAAAAGTAGCTTGTGGTGGATAAATTTAGCATTTAAAAAGCTAAAATTTAGCCTTTTTGCAAGGTATCCTTGAGCTAGCGTGCAAGGCAGCAAGTCCTCGCCTCTAACGACTAAATTTACCCCCACATCTTCATCGTCAATGACGCTTGCGAAGTTGTAAGCTGGGGTAAAATCCTTTTTATAAATAACAAAATCGCCCATCTGCGCTGCCACTTGCTTGCCAAGCTCGTCATTTTCATCTACGCTTAGTCTGATAGCGGTTTTATCTTTTATAAATTTTAGCTTTTTATCTTTGCAAATTTTAGTGTAAATGCCGTTTTCATAGGCATCTTTGGTAGCTCTTGTGCATTCACAAATGTAAATTTCATCTAGCTTTTCAAGTGCGTTTTCATATCTTTTGGTTCTTGTTTTGAAGCTAAAATTTTGCTCAAAGTCATCTATACTTTTAGCACCTTTGTCATAGCAAAGCCCCAGAAATTCTAAAACGTCAAAGATATTTTGAACAAATTTGCGCCGGTATCTTCCAAGGTCATAATCATCAATCCTTAAGTGCAAAACGCCGTCCAGTGAGCGCGTCAAAAGGTAAGTCAAGATGAAGTTGTAGGCGTTGCCAGCGTGCAGGTAGCCGCTTGGCGTCGGAGCTATGCGCGAGACTATGCCACCAGATGGTGGCAAATAGTCATTAATCCCTTGGTCTAGCCTCATTTACTCTTAAAGTGCGTCCGCCAAGTTCTTTTTCATTTAGTGCGTCGATCGCCTTTTGGCCCTCGTTCGCGTCGTCCATTTCAACAAAGCCAAAGCCCTTTGAGCGGTCTGTCTCTCTATCTTTTACGATTTTTGCGCGCCTTACTTCACCAAATTGTGCAAAAGCTTCCTTCAACTCTGCCTCTGTCGTTCTATACGACAAATTTCCTACATAAATGTTCACAGGATTATTCCTTAAAAAAATTATCGATCTGATCGATTAGAGAAATAATAGCTTATTTCCGTCAAAAAGATGTAAAAACCAAGAAAAATATTACAATTTTTTAAAAAATATCCTTAAATGCAACAAATCGCAACAGCAAGGCATTATAATATCTATCACTAAACAAAATTTATCCTTAAGTTTAAGTAGAATAATTAAATAAAAAATTACAATTTTTTTATAAACTATTTATAAAGTAAATCATTTTTTACTTTATGGTAAGCCTCTTCGCCAAGCAAATTTTTTACTATAAAAAGCGCAAATTCCATAGAAAAAGCTGGTCCCTTGCCAGTGATGATGTTTTGATCTTTTAGCACGTTTTTATCGCTCACGTAGCCTCTTTTGTCGCTTCTTACATTTTCTTCAAAGCCAGGATAGCAAACAAAGCTATCTTTAAGCACACGAGCTCGCTCAAGCACCATAGGAGCGGCACAAATAGCACAAATTAGCTTACCTTTTTTATCAAATTCTTGCAAAATTTCTCTTAGCTTGGCGTCATTTGCAAGATTTTCTGCACCAGGCAGACCTCCTGGAAGCACGATCGCATCATAGCCTAGCTCCTCCACCTCACGAAGTGTGACATCAGCTTTTACATTTATATTGTGAGCACCTCTGATCTGCGCGTCCTTTAAGCTAGCGATAGATGCTATAGCTCCAGCTCTACGCAAAACATCGACGGAGGTTAGCGCCTCGATCTCCTCAAAACCATCAGCTAGGATTACGGCTACCTTTTTCATAAAATCGTCCTTTCTCGTGTTATCTGTTCGTTAGGATAAATTTTATATAATCAAAGCTTATTTCACAAGAAAGGACAGAGCATGCAAGTAAAAATTATTTACTGCAACTCTTGAAACTATCGTCCGGTAGCTTCTCGTGTAGAAGATGAAATAAAAGCGAACTTTAGTGATGCAAGAGTCGAGTTGGTTGTAGGAGATGGTGGAAATTTCATCGTCGAGGTTGATGGAAACGTTATCTTTTCTAAAAAAGATCGCATCGGAAACGATGAGTCAAGGTTTCCACACGGCGAAGAGATCACAACTCTTATAAACAAATATCTCAAAGAAAAGTCGGCTTAATGCTAACTAGCGGGGCAGGCAACTGCCTCGTTTTATTTTTTACCTAAATCCCACTCTCTTTTCTTAGTAAATTTATCTCATCTATTACCATTTGTGGCTTTAGCTCTTTCATACAAGCATGCGTTTTTAGTGGGCAAACTCGCTTCATACAGGGCATGCAAGCTAAATTTAGATGCACTATCTTTGCAAATTCATTTCCCCAGGGCGAGGTTTCGCTAAATTTTGTCGGTCCAAAAAGAGCGATCGTTGGCACATGAAAGGCGGCAGCTATGTGCATAGGGCCGCTATCGTTTGTGACAAAAATGCCATTTTGGCTAAGCCCAGCTATGCGCTCACAAAGCTCTTTGATGCTTGTTTTGCCAGCTAAATTTTGGCAAGTTGCGCCGTTTTCTTTTAAAATTTGCTCTATTTTTTCACAAATTTCTTGCTCGCCTTTGCCACCAAAGATGACGAACTCAAACTCATCTTTGTAATTTAAAGCCACCTGCGCAAAATACTCTGGATACCATCTTTTCGCACTTCCATAGCTTGCACCTGGATTTAGTGCTAGTGTTTTTTTAGCTGAAATTTGAGGTGTAAAATGTAGCTTTAGCTGAGTGGAAATTTCACTTAAGCCAAGGCTTTTTTTTACAAAATTCGCATATTTTAGCACCTGGTGAAGGACGGTTTTGCTCTTTTTAAAGATGGCCTTTTGCTTGGCGTTTATAAAAAATAGCATAAATTTGCTAGCAAATGAGCTTCTAAAGCTAAGCGCTAGATCAAATTTACCAAGACTTTTTGCGCTTTTTGCAAGAGATAAAAATCTAAATTTAGCTTTTTTGCTCTCATCAACGATCACTTTTTCGCAGTTTGGATGGCTTTTGTAAAGCTCACAGGCTACAAATGAGCCAAAAAAAACGATTTGTAAATTCTTCTCATTTTGCACCAAATTTTCTATCGCAGCACTTGCCATCACGCTATCGCCAAGCCAGGTTGGAAGTTCGATAAAAGCTCTCATTTTAAGGCGTCTTTTATCACTTCAAGCGTAAGAGCGGCGTTTTTTTCGATGCTAAAATTTAGCGAAAGCTGGTAAGCCTTCTCTTGCAGGCTCGCCATAAGTTCGTGCTTTGTGATAATTTCATCTATAAACTCTGTCGCGCTCTCGTCGCTTGGACTTTGAAGCACAAATTTATCTTCTAATATCTCGCCAGCGCCATTTTGAGCCGTCGTAAAGACCACGTTTTTAAAGCTAAGTGCCTCTAGCACGACATTTGAAAATGGTTCATAGTGCGTTGGAAAGATAAAGATATCGCTCGCCTCATAAAATTTCGCCGTGCTCTTTTGCTCGCCGACAAAGTAGGCGTTTAGTCCAAGTTTTTTAGCTAGGCGTTTGTAGCTTGAGATGTTTTTGTCTTTGCCCACAATGAGCGTATTTACGGGCGTTTTTAGCTTTGAAGCAAGGAGTAAAAACTCTTTTAGCCCCTTTCTTTTAAAGCCATTTCCCACAAAAAGCAGGGTCGCAAGCTCAAATTTAAGTCCGAATTCCTCACAAAGTGCGAGCTTTGCTTCGGCTTTTTGCACCTTTTGGGGTAAATTTACGCCGTTATAAATGGTCGTGATCTTCTCTGGCTCTATGCCGTAAGTCGCGATGATCTGCTCTTTGATGAAATTTGAGTTTGTGATGATCTTTTGGGAGTTTTTAAAGCACTTTTTCTCTAAGTATGGATAGACGAAATTTAGTGGGTTTAGCCACCAAAAGCTCTTTGTCGCCCTATAAACCTTATGCACGCCGTCTCCAGCCCTATAGATATCGGCGCAGCTTACTCGCTCTAAGCTAAAATAAAACTCGTCCTCTTTTTTTTGGCGTTTTACTTGGCGGTTAAAATTTAGAGCTTTTTCCCAAGAAGATATGCCAGCATCTCCAAGATATGAGCGAATTTCTGTTTGGATACCAAGCTCATTTATGGCCTTAACAAGCCTTCTTAAGTATCTTTCAGCACCTCCAACTGCGTTTGGATTAGTTCTTAAAAATACTATTTTTTTCATCTATAACTCCTAAAGCCAGTGCCCAGATAAGTAGCATTAATAATTATTAATAAGGCATTTGATTTTTATTTTAAGGGATTTATTTTATCAAAAACAAATAGTAAAATACTTAAAAATAAAATTAAAAAAATTTTAGCTATAATGCCCTAAAAATCGCTAATTTAAGCGATATTGAAGCTAGGAAAAATAATGATAAACATACTTGAGCTTGAAAGCTCTTTAGGATTTGGTGGGCAAGAGCACCGCACGCAGCGTGTGATAAACGGACTAGATAAGAGCAAATTTAAAGTTTTTTATGGGTTAAATCCTGGCTCAAAAAGCCTTGAAAAGCAGATAGAGTGCGAATTTGTCGAGTTTAATCTCAAAAAATCTTTTAATATCTTTGAAATTTTAAAAATTTGCAAATTTGTAAAGCAAAATAATATAAAAATCATCTCAACTCACTCAGGCAAAGACGGCACCATAGGCGCTATCGTGGGCAAAATTTGTGGCGTTAGCGTGGTTCGCACTAGACATTTGCAGCTACCTATTACATCGCCCTTGCCATATAACCTAAGCACCAAAGTGGTCGGCGTTTGCAATTCAGTCTGCGCCGATCTTATCAAAAGAGGTGTGAAAAAAGAGAAGGTACTAAAAATTTACACTGGCATTGATACGCAAAAATACACGCCAGAATTTAAAATAAATATGAAAAAAGAATTTGGCTTAAGTGACGATGTGGTGGGTGTTTGCATCGTTGCAGTGCTAAGGGCTGCTAAAAATCACAAGCTCTTAATCGACGCATTTAGCGAGCTAAATTTAGAAAAATCAGCCCTTTTTATCGTGGGCGACGGTCCTCAAAATAAAAATTTACACGAGTATATAAAAGATAAGAAAAATATCTTCATGCTTGGCAACAGAACCGACGTGAGCGACTTTTTGGGCTCGCTTGATATCTGCGTGCTACCTTCAGACATGGAGGCTATCGGTGGAGCGCTACTTGAGGCATCTTCGTGCAAGCTAGCTACCATCGGAAGCGATGTGGGCGGTCTTGGCGAGGCAGTGAGTAATGGCAAAAGCGGATTTTTATTTGAAAATGGCAACAAAGAGGAGCTGAAAAAGGTGCTTGAAAGGCTTATTTTAGATGAAAATTTAAGAAAGCAGATGGGTGAGTTTGGCAGAGAGTACGTCAAAGAGACATTTAGCATCGAAAAAATGATAGAAAACACACAAAATTTATATATGGAGCTTGTAAAATGAGCGTACCAGTTTTGATGTATCACCACGTGCTTGAAAAGAGCGGCTTTATTGCCAGTAGCGTTGATGAGTTTAGATCGCACATGAAATTTCTAGCCGAAAATGGTTACAAGACGCTAAGCATAAATGAATTTATCGCATACAAAAAAGGCGAGCTTGAAGTGCCTAAAAAGAGCGTTTGCATAACATTTGACGATGGCTGGATGGACAACTACATCTATGCCTATCCTATCGTGAAAGAATTTGGACTAAAAGCAAATATATTTATAATAACTGGCTGGATAGAGGCAGCGCAAAAGGCCCATGAGTTGAGGCCTGCTAGCTTTTTAAATGTCGATCACAACGAGTGCAAGAGGCTTGCTCCAAGTAGGCCGCAAGATGTGATCTTAAATTTAGAGCAGATTGAGAAGATGAAGGACTGCTTTTATTTTCATTCGCATACGCACGGGCATTTTGATGGATGTTTTGGACAGCTTAGCTTGGATGAGGAATTTGGCCTTTGCCGTGAGTTTATGAAGAAAAATTTTGGCTTTGAGGATGACGCACTTTGCTGGCCAAGAGGCAAATATAATGACGAGTATCTAAGTGCTGCCAAAAAGCATGGCTACAAGGCGTTTTTCACGACAAAGCGCGGCATAAATAAGGCCGATGGCAACTTAGAGGAGATAAAACGCATAGTGACAAAGCGCGATGAAAAATGGCTTAAAAAGACTATGTTTATCTATCAAAATGACTTTTTGGGATCTATTTATGCTTTTCTTAGGAGTTAGAACTAAAAACTATTTAAAGCTTCTATTTCTAAAGTCTGAGTAAATTTTGCCAATAAAAGGAGTCGAATAGATAAAAAGCTTCTTTTTGATCCTGAAAATGTAGTCGCTCTCACTCTTTGCGTTGTTTGAGATATCGATACGTCTTATCTTAAAATTATCATCTCCCGTGCAAAATCCACCATCTATCACGCTAAAAGCAAAGCCGTAATACTCTTTAACTATCCTTTGCGAAAGCTCGTTAAAATGCCCTTTTGGAAAGCAAAAGCCAAATTCTTTTTTTTCTGGAAATAGCTCTTTTATCTTAGCAAGCGAGCTAGAAAACTCCTCTCTTAATCTTGCCTCATCGTCACTTCTGCAAGAAAAGTGGCTCGCTGTATGGCTATCAAATTCAAAGAGCTCACTCTCTTGCATCTGCCTGATCTC
This sequence comes from Campylobacter concisus, assembly GCA_018371455.1. Lineage (GTDB taxonomy): Bacteria > Campylobacterota > Campylobacteria > Campylobacterales > Campylobacteraceae > Campylobacter_A > Campylobacter_A concisus_BJ. The sequence goes on along the minus strand of JAHAKV010000001.1, from coordinate 64,977 downwards.
ATCTAAATTTAAAAAATACTCCGCGTCTTTGTCGTAGTCGATCTCTTTGTGCTTTTTAAACGAAAAATCATAATCTTGCCTTTTAAAATCCTTGATCTTATCTGTGATCAAAAAGCAAACAGCCGGGATATTTAGCTCTTTTAGTAGAGGAAATGCAAATTTGTAATTATCAAAATACCCATCATCAAAAGTTAGCAAAATGCTCTTTTTCGGAGCCTTTATTCTACCAGCAACGATATCTTTAAACTGGGCATAATTTATAAATTTATAACCCTCATCTAGAGCCATGAGAAGTGCTTTTTTAAATAGCTCAGGCCTTATAGCAAAGTCGTTTTCATTGTTATTGCAGTGGTGCATCGTTAGCACGCAAACTGGGTAGTTCATTTTTGCTCCAGTAAATTTCTTATAGCCTCTTTTAGCACCTTGTGGCTAAAGTTTTCATCCACAAATTTAAAGGCGTTTTGAGAGTAAATTTTGGCTTTTTTAGGCTCATTTATCAGCTCTAAAATGCACTCTTTTAGTGAAATTTCATCTAAATTTCTAGCACAAAGCCCACGCTCTTTATCTTTAACCAGCACGTTCATCGGGGCGTTATCATAGACCACGACTGGCACCTTTGAGCTCATCGCCTCAAGTAGTACTGTACCAAGCCCCTCAGAGTGCGAGGCAAATACGTAGATATCAAAGCTTTTTATGACATTTGCAGCGTCATTTCTAAAGCCAGTGAAGATGATCTTGTCTTTTTGATCAAACATAGAGGCGATCTGCTCTTTTGTACCATCACTAATGTTGCCAGAAAATACAATAGTCGCATCCTTTGTCTTTAAAATTTCTTTTGCAGCACTTGCAAAGTCAAAGACCCCTTTTTTGCGGTAAAGTGAGGTAAAAGTGCCGATGACTAGCTCATCTTTGGCGATATGAAACTCATCTCTAAAAGTGCTTTTTGTGCTATCAATCTTTTCGACATCAACTGTGCTTGGCATAAAAAAGAGCCTATCTTCGCTAACGCCGATGCTTATGAGATACTCTTTGACGCTACCTGAGATGTATAAAATTTTGTCAAAAAGCTTTTTATGCATAAATTTGGAAACAAGCCCCTTTATAGGGAAAAGATTGTGTCTTTCTTTATAAAATTTAACGCCTCTTTTGCGGTAAAAAAGCCCAGCTATGGCGCCGACCCAGCTATCAGTCGAGCCATGTGTGATCACGACATCTATCTTGTTTGAAACTATTGCTTCGCAAAGTGCTGGCACGCTTTTATGAAAATTTTTCTTATTCATCTCTTGCGAGATAACCTTAAATCCATCTTCTTTCGCGATGCTTTCGATTTGCGAATTTGGGTTGCAAAATAGCATCACTTCATGACCCATTTCACGCATGAAGCGCATCTCATTTAGCGTCTTGTTTTGCTCGCCACCCCAGTTAAAAAGTGTCTGTGTGTGGAGGATATTCATTGCGCTAGCTCCAAATTTGATCTTATTTTCGCTTTTATCTGCTCCATCTCATCGCTAAAGTCCATTAAAGTATCTTCAATACCGTGCTCTTTTATGCCCTCTTTGTCGCAAGGCACAAAGTCCCAATTTTTTTGATAGACGATGTGCTTACCCATGCCTTGGATGCCATTTTGCGCTGTGTAGCCATTTTGCATCAAGCCATTATCCCATGGTCCCCATTCAAAAGCTCCGCTAGGGCCAAAAAAGGCGATTACTGGCACGTCGTTAGCAGCAGCTATATGCATGATAGCAGTATCGACGCCGATAAAGAGACTTGAGCGCTTTGAGAGGGCGATCGTTTGTTTTAGGCTTAGCTTGCCGCCTAAATTTATAGGCTCGCTTTTGCAAATTTTTAGCACGCTTGCAAGCTTATTTAGCTCATTTTCTTTATTGTCACTTGTTAGCACGACCTTTACGCCAAGCTTATTTTCACAGTAGTCTATAAGCTCTGCCATACTCTCGTCGTTTGTGCATTTAAACATCCAACGGCTTGTTAGATGCACGTGCACAAAGCGTTTTGGTAAATTTAGATATTCCACGCTTTCATCTGAAAAGACGCTCACTTTTTTGCTCACCGGCTCAAAGCCCAAAGCCCTTAGTGCGTTTAAATTTAGATCAACTGTGTGAGAAAAATTTTCGTAGTATTTTGCCTTTACGCTTAAAAGCTTGTTTATCGCCTTGTGCTTGCCTAAAAAGCCAACTATCTTTTTTATCTTAGCGTATTTTGAGATGATGACACCGCGGTCTCCAGTGGTCGTTTGCACCGCCATATCGTATTTCTCTTTTTTGATCGCTCTTATAAATTTTAGCTCGGTAATTAGCTTTTTAAAAAAGCCAGAATTTGCACTTTGCCTATCGTAAATGTGGATTTTGTTTATGTAAGGATTGCCTTCTATCATAGCTTCTGTGCCTTTGTTTAGGGCAAAGTCGATGGTTGCCTCTGGGTAGTAGTGGTGCAAATTTTCAATGAGCGGTGTTGTTAAAAGCACGTCGCCGATGTTTCTAAATTTAATTACAAGTATTTTCATTTTATATATTTCCAAAATGTGTACTGGGCGTAAAGTCTGGCGATAATGTAGCCCGTAAAGCCCTCTTTAAAGCCACCTTTTAGCACATAAAGCTTAAAAAATGTCCAAGCTGGGCTTGTAAGCGCCTTTAGCAAATTTCTTTTTGCGCCCATGCTTGAGTAGCGATTTTGCTTGGCGATAAACTGCTCGATGCTCTCATACGCGTAGTGTAAGAAGTGATTTTTAAGCGCGCCAAGCCTTTGCGTGCTGTCATTTAAAACGACCTTTTCATGCACAGCTCTTCCATCAAATTTGGCAAAATTTTTATTAAAAAGTCTCACTGTGTAGTCTGGATATAGCCCCATGTTTTTTATCGCTTTGCCAAAGAAAAAATTTAGCCTAGCAACGTTGTAAGCCATAAATTTAGGCTCTTTTAGCGTGCTAATGATCTCATTTTTAAGCTCGTCTGTTATCACCTCGTCGCTATCAAGCACAAAGACCCACTCGTTTTTGGCTAGATCCACGCCTTTTTGCTTTTGCGCGCCAAATCCAAGCCAAGCTTGCTCGTGAAATTTCACATTGCTAAAGCCATCACAAATTTGCCTTGTGTTATCTTTTGAGCCACTATCAACCACGATGATCTCATCAGCAAATTTAGCACTCTCTAGCACCTCTTTTAGGTACTTTTCGCTGTTAAAAGTCAAAATGACAACGCTTAGCATTTGTACTCTTTTTCGTAAAATCTCTTAAACCTTTGGTGAAACCAAAAGTACTCTTCTGGCCTTGCTCTAACCATCTCTTCGCACGCACTACACTGCATCTGCGTCACTTTTTGCACGGCATCTTCTTTGTCAAACGTGCTTATGTCTATTGGCTCTTCAAAGCAAATTTCATTTAAATTTTCACCTTTTTGGTATATAAATGCGTTTATAATAAGGGCATTTGTCTTTTGAGCTATCACGCTTGCAGCTGGCGTGTGAAGCACATCTTTGCCAAAAAACTGCACCTTTATACCATCTTTTGGTGCGGTGTTTTGATCGACTAAAATTCCTACTATTCGCCTAGCTTTTAGCGCTTTTAAGATATCTTTTGCACCGCCATCTTTGTCGATTAGCTCCACATCAAACTGCGATCTGTTGGCTCTTAAAATTTTATCCATGACGCTGCTATCAAGCCTTCTGCCAAGCACTGAAGATGGCCCAAAATGAGCTGCAACTGCTAGGCCAAATATCTCCCACTGCCCAAAATGCGCAGTTGTGACGATGATAGGCCGGCCAGACTTCATCGCATCAAGTAAAAAGTGCTCATTTTTAAAAACAACTTGCTCTAGGATCTTTTGCTTTGTTGTGTTTTGGTTGAGGATAAAATTTATACCAAGGTATTTTGCAAAGTTGTAGTAGCATTTTTTGGCGATCTCAAGCTTTTCTTCTTTGGTTTTTGTCTCACCAAATGCAAGGTCTAAATTTGTCATCACGATATGAAATCTCTTTTTTTTAAGCTTCATAAAGGCAAATGCTAAAAATTTAGCAAGCATGTTTTGAAGCGAGCAAGGCATTATAAATATAAGAAATTTTAAGGTATAAAAGCCAGCTAGATATAGCCTATCCATTTAGCAGCCTTTTTGCGAAATTTGCAACCGTTTCAGGGTAAATTTCTCTTATGCAAAAGTCGTTTTTATCGATGCTTCTAGCATCTATTTGCTTGCCCATATCAACAACTAAGTTTTTATCCGTGACGTAGGCGTTTCGGTGGCTTGGTCGGTTGCCAAAAAGCGTGATAGAAGGCCTATTTACAGCCCATGCAAGGTGTGTTAGACCGCTATCATTGCCGATTACTAGATCGCAGCTCGCGATAAAATCTATCATATCTTTTATGCTTAGCTTTTCAAGCAGTTTTGCAGGGGTGTGCGAGATGATCGCCTCAGCCCTTGTTTTTTCGCTCTCACTCCCGTAGCAAAGGTAAATTTCACAACCAACAAGAAGTCTGATCACATCTTTAAATTTGTCATAAATTTTACTCTCTTCACTTGCAAAAGCAGCGATCAATACGCGTTTTTTGCCGCTTTCATTTTTAAATTTCCCTACTATTTCAAAGCAGGGCGATTTTTTTAAAATTCCATCTCTATCAAAGCCAAAATTTAAGGCGTATCCAACGAGGCTTAGGTTTCTAACGATGATATTTTCGTTGTAGTCGATCTTAAATTTATGCCTATAAAGCCTGGCTGCGATCTTTTCTTTGACACTTTCTCTGCTAAAGCCGTAAATTTCTTTGCCAAGTAGTTTTGCGACGACGGCTGATTTAAAAAGCCCTTGCAAGTCGATGATCTTGTCAAATTTGCCAAGCGTTTTTATGATCTTGTAACTCTTTTTAAAGCTCTCTTTAAGCGGTAAAACGACTAGCTCGTCGATAAGCGGATGATCTTTTAAAAGGCTTGCAAAACGGGCATCAACTAACCACGTGATGTGAGCATTTGGGCAGTGCTTTTTGATAAACTGAAGCACAATGGCTGCGTGCACGATGTCCCCAAGTGCCGAAAGCTTTACTATGGCTATTTTTAGTTGATTTTTATCTTGCATTGGCTACTTTAAATATAAATTTTTGGTATGATTTTAAAAAAAAATGCTTAAAAAAGGGCTAAAATGGCAAAAAGTTACATCTGCGTCTTTGACTGCGAGACGATACCTGATGCAAATTTGATAAGAAAAATTTACGGCATTGATGGAAGCGACGAAGATGTGAGTGTGCAGGCGATGGCCTTGCAAAAAGAGGCTAGTGGGAGCGACTTTTTGCCTGTGATGTTTCATAGAGTGGTCGCGATCTCTGCGGTGATGGCTGATGAGTACGGCAAATTTTTAAAAGTTAGCACGATGGAGGGCAAGGATGAGCGCGAGATCATCGCTAAATTTTTAAAATTTATAAATGACTACAACCCAAGGCTTGTTAGCTTTAACGGCCGTGGCTTTGACCTGCCAATGCTTATGGTGCGTGCGATGCGCTACAACCTAAACGCGGCGGCGTATTATGAGAGCGAAAACAAAGAGTTAAATAAAAACAAATGGGAAAATTATAGGGCAAGATATTCGCCTAAATTTCACCTTGATCTGCTTGATTTTATAAGCGATTTTGGAAGTGTTAGAGGGCTAAAGCTCGATACGCTTTGTGCTAGCTTAAATTTACCTGGCAAATACGACGTGCACGGTGATCAGGTGCTTGAGCTATACTACGCAGGCGAGCTTGATAAGATAAACGAATACTGCGAAAGCGACGTTCTTAACACCTACTGGCTATTTTTGAAATTTGAGCTTTTGCAGGCAAATATCTTGCAAGATGACTACATAAATCACCTAAACGTGATGAGCGAATTTCTAGCCAAAAACTGCGCTCACAGGGGATACACTGAGGTCTTTTGCTCTGCGATAAGCGACGAGCTAGAAAGAATTTCTGGCAAGCTAGACTACGAGATAAAGGTAGATAAAGAGGCTTTGGAATTTAGCGAATTTGATGAGGTAAGGCCGATTAGCAAAGAGGAGCTAAACCGCGATATGCTGGGCGGTCTGCTTAAAAAAGCAAGCGATCTAAAGCCAAAAGAGCCAAAGAGCAAGACACTTTTTGAAGAGAAAGTGCCTGAGATAAATTTAGACGACGAATAAGCCAAAATGAAAGGAAAAATATGAAAATTTTAGTAACTGGAACAGCTGGATTTATAGGATTTCACCTTGCAAATGCTCTTGTGGCACGTGGAGATGATGTCGTTGGATATGACGTGATAAATGACTATTACGACGTAAATTTAAAGCTTGCACGCCTAAAAACGGCTGGTTTTGACGTGAGCGAGATAGACTATGGCAAACTTATCACCTCAAAAACACATCCAAATTTAAAATTTATAAAAGCAGACCTTGCTGATGAAAAGACGATGAAAGAGCTTTTTGCTAAAGAGAAATTTGATGTAGTGGTAAATTTAGCCGCACAAGCTGGCGTTCGCTACTCGCTCATAAACCCAAAAGCCTATATAGATAGCAACATCACAGGCTTTATGAACATCCTCGAGTGCTGCCGCCACAATGAGATCAAAAACCTAGTCTATGCAAGCTCTAGCTCGGTTTATGGCTTAAATGAGAACATGCCCTTTTCTACACACGAGGGGGTCAATCACCCTATAAGCCTCTACGCAGCGACTAAAAAGAGCAACGAAATGATGGCGCACACTTATAGCCATCTATTTAATGTGCCAACGACTGGGCTTCGCTTTTTTACGGTTTATGGACCATGGGGACGCCCTGATATGGCGCTATTTTTGTTTGTTGATGCCGCGCTTAAAGATAAAACCATCGATGTTTTCAACTACGGCAAGATGAAGCGCGACTTTACCTACGTGGACGACATCGTAAAGGGCATAATTAAATGCATCGACAACCCTGCGAAGCCAAACCCAGCTTGGGACGCAAAGCACCCAGACCCTGCCACCTCAAAAGCGCCGTTTAAGGTCTATAATATCGGTAACAACAGCCCAGTCGAGCTCATGGACTACATCAAGGCAGTTGAGATAAAGATCGGCCGTGAGATCAAGAAAAATTTTCTCCCACTTCAAGCAGGCGACGTGCCAGCGACATTTGCAGACGTGAGCGACTTGGTGGCTGACTTTGACTACAAGCCAAATACAAAAGTAAATGACGGCGTGGCTAAATTTGTCGAGTGGTATAGCGAGTTTTACGGGATCAAAATTTAAATGAGACGTTGCGAGTGGGCCAAGGGCGAGCTTGATATAGCCTACCACGATAATGAGTGGGGCAAAATCATAAGAGATGATAGAAAATTTTTTGAAATGATAGTTTTAGAGGGCTTTCAAGCAGGACTTTCGTGGCATGGGGTGCTTCAAAAAAGAGAGGCTATGAGAGCGGCGTTTGACGGCTTTGATTCTGAAAAGATCAAGCTTTATGGTGAGGCTGAGATAGCTAAATTTATGCAAAACGAAGGGCTAATACGCAATAGACTAAAACTAAATTCTCTTGCCACAAACGCCCTTGCATTTTTATCTGTAATGCAAGAATTTGGCAGCTTTTATGACTATCTTTGGGGGCATTTACTTAAAAAATTTGACCCGAAATTTGACGGCAAACAGATCATAAACCACTATCAAGATATTAAGCAAGTGCCGGCAACTACGCCGATGTCTGACTTTGTGGCAAAGGAGCTAAAAAAGCGAGGGTTTAAGTTTCTAGGCTCTGTTAGCACCTATGCCTTTTTGCAAAGCGTGGGCGTGGTGGATGATCATATGGACTATTGTTTTTGTAAGGCAAAAGGCTGATTAGGATAGTTTTTGCACTTTTGGTGCTTTTAAATTTTACTTTTGGCCTTGAACTATTACGCCTTAGCGAATTTAAAGATCAAAACGTCAGTGGCTGGCTAGCTAGCGAGAAGCTTGATGGTGTGCGTGCCTACTGGGACGGAGAGAATTTGCTCTCAAGGCAGGGCAAAAAACTAAATGCGCCGCCAAGTTTTACTAAAAATTTCCCTAAATTTGCACTTGACGGCGAGCTTTACGCAAAGGAGCTTAAATTTGAAGAAATTCAAGCAAGCGTGATGGATAAGCTGCCAGATGAGAAGGCATGGAGCAGGCTTAAATTTCACATTTTTGACGTGCCAGAGGCAAGTGGTGGCTTGCTTGCTAGGCTTGAAGTTTTGGCTAAATTTCTAAAAAATGAGCCAAATGACAATTTAATCATCATAAAGCAGATAAAAATGCGTGATAACGCTCAATTTTTAAAATTTGCTGAAAGTATCATCGCAAAAGGCGGCGAAGGAGCTGTGGTGCGTGAGCCAAATGCGCCATACGAGCGAAAACGAAGTAAAAATGCGCTCAAATTTAAGAAATTTAAAGACGCCGAGTGTGAGGTGACCGCTATAAATAAAGGCAGCGGCAAATACGCCAATTTTGCTGGCTCGCTCACCTGCAAGGCACTTGGCGGCAAAGATGATAAAGAAAGAGCTAGCGAGCCAAAAGAGGGCACTATCTTTAAAATAGGCTCAGGACTAAGCGATGAAAATCGTCAAGAGCCCCCAAAGATAGGCTCTATCATCACATATAAATTTCAAAATTTAACCGCCAACGGCAAGCCAAGATTTCCTATATTTTTAAGGGTTAGAGAGGATTAAATTTCGTCTATGATCTCTTTTAATGCCCTAAAAGAGTCAAGCTGCGCATCCTCGTCAAAAATGAAGCTTTGAGCCATGATCTCATCGACTTCAAGTCTGTTTTGAAACTCTAAAATTTGCTCTTTAACGCTTTGCTTTGAGCCTATAAAAGAGCACGCCATCATCTCTTCTGTGACGGCTCTTTCTCTATTTTTTAGCTCTATTTGCCTAAAGTCGATCGGCCCAAAATGCGGAGCCTGTGCGCCTGCCTTGCCACTTATGGCAAAGACTTCGTCGTTATCCTTTTTTGGTGGCTGCAAATACTCTTTTCCGCCAGTTACTACGTTTAAGAAAAACTGCGTTTGTGTAGTAGCTAAACTCTTTGCTAGCTCGTCACTTTGGGCTATTATCACATTTGCTCCTGCGATGACATAGGGCGCTTTTAAAAAGGGCGATGGTTTGAAATTTTGACGATAAATTTCTACCGCTTTTTCTAGCGCACGTGGTGCAAAGTGCGACGCAAAGGCATAAGGCAGGCCAAACTCAGCCGCCACGTATGCGCTATATATGCTTGATCCAAGTATGTAAATAGGCGGAATTTTGTCTACTTTTGGATAGGCTTTCACGGCTCTTTTGGCGTTAAAATAGTCCATTAATTCGTTTATTTGCATATCAAATTCTATCTCTCTGGCACCTCGTCTAAGCACTGCAGCCGTCTCTTGGTCAGTCCCTGGAGCTCTGCCTAGCCCAAGATCGACGCGGTTTGGATATAGCGTCTCAAGAGTGGCGTACTGCTCTGCGATAGAGTAGGGGCTGTGGTTTGGTAGCATCACGCCGCCAGAGCCTACGCGCAGGCTTTTTGTATGCTCTAAGATATGCGCGATGATGAGCTGCGTGGCTGAGCTTGCTAAGTTTCTCATGTTGTGATGCTCGGCAACCCAGTAGCGTTTCATGCCGATATCTTCGGCAAAAATAGCTAGTCTAACGGCTGCGTCTATGGCGGCTTTTGCGTCACCGCCTTGCTTTATTGGTAGTAAATTTAAGATCGAGACATTCATTTTTATCCTTTTTTTGTAGATGAAGGATTATAAAGATTAAATTTAAAATAGATTGTAAGTCTATTTTAAATTTATAAAGAGAAATATCTATTTTGCAGCTTTTAGGCAAATTTTAAAAACTAACCTTGTTTTACTTTTGCTTTACTCTATTTTTGATAAAATTACACACTTTTAATGAAAGGCTTAAACTTGAAAATTTTAGTAACAGGTGGAGCTGGATACATCGGCAGCCACGTAGTAAAAGCACTTTTAAAGCAAGGCAAAGATGAGATAACCATCATCGACAATCTCTGCAAGGGCTCACAAAAAGCACTTGAGGCACTCCAAAAGATAGGAAATTTCAAATTTATAAATGCAAATCTAGAGGATGATCTAAGCGAAATTTTCGCAAATGGCAAATTTGATGCGATCATCCATTTTGCAGCGTTTATCGAGGTCTTTGAGAGTATGAGCGAACCGCTAAAATACTATCTAAACAACACCGCAAACGTCGCAAGAGTGCTAAGATACGCAAAAACTTACAATGTAAATAAATTTATATTTAGCTCAACTGCTGCAGTTTATGGCGAGCCAGATGTGGCAGAGGTTAGCGAAACAACGCCTACAAACCCGATAAACCCATACGGCAGAAGCAAGCTAATGAGCGAGCAGATCATCAAAGACTACGCCGCTTCAAATGAAAATTTCAAATTTGCGATTTTGCGCTATTTTAACGTAGCAGGTGCAGACGAAGAGGGGCTGATCGGTCAAAACTATCCAAACGCCACGCACCTTATCAAAGTAGCCGTCCAAACAGCACTTGGCAAGCGTGAGAGCATGGGTATCTTTGGCGATGACTACGCGACAAAAGATGGCACATGTGTTAGAGACTATATCCACGTTAGCGACCTAGCAGACGCCCATATAAGCGCGCTGGAGTATATCGGTCAAAATGGTAGCGAGATTTTTAATGTGGGATATGGTAGGGGATTTAGCGTAAAAGAGGTCACCGAGACCGCAAAAAAAGTAAGCGGAGTAAATTTTAAGGTGCTAAATGCGCCAAGAAGAGACGGCGACCCAGCTATCCTAATCTCAAACGCAAGCAAACTACGCTCGCTAACAAGCTGGAAGCCAAAAAGAGACGATCTAGCGCTCATCATAAAAACTGCCCTTGAGTGGGAAAAGAGAATTTAAGGATAAGCATGAAAATAGCTGTAATTGGAACCGGATATGTTGGACTAGTAAGTGGTGCATGCTTTGCTAAGATGGGCAACAGCGTGATCTGTGTCGATGTCGATAACAAAAAGATCGAGGCGCTAAAAAACGGCGTCGTGCCTATATATGAGCCAGGGCTTGCTGATATCGTGAGTGAGTGCTACAAAAATGGCTCGCTTAAATTTAGCACGCAGATAACCGAGGCGCTAGAGCATGCTGATGTGTTATTTATCGCAGTTGGCACGCCTATGGGCGCTGACGGGCAGGCGGATTTAAAATATGTCCTATCAGTTGCCAAATCAATCGGAGAAAATTTAAACAAACCACTAATAGTTGTCGATAAATCAACCGTTCCAGTGGGCACTGGAGCTAAGGTGCATGAGGTGATCGAGGCTGAGCTTAAAAAGAGAAATGTAGATGTTAAATTTGAAGTCGTCTCAAACCCAGAGTTTTTAAAAGAGGGCGCGGCGGTCGAGGACTTTTTAAAGCCAGACCGCGTTGTTATCGGAGCTAGCAGCGAGTGGGGCTTTAGCGTGATGAGAGAGCTTTATGAGCCATTTATGAAAAATCACGACAGGCTCATTTGCATGGACGTAAAGTCAGCCGAGATGACAAAATACGCTGCAAATTCGATGTTAGCAACAAAGATAAGCTTTATAAACGAGATAGCAAATATCTGTGAACGCGTGGGCGCTGATGTAAATTTAGTTAGAAAAGGTATCGGCAGCGACTCAAGGATCGGATATAGCTTTATATATCCTGGCTGCGGATATGGCGGCAGCTGCTTTCCAAAAGACGTTGAGGCGCTCATCTACACAGCTAGGCAAAACGGCTTTGAGCCAGAGCTTTTAAACGCGGTCGAGTCAAGAAATAAGGCTCAAAAAAGAGTGCTTTTTGATAAAATTTATAACTTCTTTGGCGGCGATCTAAAGGGCAAAACGATCGCACTTTGGGGGCTTGCGTTTAAGCCAAATACCGATGATATGAGAGAGGCTAGCTCGCTAACTTTGATAAAGCTTTTAGATGAGGCTGGCGCAAAAGTGGTCGCTTACGATCCAAAAGCGAGCGAAGAAGCTAAAAAATATATGCCAAATTTAGATATAAAATATGCTAAAAATAAATATGACGCTCTTGATAACGCCGATGCTATGGTGCTTGTGACAGAGTGGAGTGAGTTTAGATCGCCTGATTTTATAGAGATCAAACAAAGGCTAAAAAACGCTGTCATATTTGACGGACGCAACCAGTATAACGCTAAAGCTTTAGCCGAGCATGGATTTAAGTATTTTCAGATAGGCGTCAAAGCGTGAAGCAAATTTTATCTTTTTTCGCAGCTTGCTTGCTGCCTTTTACGCTCTTAGCTAGCGAGGCTTCAGGTAAAAGTGAGGCAAAGACGCAAGAGCAGGTTTTTGAGCTGCCCGTCTCAAAGATGCCGCATGATTATTTTAAATATGAAGCTGCATTTTTTAAAGAGGTACAAACGGATTGCGAATTTGCCATGCTAGAGGGCGGACATTTAGATAAAAAAGAGGATAAAAGCGGGGTTTATTATGAATTTAGCGCAGATGATGAACCGCTTAAACCTTGCGATGGCAAAAATAAAAAGAGGCAAATTTATTATGAATTTACTCAAATTTTGCCTGGCATTAGCCTCATTAAGATCGTAACTCCGCAAGGCGTGGGCGCAGAGATAAGAATTTATGAACGTGTAGAAATAATAAAACCAAAAATTTTAAAAAGGAAAGAGAAATGAAAATAGCAGTAGTAGGACTTGGATATGTGGGACTTCCACTAGCAGCAGCTTTTAGTGAAAAGTACGAAGTAGTCGGCTTTGACGTAAATGCAAAACGTATAGAAGAGCTTAAAAGTGGTTATGACAGAACGCTTGAGCTTAGCAACGAGCAGATGAAAAAAGCGATCGATAATGGCATGAAATTTAGCCTAAATTTAGAAGACATTATGGATTGCAACTTCTTTATCGTAACCGTCCCAACTCCGATAGATAAGAACAAACGCCCAGACCTAACCCCTGTGGTAAAAGCGACTGAGAGCGTGGCAAAAGTGCTTAAAAAAGGCGACATCGTTGTCTATGAAAGCACCGTTTATCCAGGCGTTACAGAAGAAATTTGCGTGCCACTTCTTGAAAAAAGCGGGCTTAAATTTAACAAAGACTTCTTCTGCGGCTACTCTCCAGAGCGCATAAACCCAGGCGATAAAGAGCACACTGTGACAAAGATCAAAAAGATCACAAGTGGCTCAACTCCAGAGATCGCTGACAAGGTCGATGAAATTTATCGCTCGATCATCACAGCTGGCACTCACAAAGCTTCAAGCATCAAAGTAGCAGAGGCTGCAAAGGTCATCGAAAACACTCAGCGCGACATCAACATCGCCTTTATAAACGAGCTTGCGATGCTCTTTGAAAAGCTTCACATCAACACTATCGACGTGCTTGAGGCTGCAGGTACTAAGTGGAATTTCTTAAATTTCCGTCCAGGTCTAGTCGGTGGTCACTGCATCGGCGTAGATCCATACTACCTAACTCACAAAGCTCAAGAGGTAGGCTACAACCCTGAAATGATCCTAGCAGGTCGCCGCATCAACGATGATATGGGTAGATACGCAGCCGATCAAGTGATAAAACTAATGATAAGAAAAGGCGTGCTTATCAACAAAGCGCGCGTGCTTGTTCTTGGTATGACATTTAAAGAAAACTGCCCAGATATAAGAAACTCTCGCGTTATAGACGTGGTTGATGAGCTAAAAGACTTTGGCTGCAAGGTCGATGTGACTGATCCTTGGGCTGATAGCGCTGAGGTAAAACACGAGTACGGCTTTGATCTAGTAAAAGAGTATAACCTAGACGACTACGACTGCATCGTGATCGCCGTAGCTCACAATGAATTTAAAAAGCTCAACCTAAAAGGCCACTTGGTTTATGATATAAAAAATATCTACCCAGAGGCTGACGCTAGGCTGTAAGGAATTTAGTGCACAAAGTAAGCGTAAATTGTAAAATTTTACTTATCTTTCTGGCTGCTTATCTGTTTGGATTTGCAGCTAGGATGCTTTGGGTATTGTGGGCAAAGGATATGCCAGAGTTTTACTTTAATGGCGAATTTATGCTTACGACAAATGACGCATACTATTACGCAGAGGGCGCTAGAGATATGCTTGCTGGTTTTCATCAGCAAAATGACTTTAGCCCCTTTAATCACCCAATCTCAACAATAGTTTTTTATATTTGTAAAATTTTACCTTTCAAGATCGAAAGCGTGATGTTTTATATGAGTGCGCTCTTAGCACCACTTATCGCGCTTCCAGTCGTCTTGATATCAAATGAGTTTAAAGCTCTAAAAGCTGGAGCTGTGGCGGCATTTATGAGCGTTATCTTGCCAGGCTATCTTGTAAGAACGTTGCTTGGTTACTTTGATAGCGATATGCTAAATGTCACATTTGCGCTTTTTATCATCTATCTTTTGATCAGACTTTTAAATGCAAATGAACAAAAATTTATCGTTTTGCCTGGAGTTTTTGTATCGCTTTATTTTTGGTGGTATCAAAGCTCTTATGCTCTTATTTTAAGCATTATTTTTGTCTTTTTTATCTACACACTTGCTTTTATGCGAAGCAGGATAGAAAACTACCAAGCGATATTTTTTATGTTTATAAGCATTATTAGCTTCAATATTTTTTCAAAAGATCCACTCATCGCAAATAAAATTTTGATTTTCAATTTAGCGGTCATTGCTTCATTTTACGCCATTTTTTGCAAATATAAAAAACTACTTTCACCTAGAAATTTAAGCATTTTTCTAGCTATTATGCTAGCTATTTTTATCTATTTTGGTGGTTTTGATTTTGTCATTTCAAAGATTGGCAGTTACGTTTTAAAAAGCAGCTCAGAGGTTGCAAATAAATTTCACTTTATAAGCGAATACACGCTAATTGACGAGGTAAAAAGCGCTAGTCCTTTATATTTTGTCTATTTCATGGCTGGAAATATCCTTATTTTGCTAGCTGCAGCGGTTGGATATCTGGCGCTTTGCTTTAAATTTCGCCCATTTTTACTTAGCTTGCCACTGCTTGGACTTGGCGCTTTATCGCTATTTGGCGGAGTTAGATTTGCTATGTATATAACGCCACTTGTAGCACTTGGTTTTGGGTATTTTTTGCACTTTTTTTTAAATTTATTTGACCTTAGAAATTCTCTTAAAAATTTATTCTTTTTTATCTTTGCAGCTGCTGCGCTTGCTCCAAATTTAGAGATCACTTACTCTTATAGACCGCATACTTTGATCACGCACGATGAGGCAACAGCGCTTGATCAGTTAAAAAAGGCTGCTAAGCGCTATGACTACGTGCTTTCGTGGTGGGATTATGGATATGCGCTAAGGTACTTTGCTGATGTTAAGACGCTAAATGATCCTGGCAGGCAAGGTGGCGAGAATAACTACTTTGTTAGCCTTGCATTAAGAAAAGATGAGGCAATCTCAGCTAAGCTAGCTAGAGTAGTGAGCGAGTATAGCGACATCTCGCTTGATAAAAATACTAGACTTGCTGAAGAGATTTTAAAAGAACACAACACAAGTGATCTAAACCTCTTTTTAAGCCAGCTTGAAAGTGCAAATTTTACTCTGCCAGCGGTAAAAAAAGAGGTTTTTTACTATCTTGTACCAGACATGATAGATATTGCCCCAAACATCTTTAGATATAGTTACATCGATGTTATGAGTGGCGAGCGGCCAAAAGAGGAGTTTTTTTACTACATTAGCCCTATAAATAGCGTTAGTGAAGCGGGCATAGACCTTGGAAATGGCTATATCTTGCCGCTAAAAGAGCCAAAATTTATCACTCAAAATGGCGAAAAAGTTGCGGTAAAGTCCTTTTATAAGATAAAAGGCTCTGGCAAAGAGCTACAAATAGACGAGAAAACTATCGACGAAAAGGCGAAAATTTCTGTTTTATTTTTAGAAGACTATGCGCGTGTGGTTTTAGTTGATGAAAATGCCTTAAATTCAGCCCTTGTGCAGCTTTTTATATTTGAGCGAGCCAATGAGCGATACTTTGAGCCATTTATCATCTCAAGTGGCGTAAAAATTTACAGGTTAAAAGTCTAATGCTAATCAATCTAATAAGCTCAATCGTCGTTTTTGTCGTATCAATGGGCATAAATTTCTTTCTTACGCCATTTATCTTAAAAAGCCTTGGCAACGAGGCATTTGGCTTTGTGGGACTTAGTAACGCCATCGTAAGCTATGCAGCGGTCGTGAGCGTGGCGATAAACTCAGTGAGCGGCCGCTTCGTCGCTCATGCGTGGCACAAAAAAGATCTAAGCCTTGCAAACACCTACTACTCATCAGTGCTTGTTGTAAATATCTTCTTTTGCGCCGTTGTCGTGGTGCTTAGCTCTGTTTTCATACTAAATTTGCAAAGCTTTTTAAACGTCCCTGAAAATTTACTTTTTGATGTGAGAATGACCCTTGTTTTTTACTTTATAAATTTCTGCGTTGGGCTATTTAACGGCGTTTTGACAGTTTGTGCGTTTGTGACAAATAAGCTCTATCTGCTCTCCATCAGAAACGCCATCTCAAGCGCGATCCTAGCGATCCTTATCGTGGCACTCTTTTTCTTTTTTAAGCCATTTATCTCATATATCGCCATTTCAGCGCTAGTTGCTAGCCTTTTTGTCTTTTTTAGCACCATTTTTATGTCAGCTCGCATCACGCCAGAGCTAAAATTTAGCCTTAGTAAATTTGACTTTTCTAAGATCAAAGAGCTTTTAAGCTCTGGCATTTGGAACAGCTTTAATGCGCTAAACCGCATACTTTTAACAGGTATGGATCTTTTTATTTGCAACATTTTCGTAAGTGCAAACGCCACTGGCCTTCTTTCAGTCGCCAAGGCCGCTCCTATCATACTTGAGAGCTTTGTAGCGCAGCTTAGCGGTATCTTTGCGCCAAAATTTGTCGAGCTTTACTCTAAAAATTTGATCACTGACCTTATAAAAGAGGCTAAATTTTCAATGAAGGTGATCGCCTTTGTGATGAGCGCTCCAGCTGCGTTTTTTGTCGTTTTTGGGCTGGATTTCTACACGCTTTGGCTACCTTTTAAAAGTGCTGACGAGGTCAAATTTATCTACAACATCTCGATGATAACGCTAGTGCCGATTGTCTTTATAAGCTTTGTTTTTTCGCTTTTTAACCTTGATAGTGCGACAAACAAGCTTCGCCGCCCAGCTATTGCCAACACTATCCTTGGCGTTAGCACGATCATAGCGCAGATCGCACTGCTTAAATTTAGTGACTACGGCGTTTATGGCATCGTCATCATCGCAGCCATTTTTTATAGCATAAGAATTCTTGGCTTTGACCTTATAAACGCTGCTTTAAATTTAGAGGTGAAGCTCACCACATTTTACGGAGTTTATTTTAAAAATTTAGCCGTTTTTGCGCTATGCGTGCTTGCGATGTTTGCCTGCAAGGACTTTGTGAGCCTAGATAACTGGCTAAAATTTGCTATCTTTGCTGCGATATACGCCAGCGCAGCTTATATTTTGGGATATTTTTTGTTTTTTAATGCCTTCGAGCGAGGCATAGTCTGGCGTAAAATTTTTAAAAAATTTAAAAGGTCTTAAATGAATGAAATTTACCTGATCTCTTTGGCAAAAGATACCAAAAGGCGCGAGCTTTTGCAGCAGAAATTTAGCTCTTATGATAGCTTTAATCTAATAGACGCAGTCGATGGCAGGGGGTTAAACGCGAGGGAGTACTATAAGATCATTTCGCCATCATTTAAAGCTTACGGCAAGGTTCTAAGCCCAGCTGAGGTTGGCTGCTCGCTCTCGCACGTAAAAGCCTACGAGGCATTTTTAGCAAGTGAGGCGAAATTTGCCCTCATCTTTGAAGACGACGTGATCGGAGATGACGAGGCGATAAAAGAGGCATTTTTAGCAGCTAGCAAGATACCGGAAAATAGCGTGCTCATATGTGGCATGCAAGATGGGCTAGAGGGCAGGTTTAGCTCCTTTGGCAAAAAGGTGGATACCAGCCTAAGTAAGCCGCTTTGGCAGGTCTCAAAACACTCATTTTCAAGCATTTATAGAGCAGGGGCTTATGTGCTAACTAAAAAAAGTGCTAAAAATTTGCTTGAAATTCATAAACGTGCGCTTTGTACGACCGATGTTTGGGACTATTTGCTTAGCATTAATGATATGCAGATGTATTTTTGCGACCTTTTTTCGCATCCAACTGATCTTAGTGGCTCAAACATCGAGGGCGAGCGCCTTGAGAGAGGATACAGCGCAAATTTAAAGGCCTATATAAAAACATTTAAATTTATACTTTTCTCACGACTTGAGAAGCTTCAAGGCTATGAGAGAATTTTTAAAAGGGGCTAAATGAGCGAGCCATTAATCAGCATTGTAACCGCGACTTACAAGCGTCCAGAACTTTTACAAAAGGCCATAAAAAGTGCTCTAGCTCAAAGCTATAAAAATTTAGAAATAGTTGTAACTGACGACGGCGATGACGAGAGTGCGAGTGAAATTTGCAAGAGTTTTAACGACGCAAGGATCAAATTTGTAAAAAACAGCGCTCACAAAAAGAGCCCAAATGGCAATAAAAATAACGGCTTTGACAACGCAACAGGCGAGTTTGTCTGCTTGCTAGATGATGACGATGAGCTTTTACCAGAGGCGATAAAGGAGTGCTATGAAATTTTAAAAAGTGGCGAGTATTCGTGCATTTTTGCAGACGCGATCTGCGAGAAAGATGGCGTGATGACCGAGGTCGTGGCTGGTAGAAGCCCATATAACAAGAGTGGGGCGATGAGCAAGGTCGATTATCATTGCGGGCGGATAAATGGCGAGTATTTTAAACTTTTTTCACGTGAATTTATAGATGGTTTTAGGTTTGATGAGAGCAGTTTTGGCGGCGAAAATGAGCTTTACATCCGCTTTTTTGAAAAAAATGTCTTCTATCTTAAAAAGCCACTTTACATCTACCGCATCGCAAGAAGCGATAGTGCGACGTTAAATGCTGGCAAACACGCGTTAAACGTGGCAAACGCCTACATAAAAACAGCAAATTTGCACTACGACATCGCTATCAAAAATGAGCCAAAATTTTTAGCTATGCAGTATAAAAACGCCGCTTACTACGCCAAAATAGCAGGCGAATATGGCCTTATGCTAAGGTGTATCTTTAAAAGCCTTAGCATTAAATTTAGCAAAGAAGCGTTTATATTTTTGCTGCTTAGCCCACTTCCAAGTGGCTTTTTACCGGCACTTTCAAAGCTTAGAGTGAAGATAAAACAAAGGTTTGGCGTATGAGGATATTATTTGTCACATCAACGCTTAGAAGTGGCGGTGCGGAGCGAGTTTGCGCGGTGATCGCATCAAGATTTAGCATGGATCATGATGTAAGCCTTGTTAAATTTGACAAAGATGAGCCATTTTACGAGCTAGCAAGTGGTGTGAAGCTCATAAATTTAGGCGTTGGGGCTGATGAGCTTGGCTTGGTTGGAAATTTAAAAAAGAGAGTTTTAAAGGTGCTTGCTTTAAGAGCACTCATACGAGAGGGTAAATTTGACGCTGTGATATCCTTTTTAGACGCCGTAAATACCTTGGTTCTCTTTAGTTCAGCCGGACTAAAAACGCCTATAATCATAAGCGAGCACACAAACTACCTTGCGCCAAAAAGGGCGATCTTTAAGGTGCTAAGACGCATAAGCTATCCATTTGCAAACGCACTTAGCGTCCTAAGTGACGAGGATCTAGGACATTACTCGAAATTTTGCAAAAATGTGATGAAAATTTACAACCCACTCTTTGAAGAGGTGCGCAGTGAGGGCTTTGCTAAAGAAAATTTAATCATCTTTGTTGGCAGGCTAAACAAGATAAAAAACTGCGAAATGTTTGTAAGAGTGGCTGCAACTTTAAAGCAAAGTGGCTATAAATTCGCTGTCGCTGGAGATGGTGGAGAGAGGATAAATTTAGAAAATTTAGCTAAAAGCTTGGGCGCTGATGTCCAGTTTTTAGGCAATGTAAGCGACATCGCCTCGCTTTATAAAAGGGCAAAGGTGTTGCTCTCTTGCTCAAATTTCGAGGGCCTTGGAAACACCTTGATAGAGGCGATAAACTATGACTGCGTGCGTGTTGCGACAAGGACTAGCGGGGCAAAAGAGCTTATAAAAGATGGCTTTGATGGCTTGCTTTTCGAGATAAATGACGCTGGGCAGATGAGCGAAAAGCTTGCAAATTTGCTGCAAGATGAGGCAAAAATGGGCGAATTTGTCAAAAACGCAAGAGCTAGACTTGATGAGTTTAGCGTGGAGCAAATTTATAAAAAATGGCTGGAGCTTTTAAAGCTCGGAGGTGTGAAGTGAAAATTCTTTTTGTCATAGCCGCACTTAGAAATGGTGGGGCTGAGCGCGTGCTAAACGTGCTTGCAAACGAGCTTTGCAAAGACAATGAGATCACTATCGCTCTTCTTGAAGAGGACCTTGGGCTTTATAAATTTAGTGAAAAAATAAATATCATAAATCTTAACGTCACTGGCTCAGGGCTCGCTTTAAAATTTAAAAAAATCCTCGCTCTTAGAGCGCTTTTTAAAGAGCAAAGGGCTGATCTGATAATGAGCTTTATCGACTGGACAAACGTCGCTTGCGTGCTGGCAAATGCTGGGCTAAAGAGCAAACTAATAGCAACCGAGCATCACGAGCACAGCTACTTAAAAAGCAAAATCGCAAGCACTATGCGTGACTTTTCGTATAAATTTGTAGATGGCTTAAGCGTACTAAGTAAAAGCGACTACGACTACTATAAATTTGCCAAAAATCGCGAGGTCATCCACAACCCACTTTTTATCGATGTGCCTGAAATTTGCAAGAAGCAAAACGTCATCTTAAGCGTGGCTAGGCTGGAGGCGGTAAAGGGCTATGATATCTATTTTGAGGCGCTTAGCAAGGTGGATAAGAGCTTGCTTGATGGCTGGGAGATAAAGATCGCAGGCAGTGGCAGGCAGGAGTGTGAGCTAAAGCAAATGGCGTCAAATTTAGGGCTTAATGTCAAATTTTTAGGCCATATGAGCGACGTTAGCAAGCTTTATAGCGAGGCAAAAATTTTCACTCTTAGCTCACGAAGCGAGGGGCTTTCAAATGTGCTAATAGAATCAGGCGCTTTTGGTTGCGCTAGGCTAAGTAGCGACACTGTGGGCGCAAGGGAGCTTATTAGAGAGGGCATAGACGGGCTTATCTTTAAAAATGGCGACGCAAATGATCTAAAAGATAAGCTTGAGACGCTTTTAAAAGATGAAAATTTGAGGCAAAAACTAGCAAAAAACGCCAGCGAAAGTGCAAATTTATTTAGCAAAGAAAATATCATCAAGCAGTGGCGAGAATTTATAAAAAAGGTTGTTAGCAAGTGAAAAAATTAGCCGTTTTTTTATACTCGATGGGGCCTGGCGGGGCTGAGCGAAATGTGGCAAATTTACTGCCATTTTTGATAAAACATTATGAAGTTCATCTCATCTTAATGAGCAAGGTCATCGCTTACGAGATCCCAAGCGAGGTGCAGATTCACTTTATAGAAAATAGCGATCCTTACGAGAGCGGGCTAAAGAAGCTTGCAAGGCTCTTTTTAGCGATGCCAATGCTTGCGTTTAAATATAAAAAACTCTGTCAAAATTTGGGCATCGACACGCAGTTTGTGCTGATGAACCGCCCATGCTATATCGCTGGGGTCGCTAGGATGTTAGGGCTAAAGGCTAGGCTAGTTATCAGCGAGCGAAGCTGTCCGTCGATCTTATATAAAAACGATCTAAGCGGGCGAGTTAATAAATTTTTACTCACTCATCTTTATAAAAAGGCTGATCTAATCCTCGCAAATGCAGCTGGCAATAAAGAGGATCTGGTGCGAAATTTTGGCATGAGCGAGGCAAAAACAAAGGTGCTTTATAACGCCCTTGATCTAAAAACTATAAATTTGCTAAAAGATGAGCCACTTGAGAGCGACTTTAAGCCATTTTTCATAAACATAGGCCGCCTTGATAGCGGTAAAAATCAAGCCATGTTAATAAAAATAATCGCTTCGATTAACGACCCTCGCGCCACGCTTGGAATTTTGGGAAAAGGGCCTTTAAAGGACGAGCTGCAAAATTTGATAGATAAGCTTAATGTTGGCGAGCGAGTAAAGCTTCTTGGCACTGATAAAAACCCTTTTAGGCACATAAAAAACGCTTCGTGCTTGCTTTGTGCCTCGCGTTTTGAGGGCTTTTCAAACGTCTTGCTTGAAGCGCTAGCATGCGAAAAAACTATCATTTCAACTGAGCACAAGAGCGGTGCAAAGGAGCTTTTGGGCGATAGTGAGTTTGGCATTTTAGTACCTGTTGATGACGAAAATGCGATGAAAGAGGCGATGTTAAAAGTGCTTAACGAGCCAAAGATAAGGCAAAATTTTGAAAATGTTGCGTATAATCGGGCTAAATTTTTTGATAGTGAAAATATAGCGAGCGAGCTTATAAATTTTTTGGAAAATCCTAATGAATAGAAATTTATTTTTTAAAAATTACTCTTTATACCTTATGATATTTGTCGCAGTCATCTTTGGCATGGTTTGCAGGCTTTACTGGGTCTTTTGGGCGAGCGAGTATCCAGTATTTTTCTGGAACAACGAGCTGATGATCAGCACAAACGACGGCTACGCATTTGCCGAGGGCGCAAGGGACATGCTAGCTGGCTTTCACCAGGAAAACGACCTTAGCTACTACGGCTACCCACTCTCGACGCTTACTTACTGGATCGTGAAATTTCTAGGCGTCAAGCTTGAGACGGCGATGATTTATATGAGCGTATTTTTCTCATCGCTTGTGGCTGTGCCTGTTATCTTGATCGCAAATGAATACAAAGCAAAAATGGCTGGCTTCATCGCTGCACTTCTTGCAGTGATCGCAAATAGCTACTACAACCGCACAATGGCAGGATATTACGACACTGACATGCTCATCATCCCACTTAGCGTTTTTGTCGTTTGGGGGCTTGTTAGAGTGCTTGAGAAAAAGGACGCAAAGAGCCTGATAATAGCACCTTTAAGCGTGCTTATCTATATGTGGTGGTATATGAGCGCCTTTTCGCTTATTAGCATTTTAACTGGGCTATTTTTACTTTACACGCTCATTTTTGATAGGAAAAATCCACTTTTTTACCTTGAAATTTCACTGCTTTTACTTGCCATTTCAAACATTGATCTAACTCTTAAATTTATCGCTGTTATCGCTATTTACGCACTTTGTATATTTAAAAAAGAGGTGATAAATTTAAAAATTGCTCTTGGCATTTTGGCAATTATCTTTGTCGTTTTTGTCATCCGTGGCGGGCTAAATCCTATAATCTTTCAACTTAAATTTTACGTCTTTAGAGATGCGCCTGAAGTTGGTGGCATGAGTTTTCACTTTTTTAATGTCAATCAAACTATCCAAGAGTCAAGCGTCGTTGATTTTACGCTATTTTGCGAGAGGATCAGCGCAAATGTCATAACATTTTTGATCTCGCTTGTTGGTGTTGCTCTTTTTTGTTATAGACACCGCTCGTTCGCCGTCTCGCTTGGTATGCTCGCACTTGGCTTTTTAGCCTTTAAAAGCGGCCTTAGATTTACCATTTACGCCGTGCCTATCATGGCGCTTGGCTTTGGCTACTTAGTGGAGTTCGTGCTTGCAAATTTAAAGCTAAAAGAGGCTGTTTTAAATCTCATAAGAGCGTTCATAGCGGCTCTTGTGCTTGCTCCAGCGCTCATTCACATCTATGGCTACAAGGCTGAGCCAGTCTTTGTAAATAAAGAGGTTGAAATTTTAAACAAGCTAAAAGGCATCGCAGGGCGCGAAGATTACGTGCTTGCGTGGTGGGACTATGGATATCCGATTAGATATTACAGCGATGTTAAGACGCTAATTGACGGCGGAAAGCACCTTGGGCGTGAAAATTTTGCTGTGAGTTTTGCGCTTGGAAGCGACGAGATGAGCTCGGCAAATATGGCAAGGCTTGATGTAGAATACACTGAGCGAAATTTCAAAGAGCACTTTAATGGCAACTTGGCTCAAATTCTAAAAGATAGAAATTTAAGTGTTGATCAGTTTTTTAGCGAGATAAAAGAGGCAAAATTTAGCCTGCCAGCAAAGAGCAGAGAGATATATTATTACCTGCCAGATAGGATGCTTAGCATCTTTCCGACCATTTTGCAGTTTAGCAAGATCGATCTAAAAAGCGGTAAAAATTTAAACAACGGACTTTTTGTCACCACAAGAGCGATCTCGCAAAGTGAAAAGGGCATTAGGCTAAGTGGTGGATTTACACTAACAAGCGATGTCACAAGTTTGATCTATGATGGCAAGGTCTTACCGCTAAGATCTTTCATAGAGACCGACTACAACGAGGCTGGCAAGCTAAATGTAAAAGAGTATAAAAATAACGAAATGTCAAATATTTCTGTCATTTATATGAGGGATTATGGCAGATTCATCATCCTTGATGAGAGCATTTTAAATAGCGCCTACATCCAGCTTTTCGTGCTTGAAAGATACGATCCAAAAGTCTTTGAGCCAGTCATACTTGACGGGGCGGCAAAAGTTTATAAACTAAAGAGGTAGAGATGGCAAGGATAGGATTTTTAAGCCACGCTGATATGAGCATACACTTTTTTAGACGCCCTATTATGCAAGCTTTAAAAGATATGGGACATGAGGTTTTTGCTATCGCTCCAAAAGGAAATTTTACTAATGATCTTGCTAAAAGCTTTCACGCCGTTACCTACGAGCTTGACAAGGCTAGCCTAAATCCACTAACCGTGATAAATAACTCAAAAAAACTATCTCAAATTTTAAGCGAGCTAAATTTAGACCTGCTTCAAACTGGCGCCCACAAGTCAAATGTCTTTGGCACATTTGCCGCTAAAAACGCTGGCATAAAGCACGTGATAAATTTGGTCGAAGGCCTTGGTAGCTTTTATATCGATGATGATATTAAGACAAAGGCCGTGCGTTTTGTCATGGAGAGCCTTTATAAGCTCTCTTTTGCAAAGGCTGATGCTTGCATCTTTGTAAATGACGCAGATCCAGACTATCTGATCTCTAAAAATTTGATAGACAAAAGCAAAGTGTACCGCATAAAAAGTGTCGGCGTGGATACTGCTAAATTTGACCCAGCTATCACGCAGGCGGCTGACCTTGGTGAAAAAAAGGTCATTTTAATGATCGCAAGAGCCATGTGGCACAAGGGCGTTCGTGAATTTTATGAGGCGGCAGAAATTTTAAATGGCTATAAAAACTGCGAATTTGTCTTTGTGGGCGAGGGCTTTGCTGGTAATAAATCAACCGCAGATGAGAGCTTTTTAAAAGGTGGCAAAGTGCGATATCTTGGCGCTAGAAACGACATCCCGCAGCTTTTAAAGGCTTCTTATTTACTTGCACTTCCTAGCTACAAAGAGGGTTTCCCAAGAACAGTTTTAGAGGCGATGAGCATGGCTAAAGCAGTTGTCGCAAGTGACGTGACAGGCTGCAATGAAGCTGTAAGAGACGGCTACAACGGACTTTTATGCAAGGTAAAAGACGCAAATGACTTAGCAGAAAAGATCAAAATTTTGCTTGATGATGAGGAGCTTTGCACTAAGCTTGGAGCAAATGGCAGGGACTGGGCAATTAGTGAGTTTGACGAGAAGCAAATCGCAAAAAGATATATAGAAATTTATAGGAAATTTATAGATGTATAGAAATTTTTTAAAGAGGGTGATTGATATTTTGGGAGCTTTGTTTTTGCTCATTTTAACATCGCCCATCATCATAGCAACGGCGATTTTTATCTATTTTAAGGTAAGCCGTGATGTCATTTTTACGCAGGCAAGGCCAGGGCTAAATGAGAAAATTTTTAAAATTTATAAATTTAAGACGATGAGTGACGAGCGTGACGCAAATGGCGAACTCTTGCCAGATGATCAGCGTCTTGGTAAATTTGGCAAACTTATCCGCTCTCTTAGCCTTGATGAGCTACCACAGCTTTTTAACGTGCTAAAAGGCGACATGAGCTTCATAGGTCCTAGACCGCTTTTGGTTGAATATCTACCCATCTATAACGAAACGCAAAAGCACCGCCACGACGTGCGCCCTGGTATCACGGGCCTAGCGCAGGTAAATGGCAGAAACGCCATAAGCTGGGAGAAAAAATTTGAATACGACGTCTATTACGCTAAAAATTTAAGCTTTATGCTTGATGTAAAGATCGCTTTGCAGACCATCGAAAAGGTGCTAAAACGAAGTGGCGTCAGCAAAGAGGGGCAGGCAACGACGGAGAAATTTAATGGCAAAAACTAAGAAAATTTACATCTACGGAGCGAGTGGGCATGGTCTTGTGATCGCTGACATCGCTAGAAATAACGGCTATGATGAGATAGTTTTTTTAGACGATGCTAGCGAGTGTAAATTTAGTCCAGAGCTTGAAAAAGCTGACATCATAATAGCCATAGGCGATAATAAAACAAGGCAAAAGATCAGCCAAAAGGTGGAGGTCGCTGGCTTTGAGATAGTAAATTTGATCCATAAAAGTGCGGTTGTGAGTGAAAGTGCCGTGCTAGAAAAGGGCGTAGTAGTCATGCCAAATGCCGTGATAAACGCAAAAGCTTGCATAAAAGGGGGCGCTATCATAAACTCTGGCGCAGTGATAGAGCATGAGTGCGTGATAGGTAAATTTGCTCACATCAGCCCAAATGCAGCCCTTGCTGGAAACGTGAGCGTGGGTGAATTTACGCATGTTGGCATTGGCTCAAGCGTCATTCAAGGCATAAGCATCGGTAAAAACTGCATTATTGGTGCTGGAAGCGTGGTCGTTAGAGATATAAAAGATGGCATAAAGGCGTATGGCGTGCCTGCATGCGAGCGCGCTAAGATATAAATTTAAAAATAAGTGCTAAAATCGCCAAAAAATCACGAAAGGTATGAAAATGGATAGGGTTTTTTTATCTCCACCAAATATGAGTGGAAAAGAGCAGGAATATATAAAAAAAGTTTTTGAAAGCAACTACATAGCGCCACTTGGCGAATATGTCAATAAATTTGAAGATAGCATAAAGGCTTACACTGGCGCTAAAGATGCGCTTGCACTATGCGCTGGAACTGCGGCACTTCACCTAGCACTTCGCGTCCTTGGCGTGAAAGAGGGCGATCTTGTGCTTGCTTCTAGCTTTACTTTTATGGCTTCAGTCTCGCCGATACTTTATGAAAAGGCAACTCCAGTCTTTATAGATAGCGATGAGAGCTGGAATTTAAGCCCAGAACTACTTAAAAAAGCGATCTCAAATTTACCTAAAAAGCCAAAAGCGCTAGTCGTCACTCATCTTTACGGGCAAGCTTCAAAGATGAAAGAAATTTGCGAAATTTGCCAAAATGAAGGCATCGCTTTGGTTGAAGATGCAGCTGAAGCACTTGGCGGATTTTACGGTGGCAAGGCGCTTGGCACATTTGGCGTGATGGGTGGATATAGCTTTAATGGCAACAAGATCATCACCACTTCAGGCGGCGGCATGCTAGTTGGAGATAGTGAATTTGTAGAAAAAGCTAGATTTTACAGCACACAAGCAAGAGAGCCTTTGCTTCACTACGAGCATAAAGACTACGGCTACAACTACCGCTTAAGCAACGTCCTAGGCGCTATTGGCGTGGCTCAGATGGAAGTTTTAGAAAAAAGAGTCGAGCAAAAGAGAAAAGTCTTTGATATCTATGAAAAAGAGCTTGGCGATATTTTAGAATTTATGCCAGAGCTGCCAAATTCTCGTGGCAACAGATGGCTTACAACTGGCGTTTTTGCTAAAAAAGATGCACATTTAAAAGTTATAAAAGCACTAGCTGATGCAAACATCGAGAGCCGCCCACTTTGGAAGCCTATGCACTTACAGCCTGTCTTTAAAGGTGCGTTAAGCTTTGTTGATGGATATAGCGAAGATCTATTTTCAAGAGGAATTTGCTTGCCAAGTGGCAGCGATATGAGCGAGCAGACACAAGAAAGAGTGATAAAAATAGTCAAGGAAAATGCGTAAATGTTTCATGCAACGAAGTTAAAAAGGCTCGTATTTTTCCTTCTTGGCGATGTTTTTATATTTGTTTTTTCGATATATGCGGCTTATCTTTTAAGATTTAACGCCGACATCCCAGATATCTACGTGCAAGGGCTTTTTGTAACGGCTGGCTTTTTGATCGTATTTAAGCTCTTTTTCATGTGGATGTTTAAAATTTACAAGGTGCCGTGGAGATTTTTTGGCTTAAATGAGGCTCGTAAAATTTTCCTAGCTCACGTTTGCGCGGCGATCTTATTTACGATCGTATTTTTCATCATACAAGATTTTTTAAATCCTTACCCAAGAAGCGTCATCTTTATCGACCTTCTCATCTCGTGCCTACTTATCGGGCTTTTGAGAATTTCAAAGCGTATGGTGCTTGACTTTTCAAACAAACCTCACAAAGGCGAGCCATGCGTGGTCATCGGCGCTACCTCAAAGGCACTTCACGTCTTACGTGGCTTAAAACAGGGCTATCTTGACTACTATGCAGTTGGCGTGGTAGATGGTAGAAGTGATCTTGTTGGCACATATTGTGATGGATTTTTAGTTCAAGATAAAAAAGATATACCAAGCCTTATAAAAGACTATGACGCAAAGACTGCTATCATCGCACTTGCGCTCGATCAAGACGAGCTTCAATCTTTAGTTGATGAGCTAACGGGATATGGCATAAGGGATATGAAGCTATTTTCACTCATCGAAAATGAGCCGATCAAGGATATCTCGATCGAAGACTTGCTAGCTAGAAAGCCAAAGGACCTAAATCCAGAGGCCATTTCAAATTTCTTAAAAGATAAAAGAGTGCTTGTCACTGGAGCTGGTGGCAGTATAGGAAGCGAAATTTGTAAGCAGTGCTTGAAATATGGCGTAAGTGAGCTTATAATGGTTGAACACAGCGAGTTTAACCTTTATAAAATAGGCGAAGATACAAGAGATAAAAGAACTGTTAGCAAGCTTGTAAATATCACGAATTTAAAAGACTTTGAAGAGGTTTTTGAAGAATTTAGACCAGAGATCGTTATCCACGCAGCAGCTTACAAGCACGTGCCACTTTGCGAGCTAAATCCTCGCTCAGCAGTTGAAAACAATATCCTTGGCACAAAAAATGCAGTCGATCTTTCGAAAAAATATGGTGCTAAGAAATTTGTCATGATCTCATCAGACAAGGCTGTGCGCCCAACAAATATCATGGGCACAACCAAGCGTGTTTGCGAGCTTTATGCGCTAAATTCAAACGAAGCAGGTGTGTGCGAGATAGTTTGTGTGCGCTTTGGTAACGTCCTTGGCTCAAGTGGCTCAGTCATACCTAAATTTAAGGCGCAGATCGCTGCAAACAAGCCTTTAAGCGTCACGCACCCAGAGATCACAAGGTATTTTATGCTTACATCTGAAGCGTGCCAGCTAGTCCTTCAAGCAGCCTCTATCGCAAAAGGCGGAGAGCTTTTTGTGCTTGACATGGGCGAGCCAGTTAAGATCGTCGATCTTGCTAAAAAGATGCTTCTGCTTTCAAACAAAGAGCATCTGGGTATCGAATTTGTGGGGCTTAGACCTGGCGAGAAGCTTTATGAAGAGCTACTTATCAACAAAGATGACGTTCAAACTAAGTATGAGTCGATCTTCGTGACACACTCACAGCCTTATGATCTGACCCTTTTAAATTCACAGATAAATGGGCTTTTGCAGCTTGAAGATGACGAGGTAGCACCTGCTCTTAAGGTGATCGTACCAGAGTTTAATCATGCATTAAATTTAAAAGGCTAGTTTTGGTTATAAAAGATATTAAGAGATTTAGTGACACGAGATATAAGGCAAGGGCGTATATCTGCTATTTATTTAGTAGAAATTTACCAAACAGACTGCCTGGAGTGTGCTTAGAAAACATAAAAGCTGGCTTTGATAAGATTAGCCACGAGATAGAAAATTTTGATGCACTATATATTTTGGATGAAAATGGCATACAGATCGAAGACTCGATCAGTCTAAATGAAAAGTATAAAATCCCAAAAGGCGAAAACCGCGCAAATAAAGCCTACTACTACACCGCCGTGCGTGAGAAAAGGTGCGTTTTAAGCGATCCATATCCATCAAGTCTAAATGGAGGTTTGTGCGTCACAGCAAGCGTGCCTATCTATAATGAAAAAAATGAGCTTAAATTTATTGCCTGCATCGACATAAGCCTAGAAAATATCCTAAATATGGTCGATAGCGGCTTTGTCGAGGAGCATTTTGGTAGATTTTTAAAGACAGTATATGCACTCTTTTGCGCATCGCTTTTTATGATCTGCGCATTTTTATTTTGGCACGGCGTAAAGAGCTTTATCTCAAAGAGTATCGAGCATATAAATGTCGAAGAAATTTTTGAATCAACCATTATTTTAACGCTAGCTCTTGCCATTTTTGACCTTGTTAAGACGATATTTGAAGAAGAGGTGTTAGGTAAAAATCACGAGGAAAATAGCGTTATTTATAAGACGATGGTTAGATTTATCGGCTCTATCATCATCGCGCTTGCCATTGAGGCGCTTATGCTTGTGTTTAAATTCGCTATCACCGCACCTGAAAATATCATAAACGCTATCTATCTAATAGGCGGCGTGGCGATGCTAATGGCGGCACTTAGCTTTTATCTCTTTAGCGTAAAAAGACAAGAGAACAGATGATAGCTATTATTGACTACGGTGCTGGCAACATCAAAAGCGTGATAAATGCTTTTAAATTTCTTGGGCATGAGTGCGTTTTAGTAAGTGAGCCCGAGAGTTTAAAAGAGCACTCTCATATCGTTTTGCCAGGCGTTGGAGCATTTGGCGAGGCGATGAAAAAGCTCAAATTTAAAGGCATGGACGAGGCGATAAAAGAGGCTGTGAAAAATGGCAAAGCGTTCATAGGAATTTGCCTTGGCATGCAGCTTTTGTTTGAAAAAAGCTTCGAATTTGGCGAGCATGAGGGGCTTTCTCTTTTGCCAGGAGAGGTCGTTAAATTTGATGAAGCTAAATTTGATAGGCCACTAAAGATCCCACACGTTGGCTGGAACACGCTTGAGTTTAAACAAAATAGCCCTTTAAGATTAGGATTAAAAGAGCTTGAGTATTTATATTTTGTGCATAGCTACCACGTGGTTTGCGATGATAAATTTGCACTTGCAAAGACAACTTATGGATATGAATTTACAAGCGCGGTGCAACATGAAAACCTCTTTGGTTTTCAGCCTCATCCAGAAAAAAGTCATGAGGTCGGGCTTAAAATTTTAGAAAATTTTGCGAGGTTGTGATGGAAATTTTCCCAGCGATAGATCTAAAAGAGGGGCAAGCAGTTAGGCTTAGTAAAGGGCTCATGCAAAGCGCTAAAATTTATAGCAGTGAGCCAAGTGAGCTTGCTAAGAGGTTTGAAGGCTACGGCGCAAAATGGCTGCATGTGGTCGATCTTGACGGAGCATTTGCAGGAGAAGCTATAAATTTTAACACGATCGAAAAGATAGTAAAAGCTACAAATTTAAAGGTGCAAGTTGGTGGCGGCATAAGAGATGAAGAGCGAATAAAGCGCTATTTGGACCTTGGAGTTAGCAGGGTGATCCTTGGCTCAGTTGCTCTAAAAGATCCAGAATTTACAGCAAAAATGGCTGGAATTTATAGGGTCGTAGTTGGTATAGACGCAAAAGATGGCTATGTGGCAGTGCAAGGCTGGGGCGAGGTTTCAAGTATAAAAGCGGTCGATCTTGCAAAAAAATTTGCAGATGTGGGTGTAGAAGCTGTGATTTGCACCG
Source organism: Campylobacter concisus (assembly GCA_018371455.1). GTDB lineage: Bacteria > Campylobacterota > Campylobacteria > Campylobacterales > Campylobacteraceae > Campylobacter_A > Campylobacter_A concisus_BJ. The sequence goes on along the minus strand of JAHAKV010000001.1, from coordinate 33,235 downwards.
ATATTAACAAAGATGGAATGCTTGGCGGAGTTAACGTTGATTTTAGCTTGCAAATAGCTAGAAGTAGCAAGCTTGAGACCATAGCAAGTGGCGGTGTGAGCGATATAAACGACATTTTGGCACTTAAAGAGACAAAAGAGATAGCTGGCGTGATCGTTGGTAAAGCTTACTATGAGAGACGACTTGATTTGAAAGATGCTTTCAAACAAGTTGGCTAGCGTTAAAGCTTTTATAAATTTTAATTAGCTAGAATAGGGCAATTTTTACTAAAAGGATATTATGTGAAGATTTTGGTTGTAGATGACAGCTCAACAATGAGAAGGATCATAAAAAATACTTTGCAAAGGTTAGGACATCAAGAAATTCTCGAGGCTGAGCATGGGCTTGAAGCTTGGAATATCTTGACGCAAAACGAGGGTATTGAGGTTCTTATTACTGACTGGAACATGCCTGAGATGAATGGTCTTGAGCTTGTTAAAAAAGTAAGAGCTGAGCAAAAATATGTTGATATGCCTATCATAATGGTAACAACAGAGGGCGGAAAAGCCGAGGTTATAACAGCTTTAAAAGCAGGTGTTAATAACTACATCGTTAAACCTTTTACGCCACAAGTTTTAAAAGAGAAGCTTGAAGACGTTCTTGGTTAATGAAAGATAAATTTTACGAATTAAGCATCAAAACATCAAATTTTTATGATGAAATTTTAGAGTTAGTTTTTTCTTTTGGGGTCACCTGTGTAGAAGAGCTAGATCATGAGATCATCATCAGGGAAGAGTATGATCTAAAAGATATAGCTTGGGGTGTAGAAGAGTATGCAAAAGGGCTCTCTAGCGTTTGTAAAATTCCAAATGATTTAAAAATTTCTCTTAATTTAAAAGAAAATAAAGACTGGCTAGGCGAATATAAAAAGGCAGTTAAGCCTATTTTGGTTGATAAAATTTATATTAGACCTAGCTGGGAAGAACCACTTAATGGTGCAACAAATATCATAATCGACCCAGCGCTAGCCTTTGGCTCAGGGCATCATGAAAGCACAAATTCTTGCTTGCAACTTTTACAAAAATATGCAAAAAGTGGCGATAGTGCTTTAGATGTGGGCTGTGGAAGTGGAATTTTAAGCATCGCTTTAGCAAAGCTTGGTTGCAAGGTCGATGCTTGCGATACGGACGAGCAAGCCACGCAAAGCTCGCTAAGCAATGCCCAGCTAAATGAGGTTAAATTTAATAAAATTTGGACAGGTTCTATATCAAATTTAGAGCAAAAATATGATATCGTCGTAGCAAATATCATTGCTGATGTCATTTTTATGCTCTCAAATGACTTGAAAAAATCGCTTAAAAAAGGCGGTTATTTAGTATTGTCTGGAATTTTGAACAAATACGAGGATAGGATCAAAGATACGTTTAAGGATTTGGAGCTAGTTGAGATAAAACAGGCTAATGATTGGGTTAGCTTTGTTTATTTTGTTTATAAGGAAATGGATGAATAATCAAAATAATAACCAAAATAATGGCGACAATAACGGGTTTTTCAACAAAAACCCCATCTTTATCTTTGCTATTTTTGCGATAGTTATAGTTCTAGCTTTTAGAAGCTTTAGTGGTGACGGACTAGGCGGTACTTTTGGGCTTGGTAGTAACGCTCAAAGCAAAATGATAGCTTATTCTGAATTTAAGGATATGCTAAAGAATAAGCAATTAAATGAAGTTGCGATATCTGAAACCACTATAAAAGGCGTTGGTAATGACAAAACCATCTACCTCGCAAAGCGCATAAACGATCCAACGCTCATTGGCATACTTGAGCAAAACGGCATAACTTACAGTGTTTATAGCGAAAATAACTGGTTTGGAGATCTTATATTTTCATGGATCATACCGGTATTTATATTTTTTGCTATTTGGATGTTTATCGCTAGTCGTATGCAAAAGAATATCGGCGGTGGCATACTTGGCATAGGAAGTGCGAAAAAACTTATAAATTCTGAAAAGCCAAAAGTTAAATTTGACGACGTTGCAGGCGTTGAAGAGGCGAAAGAAGAGGTTCAAGAGATAGTTGACTATCTAAAAAGCCCAGATAAATATCTAAGACTTGGAGCTAAAATTCCAAAAGGTATTTTGCTAGTTGGCCCTCCAGGCACTGGTAAAACGCTTCTTGCAAGGGCAGTTGCGGGCGAGGCTAGCGTGCCATTTTTCTCTATGTCGGCATCAAGCTTTATAGAGATGTTTGTTGGCGTTGGTGCAAGTAGAGTTAGAGATCTTTTTGAAAATGCAAAAAAAGAGGCTCCAGCGATCGTTTTTATAGATGAGATCGATGCGATCGGTAAGAGTAGAAATTCTGGTCCAATGGGAGGAAATGATGAGAGAGAGCAGACGCTAAATCAGCTTCTTTCTGAAATGGACGGATTTGACGCGGATAAGTCGCCAGTCATCGTTATAGCTGCTACAAACAGGCCTGAGGTTTTGGACGCTGCGCTTTTAAGACCAGGTAGATTTGATAGGCAAGTGCTTGTTGATAAGCCTGATTTTAAGGGACGTTGCGACATTTTAAAAGTCCATATGAAAGATGTGAAAATCGGCAAAGACGTTAATATCGAAGATATAGCAAGGCTTACTACAGGTTTAGCAGGGGCTGATCTTGAAAATATCATAAATGAGGCAGCTCTTCTTGCAGGACGTAAGTCAAAGACTTTTGTTGAGCAGGCTGATCTAGTGGAGGCTGTCGAGAGATCGATAGCTGGCTTAGAGAAAAAATCACGCCGCGTAAATCCAAAAGAGAAGAAGATAGTCACTTACCATGAAAGCGGCCATGCCTTGGTAGCTGAGCTAACAAAAGGTGCAAAAAGAGTGACAAAAGTCTCAGTCGTGCCACGCGGTCTTGCAGCGCTTGGCTATACGCTAAATACTCCTGAAGAGAATAAATTTATGATGCAAAAGCATGAGTTGCTTGCAGAAGTGGATGTGCTTTTAGCTGGCAGGGCTGCTGAAGAGGTCTTTATAAAAGAGATATCAACTGGAGCTAGTAATGACCTAGAACGTGCAACTGATATCATAAAAGCTATGGTTAGTATGTATGGCATGAGTGATGTTGCCGGTCTTATGGTGCTTGAGAAGCAACGCGCGACATTTTTAAATGGCGGACAAAGTATAAAAGACTATAGTGACAAGATGGCTGAAAAAGTCGATGAGTTTGTAAAAACACTTCTTCATGAGAGATATACGGCTGTGCTTGGTCTTCTTGAAATTTATAAAGGTGCCATTGAAAACATGGTCTCAGCGCTTTATGAAGAAGAGACTATCGAGGGAAAACGAGTTAGAGAGATCATCAAAAACTACGAAGAAGAAAATGGTCTTGAAAGCAGGCTTGTAGAGCTTGAAGAAGAGGAAAAAGGCAAAAAAGAGGAATAAAAATGAGTGGCTACATCGCTAAAGCAGGGTATAAATTTATATTATTCTTTTTGATTTTATTTGCTATATCTGCATTGTTTGGTATTGCGCCACTATTTTTTCTAGCACTGCTTCTTTTAACTCTATATTTTTTTAGAGACCCTGAAAGAGAGCCTTTTACTGATGATAAACTAGCCTTACTTTCGCCCATAGATGGTAAGATAAAAGAGATCAGTGTTTCAAATTTTGATGATAAAGAGGTGGCTAAGATAGTTATCTCAAAGCCATTTTTTGGTGTAGGCACGCTAAGAGCTATAAGCGATGCTAACGTCACTGAAGTTAAAAAAAGGCATGGGCTCTTTTTATGCCAGGCTATGAAAATTTCAGAGATGCTAAATGAAAGAGCGATAATTCGTTTTGAAAAAGGAAATATCAAATTTGCTATGAAGATCATAGCTGGAGTTTTTAGTAGAAGTTTAGAAATTTATAACATTACTAGTCTAAAAGCCTCTAGAAAATTTGGCTTTTTAGGAAGCGGCGAAGTGATTTTATACTTGCCAAGAGATACTAAAATTTGCGTAAGTGTTGGAGAGAGCGTTAAAGCTGCTTCGCTTCTTGGATACTTTGAAGAGGAAAAATAAAATGAATAGCTTACAAAAAATGCAGTTAATGTATATCTTGCCAAATTTATTTACCGCAGCAAGCGCTTTTTTGGGCGTTATAAGCATTATTTCATCTATTCAGGGGAACTATTTTAAAGCTATTATTTACATCATTCTTTCGCTGATATTAGACGGACTTGATGGGCGCGTGGCAAGACTTACAAAGACTACAAGCAAATTTGGAGTAGAGTTTGATAGCCTTGCGGATCTTGTAGCATTTGGCGTGGCTCCAGCGATCTTGTTTTATCTAACAGTTGGTGCAAAATTTGGCAGATTTGGCGCACTTATAGCAGCTATGTTTGTAGTCTTTGGAGCTATTAGACTTGCTCGTTTTAACGTCACCACCGGCACATACGAGCCAAATGTTTTCATCGGACTTCCTATACCATCAGCAGCCATCATCGGAGTACTTTGGGTTGGTGTTTATCTAAAGCATGAATTTTTATATGGTTTTGAGTGGTGCTTGATACTACTTGAAGCGGTTTTAGCTATCTTGATGGTTAGCAACATCCGCTACCCAAGCTTTAAAAAGATGAATTTAAAACAAACTCATGTTATGCGAATTTTAGTGGCACTTGTAGTTGTATTTTCTATGCTTTATCTATATCCTTACGAGAGTGCGACCTTTTTTATGAGCGTTTATATGCTTTATGGTATTATTAGAGCGGCGATAATGTTTAGCAAAAATCACAAAAAAAAGGAGAGCGAATGAGCGAAAATGGCATAATAAAATCGCGTAAATTTTTACCAAAAATCGAAATCAAAAACTCTCTACTGCTGCTACTTAGGTAGCAAATTCTTCTTTACTTAACTCATTAAATTTAAATATAAAAAATCATAAAAGGACAAAAAATGGATAAAAATAAAATTATAATCTTTGATACGACTTTAAGAGATGGCGAGCAAAGCCCAGGAGCTTCTATGAACACAGCTGAAAAGCTTCAGATCGCACTTCAGCTTGAAAGGCTTGGTGTGGATGTGATGGAGGCTGGATTTGCAGCGGCTAGCCCAGGGGACTTTGACGCGGTAAATCAGATCGCAAAGCAAGCTTCAAATATCACTGTCTGCTCGCTTGCACGTGCGGTTGAGCGTGACATCAAGGCAGCTGGCGAGGCACTAGCTCCAGCAAAAAACAAAAGAATTCACACCTTCATAGCAACAAGTCCGATCCACATGCAATATAAGCTAAAAATGAGTCCAGATGAGGTGATCAGGTGTGCAGTCGAGGCGGTACAATACTCAAAAACGTTTTGCGATGATGTGGAGTTTAGCTGCGAGGATGCGTGCAGAAGCGAGATGAGTTTTTTAAAAGAAATTTGCGAAGCAGCGATAAACGCAGGGGCAAAAACCATAAACATACCTGATACGGTTGGCTACTTGTATCCAGAGGAGATCACAGCTCGCATCAGCGAAATAGTAAAATTTATAGGCGATAGAGCGGTAGTTTCGGTACATAACCACAACGATCTCGGCATGGCTACGGCAAATTCACTAGCTGCTATAAAAGCTGGTGCAAGGCAGGTTGAAGGCACGATAAATGGTATCGGCGAGCGCGCTGGAAACGCTGCACTTGAAGAGATCGTGATGGCCATAAAAACTCGTCAGGACGTCTTTGCTCCGCTTTACACAGGCATCATCTCAAAAGAAATTTATCCGACTTCAAGACTGATCGCTAGCATCACAGGCATCGAGCCACAGCCAAACAAAGCAATCGTTGGTAAAAACGCCTTTGCGCACGAGAGTGGCATCCACCAAGACGGCGTGCTAAAACACAAAGAGACCTACGAGATCATCAGCGCTGAGAGCATCGGCTTGGAGAAAAACTCGCTCGTTCTTGGCAAGCACAGCGGCCGCCATGCGTTTAAAGATAAGCTTGCTAGCCTTGGATTTGACCTTGATAGCGATGCGCTTAATAAGGCGTTTGAGAAATTTAAAGACTTGGCAGATAAGAAAAAAGAGATATTTGACGATGATATCAGAGCGCTTGTTGCAGAGGAGATCACCAAGATCCCGCAAGCTTACGAGATCACAGACTTGCTTCAAAGTAGCGGTGGCAGCTTAGCAAGTGCCTCTATGAGTATCAGGCACAACGACGAGATTGTTAGCGACTCAGCCCTTGGCAATGGCACAGCAGATGCGATATTTAAGGTAGTTGATCGCATCAGCGGCATTAATGGCACGCTAAAAGACTACAAGGTCACAGCTGTTTCTCAGGGCAAAGATGCACTTGCAAAGGTCGATGTAAAAGTCGAGTTTGAGGGTAAGACAGCCGTAATGGGTCACGGGCTTGATATCGATACGATGATGGCAAGTGCTAAGGCCTATGTCGGCGCACTAAATAGCTACCTACGCATCCATAAAAACTAAAATTTTTGGCCAGCTGCTGAATTTGCAGCTGGCTAATTTAAATTTATCTACTATTTAAATCAAAACCTAAATTTACTGCGTTTTTCAAATTTTAAAACTTCATTCACCCCTAAGAATTGACTACTAAAATTTGACTTCACTTATTGCTTAGCTAAAATTTTAGAGCCAAAATTGCTTGCTTATGAAATTTTAAAATTTGCTTGATGCTTATCTAGCGTGATAAATAAAATTTGCCGTAGTTTTTAACTGCATGCAGTGCAAAGCACAATTGCATGCCCTTTGAACGTGCGAGGGGATTGAGGGATCTGAAGGGAGATAAGGGGATGGCCTCGTAACTTGAGTCCCCTTGTCTCCCTTTTGGATAAAGAGTTTATGAATTTAAAATCTGGATTTCAAAAATAGAAATTTACTATTTTACAAATTTTAAAATTCCATTCGCTCGCAAGAATTGACTACTAAAATTTGGCTTCGCTTGCAGCTTAGCTCAAATTTTAGAGCCGAAATTACTCGTTCATGAAATTTTAAAATTTACTTGACACTCATTTGATTTGACAAAACAAATTTGCAATTTTTAAAATTTACTAAGCACTTTTGTGGTCGCAAGAAGTAAATTCCTACATATCCAAGAATTTAAACAAATATCCTAAAATAACTAAAAAATTTAAAGGAAATTTCATGCAAAACAAGCTTTTTACGCCGCTTAAGATAGGTGGCATCGAGATCAAAAACCGCATTATCATGGCTCCGATGTGTATGTACGAGGTCAAAAAAGAGGATGGTCGTCCAAGGTGCTTTCATAAGCTTCACTACGCTACAAGGGCGATCGGTGGTGTTGGCATGATTATCGTTGAGGCGACGGCTGTGGAGGCGCGTGGCAGGATCACCAAAAAAGACCTTGGGCTTTGGAGTGACGAGCAGATCGAGGCTCACGCGGAGCTGGTAAAAGGCTGCAGTAAATACGGCGCCAAAATGGCCATCCAGCTAGCTCACGCTGGCAGAAAGGGCACGTGTGAAGGCATTATTGCGCCAAGTGCTATCAAATTTAGTGATGAGTATGCCACGCCAAAAGAGATGAGCACAGGGGATATTACAAGCGTTAAGCAAAGCTTTGTGGATGCGGCTATTAGAGCAAAGAGCGCAGGATACGAGGCTGTGGAGATACACGCAGCGCATGGATATTTGATAAATCAATTTTTATGCGCTGGCACGAACAAGCGAAGTGACGAATACGGCGGCACATTTGAAAACCGCATAAGGCTGCTGCTTGAAATTTTAAGAGAGATCAAGGCTGGCGCTAATATCACTGTTGGTGTTAGGATAAGTGCAAGTAGCTGGCTTAAGGGCGACTGGGACGTAGAAGATAGCGTAAAGCTCGCACGTGAGCTAGAGAAAAATGGGGCTGACTTCATCCACGTCTCAGCTGGCGGAGTCTATGCAAAAGTTGATAGCGCGCCTAAATTTACGCCTCTTTATCAGGCTGGCTACGCAAAAGCTGTGAAAAATGCAGTTGATATCCCAGTCTTTGCAGTCGGTCTCATCACAAAGGCTAGCGAGTGCGAGGCGCTGCTACTTGGTGATGTTTGCGACGGCGTAGCGCTTGGCAGGGAGCTGCTTAGAAATCCTTACTTTGCTTTTGGCGCCATGAAAGAATTTGGCGAAAGCGAAAAGATAGAAAACGCCTACAAAAGGGCTTACTAAATTTTCTTGGCAAGGTGAGAGCCTTGCCAAATTTCATTTTTCTTAAATAAAAATCACTAGAATTTGCTTACTATTTTTCTACAATAATAAATCAAAATTTCTATATTTATAGCTATAAAATCGCATTTATTTTAAATTTTTACCTAAAATTTATATTTAAAATTATAATATTCAATATCAAAATCAGACTATAAACTAAAATAGTAATTTTAATAATCAAACTAGGAGGAGAGATGAGATTTAAGGGCTTATTTAAGCTTTCTCTTGCAGCAAGCGTGGCAGTTTGTGCAAACGCAGCAGACGAGAGCGTGCTAAGCGGTGTTGAGGTGACAAGTAGCAGCGGTGGATACGGCGTTGATGACATCAAAATTTCAACTAGAAACGCTGGCCTAGCAAAAGACGTGATGAGGGACATCCCTGGCGTCTATGTGGGCGGCACAAACGGCATGAATCAAAAAATTTATATGAGAGGCGTAAGTGACCGCGGTCTAAATATCACGATAGATGGCGCAAAACAAAATGGAAACACGTTTCACCATAACGCCGACTTGCTGATAGACCCTGATCTCATAAAAGCCATAGACGTCGAGGTTGGCTCAAGGTCAGTCGTAAATGGCTCTGGCGCGCTTGGTGGCTCAGTCGCCTTTAAAACGGTGGATGCAAAAGACTTGCTAGAAAGCGGCGAGAAGATCGGTGCAAAGATAAAGACTGGATACGCCTCAAATAACAGCGAATTTTCTCAAGGCCTTATGCTTTTTACCACCCCAGTTGAAGGGCTTGACTTTATAGCAGCTATTAATCACAAAGGCTACGACTACGGCAAAAGCGGCAACAAAAGAAAGATAGGCGGCGACGGAAACGATCTTAGCTATCTTTTAAAGCTTGGTTATAGCTTCCTTGATGCACATAGAATTTCTATCTCAAGAGAGCATAATGAATTTAAGGGTCTTTACCCTTTAAGAGCAGAATTTGGCAGCTGGTATAGTGGCTCAAATAGTGTCGATAACCGCAAGTATGAGCGTGATACAACAACGCTAAAATATGAGTATAAGCCTAGCGATCTTTTAAATTTAGATGTGACAGCTTATAACACAAGACACCAAAGGATCGATGACTCAAAATGGGGCGTAGAGACGAACGGCATAAATGCAAAGGCTAAAAGTGTAGTAGAGAGCGGCGCTTTGATGCAGACTTTTAGATATGGCGCCGAGTTTTATCAAAGTAAAAATTTCAACAAACCAGACAATCACTACCCAGAAAAGGTAAATAACTACTCAATATACGCAGAAGATGCGCTAAATTTTAGCTCGCTAACCGTTACTCCAGGCATTAGATATACTCATCACGAGCTAAAAAGCTACGACGGCAGAGCTGGAAATGTAAAGAGCTACACATATAAATTTAACGAATTTACCCCAGCGCTTGCGCTTGATTATGAGATCATTAAAGGCTTGCATGCGTTTGCAAGCTATGCGAGGGTCTTTAGAGGGCCTGACGTCATGGAGTCTATGATGGCGAGTGGAACTAGTAGGGGCAGGCCTTTAAGCTGGGCGGCAAATAAAGATCTAAAAGCGACAACTGGCAATAGCTATGAGACGGGCGTTAGATATCAAGGTGAAATAAGTGAAACTAGCTCGTACAGCCTCTCTGCAAAATACTTTATGACAAAATATAAAAATTTAATAGTAGATAACAACGCAGCAAATGGTGGCGTAAATCCAACCTTAGCTAGGATAAACGCTGGCGGGGCTGATATAAGCGGTGTCGAGCTACTTGCAAGGCTAAATTTAGATGCATTAAGCCTAGCTGCTAGCTACACTCATCAAAATGTAAAATACAAAGATAGGGTTGCTAAAGCAAACGGCAGCTACTACACCTCAAATATCATTGGCTACCGAGATCAAGGCGATAAATACACATTTAACGCAGAGTATGCATTTTCTAGCATCGATACGCTAATAGGCTACAACCTAATCTACTTTGCCTCAAAAAATACCGTCTCAGCTAACAACGACAATAGCGCAAAGATACCAAGCTACGCAGTTAGCGACATCTACGCTACCTATGCGCCAAGCAGCGGTAAATTTAAAGGGTTAGAGATAAACGCTGGAATTTACAACCTCTTTAACAAAGCATACGCTTCGCAATCACAAAGGATGGCAGATTACACAGGCGATTCAAACTACGTAGATTGGGAGCCAGGTAGAAATTTCAAGGTGAACGTATCTTATAAATTTTAGCTTCATGGCAAGGTGAGAGCCTTGCCAAATTCCACTTTTACACAGCCTATTTTTCACGCCCTGCTTTTTGCTGTTTGATTTAAATTTAATATAGTATCATTTGTGCGACTAAACTTTTAGGGGAGAAAATGAGGCAAAAGCACTTTGAAGTGGCAATTGTTGGAGCGGGCATTAGCGGGACGGCACTCTTTTACGAGTTGGCTGCATTTAGCGATATAAAAAAGGTTGCACTTTTAGAAAAATATGACGGCGTAGCGACGCTAAATTCAAGCGGCAAGGGCAACTCACAGACCATCCACTGCGGCGATATCGAGACAAACTATACGCTAGAAAAGGCAAAAAAGGTCTCACAAGTGGCAAACATGCCAGTAAAATATGCTCTAAAATACAACTTAGATGGTAAATATATGTTCGCTCATCAAAAGATGACGCTAGCCATCGGAGATGCCGAAGTAGAGCGCATCAAGGAGCGATATGAGAGCTTTAAAGAGTTATTTCCTTATCTTGAAATTTATGACAAAGAGAAGTTAAAGCAGATCGAGCCAAATGTCGTTTTTGACGCAAATGGCAATGATCGCCCAGAAAATATCATCGCAATAGGCGCGCAAAATGGCCAGTACACTACGATGGACTTTGGCGGCGTGGCAAATTCGCTCGTTCAAAATGCGCTAAATTTGGGCGGAGATGGCTATGAGATCAGCCTAAGCTCAGAAGTGACCGATATGAAAAAGGTGGGCGATACCTTTCACATCAAGATAAATGATGGCGAGGTGATCACAGCAAACTACGTCGTAGTCGATGCTGGAGCGCACTCGCTGTTTCTAGCTCACAAGATGGGTTATGGGCTGCATCTTAGCACGCTGCCAGTTGCTGGAAGCTTTTACTTTGCTAACAAGCGCCTGCTAAACGGCAAAGTCTATATGGTGCAAAACGACAAGCTACCATTTGCCGCACTTCACGGCGACCCAGACATCCTAGCTAATGGCAACACTCGCTTTGGGCCAACTGCCCTTGTCATACCAAAGCTTGAGAGATTTCACGGAAGTTCTAGCTTTTTTGACTTTTTAAAGTGCTTAAAATTTGACAAAAACGTCCTTGAAGTCTTTACAAATTTACTAAAAGATGGGGACATAAGGTCATATATTTTGCGAAATTTCTTATTTGAAGTGCCATTTATCAACAAAAAAGAATTTGTTAAAGACGCTAGAAAGATCGTGCCAAGTCTAAGCGAAAATGACCTAAGCTACGCTGTAAATTTTGGTGGCGTAAGGCCGCAGGTGATCGACCGCAACAAAAAAAGGCTAGAGCTTGGTGAGGGCAAGATCAGCACAGGCGAGGGCATAAGCTTTAACATGACGCCAAGCCCGGGGGCTACTAGCTGTTTTGAAACGGCGAGGGCTGATATGGAGGAAATTTGTAAATTTTTGGGTAAAAATTTCGACGAAGAGAAATTTAACGCCGAGTTTTTTGGGTAGGAAATGGGAGTATTTGGTATTTTTAAAAGAGGTGTGGATATGCCAAAAACAGCACAACAAAGAAAAGATGAGAGCATAAAAATTTTAAAGCAAGAGGGCGTGGCGGTGCTTGAGAGCTTGCCGCTTCGCTATGAAAATAGTGAGGTTACGCCAAGAGATATTGACGAGATAATAAAGCGCGCAGTTTGCTCATTTACAGCGATCATGTGCGCTTGCACGATCCGTGATGAAGGCTCTTTGGGCGAAGAAAATATGGCGTGGGCAAAGAGCTTTTTAGGTGAAGCTTACGACGGACTAAGTGTAAAAGAAAAAGAGGTCGTTGAGGATAGATCTGATATGGACACGGCTGTGAATATGGGCTGGAAATATGAGTCGCTTTGGATCTTGCTTTGGGCACTTGGCATAGCTGAAGATATCGGTCAGATGGATAAAATTTGCGACTGCGAGTTTGTGATGAATGTCTTTAAAGAGGGCGGGCTAAAAAGCCGCTCAAAGCTTCGTAGCATGGATGAAATTTTAAGCAAGCTCGATCTAGTTTATCGCTACCACTGGGCGTGCGTAAATGCAAGGGTAAATGGCACAAAGGCGGCTGGACTTGATGAAGAGGTCGTTATGGAGAGGCGTGCAGGGCTTGAGTGGCTATGCTGCAAAGGGCAAGAAAATGACGACTTGAGCGCTGAGTTTAACTGCTGGGACTATCCTGATCTAAATACTTGATCTAAGAAATTTTAAGCTCAAATGAGCTTAAAATTTATTTTAACGTAAATGCTATCGGAAAGCGAAGATAGCGAGCTTCTTTTGGCTTTGGAAACTCAGAGCTTGCTTTTTACTCGCCTTTAATAATTGGCTAAAATGCTCGTATATGTCGCAATAAGTGTTAAGCAAATTTGACTAGCTTAGCGCGGTTTAAACGGTAAAAAACTAACTCTCAAGGCCTAAATTTGCTCTATACTCTTCGTATGTGCCTTTAAAATCAACTACTTCGCCATTGCCTTTTAGGTGCAAAATTCTATTTGCAAAGGCATCTATCAGCTCCCTGTCGTGGCTCACGCAGATGACTGAGCCATTAAAGTTGTAAAACGCCTCGCCAAGCGCGATGATAGCCTCAAGATCGAGGTGGTTGTTTGGCTCGTCCATGACAAGTAAATTTGGCCTGTGAAGCATGAGTTGAGCTAGTCTCACTCGGTGTTTTTCACCACCGCTTAGCGCGCCAACTGCTTTTTCTTGCTCGGCACCGCTAAAAAGCATCCTGCCAAGGCACTTTCTGATCTCGTCGATGTCCTTGTTTTTGGCATCTTGCAAGTACTCATAAAGCTTTAGCTCGCCATCTATCTTATTTACCGTATCTTGTGCAAAATATCCTAGCTCGATGGTCGCGCCTATATGCACCTCGCCCGCATCAGGCTTTATCTCGCCCATTATGATCTTACAAAGTGTGCTTTTGCCAACGCCGTTATGGCCGATGATGGCTAGCTTGTCGCCTTTTTCTAGCTTGAAATTTAACCCGTCAAATATCACTTTATCATCAAATTTCTTACTTACATTTTTAAGCTCAATTAGCTCATTGCCTATCTCGCGGTTTGCACGAAACAGAATGCTTGGATCACGCCTACTTGAGACTGCGATCTCGGCGATATCTAATTTTTCAAGCTGTTTTGCACGTGAAGTCGCTTGCTTTGCCTTGCTCGCATTTGCTGAAAATCTCGCGATAAATTTCTCCAGCTCCTCTTTCTCTTTTAGCTTCTTATCACGCTCCATCTCATGCTGCTTTGCTATTAAATTTGCAGCCATATACCAATCATCGTAGTTGCCTGAAAACTCGCGAATTTTCTTAAAATCCACATCCAAAATATTTGTGCAAACTCTATTTAAAAAGTGTCTGTCGTGACTGATAACCACAAGTGTGCCCTCGTGGCGGTTTAGCTCGTTTTCTAGCCATGCGATCGCGTCTATATCAAGGTTGTTTGTTGGCTCGTCTAAGAACAAGATGTCTGGCTTTGGAAATAGCACTTGAGCTAGCAAAACTTTAACTTTATCCGAGTTTTCGACCTCGCTCATAAGCTTATCAAATTCATTTAGCCCTAGCGAGCTTAGGATTTTCTCTATCCTAGTCTCGTACTCGTAGCTTGGGTCTTCCTCAGCACTTATCATCTCAAGCTCGCTTAATCGCTCATTTATCTCATCTGTAAATTCCTCGCTCATATAGAGCTTTTCTTTCTCTTTTACAGCGTCATATAGGCGTTTGTTGCCATAAAGCACCGCATCTTTTAGAGTGAAATTTTCAAACGCAAACTGATCTTGTCCAAGCACGCCAACCTTTAGTCCATTTTCTATGATGATCTCACCGCTAGTTGGCTCGATAGCTCCGCTTAAAATTTTTAAAAATGTCGATTTACCAGCGCCATTTGCACCGATGAGCCCGTATCTATTGTGGCGATTTAGCTTTAAATTTACATCCTCAAATAGCAAACTGCTTGCAAATCTTTGAGTAAGTCCCCTAACTTCTAACATTATTTTTTCCTTGAATTTATTTTTTGCGATTTTGCCTAAAATTTGATTAAAAAGCCATTTTGCTACTTTAGTCTAAAGTGCCCCGTGATCTTATTTAGGCAGTATAAACACGCCTGTAACCAGTGTTTTAAGCCCATTTTTAGAATAGCTTGCGAAATTTCTACTTATATTTTTTAAAATAAGCCTTTGCGATCCATTTCTTGATGACGTAGCATCCTTGCCAAGTCGTCAGTATAAACGCCTTTTTGATATCCACGTCGATCATTGGGTAGGCAAGCCGCTCATAGCTTGGATCGTAGTTTAGCGTCACGCCGATCTGCGACCTAGCGTCATTTACAAATTTACTCGCCGAAAAGGCAAAAATTTGCGTGACAAAAAGAGCTAAAAGTAGAAATTTCTTCATTTTCTACTTTAAAAGCATGGTTTTTAAGATACGCTTTCCTATCTCAACGCCTGGCTGATCGTAGGTGTTGATGCCTAGCATGATACCAGTGGCCGAGGTTAGTAGCTCGTAGTAAAAAATGAGCCAGCCAGCATGAAACTCATCAAGCCTCTCAAGCGTGATCGTATCGACACTTATGCCCTCTTGCACCAGCGCCATAGCCGTCGCGTCGCACTGCAAATTTATAAGCTCATTTAGGCTTAGACCCGCCACAAAATCGCACTCTTCAAGCCCTTTTAGGCTAAAACTTGGGATAGTCTTGTCGCTTGCGTGATCTTTTATCTTTATAAATGTCACACTCTTATCTTTTACGCCGTCCATGATAAGCTGCAAAAAGCTGTGTTGATCACGGCTGCCGACAAGTCCAACTGGCGTAAGGCCGACCCTTTTATAGCCTCTTTTTTTACCAAGGCTCTCCGCCCAAAGCTGCACGTACCAGTCGTTAAATTCAAAAAATCTATCGCAATAGCTAAAAATGACATTTATGCTGGCATTTCTGCTAGTAGCGTAGTGGTAGGCTTTTGCGACGATAGAGTTATCTTTTTGTTCGATGTATTGCTTCTTACAAGCAAGCGCGCCCTCCAGTAGTGCCTTTATATCGTAGCCACAAATTCCAAGAGGTACAAGGCCGATCGCACTTAGCACGCTAAATCTCCCGCCAACGTTTTTTGGGATATTAAAAAATTTAATGCCATTTTCTTTGGCAAAATTTTCTAAATTTGTCCCAGGATCAGTTATGATGAGGAAATTTTTGCCTAAATTTTGAGGCTTAAAGTCATCAAGCAAGCACTTAAAAATAGTGATCGTCTCGATCGTGTTGCCTGATTTTGAGCTTATTACAAAAAGCGTCTCGTCAAATTTAACCCCATCAAGCGTGCTTTTATAGCTGCAAGGATCGACGTTATCTAAAAATAAAAGCTCTCTTTTTATCCCATTTGTGCCTTCAAGCATTGATTTTAGCGCCTTTACGCCAAGACTGCTGCCACCAATGCCAACAAGTACTACATTTTTGATATGAGCTAGCCCCTTTTTATACTCTTCGATCTCGCCAAGTAAATTTTGCCCGAGCACTGGCAGGTGGTAGTAGCCTATCTCGCCGCTTTCGTACTCATCGTTTATGCGTTTGGCGTAAGAGTCGATGACCTCGCTGCTTGCAAAGTTAAATTTAAATGAAGTTTCTATCATTTACTGCGCTCGTAAAAGAAATTTGTAGCCTCGACAAAACCATCGATGCTGCCGCAGTCAAACCTCTTGCCCTTAAATTTATAAGCTAGCACCATGCCATCTTTTGCCTGCGTTTTTAGCGCGTCTGTGATCTGGATTTCGCCGTTTTTGCCTGGTTTTGTTCGCTCTAAGATGTTAAAAATATCTGGCGTTAGGATGTAGCGGCCAATTATCGCTAAATTTGTCGGAGCCTCGGCAGGATCAGGCTTTTCAACCATATCATCGACCATTATGAGATCATCTTCTATAAACCTACCGCTTACGACACCGTAAGACTTGGTCTGCTCTTTTGGCACTTCCATTACAGCAACGACGCTGCAGCGATACTTTTCATAAATTTTAACCATCTGAGAAAGCACGCCCTCGCCATTTTCATTTATACATAGATCATCTGCCAAAATGACCCCAAATGCTTCATCTCGAACTAGAGTTTTACCCGTATAAATGGCGTGTCCAAGCCCTTTCATAGCATTTTGCCTAGTAAATGAAAATGTGCATGAGCTCATTAAATTTCTAACTTCGCTAAGCAGTGACTCTTTTGAGCTGCCTGCGATCTCTTTTTCTAGCTCGTAACTGATGTCAAAATAGTCCTCAAGCGCCCTTTTTCCGCGTCCTGTGACAAAGGCCATATTGTCCATGCCAGCCTCAAGCGCCTCATCAACGCCGTAGTGAATGAGCGGTTTTGTAAGGATCGGCAACATCTCTTTTGGGAGCGATTTTGTAGCTGGCAAAAACCTCGTTCCATATCCAGCCGCTGGAAATAGGCAAGTTTGTATCATTTTAATCCTTCGTGAAAAATTGCAAAATTCTACTATCTTTTCCTTAATAATATAAATTTGTTTGAATTTACAAGGCTTTAATTAGCAAATTGATAAGATTTTTAAAATTTTAAAAAAAGAGCAAATTTGCAGACGATTGATAGGATTTTTAAAGCCCAGCTTGATATAAAAAAGTCAAATTTCTTAGCATTTTTATGCCCGATAAGCTCGTTTAAAAGCTTGCACGAACACCTAAAAGAGGAGCATTTTAAGGCTGTTCACGTAGTTTGGGCGACAAGGGAGCTAAACAAATACGGACAAATCGTTGAAAATCAAAGTGATGACGGCGAGCCAAAGGGCACTAGCGGCCAGCCAAGCCTAAACGCGCTAAGAGGGGCGGGGCTTATAAACGTTGGGGTCTTGATAGTTCGCTACTTTGGCGGGATAAAGCTTGGCACTGGAGGGCTTGTTAGGGCCTACTCTGGGGCTGTGAATGAAGCGATAAACGAGGCGATAAAAGATGGTGGCGTGATGAAATTTGAGTTAAAAGATGAGACTAAATTTTTTACGCCATTTTCGCTGATGAGCCGCTTTGAGCACTATTTTTCCACTAAAAATTTAAGCGAGTTTGAAAGGGAATTTAATGACCTTGGGGCGATCTGGAGCGTAAATTTAAACGAAGCCGAGTTTGCCGAGCTATTTAAATTTTGCAAAGAATTTGAAGCAAGCGAGTTTAAATTTCTAGCCTTGCCACTTGGCAGCAAAGCGCTGTTTATTTATTAATTGTAAAATCGCATAAATTTAAAAAGAAAGTAAAAAATGGAAATTTGGAACGACATTTATAACCACTTTAACCCAGTCGCCTTTAGCCTCTTTGGCTTTAGCGTGCACTGGTATGGGCTTATGTATATTTTGGCCCTTGTTTTGGCACTTGCCATGGCGAAGTATCTCGTTAAAAAAGATGATATCCCTATCTCAAATCAGCTTTTAGATAACTACTTTTTTTGGGTAGAGATAGGCGTTATTTTAGGCGCTAGACTTGGCTGGGTTTTAGTTTATTCTGGCGAAGCGGGATATTATCTAACGCAGCCTTGGCAAATTTTTAATCCAATCCACAACGGCGAGTTTATAGGAATTCGCGGCATGAGCTATCACGGCGCTGTGGTTGGCTTTTTGCTAGCGACAATTTTATTTTGCAAAAGATATAAGCAAAATGCTTGGCAGCTACTTGATCTTTGCGCCATTTGCATACCTTTTGGCTACACCTTTGGCAGGATAGGAAATTTCTTAAATCAAGAGCTTTTTGGCAGGGTTACAAACGTGCCTTGGGCGATAAATGTCTTTGGTCAGCCAAGACATCCAAGCCAGCTTTATGAAGCATTCTTAGAAGGTTTAGTTATTTTTGTCATTTTATTTTTATATAGAAAATATAAGAAATTTAATGGCGAGCTCATAGCACTTTACGCCATTTTATACACATTTGCAAGATTTATTTGTGAATTTTACAGAGAGCCTGATTCTGGACTTGGATTTATTATCTTTGGTCTATCAATGGGGCAAATTTTATCACTTATTATGTGCGTGTTTGGAATTTTTGTCTATATTAAACTCTATAAGAGATTTACGAAAATTTAATGTCAATATTTAAAATTTATTAAAGTAAAGTTCTGATAACATTAGCTTTATCAATTAATGCTAATGTTTAAATTAGTATTAAGAAATGATAACTTATTTCAAATTTCTTAGGAGGGCTCATGACCGGGCTTATAGAAGGTTTTTTGGGGAAACGGTCGGACGGCAAAAAAAGCCGCACTCCAGCCGCTTGGGATAGATGGCAAAGTATTACAGGATTTATTCTAGCCTGTTTCATATTGTGCCATATGGTTTTTACTTCTACTATACTACTTGGCAAAGACGCATTTAACGCTGTCGTAGGATTTGCAGAGGCTAAATTTTTATTTGGCGAGGCTACTTGGTGGATCACAAATGTTATAGCTGCTGTTATCTTTGTAGTTTTTGTAACTCACGCCTTCTTGGCAATGAGAAAATTTCCTGCAAATTATAGACAATACTTAATGTTTAGAGGCCACAAAGACCGCATGAAGCACCTTGATACCACACTTTGGTGGTTCCAGTTTTTAACAGGCTTTGCTCTATTTTTTGCAGCAAGCGCCCACCTCATCGACATCATCTTTGGCGGACACATCACTGCTGACAAATCAGCTGCTGCTTTTCACAAACTAGAAATTTTCTACTTCGCACTACTTGTTTTCATGGTCGTTCACGCTAGCGTTGGCATGTACCGCTTATATGTCAAATGGGTAAGCATTGATGGCGTAAATAAACACGAAATGTTTGCTAAAAGAAACAAGGCAAAAACAGTTGTATTTGTCATTTATGGCATACTTGCTGTGATCGCTTTGATCGCTGATTTCGTGTGGATCAGCCATTAAAAAGGAGCTAGAAGATGAATGTAAAATATTATGACGCATTGGTAATTGGTGGCGGTCTAGCTGGTCTTAGAGCTGCTGTGGCTGCTGGAGAAAAGGGCTTAAGCACCGTAGTTTTGAGCCTCATCCCTGTAAAACGCTCTCACTCTGCTGCTGCACAAGGCGGCATGCAAGCAAGCCTTGGCAACTCTAAAATGAGTGAAGGCGATAACGAAGATGTACACTTTGCTGACACAGTAAAAGGTAGCGACTGGGGTTGTGATCAACAAGTTGCACGTATGTTTTGTCAAACTGCACCAAAAGCGATTCGTGAGCTTGCAGCTTGGGGCGTGCCTTGGACTAGGATCACAAAAGGCGAAAGAAGCGCTATCATCAACGCTCAAAAGACAACTATCGTTGAAAAAGAAGAGGTTCATGGCCTTATCCACTCACGTGACTTTGGTGGTACAAAAAAGTGGAGAACTTGCTACACAGCTGACGCAACTGGTCACACCATGCTTTTTGCTGTTGCAAACGAAGCGCTTAAACACAATGTAGAAATTCACGACCGTAAAGAGGCGATCGCTTTGATACACCAAAATAACCGCTGTTACGGCGCGATCGTTCGTGACCTAGTAAATGGCGAGATCACAGCTTATGTTTCAAAAGGCACACTTATAGCAACTGGCGGTTATGGTAGAGTTTATAAACACACTACAAACGCTGTTGTTTGCGAGGGTATTGGCGCTGCGATCGCACTTGAGACTGGCGTAGCTCAGCTTGGCAATATGGAAGCTGTTCAGTTTCACCCAACTCCGATCGTCCCATCTGGCATTCTTTTAACAGAAGGTTGCCGCGGTGATGGTGGAATTTTACGTGACGTTGATGGATACCGCTTTATGCCTGATTATGAACCAGAGAAAAAAGAGCTAGCTAGCCGTGACGTCGTTAGCCGCCGTATCATGGAGCACATCCGTGCAGGCAAAGGCGTACCTAGCCCTTATGGCTATCACGTTTGGCTTGATATCTCTATCCTTGGACGCGAGCACATCGAGAAAAATTTACGTGACGTTCAAGAAATTTGCGAAATTTTTAACGGCATCGATCCTGCTGACACTGAAGTATATACTGACGAGACAGGACATCAACGTGGCAAAGGCTGGGCGCCGATCCTGCCTATGCAACACTACTCAATGGGCGGCATCAAGACAAAACCAACTGGCGAGAGCCCAACACTAGCTGGTCTATTTAGCGCTGGTGAGGCTGCTTGCTGGGATATGCACGGCTTTAACCGCCTTGGTGGTAACTCAGTTTCTGAGACAGTCGTCGCTGGTATGATCGTTGGTGATTATTTTGCAGATTATTGTGCTAGCCACGAGATCGAGATAAACACAGCTGATATCGAGAAATTTGTTAAAAAACAAGAAGACTATCTAAATAGCCTCGTCACAAAAGAGGGTAAATTTAACGTCTTTGATATCAAAAACAAGATGAAAGAGGTAATGTGGGAGCACGTTGCGATATTTAGAACAGGCAAAGGTCTAGAGCTTGCTGTTAAAGAGCTTGAAGCACTCTACAAAGAGTCACTTGATGTAAAAGTAAGCAACAAAGCACTATTTGGCAACCCAGAGCTTGAAGAGGCTTACCGCGTGCCAAAGATGCTAAAACTAGCACTTTGTATCGCAAAAGGCGCGCTTGATAGAACAGAGAGCCGTGGTGCTCACTGCCGTGAAGACTATCCAAAGAGAGATGACCTTAACTGGCTAAACAGAACGCTTACAAGCTGGAAAGAAGGCGACACTATGCCAACTATCACTTATGAGCCACTTGATATCATGAAGATGGAGATGCCGCCAGCATTTAGAGGTTATGGTGCAAAAGGAAATATCATCGAACATCCAAACAGTGCTATCCGCCAAAAAGAGGTCGATGAAATTCGCGAGAAAATGCAAGCAGAAGGCAAGAGCAGACAAGAAATTCAAGAGGCTTTGATGCACTATGACCTTCAACCAAAATATAAAGCACCAAATGAAAGAGCAGGTATAGGAAATGAGTAGAAAAATAACCATAAAAGCTTTTAAATACAATCCTTTAAGCAAAGTTTCAAAGCCTCATTTTGCGACTTATGAGCTTGAAGAGACTGATGGTATGACGCTATTTATCGCGTTAAATCAAATTCGTGAGAAATTTGATCCAGATCTTAGCTTTGACTTTGTTTGTCGTGCGGGAATTTGCGGAAGTTGTGGCATGCTAGTAAATGGCAAACCAAGCCTAGCTTGCAGAACCCTAACAAAAGACTTTGAAAGCGGTGTCATCGAGCTTATGCCTTTGCCAGTCTTTAAACTACTAAAAGATCTAAGCGTAGATACTGGCAATTGGATGAACGCTATGAGTAAGCGTGTCGAGAGCTGGATACACACAGATCATGAGACAGATATCTCTAAGCTTGAAGAGAAAGTTGAGCCAGAAGTCGCTCAAGAAGTTTTCGAGCTTGATCGCTGTATAGAGTGCGGAATTTGCGTTGCATCTTGTGGAACAGCTATCATGAGACCTGATTTCATCGGCGCTGTTGGTCTAAACAGGGTTGCTAGATTTAAGATAGATGCGCTTGATAAGAGAACTGACGAGGACTTTTACGAGTTAATAGGCGATGATGATGGCGTATTTGGTTGTATGACTTTGCTTGGCTGCGAAGACAACTGCCCAAAACACTTACCACTTCAAAGCCGCATAGCTTATATGCGTAGAAAAATGGCTGCTATAAAGTAGCAAAGGGGCTGTAAAAAGCCCCTAAATTTTTAATACTACAAATAGACGATAATATACAAATACAAATATCTAGCGCTGCAAATAAGAAAAATACAAATATCAAAAGCGGAAACGATAAGGCTATGCCTATTATATAACCAAGCGGCAAAGTAATAAAAAATAAAAGATCAAATCCGGTGCTAAAGCAAAAAAATAGCGCAAACAATGAAGCAATCACGTTCATAAATAAATTGATATTATCAGAGAAAAACTCTGTCAGGCTTACATATTTCATGCGGTGATTATAGCTTTTAAGGTTAAAAAAATTGATGAAAATTTATCTAGCATTTTAGAAAAAATAAACTATGGAACTGGAAGTCTTATAAACAAAGAATTAGACAACGGAATAGATGGCATAATAGACGAAGATGAGCTAGGACTTTCTAAAATTTACATCCAAGCAAAGAGATATAAGGACGGCAGCAACATAGGTAGGCAAGAGATACAGCAGTTCATCGGCGCTATCTCAAATAAAAATACCAAAAAAGGCGTCTTTATTACTACAGCGAAATTTACAAAAGAGGCCCAAACGTTTGCCAAAGATAGTCAAAACTTTAGCGTAGTCTTGATGGATGGCGACAGACTAGCCGAGCTAATGATAAAGTATAAAGTAGGCGTTCAAACAAGCCAGATATATGAAATTTGCAAGATTGACACTGACTTTTTTGAGGAAAATATTTTCTAGATACGAAAATAAGCAATCTTTTTGCTTTTATCACATAAATTTTTTGCGCTGCCACCCAAATAAACCTAAAATTTACCAACTCAAAACACATTTTAAACCAAATTTCACTCTTATAAACGCCGTCTAAATTTTAAGTGTTATAATTACGGCAAAATAACGATTTTAAGGAGAGTGTATGTCTTCACGCATTATCACTGGCGTTTTGATGTTTGTTGCTATTTTGG
The DNA here is from genome assembly GCA_018371455.1 of Campylobacter concisus. Taxonomy (GTDB): domain Bacteria; phylum Campylobacterota; class Campylobacteria; order Campylobacterales; family Campylobacteraceae; genus Campylobacter_A; species Campylobacter_A concisus_BJ. Next base: position 10,326 of record JAHAKV010000001.1, on the reverse strand, counting down.
TAGTTTTTTTTATAGATAATTATATTTTAAATTTTATTTTGCTTGGCGCGGTGCTTTACTTTGCCTTTAATGAGTCGCTCAAGCTTTATGGCATCGATCACAAACAGCTAGTTTATGCAGCACTCGCATTTTACGTGCTTACATATTTTACAAATCCGATCTTCATCGCGATACTAGCTATCATGCTGGTAGCATCTATCCTTGCGCACATAAAAAGCGAAAATTTAAAGCTAGTTGCCCCTTTTGTCTATCCGACAACTCCTATATTTATGATGTGGATGCTCTATTCGGAGTATGGCATGGGCTATCTTGCGTGGCTTATTTTAAGTGTCGTTGCAAGCGATAGTGGCGCATTTTTCGTTGGCAAAGCCTTTGGCAAGCACCCGTTTAGCCCAAGCTCACCAAACAAAACCATAGAAGGCGCAGTTGGCGGCGTGGTAGTAGGCACCATAGTTGGCTGCGTCGTTGGAAATTTCGTAACAGATGGATTTTTTCAAATTCTATTTTCAAGCTTCTTAGTCTGCGTCTTTGCGGTCTGGGGAGATCTCTTTGAGAGCTATCTAAAGAGACTTTGCGGTGTCAAAGACAGTGGCACGCTTTTCCCAGGTCACGGCGGCATGCTTGATAGGATAGATGGCTATTTATTTGGCGTTGTTGCGCTACTTTGGTCGCTATCGTGGTAATACTTGGCTCAACTGGCTCGATCGGCAAAAATACTCTAGCACTCTGCGAGAAATTTGACATTAGCGTCGAGGCGTTAAGCTGCGCTAAAAACGTAGCTTTGCTAAACGAGCAAATTTTAAAATTTAAGCCAAAATTTGTCTGTGTGGGCGACGAAAAGCTAGCTAAAAATGTAAAAAACATTGAAGCTAAAAACATCTTTTTTGGTGAGGCTGGACTGCTAGAAATGCTTGAAATTTCAAGCTCAAAAAAGGTGATAAACGCCCTTGTTGGCTTTGCTGGACTTGCTCCTAGTCTAAAGACACAAGCACTTGGTAAAAAGCTAGCACTTGCAAACAAAGAGAGCCTTGTCGTTGGCGGTAAATTTCTAAAAACAAGAGAAATTTTGCCCATTGATAGCGAGCATTTTGGGCTTAAATTTCTACTGGAAAATAAAACTACCCCAAGCAAGCTCATCATCACAGCAAGCGGTGGGGCATTTTATAAAAAGCCGATCAAATTTCTAAAAGGTGCCACGCCAAGCGATGCGCTAAAACACCCAAACTGGGACATGGGCGCAAAGATAACGATTGACAGTGCGACGATGACAAACAAGCTTTTTGAGGTGATGGAGGCTTACTGGCTTTACGGCATAAAAGATATCGAGGCCGTGATAGAGCCAACCTCAGCCATCCATGCCGTAGTTGAGTTCGTAGACGGCTCAAGCACGATGCATCTCTCGCGAGCAGATATGAAGCTAGCCATTTCACATGCTATTTTTGAAAAAGTTGAGCAAAATATCGTCCCTCACGCAAATTTACTTGATCTAAAAAATATCAAATTTCAGAGGATCAGCCTTAAAAAATATCCAGTCTTCTCGCTAAAAGATGAAGTCTTAGCCAGTCCTGACCTAGGTGTCGTCATAAACGCTGCAAACGAGGTTGGAGTGCTTAGCTTTTTAGAGAAAAAGTGCTCATTTTTAGATATATCAAGGCTTATTTTAGGCTCAGCTAAAAAATTTAAGAGTCTTAAAATTTCAAGCGTAGATGAAATTTACGAAGTTGATAAAGAGGTTAGAGAATACGCAAAAAGGATGCTAAATGCAAAGGTATGAGGGGTATAAATTTGATCTTAGGCAAAGTCTCATCGGTGTGCAGTTTCTGTTCGTCGCCTTTGGTGCGCTCGTACTTGTGCCTATCCTTACGGGACTTGATGCAAACGTCGCGCTTTTTACGGCAGGTCTTGGCACGCTGCTTTTTCAGCTAATAACTAGAAAAAACGTCCCGCCGATCTTTCTAGCAAGCTCGTTTGCCTTCATCGCTCCGCTTCAGTACGGCATCGAAAAATGGGGCATACCAGTGACGATGGGTGGAGTTATATTCGCAGGGCTTTTCTACGTCGTGCTAAGCTTTGTGGTTCGCTTTGGCGGCGAGAAAATTTTGCATAAAATTTTGCCTCCAGTCGTTGTTGGTCCAGTCATCATGACCATAGGTCTGATACTTGCTCCAAATGCCGTTAAGATGGCAACTTCAGCTACCGAAACCTACACTCAAAATGTAGCTATGATGGTAGCAGCCATCTCGCTTATCGCCACTATCATTGTCATGATGCTAGGACGCGGGATGTTTAGACTTATACCGATCCTACTTGGCATCATCGCTGGCTACATCGTGGCTTACTGCTTTGGCATGGTTGATTTTAGCGCCATCGCAAACGCCCCTTGGTTTAGAGTGCCAAGCTTTAGCGCACCAAAATTTGAAATCGAAGCGATCATCTACATGATACCTATCGCTATTGCCCCAGCGATCGAGCACATCGGCGATATGCTCGCTATCTCAAACGTCACAAAAGAGGACTTTTTGAAAAATCCAGGGCTAAAAAATACCCTTTTAGGCGACGGCCTAGCCACCTCGCTAGCTGCTGCCTTTGGTGGTCCGCCAAACACCACCTACTCAGAGGTCACAGGCGCGGTTAGCCTTACAAAAGCCTATAATCCAGCGATCATGACCTTTGCAGCCATTACCGCCATCGTGCTAGCCTTTGTTGGTAAGCTTGGTGCGGTGCTCTCGACCATCCCAGCACCAGTTATCGGCGGTATCATGCTGCTACTTTTTGGCATCATCGCAAGCGTTGGCATGGAGACGCTTATAAAAAACAAAGTCGATCTCGCCGATCCTAGAAATATGATAATCGTAGCCCTAATTTTCATCTTCGCCATTGGTGGCATGGTGCTTGACCTTGGAGCGGTTAAATTTTCAGGTATCGGACTTGGCGCGGTTACTGGTATAGTTTTAAATTTGCTTTTGCCAAAGACAAAGCATTACGAAGGATATTAATGCGTAAATTTAGACTTTTTCTAGCAGCTCTAGCGGCTGCAAGCCTTGCAAATGCAAGCGCACTGGACTATGCACTTATCAAAAAAGGTGAGCCAAGTAGCAATACTATGCTCTTAATCGGTGGCATCCAAGGCGACGAGCCAGGCGGCTTTTTGGCGGCTTCTATCGTGGCGACTGATTATAACATCACAAAAGGCTCGCTTTGGGTCGTGCCAAATTTAAATTTCCCAAGCATCATCGAGCGAAGTCGCGGCACAAAAGGCGATATGAATAGAAAATTTGCCCACGTCGATAAGGACGATCCAGACTACAACTCAGTGATGAAGATAAAAGACGTCATCACCGACAAAAACGTCACGCTCATCTTAAATTTACACGATGGTAGCGGATATTACAGAAATAAATTTATAAACAAGGATGAAAACCCTGATAAATGGGGCAACACCTGCATCATCGATCAAAGCACACTGCCAGGCTCAAAGTACCCAGAGCTTGAAAGTATAGCCTCAAGCGTAAAAGACGTGCTAAATAAGCACCTCATAGATCCAAAACATCAGTATCACGTCAAAAATACGCACACCGCGATGGGTGATAAAGAGATGCTAAAAAGCCTCACCTACTACGCTATCACGCAAAACAAGTCTGCCTTTGCAAACGAAGCTAGCAAAAATTTAAACGCCGAGCAAAGGACATACTATCACCTAGTGGCGATCGAAGAATATATGAAAAAGGCTGGTATTAGCTTTACTAGGCCCTTTGAGCTCGATGTTAAAAGTGTGAAAAAAGCGATCGAAAAGGAGATCAGACTTGAGCTATTTGACAGCTACGCTCTTAGCCTTAAAAATTTAAAACCTGTGATAAATTTTGTCCCATTTAAAAAGGGCGAGCTAAACTACCACTCGCCAAATCCGCTAATCGCCGTCATAAAGGAGAATGACACTTACAAAGTGCAGTATGGCAACCGTTCTGTTACAAAGCTAAAGCCGCAATACTTCGAGTTTGCAAAGCCGCTTGATAAAATTTCTCTTTTGAGCGACAGCAACGAGCAGGTGCTAAAAAGTGGCGACAAATTTAGCGTGAAAAAGAGCTTTAAAGTAAAATCGCTCAAAAACGTGCGTGTAAATGTCATAGGATACGGCACAAAAAGTGTTGATGAGAGCGAGCAGGACATCGATAAAAACAGCCTAAACAAAAGCTATAGCATAGATAAGGATGGCAAAATTTACAGGGTCGAGTTTTACAAAAGCGAAAATGGCAAAGAGAAATTTGCTGGCATGATACTAGCGGAGTTTAGATGATACTTGGCATAGAAAGCAGCTGCGATGACAGCTCTGTTGCACTCATAAATGAAGGCACGCTAGAGCAAATTTATTATAAAAAGATCTCACAAGAAGAGGAGCACGCTATCTTTGGTGGCGTGGTCCCAGAGCTTGCAGCAAGGCTTCATACAAGGGCACTGCCAGCGCTTTTAAATGATATATTGCCAAATTTAAAAGATATAAAAGCAGTCGCCGTGACAAACGAGCCAGGGCTAAGCGTGAGCCTGATAGGCGGTGTGAGCATGGCAAAAGCGCTAAGCATCGCCCTCAATATACCGCTAATTGCTGTAAATCACCTAGTTGGCCACATCTACTCGCTATTTTTAGACCATGAAGCCACATTTCCGCTTGGCGTTTTGCTAGTTAGCGGCGGACATACGATGATACTTGAGATTGACGAAAATGGCGAAATCACAGAGCTTGCAAGCACTAGCGATGATAGCTTTGGCGAGAGCTTTGACAAGGTGGCAAAGATGCTTGATCTTGGCTATCCAGGAGGTGCTGTTGTGCAGCAAAACGCACTTTTATGCGAGGAAAAAGATAGGTTTAAATTTACCGTCCCGCTTCTTCACGATAAACGCCTTGAGTACAGCTTTTCAGGGCTAAAAAACCAAGTCAGAGTTGAAATTTCAAAGTTTGAAACTATCACACAAAAAGATATCGCCGACATCTGCTATGCCTTTGAAAACACAGCCTGTGAGCACATCTTAAATAAGCTTGAAAAGGTTTTCAAGCTAAGAAATTTCAAACGTTTTGGCGTCGTTGGCGGAGCGAGTGCAAATTTAAATTTACGCAAAAGGCTTGAGGCGCTTTGTCAAAAAAATGAGTGCGAGCTTTTGCTAGCTCCACTTTCTTTTTGCTCTGATAATGCGCTGATGATAGCAAGAGCTGGACGTGAGAAATTTCTAAAAAAAGAGTTTATAAACCATAGCGAGCTAACTATAAATCCAAGAGTTAGTTTTAAGAAGATTGAAATTTAAAATTAGAGTAAATTTGATGGTGGCTAGAGCTAGCCACCTTGCTTAAATTTAAAGTCTTGTCTTCATCTTTTCAAATTCATCTTTTATCACTTGCTCGTGTGGCTCGCTAGTCATTTTATTTATCGCGTCGCCCCAGATACTGACCATGATGATGGCTAGGCTTGAGGTTAAAATGCCTGGTAAAATTTCATAAACATAGGCATTTAACCCTGATGTTATCCAAAATATTACAGTCGCACCCCCAGCTATCATGCCAGCAAGCGCTCCAAGTGCGCTCATACGTTTCCAGTAAAGGCTAAAAAGTAGCACCGGACCAAAGCTCGCGCCAAATCCAGCCCAAGCGTTGCCAACGACGTTTAGAACGTTATCTGTAGAGATAAAGGCAAGTACGGTGGCAATTATAGCCACGACCACGACTGCATAGCGGCTGATCGCTGTTTGCGTGCTTTGGCTCACCTCTTTTTTATAAAAGGCAAAGATGAAGTCCTTTGTGACCGAGCTTGAAGTGACTAAGAGCTGGCTTGAGATGGTGCTCATGATCGCTGAAAGCACGGCTGAGATGATGATACCTATAAAAAATGGCGGGAAAAGTAGCTCACCAAGCTTTAAAAATACGGTCTCAGGATCACTAAGTCCGCCTCTTTGGCTAAAATAGACAAAGCCGATAAGTCCGCTCATAATTGCACCTAGTAGGCCGATCGTCATCCAGCCAATGCCGATCCTTCTTGCCTTTGCAAGCTCTTTTGAGTCACGTATCGCCATAAATCTAACGATGATATGTGGCTGTCCAAAGTAGCCAAAGCCCCAAGCTAGAAGGCCCAAAATGCCCCAGAAAGTCTGGTCTCTAAATGGATTTAGGTGATTTGCATCAAGCCTGCTTATCTCTTTTATCAAATTTGTATCGCTTGGCAAGTCTAAATTTAGATATGCCACGACTGGGATCGAAACTAGGACACAAAACATCAAAAGACCCTGAAATGCGTCAGTTATGCTAACAGCCTTAAATCCACCAAAAAATGTGTAAAAGACTACGATTATGAGCGTAAAGACCGCTCCGTATGCAAATTTTAAGCCAAAAAAGCTCTCAAAAGTCTTGCCACCAGCGATGATACCGCTGCTTACGTAAAGTGTGAAAAATATCAAGATGATAAGACCTGAGATGATCCTTAAAATTTTCGTCCTATCTTTAAAGCGGTTTTCTAAAAAATCAGGTATCGTGATGCTATCACTTGCAACCTCGGTATAGACCCTAAGCCTTTTTGCTAGAAATAAGTAGTTGCAGTAAGCTCCTACGATAAGACCGGCTATCATCCAGACATTTGCAACGCCAGTTGCGTATAAGGCCCCGGGCACGCCAAGTAGCATCCAACCACTCATATCAGAAGCGCCAGCGCTAAGTGCGGTGACGACTGGACCCATTTGGCGGTTATCCAGTAGATACTCGTTCATACTTGCATTTTTATCGTAGAAATATCGTCCGATAAAGAGCAAGAAACCAAAATAGATGGCGATGGCTAAATAAGACCCAAAGCTCATAAATTTCCTTTCAAATAAAATAAAACGCTTATGTTATTACAAATTTATTTAAATTGCAATGCTAAGGCAATCCTTAAATTTATTTAAGCAAAATGATATATTTTTTTTCGTATCATTTAAGGCTACATTTTAAAGAAAGGATGAAGTTGAACGCTCAAAATTTAGCCAAATTTCTATTTTTTATAATAATTGTCTCACTTGGAACATACTTTTTCTATCCAAGAGATCTTAGTGAGGCGCAAGAGATCGCATATATCAAAAGTTATGGAGTAACACTTGGCCTTACTATAGGCGGTATCGCTATAGGTATCACACTTGGATTTATTTTAGCTTTTATTAAATTTTTAGATATCAAGGTTTTAAATTTCGTCATAGATGAGTATATCGACATCTTGCGTGGAACGCCTGTAATACTTCAACTTCTAATATTTTCGGTGGTGATCTTCGCCACTTGGAGTGATAACTTCTATGTCGCTGTGATCGCACTTGGCTTAAATAGCTCAGCATATGTCGCTGAGATCGTAAGAAGTGGCATAAATAGCGTTGATAAAGGCCAGATGGAGGCAGCTAGGGCGATGGGGCTAAACTACTACGTTTCGATGCGTGAGATAGTCTTTCCGCAAGCTACTAAAAATATCTTGCCAGCGCTTGCAAATGAGTTTATATCGCTTTTTAAAGAGACCTCAGTCGTTGGCTACATAAGCGTCGTTGATATTACGATGCAAAGTAAGAGCCTTCAAGCGGTCTTTTACAGCCCAGAGCCAGTCATTTTTACGGGCATTGTATATTACGTGAGTGTTAAATTTTTCACCCTTTTGGTGAAACTACTTGAGAGGAGACTAAATCGCCATGATTGAGATTAAAAATTTAAACAAAAGCTATGGCGATTTGCGTGTTTTAAATGACATCAGTGTAGATATCAAAAAAGGCGAAGTCATAGCGATAATTGGCCCAAGTGGCGGTGGAAAAAGTACATTTTTGCGCTGCATAAACCGCCTTGAAGAGCCAGATAGCGGGCATATCAAGATAAATGGCGAAGATATCCTCAATAAAAAATCAGACATAAATAAAATTCGCCAAAAAGTAAGCATGGTGTTTCAGCACTTTAACCTTTTTGCAAACAAAAACGTCTTGCAAAATTTGACTCTAGCTCCGATAAAAGCTGGGATCTTAGACAAAGAGAGTGCTGAGAGGAGGGCAGATGAGCTGCTAAAGAGCGTTGGGCTAAGTGATAAGAAATTTGCCTATCCGCACAAGCTCTCAGGCGGTCAAAAGCAGCGTATAGCAATCGCTAGAAGCCTTGCAATGGATCCAGAGGTGATACTGTTTGACGAGCCAACAAGTGCGCTAGATCCTGAGATGATCGGCGAGGTGCTTGATATCATGAAAGATGTCGCAGCAAAGGGCATAACGATGCTTGTTGTGACTCACGAAATGGGCTTTGCAAGAAACGTGGCAAATAGAATTTTCTTTATGGACAAAGGCAAGATAGCCGTTGATGACACGCCAAAAAACGTCTTTACAAATCCGCAACATGAGCGTCTGCGAGAGTTTTTAGGCAAAATTTTAAACCACTAATAAAGGAGTAAAATGAAAAATTTATTAAAAGTTTTAGCGTTAGGGTTAGTTATGTTTTTTATAGGTTGTGGTGATGATAGTGGCAAAAAAACAGCTGCAACTGCGCCAGAAGCTAGCAAAGAGGTAGTTTATAAGGTAGGTTCAAGCGCTGATTATCCTCCATTTGAGTATCTTGATGATAAAAATCAAATCGTTGGCTTTGAGATAGACCTGCTAAGTGAGATCACTAAAAAAACTGGGATCAAATTTGACGTGGCAAATATGAGTTTTGATGGGCTAATACCAGCTTTAAAAACAGGCAAGATCGATATCGCGATAAGCGGCATGAGTGCGACTGATGAGAGAAGAAAGTCTGTTGATTTTACTAAGCCATATTATTTTTCAGAGAATTTATTTATCCGCAAAAAAGGCTCAGATATAAATAAAGACAATCTTAAAGATAAGAAAATTTCAGCTCAAGTTGGCACACTTCAAGAAGAGGCAGCTAAAAAGATCACAACTCAGTCAATCCCAGCTGAAAACGTAGCGGCAGCTATAATGTCACTAAATGCCGGTAAGATCGATGTTGTGCTTACTGATAGCCCTATAGGTGTTGAGTTTTTAAAACAAAATCCAGACTTAGAGGAGTTTTTAAGACTTCCTGACGGCACAGAGGGCTTTGCGATGGCATTTGATAAGGGCAAACACACTGATCTTATCAAAAAGATAGATGCTGCGATCGAAGAGCTACAAAAATCTGGCGAATTTGACAAAATGCTCGCTAAATACGACCTTAAAAAATAAATCCTAATATAAATTTGCAAGAGGCAAAAACGCTTCTTGCAAAAAATCTCACAAATTTCTAATTTATAAATTTTAATATTATTTAAATATATTGTAATAAAATTGTCAATTTACTTTAAGGAGAATGCAATGAAATCACTCAGGATGAGAACGGCACTTGTGCTAAGTGTCATGCTTTTGGTTTGTGTTAGTGTGGTTGGTCTTGTGACCTATAACATGGCTAAAAATTTATATACCGACAGGGTCGAAAGTAAAGAATTCCCACTTGCTGTCAATGAAGTTGGCTATAAAATAGAATCTTACATCGATAAGATAATCGACGCTTCTTATCAAATAACTCAAAATAGCTTTTTAATAGACTGGGTCAAAAACGGCGAGGACGAGCACGGCAGAAAGGTCTTGTTTGACTATTTTCAGACTCTTGCTAAAAATTTAAAGCTAGATACGATAATGTTTGGCTCAGACAGAACCCTAAACTACTACGTTGAAGATAAAATTTTAAAGGTCATTAACCCAGAAAATGACAAATGGTACTACGCCTTAAAAGATGGCAGCAGCTTAAGCCTAATCGACATCAACAAGGCTGAAGACGGCAGTGGCAAGATAATGATGTATATAAACTACAAAGTTCAAAAAGATGATAAATTTTATGGTATCGCAGCAACTGGCGTAAATTTAAGCGAGATAGTAAATTTTGTCCAGTCACAAAAGATAGGTCGCGGCGGTAAATTTCTACTTGTCGATGAAAAAGGTGACATCAAGATCGGTAAAGACGTAAGCGGCAATCTAAAAGATTTAGTTGGCGATGCAAACCTTAAAAAGCTGATTAACGAAAACGGCAGCTACATTTCGCTAGATAAAGATGGCAGAAATTTATTGATCGGCTCAAAATATATCAAAAGTATGGGCTGGTATCTTATCGGCGAGCTTGATAAAGACGAGCTTTTAGAGGATCTAAACTCACTTGCTTATGCATCTGTTGGAGTGCTTGTAGTGGTGCTTATTTTGGGATTATTGCTCTCGCTTTATCTATCGTCTTACCTCCTAAAAATCATCCTCAAACTAAAAACAGGCCTACTATCTTTCTTTGATCTACTAAATCACAAGACAAACAAAGCCCAACCTATAGAGATA
>JAHAKV010000019.1:0-30652 GCA_018371455.1 Campylobacter concisus | reverse complement strand
ACCACCATTACTTTTAGGTGCAGCGGTAGTTCAGTTGGTTAGAATGCCGCCCTGTCACGGCGGAGGTCGCGGGTTCGAGCCCCGTCCGCTGCGCCATCTGCTTTTAAATTTTTCATATTTTTTTTATTTTTGTTTTTTTAATTTAATGCGTTTTTTTATAAAAATATTTTGTTAAATAATATGTAAAATAATACATAAAATATTATCTTTAGAGCGATTTAAATATATTTTTTTATTAAAATTTTTTACTTTTATAGCTAAAAAATGATGATAGCTTAAATTGGCTTGAGTTTCTAAATAAAAATATTTAAATTTTTAAACCTGCTCATTAAACTATCTTTTTTATTTAATGCAAATTTCAAGTATCTTTCATATCGTCATTAGCGAACTAAAATAGCAATTTATCTTTGCCTGAGGCATATTTTAAAATTTAAAGTCAAAATTTGTTTTATTGCACAAACATACATTTAAATTTTATGCCTATACGAGATAATTTATCCTGCCAAATGGCTAATATCGACCTCAAAAGCTTAAATTTTGGTGTAAATTCTATTTTTTCTCAAAAGTGATTACCGGCAAAGAAAAAATATTATTTTTATCTTTTGATTATCAAAATATCAATATAATCGTAAAAATTTATAAAAGGACAATTATGGCATTTGAAAATGTATTAAGAGCGATTGAGGATATAAAAAATGGAAAAATGGTCGTCATGGTCGATGACGAGGACCGCGAAAACGAGGGCGATCTAGTCTTTTCAGCAGCTAGTAGCGACATGCAAAAGGTAAATTTCGCTATCACTCATGCAAAGGGTGTGCTCTGTCTTGCGATGGACGAGGCAAACGCTAAAAGGCTTGATCTGCCGCTAATGGTAGCCAAAAACACATCGAGCCACGAGACAGCTTTTACAGTTACGATTGATGCAAAGGACGCAACAACGGGCGTGAGCGCATATGAGCGCGATATGACGATCAGGCTTGCAGCTGATGCTAGCTCAAAGCCTGAAGACTTCGTGCGTCCAGGACACATCTTCCCACTTATCGCTAAAAATGGTGGCGTACTAGTTCGCACAGGCCACACCGAGGGTTCAGTCGATCTTTGCAAGCTTGCAGGGGTTGCTCCGATGGCCTCGATATGCGAGATCGTAAAAGAAGATGGCACCATGGCAAGACGCGATTATTTAGAGGAGTTTTGCAAAAAATTTGGACTAAATATGATCAGCGTTTCTGACTTGGTTGAGTATAGGCTAAGTCATGAAAGCCTCATAAGAGTTGGCGAAAAAAGTGACGTCAAGATCGCAGACTACGCGGCTATAAGATACGATATCACAGATCACAAAGGTAAAATTCACTCAGCTTATCTTTTTGGCGAGCCAAAGAGCAAGGCAAATGTCAAATTTCAAAAGATCCTTGCCGATCACGAGCTTTTGAGCAGTCCAAAATACGAAGAGCTTTTAAAAACTATCAAATTTCTAAGTCAAAATGGTGGAATTTTGATCTTTTTAGATAGCGACAACTCAAACACAAGCAAGGATTACGGCATCGGAGCGCAAATTTTAAATCACTTTGGCGTAAAAGATATCGAGCTTCTAAGCTCAAATAAAAATAAAGAATTTGTAAGCTTAGCTGGTTTTGGGCTAAATATAGTCGGCTACAAGGAAATTTAAAGGAGATAAAATGAGCGAAGAGGCACAACGTAGAGCCTTACAAAATCAAATTTGGAGCATCGCAAATGAAGTAAGGGGTGCTGTTGATGGCTGGGACTTTAAGCAGTATGTTCTCGGAACTTTGTTTTATAGATTTATCAGCGAAAATTTTACCGACTACATAGAGGCTGGAGACGAGAGCATCGACTACGCTAGCATGGGTGACGATGAGATAGATGATGAGCAAAAAAGGGTCATCATAGAAGAAAAGGGCTACTTCATCTATCCTAGTCAGCTTTTTAAAAATGTCGTAAAAAATGCCTCAAATAATGCAAATTTAAATACCGATCTGGATCAAATTTTTAAAAGTATCGAGGGCTCAGCCGCAGGGTTTGAGTCAGAGCAAGATATCAAAGGACTTTTTGCTGACTTTGATACGACTAGCAACAGACTTGGTAATAGCGTCGCAGATAAAAATAGAAGGCTTGCTGCTGTTTTAAACGGAGTTGCTGGGCTTGATTTTGGTGACTTTAAAGATAACCACATCGATCTTTTTGGCGATGCTTATGAGTTTCTCATCTCAAACTACGCTGCAAATGCCGGCAAGTCAGGCGGCGAGTTTTTCACTCCGCAAAATGTCTCAAAGCTCATCTCTGAGCTAGCCATGCACGGACAAGAAAGTGTAAATAAAATTTACGATCCAGCTTGTGGCTCAGGCTCACTACTTTTGCAAGCTAAAAAGAGATTTGACAAGCACGAGGTAGAGCAGGGCTTTTTTGGACAAGAGATCAATCACACGACATTTAACCTTGCTCGCATGAATATGTTTTTACACAACATAAACTACTCTAAATTTCACATCGAGCTTGGCGATACGCTTTTAGACCCAAAGCTTCAGGACGACAAGCCGTTTGACGCTATCGTCTCAAACCCTCCTTACTCTATAAACTGGATCGGCAGCGATGATCCTACACTTATAAATGATGCTCGGTTTGCTCCAGCTGGTGTGCTAGCACCTAAAAGCAAGGCAGACTTTGCCTTTATCATGCATGCTCTTAGCTACCTTTCTGCAAAGGGGCGAGCTGCTATCGTTAGCTTTCCTGGCATTTTTTATAGAGGCGGCGCTGAAAAGAAGATACGTGAGTATCTTGTAAAAGAAAATTTCGTCGAAACCATCATCGCCCTAGCGCCAAATCTCTTCTACGGCACATCGATCGCTGTAAATATCCTTGTGCTCTCAAAGCACAAAAGTGAAAACAAAACGCAGTTTATAGACGCTAGTGAGTTTTTTGAAAAAAGAACGAACAATAACGTTTTAACAGGTGAGCACATTAAAAAGATAGTAGAAATTTTTGCTAGCAAAGAAGAGATCGCTCACGTAGCTACCTCGGTGGATAATGACACTATCGCCCAAAATGACTTCAATCTAGCAGTTAGCTCCTATGTCGAGCCAAAAGATACACGCGAGAAGATAGACATAAACGAGCTAAATTTACAGATAAAAGAGACCGTGGCAAAGATCTCAAATTTGCGCTCGCAGATAGATGAGATCATCGCGCAGATAGAGCTGGATGGCGAGAGATGAGTAAAATTTTTGATCTGATAAATGAGCTTTGTCCGAATGGGGTGGAGTTTGTGAAGCTTGGGGAGATTGGTTGTTTATATGGTGGTTTAAGTGGTAAAACAAAAGATGATTTTGTAAAACATGGAAATGCTAAATATATAACATACATGAATGTATTTTTGAATTTAAGTATAGATACGAATGCGCTTGAATATGTAAAAATAGATGATGATGAAAAGCAAAATTTAGTTGTCTATGGTGATATTTTATTTACTGGCTCTTCTGAAACTAGAAACGAATGTGGATTTTCGTCTGTTTTTACTAAAAATATAGAAGAACCGATATATTTAAATAGCTTTTGCTTTGGTTTTCGTTTAAATGATTTAAACTTATTTGATCCAGAATTTCTAAAATACATTTTTAGAAGCAACTTTTTGAGAACACAAATTATTAAGACTGCTAGTGGTGTAACTCGTTTTAATGTTTCAAAAACAAAATTTCTAAAAATTAAACTCCCTGTGCCTCCGATGGAAGTGCAGCGTGAAATAGCCCGTATCATGGACTCTTTCACTTCTCTTACAGAAGAATTAATGGCAAAACTTACAGAAGAGCTTACAGCTAGAAAAAAGCAGTATGAATTTTACCGAGACTTTCTTTTAAGCTTTGACGAGCTTGATAAAAATGGAGGGTGTGAGCTAAAAACGCTTGGAGAAATTTGTGATTTAATTGCTGGTAGAGATATATCTAAAGATAAAGTTTCAAAAGAAAAAGACATAAAATTTAAATTCCCTATTTATAGCAATGGAATAGGAGATAATGCTTTGTATGGTTTTACTGACGAACCTAGGGTTATGAAGCAGTGTGTAACGATATCTGCAAGAGGGACTATCGGATATTGTGCTTTAAGGTTAGACCCATTTTATCCTATTGTGAGACTTATATGTGCTATACCTAAAAGTAATATAACTGCACAATTTTTAAAATATTTTCTAGATACCCAAAAAATTTCTGTGCCAACTTCTGGAATTCCTCAGCTGACAATACCTATGGTTGCCAAAATAAAAATCCCCGTCCCATCACTTCAAACACAGCAAAAAGTCGTTGATATCTTAGATAAATTTGATACGCTTGTAAATTCTATAACTGAGGGTTTGCCACGAGAGATAGAGCTAAGGCGCAAGCAGTATGAGCATTACAGAGAGCTACTTTTAAATTTCAAACCAAAAATGACAGCATAAAGGCGTAAAAATGATAGAGAGTAAAACCATACTTGAGTCAGAAAATTTCATCGTTTTAGATAAATATGAGAGATTGCCTCAGTCTTCAAGCTACCAAAGCGAAGCGGATATGGAGGATGAACTTATAGCCGACCTTGTAAAACAAGGCTATGAGTATAAAAAAGATATAAACTCTCAAACAGCACTTTTGCTAAATTTAAAAGAGCAGTTAGAGAGGCTAAATAACGTTAAATTTAGCCCCTCAGAGTGGAAAAGGCTAGTCGAAGAGTATATCGATAAACCAAACGATGGCATAGTGGAAAAAACCCGCAAGATACAAGATGACCATATCTATGACTTTGTTTTTGATGATGGGCATATGCAAAACATCTGCCTTATCGATAAAAAAGATATCGCTAAAAACAGCTTGCAGGTGATAAATCAGTTTGAACAAACTGGCTCATCGCACAACAGATATGATGTCACTATACTTGTTAATGGCTTGCCGCTTGTGCAAATAGAGCTTAAAAAGCGAGGCGTGGCGATAAGAGAAGCTTTTAATCAAATTCATCGCTACTCAAAAGAGAGCTTTAACTCATCAAATTCTCTCTTTAAATACTTACAAATTTTTATCATCTCAAATGGCACAGATACAAGATACTTTGCAAACACAACCAAGCGGGATAAAACCAGCTTTGACTTTACTATAAACTGGGCAAATTCAAAAAACGAAGCCATAAAAGATATAAAGGACTTTACAGCTACATTTTTGGCGAAAAATACACTTCTTAGCATACTTAGCAAATACTGCATCTTTGACACAAATAACACCTTGCTTATAATGCGTCCTTATCAGATAGCGGCGACTGAGCGCATACTTTGGAAGATAAATAGCTCACATAATGCCAAATGCTACGCAAAGCCAGAGGGTGGCGGCTTTATATGGCATACGACAGGATCTGGCAAGACGCTAACTAGCTTTAAGGCAGCTAGGCTTGCTACGCAACTTGAATTTATAGATAAAGTCTTTTTTGTGGTTGATAGAAAAGACCTTGACTATCAGACTATGAAGGAGTATCAAAAATTTTCAAAAGATAGCGTAAATGGCTCAGCTAGCTCAGCAGAACTAAAGCGAAACACTCAAAAAGATGACGGAAAGATCATCGTAACAACTATACAAAAGCTAAATAACCTGATGAAGAGCGAAGATGATCTAAGCATATATCAAAAAGAGATTGTTTTTATATTTGACGAGTGCCACAGGTCTCAGTTTGGCGAAGCGCAGAAAAATTTAAAGAAGAAATTTAAGAAATTTTATCAGTTTGGCTTTACTGGAACGCCGATATTTCCTCAAAATGCCATCGGAGCAGAGACTACGCAAAGTGTCTTTGGAAGCTCACTTCATGAATATGTAATAGTCGATGCCATAAGAGATGAGAAGGTGCTTAAATTTAAGGTTGATTATAACAACGTCGTGCCTAAATTTAAGAGCATAGAGACAGAAAAAGACGAGCTAAAACTAAGTGCAGCTGAGAATAAAAGTGCATTTTTGCACCCTGAGCGTATCAAGGAAATTTCAGGGTATGTGCTAGAGAAATTTCATCAAAAAACCCACCGCTTAAATGCAAGTGGCAAGGGTTTTAACGCTATTTTTGCAGTAAGCTCGATAGAGGCAGCGAAGCTTTATTATGAAGCGTTTAAAAATTTGCAAAGCAACAAAGAGCGAGCTTTAAAGATAGCGACCATCTTCTCTTTTTCGCAAAATGAAGAGCAAGATATGGTTGGCGAGATAGCTGATGAGGGCTTTGAGCCAGAGGCGATGGATGTTAGCTCAAAAGAGTTTTTAAGCGGCGCGATAAACGACTACAATGCTTACTTTAAGACAAATTTTAGCGTTGATGGCGGGTCGTTTCAAGACTACTACCGAGATCTAAGCGAGCGCACAAAGAAGCAAGAGATCGATCTGCTTCTAGTGGTGGGTATGTTTTTGACAGGATTTGACGCGCCTTGTCTAAACACGCTATTTGTGGATAAAAATTTACGCTATCACGGGCTCATACAAGCATACTCTAGGACAAATAGAATTTATGGTGCTACAAAAACTTTTGGCAACATCGTGACATTTAGAGACCTAGAAAAAGCGACAGAAGATGCCATAACTCTTTTTGGTAAAGGAAGCACCAAAAGCGTCATACTCGAAAAAAGCTATAAAGAGTATATGGATGGCTTTACGGATGCGGTATCTGGCGAGGCAAGAAGGGGATTTGTAGATGTAGTAAGCGAACTAGAGGCGAAATTTCCTGATCCTACTAAGATAGAGACGCAAAAAGATAAGAAAGAATTTGTAAAGCTTTTTGGAGAGTATTTAAGGGTGGAAAATGCTTTGCAAAACTACGATGAATTTGTTGCTCTAAGGGCTTTGCAAGAGGTAAATTTAGACGATGAAAAAGCAGTTTGTGAGTTTAGGGATAAATTTGGCTTAAGTGATGATCAAATCAAAGAGATGCAAAGCATAAAAGTGCCAAATGCAAGGGCTTTGCAAGACTACCGCGGAACGTATAATGATATAAGAGAGTGGCTAAGAAAAGAAAAGGCTGGCGAAGAGAAGGAAAAAGAGAGGATAAACTGGGATGATGTGGTCTTTGAGGTTGATCTGCTAAAGTCTCAGGAGATAAATTTAGACTATATTTTGGGTTTGATATTTGAGCATAATAAAAAGATAAAAGATAAAGCAGCTCTTACTGATGAGGTGCGCCGCATCATCCGCTCGAGCTTGGAAAATCGCTCAAAAGAGGGGTTGATAGTTGATTTTATAAACCAAAGCGACTTGGATAAATTTAAAGATCGAGCTAGCGTGATAGAAGAGTTTTTTAAATTTGCAAAAGGTGTGATGAAAAAAGAAGTAGACGAGCTTATCGCTTCTTTAAATTTAGATGAAGCTGGTGCAAGAAGGTTTATAAGCTCGTCTTTAAAGAGTGGCTTTGTTAGTCAGAGCGGAACGCAAATAGGCGAGATGTTGCCGACTAATATCGGTCCTTTAAATAAAAACTATCCAATAATAAGGCAAAAAGTGATCGATGAGATATCTCATTTTGTTGATAAATTTAAAGAGGTTGGCTCATCGGTTTAAGAGGCGCTTTAAAGCAAATTTATATTGCATTTGGCTTATTTATACTTTGCTTCGTGCTCTAAAAGCCAAATTTTAGTTGGTAGACCATCTCCGCCTGAGTAGCCACCAAGGCCACTGCTGGCTAGTACTCTGTGGCAAGGGATGATGATAGGCAGTGGGTTTTTGGCGTTTGCAGATCCCGCTGCTCGGTAAGCATTTTTGTGACCAGCGGCAAGTGCAAGAGCTGCGTATGTGGTCGTTTCGCCGTATGGCACTTTTTGTAAAACGTCATAAATTTTAGCTCTAAATTTGGTCGTTTTTACATCAAGACTAACGCTAAATTTTTTAAGCTCGCCCTTAAAATAGGCTTCTAGCTCATCTAAACAAAGCTTTAAATTTTCATCTTTTACCGCTACTTTTTCAAATTTATCTACAAAATTTATCTCGCAAATTCCATTTTCACTAGCAACGATCTCTAAAATTCCAATGGGTGATTTTAGGTAGGCTTTTGACACATTTGCTCCTTGAAATTTGAAATTTTGGGCAAATTTTACTTTAGATTGTTTTGCTTTTTGATAAAATGCAAGCAAAATCAGCGGTTTTGGACTAAAAACGAGCAAAATCACAAAGGAAATTTATGAGCTTTTTTACCGACTACGAAAAACACGTGAGTGAGCGAGAAAAAGAGGGCGTGCCACCGCTTGCGCTAAATGCCAAGCAAACAAGCGAAATTTGCGAGCTAATGAGACTTGCTGGCAACTCTAGTGGCGATGAAAAGGCGCAAAACGAGCTAAAATTTCTTATAAATTTGCTTACAAATCGCGTAAATCCAGGTGTTGATGACGCGGCAAAGATAAAGGCAGAATTTCTTGGCGAGGTGATAGACGGGCTTAGTATTATTAGCGGGCTTGATGCGGTTCGTGCCATTAAAATCTTAGGCAAGATGCTTGGCGGATATAACGTAGAAATTTTGGTGCGAGCGCTAAAAAATAGCGATGAAACTATCGCGCAAGCTGCAGCAAATGAGCTAAAAAATATCATTTTAGTACATGAGCATTTTGACGAGATCGCAAAGCTAGCAAATAGCAATAAATTTGCAAAAGAGGTGCTTGCTTCTTGGGCAAATGCCGAATGGTTTACGCATAAAAAGCCGCTTGATGAGTGCATAAATGCAGTGGTTTTTAAGGTGCCTGGCGAGACAAATACAGATGATCTAAGCCCTGCAAGCGAGGCCTATACAAGGGCTGACATACCGCTTCACGCAAAGGCGATGCTGGTTAAAAAGATGCCTGAGGGCTTGGAGATATTAAAAGAGTTAAAAAGCCTTGGCAAGAGCGTGGCGTATGTTGGCGACGTGGTCGGCACTGGCAGCAGCAGAAAGAGTGGCATAAACTCTATCCAGTGGCACCTTGGCGATGAGATAGAGGGCGTGCCAAACAAAAAAACTAGTGGCATCGTGATCGGCACGACCATAGCTCCGATATTTTTTAACACCGCTGAAGATAGCGGCGCACTGCCGATAGTTGCAAACGTAAATGAGCTAGAAATGGGCGATGAGATAGAAATTTGGCCATTTAAGGGTGAAATTTATAAGCTCACAGGCGCCCAAAAAAAGCTCGTGGCAAATTTTAAACTTAGCCCAAACACCCTAAGCGACGAGATAAGAGCAGGCGGCAGGATACCTTTGATGATAGGTAGGCAAGTGACCAAAAAGGCTAGAGAGGTCTTGGGGCTTGGCGAGGAGCAAATTTTTATAAAGCCAGATCAGCCAAAAGAGCTAGGCGGTGGCTATACACTCGCTCAAAAGATGGTCGGCAAGGCTTGCGGCAAGGCTGGCGTGAGAGCTGGGGCATACGTGGAGCCTGAAATTTTGACCGTTGGCTCGCAAGACACCACAGGGCCCATGACTAGAGACGAGATAAAAGAGCTTGCTAGCCTTAGTTTTGGGGCGGATTTTGTCTTGCAAAGCTTTTGTCACACGGCTGCTTATCCAAAGCCAAGCGACCTTGAGATGCAAAAGAGCTTGCCTAAATTTATGACGCTTCGTGGCGGAGTTAGCCTAAAACCAGGCGACGGTGTCATCCACTCGTGGCTAAACCGCATGGTCTTGCCTGACACAGTGGGCACTGGCGGCGATAGTCACACGAGATTTCCTATTGGCATTAGCTTTCCAGCGGGCAGCGGCCTAGTGGCGTTTGCAGCGGTACTTGGAATGATGCCGCTAAATATGCCAGAGTCAGTTTTGATCAAATTTAAAGGTGAGCTAAAAGAGGGCGTGACGCTTCGTGATCTTGTCAATGCGATACCTTATTTTGCTATCAAAAAGGGGCTTTTAAGTGTTGAAAAGAAGAATAAAAAGAACATTTTTGCGGGCAAAATTTTAGAGATAGAAGGGCTTGAGAGCCTAAAAGTGGAGCAGGCGTTTGAGCTAAGTGACGCTTCGGCTGAGCGCTCGGCGGCTGCTTGTGTGGTAAATTTAAGCGAGGCTAGCGTAGTGGAGTACGTTCGATCAAACGTTGCGCTAATAGACGCGATGATAAAAGCAGGGTATGAGAGCCATGAAACGCTTGCTAGGCGAAAAGAGAAGATGCAAAAATGGTTAGAAAACCCAACTCTTTTAAGAGCAGACAAGGACGCAAGATACGCTGAAATTTTAGAGATTGATTTATCCAAGATAGATGAGCCGATCCTCGCCTGTCCAAACGACCCAGACGACGTGGCAACGCTAAGTGAAATTTTAGCTGATAGCAAAAGAGCGCACGATATCGACGAGGTCTTTGTGGGTAGCTGTATGACAAATATCGGGCATTACAGGGCGCTTGCTAGAATTTTAGAGCGTGAGAGCAAGCTCACTACTAGGCTTTGGATCGCTCCGCCAACTAAGATGGACAAAAAAACGCTTGAAGATGAGGGTGTTTATGAAATTTTTAAAAGGTTAAGTGCTAGGACAGAGGTGCCAGGCTGCTCGCTTTGCATGGGTAATCAAGCAAGAGTGAACGATAATGCCGTCGTTTTTTCGACCTCGACTAGAAATTTTGACAACAGAATGGGCATGGGTGCAAAGGTCTATCTAGGAAGTGCCGAGCTAGCCGCCGTATGCGCGCTATTAGGGCGTTTGCCAAGCGTTAGTGAGTATAAAAAAATAGTAAGAGATAGCCTTAGTTTAAACAAAGATGAAATTTATAAATACCTAAATTTTAATGAAATAAGCGAGTTTAGTATATAAATCTGTTACAATATCGCGAAATTTTAAGGAGCTTTGATGAAAAAAGTAGCTTTTTTTCTATTTTTTAGCAGTTTTCTTTTTGTAAATTTGCATGCATTAGAGTGCAGTGATCTTGCTAAAAAAGAGAGCTTTAAAACTACTCCAAATGAGCTTGCTTACGCGAATGAGGGGCTATTTTATTGCGACGGCTCACTTTTAAATTTAAAAGAAGTAAAAGAGCTTTTTGATGCGAGTGTGGCTGTGAGGAGCGAGTCTCAAAGCTGCGTTGGCGAGGGCGTTTATAGAGAAAATTTAAATAAATTTAGATGGATCTTGCTAAAAGCTTCATTTGCCCCTCTTCTCTATCAAAAAGAGCTTGCAAAGCCAGAGGTGGCTGAGAGTCAAAAAGACGCTCAGATGGAGTACTTTAGATACTGGGCGAATGAGAGCTTGTTTAACTTTTTAAAATATAAAAAATTCAGCGAAGCTTATAAAAATGCTCAAACTCCGTTGGTTAAATTTTATGAGGCTTTAGGCGTTGATAGCGCAAGTGCCGCTTACTACGCAACTAGCGTGATAAATGAGTTTTTAAGCTTTAGTGTCGGCAAAAAGGTAAATAAGGCTAAAATTTTAACCCAAGAGCAAAAGATGATGGCTCAAAAGCTAAGTCAAGATGAGCTTGCAAATTTGCTTTATTCTAAAAATTACAGCACCGCTGAGCTTACAAATTTACTTGATATCGCACTGCTAAATGACAAAAGTAGTGACATGATAGAAGAGATCATAAGGCGCGGGGCTGATGTAAATTTAGGCGATGAGACACCGCTCTTTTTTGCTCTTAAAAATTTAGAAAATGTAAAAATTTTGCTTAAAAATAGAGCCGATGTGAATCACAAAAATTTCTTTGGCAAAAGTGCGCTTTTTTACGCTGTGCAGTTTGAGGATGCGCCTCTTTGTGAGCTTTTGCTAAAGAGTGGGGCCAATGCAAACGAGAGCTATATCGACGAGCAGTCTAAGATGAATATGATAAATTTAGGCATGATGCAAGTAGAGGATACGTGTGGTTTGGAGCATACAAACAGAAGCGTTTTCATGCATGCAGCGGCTCACGCGACACCAGAAATTTTAAAGCTTTTGATAGATAACGGCGCTGATATGAACGCCACTGATGATGCTGGATTTAACGCTCTTGATTATGCGATTAAAGATAAAAACGAAAAAAATATTAAATTTTTAGAAGAGCTTGGTTTAAAGCCAAATTTTAATTAGGAAGAGATATGAAAAAGACAGCTTTTGTGACAGGTGCGACATCTGGCTTTGGCGAGGCGATCGCTAGACGACTTTCTAAAGAGGGCTACAAGATAGTCGCTCTTGCAAGGCGCGAAGATAGGCTAAAAAAGCTAGCAAGTGAGCTTGGCGACACGCACATCATCGTAGCTGACATACGCGACAAAGAGGCTGTTTTTGGCGCAGTTGATAGCCTGCCTGATAAATTTAAAGACATCGAAGTGCTTGTAAATAACGCTGGGCTTGCCTTGGGACAAGAAAAGACGATAGATGCGAAGGTTGAGGACTTTGAGACGATGATAGATACAAACGTAAAGGGTCTCATCTACTCTACAAAGGCCGTTTTGCCGCTACTTTACAAGCAAGAAAAGGGCTATATCTTTAACCTAGGCTCGACAGCTGGCTCGTGGCCATATCCTGGCAGCAACGTTTATGGCGCTACAAAGGCCTTTGTAAAGCAGTTTAGTCTAAATTTGAGAAACGATCTAGTTGGCACTAATATCAGGGTGACAAACATCGAGCCAGGGCTTTGCAAGACTGAATTTAGCGAGGTTAGATTTAAGGGCGATAAGGCAAAGGCTGATAGCATCTATGAGCATACAAATTTCATCACATCTGAGGATATCGCGACTATTTTGGTTAATTGTCTAAATATGCCTGGAAGTGTCAATATAAACAGGGTCGAAGTCATGGCAAATACGCAGACTTGGGCTGGGCTTGCGATAGAAAAATTTTAAGGAGTTTATGTGAGACAAATTTTATTGTTACTATTTTTTAGTGCCGCGCTTTTTGGTGTTGATCCAGAAGTGGCAAAGAGAAACGCTGAAATTTACGGCGTATTCACACTTATACCGCCTGTTGTGGCAATAGCACTTGCTTTTATCACAAAAGATGTCATCTTGTCGCTATTTATCGGTGTTTTTAGCGGAACGTTTCTCATAAATATCATCAATGAAAACGTCTTTATGGGCATCGTAAAAGGCTTTACTGGCATCGTTTCAAGAGTGGTTGAGTCGATGGCTGATAGCACCGATGCTGGCATCTTGCTTCAAGTGCTTTGTATCGGTGGCGTGGTCGCACTCATCACAAAGATGGGCGGCACAAAGGCGGTTGCTCTTTGGCTTAGCAAAAAGGCAAAAACTGGCGTTTCAGCTCAAATTTCAACTTGGCTTATGGGTATTTTTGTATTTTTCGATGACTACGCAAACGCTTTGATCGTCGGTCCTATCATGAGGCCAATAAGCGATAAATTTAAAATAAGCCGCGAAAAGCTAGCCTTTATCATCGACGCTACTGCAGCACCGATTGCAGGTATTGCTATCATCTCTACATGGGTCGGACTTGAAGTTTCGCTCATCGAAAAGGGCTACGAGCTTATCGGCGAGACAGGCATAAACGCTTATTCTATATTTATCGAGACCATTCCATATAGATTTTACAACCTCTTTATCTTGTTTTTCATCGTGTGCACAGCCTTGATGCAACGCGAGTATGGTCCTATGCTAGCAGCTGAAAGACGCGCTAGAAGAGGCGAGCTTCACTCAGGCAAAACTCAAATTCAAGACCTTGAAGATAAGACTCTTGAGCCAAAAGAGGGAGTAAAACTAAGCGCTTCAAATGCGATCGTGCCGCTTCTTGTGCTAGTTATCGGCGCATTTACTAGCTTTTATTTTAGCGGTCTTGCTGCACTTGAGGGCGATACTCTTAAAAATGCACTTGCAAATCCGCTTTCATTTTCAACATTTAAAGATACTTTTGGCGCAGCTGACTCTGCTACATCGCTATTTCAAGCGGCACTACTTGCTAGTATAGTAGCTATCGTCATGGGTGTTTGGCGCAAAATTTTTGATGTTAAAGAGGCTATTAGCACGTGGGTAAAGGGCTGGAAAACTATGATCATAACAGTTGTCATCTTGCTTCTTGCTTGGAGCCTTAGCGCGGTTATAAAAGAGCTTGGCACTTCAAGATATTTGGTTGATCTACTAAGTGACTCAACGCCTAAATTTATCTTGCCAGTGGCTGTTTTCATCCTTGGCTCATTTATCAGCTTCTCAACTGGCACCAGCTACGGCACAATGGGCATTTTGATGCCTCTTGCTATCCCGCTAGCTTACGCAGTGGGCAAAAACTATGGCTTAGATGGCGATGCGATGCATGCTTATATGATCGTAAATATCTCAAGCGTTCTAACTGGCGCTATCTTTGGTGATCACTGCTCGCCGATATCAGACACTACGATACTTTCATCAATGGGCGCAGGATGTAGCCACATCGATCACGTCTCAACACAGATGATCTACGCACTTAGTGTTTGTGCGGTTTGTGTGCTTGTTGGCTACTTGCCTGTCGCACTTGGTCTTAGCGTTTGGATCGCACTTCCTTGCGGATTTTTAGCGATCTGGGCTTTGGTTAGATTTGCCGGTAAAAAAGTCGAAGAGAAAGCGGCATAAATTTGGACTGCAAATACCTAAAAGAGTGCGGATCATGCACTCTTTTTACCCCTTATAGTGAGCAAATTTCATTTAAAACTGATCTTATTAAGCAAAATTTCTCCCACTTTTACGAGGATAAATTTGATCTTTTTAGTTCAAGCCCAAAGCACTACCGCACGAGGGCTGAGTTTGGCATCTGGCACGAGGGTAGCAAGCTTAGCTATACGATGCATGCAAGCGAAAAAGGCAAAAGGGTCTTTATAGATGAGTGCCCAAAGGTTTGCGAGCAAATTTCACATCTAATGCCAAGGCTACTTGAAAATTTACAAAATGATGAAATTTTACGCACAAAGCTCTTTGGAGTGGAGTTTATCGCCTGTAAAAGTGGCACCTTAGTCACGCTTCTTTATCATAAAAAGCTTGATGGTGAGTTTGAAGCGGCGATGAAAATTCTAGCTAGCAAGCTTGATGTGATGATCTTAGCTAGATCTCGCGGTCAAAAGCTGCTAAGTGGTGAGCTAAATTTAGTTGATGAGCTAAATGTTGATGGGCAAATTTATAAATTTAGCCTAAGCGAAAATGCCTTTATCCAGCCAAATAAAGCGGTAAATGAGAAGATGATAGCTTGGGCAAAAGAGTGCGTGCAAAGTGGCGATGACCTGCTGGAGCTTTACTGCGGACATGGAAATTTTACTATCCCACTTTCATTTAAATTTAAAAACGTCCTTGCCACTGAAATTTCAAAAAGCTCGATCGCAAATGCCCTTAAAAACTGCGAGCTAAATGGGGCAGAAAATATCAAATTGTTACGTATGGACGCTGATGAGCTGATGAGCGCATTTGCTGGTGTTAGGGAGTTTAATAGGCTAAAAGATATAAAATTAAGCGACTTTAACTTCTCGCACGTCCTTGTCGATCCGCCTCGCGCTGGACTTAGTGAAAGTGTCATAAATTTCATTAGAAATTTCAAAAACATCATCTACATCTCGTGCAACCCAGAGACGCTAAAAGAAAATTTAAATGAGCTTACTAAAAGCCATAAAGTGATAAAATTTGCGCTCTTTGATCAGTTTGCAAACACTCATCACATCGAGTGCGGCGTATTGCTTATTAATGATTAAGTTTTCTATTCTATGGAGGTTGTACTATGAATGATTATATTGAAATTACAGGTGTTTCGGAGAATAATCTGAAGCATTTTAATATAAAAATCCCAAAAGGTAAGTTGGTTGTATTAGCAGGTGTTTCAGGATCAGGGAAAAGCTCACTTGCCTTTGATACAATTGCGGTGGAAAGCTCAAGACAGTGGCAGGCGGGTTATTCTTATTATCTCAGGAACAAAATGCCGAATTATGAGCGTCCGGCATTTGAAACAATTGAAGGTCTGACGCCTGTCATAATTGTTGACCAGAAACCTATGGGAACTAATTCAAGGTCATCGGTTGGGACCGCAGTCGATGTAGCACCACTACTTAGGTTGTTGTTTTCCCGTGTTGGAAATCCGAGTGCTGGTGGTTCGATGGCCTATTCTTTTAACCATCCTCATGGGATGTGTCCAGATTGCACTGGTTTGGGGAAAAGATTGACCTTGATTGAGGATAGATTATTTAATCTAGAAGGAACACTTAGTGATAGAGGTCTTACTTTCAGCCAATTTGCTGCTGGATGGCAGAATGTACTGTATACGCAGCATTCAAAGCTTGATTCAGATAAGAAATTGAAAAATTTTACGGATGAAGAATGGAATCTGTTAAAGTATGGTGAGGACAATAATGAAGTAATCACCATGATTGGAAATGGTACCGGCGGAACTTATAAGGTGGATTATGAAGGGGTTGTCCCACGGTTTAAAAGGCTCTATATAAACCGTGACATATCCAAGCTGAAGAAGGGATTGCAACAGGAGATTTCGAAGTATATAGTAGATGGGCCTTGTCCAACTTGTGGGGGGACTGGTCTGAACCCTGCAGCTCTTGCTTCAAAGATTAACGGTTATAACATTGCAGATATGCAGGATATCCAAGTAAGTGAGCTGATTGGTGTGCTGAAAACAATTGACAACCCGGTCGGAAAATCTATATCCAGACAGATTATTGAAACCCTGCAGCGTATGATAGATGTAGGTATAGGTTATCTGACACTTGGGAGACGGACAGATACGCTCTCAGGTGGTGAAGTTCAGCGTCTGAAGATTGTCCGTCATCTAGGGAGTAGTCTGTCCAATATTACTTATATCTTTGATGAACCGACTGCAGGGTTACATCCCGCGGACGCGGATCGGATTGCAAAACTGCTCCTAAGTCTTCGAGATAAGCATAATACGGTACTTGTTGTGGAGCATAGCCGTGATATTATCCGGTTGGCGGATGAAATTATCGAGCTTGGTCCGCTTGCTGGCGTGAATGGCGGTCAAATTGTTTTCCAAGGTGGAGTGGAGGATCTTGAAAAGACAGATACGATCACTGCTAAGGCGATGCGTCAGAAAATCAAACTAAATACAACACCAAAAGAGTGGATAGAGAGCCTACATATCGAACATGCCAAACTTCACAATTTGAAAAATGTTAGCATAGATATTCCGATGGGAGTTATTACGGCAGTATGTGGTGTGGCTGGCTCAGGAAAGTCTAGTCTGATTCGATGTGAACTTACCGAGAAGTATCCTGAGGCTGTCGTAATCGATCAGAAACCAATTGGTATCTCTTCACGTTCAACACCTGCGACCTATTCTGGTATTGGCGATATGATTCGCAAAAAATTTGCAGAGGTAAATGATATTGGTATGGAATGGTTCAGTTTCAATTCAAAGGGGGCCTGCACTGTGTGTGGAGGACGAGGCGTTATTAAACCGGAAATTGCATTTGCAGATCCGGTAGAAATCGTCTGTGAAGAATGTGGAGGGAAACGATTTAATCCAACGGCCCTTAGCTACTGCTATAATGGGAAAAATATTGAACAAGTCATGTCATTGACCGTAAATCAGGCTGTGGAATTCTTTGATGACCCGGAAATTAGCAAAAAACTGAAAGGCCTTCGAGATGTAGGCCTTGGCTATATGACGCTGGGACAGTCAACAAACAGTATGTCTGGCGGAGAAAACCAACGGCTGAAACTGGCAAGCGAACTCAATAAAAAAGGGAATATCTATATTTTGGATGAGCCTTCAACAGGTCTTCATTATAAGGATATTGAGAATCTAATGCAGGTTCTTCGAAAGATGGCTGACAGAGGAAATACAGTAATTATCGTTGAACATCGCCTGGAAATGATTGCGGAGGCAGACTGGATTATTGAGATGGGGCCTCGTGGAGGAAGTGAAGGTGGGCAAGTGATTTTCACCGGTGTTCCAGAAGATCTGATAAAATGCCAGTCATCTCTCACTGCAAGATATTTCATGAGGCAGATGTAAAATGTATGAAAAACCAATTTTTTTAATAAATAAAAAGCTAAGTTTATATTACTATCCTGAATAATTCAATTTTTGTGGAGTGGATATGTTTCTAAGAATAGATATTTAGGTAATTAAGGGGTTGATTTATTTCAACGAACTGAAGAATAAGTAAAATGCGACCTTGTAACTCATGGTTTAGACTCGTGTCACATCGAGTGCGGCGTATTACTAAGGGCAAAAGAATAATTTAAAAAAGGAAAGTTGAAAATGGTTTCATTAAACAAAATAATCCAAGCAAAGATAACGATCGGTCACTTTGTAAATAAAACTCCGTTTGCGCTAAGTGCAAAACTTAGCAAAATTTTAGGCGCAAATGTCTATTTGAAAGAAGAAAATTTACAGCGAACTGGAGCTTACAAGATAAGGGGCGCTTACAATAAAATAGCTAGCCTAAGCGAGGAGGAGCGAAAACGTGGCGTCGTGGCTGCAAGCGCTGGTAATCACGCTCAAGGCGTGGCGATAAGTGCAAAAGAATTTGGCGTGCATGCTTGCATCGTCATGCCAGAATCAACCCCGCTTCTAAAGGTAGCTGGCACAAAGGATCTTGGTGCTGAAGTGATCTTAAAAGGTGATAACTTTGATGAGGCGTATGAATTTGCAGTAAATTACGCCAAAGAAAAAGATATGACCTTTGTTCATCCATTTAACGATGAGTACGTCATGGCAGGGCAGGGCACTGTGGGTCTTGAGATGCTTGATGAGATAAGCGACCTTGATATGGTTGTAGTGCCAGTTGGCGGCGGCGGTTTAGCTAGCGGTGTGGCAAGCTGTATAAAACAAGTAAATCCAAAAACCAAGGTCGTTTGTGTCGGCGCAAAGGGTGCTCCAGCGATGTTTAATAGCTACAGCGCTAAAAAGAGCATAAACTCAAAGTCAGTTCGCACTATAGCTGATGGCATCGCTGTGCGTGATGCGAGTGAGATAACGCTTAAAAATATCGTTGAGTGCGTGGATGAGTTCGTGCAGGTTGATGACGAGGAGATCGCAACTGCGATTTTGTTCTTACTAGAGACGCAAAAGATCGTAGTTGAAGGAGCTGGCGCAGCTGGTGTGGCAGCACTTATGCATGATAAGATCAAATTTAAAAAAGGTGCAAAGATAGGTGTGGTGTTAAGTGGTGGAAATATCGATGTTCAGGTGCTTTCTATCATCATCGAAAAGGGTCTTATCAAGTCTCACCGCAAGATGACACTACAAATTACACTTGTAGATAAGCCAGGAGCGCTCATGAGCCTAACTGATAGTCTAAAAT
The DNA here is from genome assembly GCA_018371455.1 of Campylobacter concisus. Lineage (GTDB taxonomy): Bacteria > Campylobacterota > Campylobacteria > Campylobacterales > Campylobacteraceae > Campylobacter_A > Campylobacter_A concisus_BJ. The sequence goes on along the minus strand of JAHAKV010000019.1, from coordinate 11,490 downwards.
CAGCAAATGCAAACATCGTAAAGATCGACTACGACCGCTTCTCTACTAAGCTTGACTACGGCGATGCAAGCATCACTATCACGCTTGAGACAAAGGGTCTTGAGCATCAAGAAAAGATCAAAGATACGCTTAATAAAAACGGCTTTTCTTTCACTCAACTCTTCTAAATTCAAAAGCTCGCTACCTTTTAAAGTAGCGAGCATTTAACTAACTAAAACAATATCTCAAATTTAGCATTTACGCTGTTTGATCTTACATCTTTAGCAAAAGCTCCAGTGTAAGAAAGGCCTAAATTTACATTTTTATAGACATTTGCTTTTATGCCAAGGCTAGCTGTGCCAAGGTTTTTAACCTCTTTGCCCTCTAGCTCTAGATATCCAGCATTTGCGACATTTACACCGATAGTTGGTTTTGTGTCGCCAACTAGTCTGTTGTATGCTAGATCAGCTTCAAATTTCATCTTAGTGCTACCTAGGCTAAATGGTACGCTAGGGTTTAGACCAAGGCTAAAAATGCCTAAATTTCTAGTTTTTTCATCAACATCCATTTTGAAAATTCCTACATTTTGGCTTGTGCTATCGGTTTTCATGCGTAGATAGCTTGCACCCACATAAGGATTTAGTGAGAAATTTTCTGTATTAAAGCTAGTTAGGGCTAAATTTGCATAAGCATTAAGCGCTTTTTCTTTGCTTTTTATATGATCGTTTGAGTAAAAGCTTGCGATTGTTGCACCATTTTGAGTTTTGCGCTTAGCATCTGTGTATAGGACGCCAAGGTCTAGTTTCGTGCTAGCGATCTCACTTTTGCCGTAGATACCGATGCTTTTGCCTTTTGTCTTATAGACATCATCGCCGTCTTCTTTTACTTTTTCTGTGCTAGCACCAAGAACACCGCCAAGTACAAATGCGTCATTTACACTGCCGTCAAATCCAAAAAGCTGTGTCATAGAGTTTGCTTTTATGTCATTAAATTTCATAGCGTCAAACATGGTATTTGACCAAAATTTCATACCATTTGAGTCGCTTGCTCTTATGCCAAATGGGTCAGATTCGTGGTTGATGACTGCATTTTTTAGCATGATGCTTTCTAGTAAAAATGCATTGTGCTGAGCTAAATTTGCCTCATTTGCAAATGTTTTTAGAGTTTGTTTTGCCTCTTTTGGTGTAGTGTAGATGAAGTGTCTATAAAGATCGCTTGTGATAACTGCTGGCCTGCTTCTAAATGGCGAAGGAAGTAGCGCTGGCTGGCTTGCTGTGCTTTCTATGAGCTGTGCAACTTTCTTTTGGTTGTCATTAGCTGCGATGCTTGTCATTGTATTTTTTGATTTTTTAAGAGTAAGCTCTAGCTTGTTGTCGCTATAGTTTTTGCCAAGATCAAAAAACGCATACTCTCTTGAAAGGGTATCTTCATAGCCTTTGAAATTTCCAGTTGCAGTAAATGTCTTTGATTTTGTGCTGTCGTTATAGAGCCTTTGCATGATCTCTAAGTTTGGCTCACTTATGTTTATAAATGAGTTTTTCTCGAAATTTAGATCTAAATTTGAAGCGCCGTTTGAGACGATATAGCTACCGCCTGATTTGATAGTGGCTTTTACTACGTCATTTGAGCTTTTTTTGGTCACTTCTCCTAAAGATAGTTGCAAGGTAAATTTATTTCTACTAACCTTTGGCACGCTCATTTGTCTTACAATTTCTAGTGCGCCGCCATTTTCTACTATCACGTCGCTTGATTTTAGAGATTGATTAAGAGCTGTGATCTTGCCACCTTTTATTATGGTCTTGCCAGTGTAAGAGTTGTCTCCTGCTAGGCTTAGTGTGCCTTGACCTCTTTTTATAAGAGTACCTTCGTAGCCCTCACTTGCCCTTAGTTCTCTTGCTCTTTCTCTAGCGTTACCTATCTCAAGTTCTGCTTTTTGCTCTGGTGTTAAATTTGCTATTTTTTCTAGCTCAGCCTTGCGCTCGGTCCAAATTTTAGCCTCTGCATCATCTTCTGTTTTTCTAAATTTGATAGCCACATCGCTTATGTTATTTGAGTAGATATCATCGCTATTTAAATTTACATCAAACACTCCTAGAAGCTGACCTGGTCCAAACATCGCCTTATATAGATCCACTACGCCCCAGCCCCAGCGCTCATCAGGTACTCCAAGCGCAGCACTAAAGCCTGAAATTTTTCTAGTATCGGCTGGCTCTTTGAAGTCATCATGAATTTGCCTTGCAGTAGTTAGTAGCACCTCTCTTATCTGAGCATTATTCATATATGGGTATCTTTGCATGATGACACCAAGTGCGCCAGTGACGTGTGGAGCTGCCATTGATGTGCCGCCTTTTGTGCCGTAGTCTGCTTTGCCAGTTGTTAGATCAACGACGGTTGAGTATATAGGTTTTGCAGGTGCTGCCACGCTCCACCATTTTGAGTGACCAGGTGTGTTGTAGCGCTGCGTGTCGCCCTCTAGCTGACCAGTGACGTTTAGCCAGTACTTCTCAGCATCAGGTCTAAAGTAAGGAAGCATCGCTCTTGTATATGACTCTTTCATCCCGTCTCTGTTGCCAGCAGTAAAAATTTGGATGACGCCATATCTTGTAGCGACCTCATAGGCTGCATCTAAGAAATTTTTGCCATTTACTACAAATGGATAGTAGCTTTTATATGCAGCATCAAGATCTTTGATATCTAGGTTATTGCCGCCATCATACCCAGTAGCACCTTCGTAGGCTTTGTAAAATTTACGGTTTGAGCCCCAGCTGTTATTTATCGCTCTAGCTCCACTCTTTGCTAGCCCTTCGTAAGAATTTAAAAAGAAGTTGTAGTCTTGATTTGGACCATATGTCATGCCGTCAGTGCCGCCGGTATTGCCCATTATAAGTCTTGCATCAAATGCTACGCCGTGCATGCCCACACCATCTCTTGACGCAGCTATCGTGCCAGCTACGTGAGTGCCGTGAGAGTCGTTTACTCCAGCTATCCAGTCACCATCTATGCTAAATTTTTCACCTTTTTTAAAGTCACCAAAGTCTTTTTTATTTTTATCTACGCTGCCTTTTCCGACTAATGGTGAGTTGCCATGTTCTGTGTCAGGGTATCTTTGACCATCTTTATAGTAGCTACCAGAGACTTTTAGCGCACTTACTCTGCCATCACTAAATTCTGGATGGCTAAGTAGCACACCAGAGTCCATAACTCCAAGAGTTATGCCTTTGCCAGTTGCTCCAAGAGCATAGGCAACGGCTGCGTTCATGCTCACTAAACCCCAGTCAGCTTTGTACTCATCGCTCTGCCAGCTTTTTATATCGCCAAATTTACCTCTGTTTTGCTCGCTAGCACTTAGCTGATTAGCAAGTAAAAGAGTGCAGCAAGCAACACTTAAAAGGATGCACTTTTTGCTTGAAACGTATCTTTTCATATCTCGTCCTTTACATAAAATTTTAAATCAATTCTAAAATTCTTAAAATAAATTATTAATTAAAATAATAATAATTTAATGAAAAATCGTAGGCTAAATTTACGAAAATATACGTTATTTACGCTAGTTTTACGTTTAAAGAGATATTTTATAAAAGACTTAATCTAAAATTAGTTATTTAAATATAATTTTTTTTATCTTTATTTTTAAAACTATTATTTATATATTTTTTTAAAGGATTATTATTTTTCATTAAATTTATAGGACTAAAATTTCGCAAATTTATTCAAGGACGGGATATGAAAAAGAGTTTATTAAGCCTTGCGTTGTTTTGCACTTTGGCTTTTTGTGCCGATGATGAGGTGGTTAGCAAGCAAAACGATCAAGTATGGATAGGAGCTATGGGCGGATGCAAGCTTTATGTATTTTCACTAAAGACGACTGACGCGCCAGTAGATAAGCTAATAGCTAAAGATGAGGCGCAAAAAGAGCTTGTGGCAAATACTAAAAATTTACCAAACAAACACAATGTAATGTTTGCAAAGTGCGATGACTACACGGCGCTCATAGATAGTGGCTATGAAGATAGCTTAGAAAATTTAAAGTATGATCTGCAAACTTTTGGCAATATAAAGCCAGAGGATCTAACCTACGTCATCATCACGCACGCTCATCCAGATCACATAGGTGGGCTCATAGATAGGGGCAAAAAGACATTTAAAAACGCCAAGCTTTTTATAGATGAAAAAGAGTGGGACTACTGGATGAAGGGCAAAGATGAGAAGACAAAAGAAATTTTATCGCTTTACAAGGATGATAAGAGCTTTTTTGATCATAAAAAGCCACTATTTGACGGAGCGCTAAAGATCATGGCTATCCCAGCTTACGGCCACACTCCATGGCACAACATGATAAGCTTTGAGGCAGATAACGACAAGATCATCTTTATAGCCGATCTTCTTCACGTCCTAGCAGTGCAAGAGGTCGAGCCAAGCATATCTATCACTTATGATGTAGATCCAGTGCAAGCTGCCAAAACGAGAGAAAAGGTGCTTGATGGCTTGGAGGACGAGACTACAAAGATAGTAGGCGCTCACATGCCTTATAATAGCCCCATCACCTTGCCAGAGTGATAAATTTCTTTTGCTTTACAAATTTAGGATAAAATGCGGGCTTTAAAGGAGAAAATATGAGCGAATACGCAAATTTGATATTAGCTATCTTGCTAGCTATTTTGGCATTTGCATTTTATAGGTCAAACAAGGCGCTAAAAAAGGCAAAAGACGATAGCGAAAATGTCTCAGTAAGCACTGAAATTTCGCAGCTTAAAAGCATAGGCGAGCTATCCGTCTTTCAGGTATATAGCAAAGAGATCGTCACAAAGACAGATCATGCATTTGGAAATTTTGGCAAAGAGTATCTAAGGTGGCTAGTAAGCGAGAAGAAGCTTTCGATGATATTTGAGTTTGAGATAAATTTCATCTACGATCTAACTAGCCCAAAGCTCGAGATCACGCAGATCGCAAACTCTAGCTACAAGATAAAAATGCCCCCATGTAAGTATAAATTTTCAATCGCCGATATGAAATTTTATGATGAGAAAAATGGCAAATTTATACCATTTTTGTTGCCTGACTCGCTAAATGGCTTTTTTGGTAGCACATTTACTGAAGAGGACAAAAATAGGCTCATAGAAGAGGCTAGAAACGAAGTGAAAAAGATGAGCGTTCGCCTTATCTCACAGCTTCAAAGCAAAATCCACAAATCAGCTCGCGATACGCTTGAGGCGATAGCTAAGAGCTTTGGTGCAAACAAGGTCGAGTTTGTCTTTGACGATAGTGACGAGCAGATAAATGAGCAATTAAATTTAGAAAATATCGCATAAAAATTAAATTTAAAGGAGAAAAAATGAGTGTAAATTCACAAGAGGTCACACAAACACCTGGCAACAACACAGTCTTTCAAACATGGGTCTTAAAAGGCGACAAAAAGGCATGTAAAGAGGGCTTTGCTAAGCTTTGTGCTTTGGTTGTAAATTTAAATAAAACTGCCAAAGTTAGATTTGGCGCAAATGAAAATGTAAATTGCGTCCTTGGCGTGGGTCATGATGCTTGGAAAAAGCTTGAAATTTCAAAAGAATTGCCAAAAGAGCTTGTAAATTTTAAAGCGATCAAAGGCGACAAGCACGAGGCTGTTAGCACAAAGGGCGATATACACATCCATATCCGCGCGCTAAATGCGGCTGACTGTTTTGACATGGCGCAAAATATCAAAGAAGTTTTGTTTAAATTTGCAGAGCTTACAGATGAGACTCAAGGCTTTAAGTACCACGACGGCAGAGCGATAATTGGCTTTGTCGATGGCACTGAAAATCCTGATGGCGAAGATAGAGACCACTTTGCAAAAGTTGGTAAAGAGGATGCTAAATTTAAAGGTGGTAGCTATGTTTTTGTGCAAAAATACTTCCATAAAATGCAAGAGTGGAACGCCACAAGCGTGAGCGAGCAGGAAAAAGTTATAGGCCGCTCAAAAGAGTATGACATCGAGATGGACGAGAGCGTAAAACCTACAAATTCACACTCAGCTGCAGCAAATGTAGGCGACGATAAAAAGGTCGTGCGTGGCAATATGCCATTTACTGAAGGTAGCAAAACAGGCACTTACTTCATCGCTTATGCAAGTACCTTTTCAACGGTTGAACTTATGCTTAAAAAGATGTTTATCGGCGAGCCAAAAGGCAACTCAGATAGGCTGCTTGACTTTAGCACGCCAGTGACTGGGGCTTTATATTTTGCTCCTACGCTTGATATGCTTGGTGACTACGAGGGATAAATTTAGCTTGGGGCGAAGCAAATTTGCCCCTTTAAATTTATAAGGAAAAAGATGCCAGAGTGGTTTATCTACGCAGCTCTTTCGGCTGTTTTTGCTGCACTTACTGCGATCTTTGCAAAGCTTGGCGTAAAGGACATCGATAGCGATTTTGCGACATTTATAAGAACGATCGTTGTCATTTTTATGCTTATTTTGCTTTTAAGTGTGGCTAAAAAATGGCAACCACTAAGCTCACTAAGCCCTAAAAACTGGCTCTTTCTCATACTAAGTGGCATGGCAACTGGGATGTCTTGGCTTATGTATTTTAAAGCGATGCAAGCGGGCAAGGTCTATCAAGTGGCACTAGTTGATAAATTTAGCGTTGTGCTAGCTGTCATTTTGGCTGTCATATTTCTTGGTGAGAGGCTAAATTTAAAAGAAATTTTAGCCCTCTGTCTCATCGTATCTGGCGTGTTTCTACTCATTTTTAAATAAAATTTTCTACATTATTCTTAAAGTATATTTTTAATTTTAATTTGTAATTAATCAAAAAGCCCCTAGAATTTGAACGATTTCATTTTTAAAGGGAGAAATATGAAAAAAATCATTCTTTCAGCCATCGTGGCTTGTGCTGCATTTGGTGCAGGTATGAACTACACAGATGTCGTAAAAGACGTATATGCTGACGCAAACTCAGCTAAGAGCATAGGCAGGCTGCTACCAACCAACGCAGTTGAAATTTTGCAAACAAGCGGCGATAGAGCGCAGATCAAAGTAAAAGGCTATCAAAACCCAGCCGTTAGCAACGTAGTTTATTTTGCTGATGGCGCGAGGATCATCTCAGTAGCATTTGCTAAAACTGCACCTTTTGATATCAAAGTGATAAAAGAGGGCAAAAACGGCAAATGGAACGAGGTAGAAACGACAGTTTTTGTTCAAAAAGATGGCTTTAGCACTGATGTAAATGCGATGTTTGCAAAAGCTGATAAGATGTATAAAGAGAGCTGTGGCGTTTGCCATGCGTTGCCTCAAACTACGCACTTTAACGCAAATCAATGGCCGTCACTTCTAAAATCAATGATCGGTAGAACCGCAATAGAGAAAAAAGACGAGTGGCTAGTTATCGAGTACCTACAAAAACACTCATCTGACGTAAATTTAGGCAAATAAGGAGAAAAAATGAACGAGAACAGACGAGATTTTCTAAAAAAAGGTGCAACAGCGCTTGCAGCTACACCTTTGCTTTCAAGCGTAACAGCTTCAAATTTGTTTGCTGATGAGGTTAAAAAGGGCGTTGCAAAAAATGGCGAAACTCTTACAGCTGCTCACTGGGGTATGCTAAAAGTGACAACCAAAAATGGCATTGCTGTAAAGTCAGAGCCTATCCAAAAGACAAGTGAAATTTACAACCCACTTCAACACTACACATCAGATATGATCTATAAAAGTCGTATCAAGCATACAATGGTAAGAAAGAGCTACTTGCAAAACCCAGACAGCCCAAAACCAGAGCTTCGTGGCATAGACGAGTGGGTCGAGGTGCCTTACGAAGAGGCTATCAAGCTAGTTGCAAGAGAGCTTAAAAAGACTAGGGCGCAAAAGGGCTTAGAGAGCGTATTTGCAGGTAGCTACGGCTGGAAGTCAAGTGGCAATGTGCATAACTCAATAATTTTACTTCATAGATTTATGAACCTTAGTGGCGGTTTTGTTGGCTCACTTGGCGACTACTCAACAGGTGCTAGTCAGATCATCATGCCTCACGTTGTAGGTAGCATCGAGGTTTATGAGCAGCAAACTAGCTGGCCAGTCGTACTTGAAAACTCAAAAGTCGTAGTCATCTGGGGCGCAAACCCACTTGCGACACTTCGCATAGCTTGGACAGCGACTGATGAGCAAGGCTTTAAATACTTTGAAGAGCTAAAAAACAAAAAAGATATCAAAGTGATCGTGATCGATCCTATCAGATCTGAAACAGCACAATACTTCGACAAAGCTCAATGGATCGCTCCAGTGCCAAACACCGACACAGCGATGATGCTAGGTATGATGCACTACCTATATGAAAGTGGCAAATACGATAAAGAATTTATCGAAAACTACACTTATGGCTTTGATAAATTCCTCCCATATCTACTAGGCAAGACAGACAACACTCCTAAAAATTTAGAGTGGGCGAGCAAAATTTGTGGCATCGACAAAGATACTTTAAAAGAGCTAGCTGATACATTTGTAAGCAACCGCACGATGCTAATGAGTGGTTGGGGTATGCAGCGCGCTCACCACGGCGAACAACCACACTGGGCGATGGTAACGCTAGCTGCTATGATCGGTCAGATAGGCCTACCAGGTGGGGGCTTTGGCTTAAGCTACCACTACTCAAACGGCGGCGCACCAACATGCAAAGGCGCAGTCATCGGTGGCGTAAATAGCGCAAGTGTTGGTAAATTTAACGAAAAAGGCGAGTTTATCGGCACTGATACAGGCGAGTTTGACAAACACGGTCGCTTCGTCGCAAAAGCAGCTGCAGTAGCAGGCACAGGTCAAAGCTGGCTACAAAAAGCAACTGACTACACTTTCCCAGTAGCTCGTATCGCTGATGCGTTACTTCACCCTGGCAAAGTGATAGATCACGACGGCAAAAAGATCACCTACCCAGACATCGACTTTATCTACTGGGTCGGCGGCAACCCGCTAGTTCATCACCAAGATACTAATACAAATTTAAAAGCGTGGAGAAAGCCAAGAACCGTTGTCGTTCACGAAGCTTACTGGACACCAACAGCTAAGATGGCTGATATCGTCTTTCCAGTCACAACAGAGTATGAGAGAAACGATATCACCATGACTGGTGATTACTCAAACATGAACATCGTACCAATGAAGCAAGTCGTTGAAAAATACCGCGAAGCAAAAGATGACTATCAAATTTTCACTGACCTTTGCAAGGCTTATGCTAAAAATTTAGTCGTTGCCTACACAGATAATGGCAAGGATGAGTTTGACTGGATCAAAGAGTACTATGACGCAGCCTACGCTCAAGTAAAGGCAGTCCCTGAGCTTGCAAGCGATATGAAGCCATTTGAAGAGTTTTGGAATGAAAACAAACCAGTCACATTTGCCTCATCTCAAGATAGTGATAACTGGGTAAGACTTGGTGAGTTTAGAGAAGATCCTGTGCTAAACGCTCTTGGAACGCCTAGCGGCCTTATCGAAATTTACTCAGATACGATCGAGAAAATGGGCTATGATGACTGCAAGGCGCACCCAACTTGGTTTGAGCCGATCGAGTGGCTAGGCATGAAAGATAAACCTGCAAAATACCACATGATAAGCTCTCACCCAACTGACCGCTTACACTCACAGTTAAGCCAAACTTCACTTCGTGAGAAGTATGCTATCGCTAACCGCGAGCCAGTGTGGATAAACGAAAATGACGCAAAAGAGCTTGGCGTAAAAACAGGCGATTTGGTGTGTGTATTTAACGCTCGTGGCGAGGTACTAGCTGGTGCTTATGTGACTAAAAACATCAAAGAGGGCGTTGTAAAACTAGCTGAGGGCGCTTGGTATGACGGCTTTGATAGCGGCATCTGCAAAAACGGCTCTGCAAACGTGCTAACCATAGATATCCCAACAAGTAAGCTAGCAAACGGCAATATCAGCCACACAGCTCTTGTAAATATCAGAAAATATCAAGGTGATGAAGCACCAAAACTTACAGCATTTTCTGAGCCAAAATTTTCTAAATAATTTCAAAGCAGGGGAGTGATCTCCTGCTTAAATTTATCTTTGCTTATAAAATATCTTTAACTACTTTTTCAAATTTATCTATTCATTTTCGTAAATTTTAGAGAAAATTTAAATATTTTTTATTAATTAATATTATTTATTTGTAATTAAAATTTTCTTAAATCACCTAAAATAGGGCATTTATTTAGTAAAGTAAAATTATTGTTGCTTAAATGTAATTTATATTTTCAAGTTATATTTAATTATTAAAGTAATAAAATCCGCCTTGTTTTTGGGAGAAACAGCCTATATATCGTATTTTGTAATGCAAAGGAATGAAAAATGAATAATTTAAGTATAAAAATAAAGATCCTACTAATTGTAATTTTAAGTCTTATTTGTTTAAGTGCAACAAGTATTTATATTTTAAATGGTGTTTTTAAGACTAGAAGCCAAGCTGTATCAAGTCTTAATACAGCTGAAGATATCATAAAACAAAGTGAATTTATCCATGAACTTCAAAAAGAGCGCGGCTATAGCGCAGGCTTTATAGCTAATGGCAAAGATTCTGATAAAAATTTAAAAGAGCAAAGAGCTAAAGTTGATGGCGTTTTGTCTAAACTTTCTAACAAAGATGAACTTTCAAGCGAGCTTAATAGCATAAGAGCAAAAGTAGATAACAAAGAAAGTTTTGCTCTCATAGCTCCTAAATTTCACGATATGATCGAAAATACACTTATATTTGAAAATTCCCTCGCAAGCAGTTCTGAGCCTGATATGAAAGATAACTTGGCTAGAATTTTTAGCATCTCAAAGATCAAAGAGTATTTTGGTATCACAAGGGCGGTGCTAAATGCTGCCTTTATAAAACATAACATCGATAAAAACACATACGTAAATTTGGTTTCATTTAACGCAAATATCAAAAATCTCATAAATGACTACGTGAAATTTAATGCAGGCACATACGCAGATAGCTTGCAAAAAGAGATCTTGCAAAGTGATGAGTTTCAAAAGATAGATGATATCATCAAAAGTGCTATCGCTACTCCAGATGAGACAGCTGGCAAGATCGAAGCGGCTAGTTGGTTTCAAAGCATCACAAATTTGATCGATAACTTTAGAAACTATGAGCTTTACTTGTTAAATGATATGAAAGATAAAGCTTTGCAAGATATGAGTGAAGCTGGCAACTTAGCTGTTTCTATGGTTATTTTACTTGCCTGTTTTATACTATTGCTTGTTTTGGTTTCATTTTTTGTTGGTAAAAATATCATCTCAGGCATCGATAGCGTAAAAGGCGGGCTTGGCGAGTTTTTCTTATATCTAAACAACAAGACAAATTCTGCCAAACTTCTAAGCTTAAAAGGCAAAGATGAAATTTGCATCATGTCATCGCTTATAAATGAAAATATAGAGGTTATTCAGACGGCAAAAGAGCACGAGAACACCTTCATCCAAAAAGCCAACACCTTTGTAAATGAGATAAAAGATGGCAACTATGAAGCAAGCTTAGAAGCAGACACAAATAACCCAGCTCTAAATCAACT
>JAHAKV010000032.1:0-3074 GCA_018371455.1 Campylobacter concisus | reverse complement strand
TTTTTTGTAAAAGTTAGAGCGACGATCTCGTTTATATTTTCGCCTCGAAGCACCAAAGCGATGTAGCGAACGCTCAGCGCAAAGGTCTTACCGCTTCCAGCGCTTGCTTTTAGGGCTAAAAAATTTTTCATAACTCTCTCCTACAAAGTGTGACATATTCGCAAAATGCGCAAGCACCGCTCTTTCTTTCAAAATTTATCTTGGTTTTGTTTATGGCTTTTAGCTTTTCTATCTCGTCACCTAGATCCTCTACGCTTTTTTTAGAGCCAACTAAGCTAGGCTCGTTTTTTAGGGCATAGTAAGCACTTCGCACCTTGCCGCCGTAAAGTGCTTCATAAAATGCAAGCTGGAGCGAATTTACATTTGCTTCGCCCGTTTTATAATCAAGTATAAGCACATCTCCGTTTGCGCCAACGTCGATCCTATCGATAAATCCCTTTATCTGCACGCCGCAAAGCTCGCTTTGCACCTCTTTTTCGCACTCAAGCACCCTAAAACCAGCCCTTAAACGCTCGTTTTCATAAATTTCATACTCTTTAAATTTATGTGTCCAAATTTCAAACTCAAGTGGCGTAAGATTTTGCTTTGCTAGCATCTCTTTAAAAACGGCTAGATCAAAGGTGTTATTTTGCTTATAAAACTCACTCGTATAGTATTCAAAAAGTGCGCTATGAACGCTATTTCCTTGCTTTGTACCAAGCTCACTTGCTACACCCTTTGGCGCATTTATGTGAGCTATCTTTGTGTAGTAGTATTTTCTTGGGCAGGTTAGAAATAAATTTAGCGTCGAGAATGAGAGTGGATTTGTGAAAAAATCATGCTCTAAAATAACCTCATCGTCACTTAAATTTAAGCTCGCAATTCCTTTTAAAAATAGCTTCAAATAGGCCTCATCGCTAAATTTCTCATCTTTTATCGTTTTGAAATTTTTTAAAAATCTTGAAGGTATGCTCTCCTCATTTACGCAGCAGCTTATCGCCACTTTTTTGGCGTTATTTATGAGGCTTTCGTAGTAAAATCTCTGCAAATTTTCACGCTCAAGGTAGCTTATAAGCCCCGCTTTTTGCCTCACTTTTGAGTTTAAAAACATCTCGTTTGCGCTTCTTGCTGGGATGAAGTTGTCGTTAAAATCAACTATGATAACGCCATCAAATTTCATCCCGCGGCTCTCTAGCATGCCCATGACGCTGATCTTTCCGCCGCCCACATCATCGATGCTTAAGCGCGAGATATTTAGCAAGAAAATTTCACTTAGCTGCTTTAGGCTAAAGCTAAAATACCTGCATAAATTCTCCATCCTAAAAAGCTCAAGTGCGAGCTTCTCTTCGCATCTTGGCTCATTTTCAAGCACCAAAAGCTCATTTATTAGCTCTTTAAATTTAGCAAATTCACACGCCTCAAAGTAGCTAGCCTTAAATTTCTCAAAAAGCTGCTCGCTCACGCCAAATTCGCTTAAAATAAAGCCAAGCTCCTCATAGCTCTCACACTTGCTTTGATCAAAAACTGGGCTTGCCTCTTCGTTGATCGCTCTTGTGATGTAGCAAAGCGCTTCATAAAATTTTGTATTTTTAAAGCTCTCGCCCATAGCGTAGTTGAAAATTTTAGCGTTATCATGAAGCCTTAAAATCTCGCTAAAGCTCTCATCTGGCAAGATGACAGCGATGTTTTCAGGCTTTATGCCCTCACGCACAAACTCGCTCGCCTTTGCCATAGCATAGGCACACTGCAAGCTTCTTGTAGCGAAATTTCTTACTAAAACTGGCTCAAATTTTGTGATATTTTCTAAGCAAGTTAGCTCGTTTGTGTTTAAATTTAGCTCATATTTTTTATAGTTTTCAAACTCGCTAATGGCTGAAATTTGCCTTATCTTTTCGATTAGTTTTTTATTAAAAACGCTAGTTTGAAAGATAATTTTTAGCGTGGTTAGTTTTGAAATTTTCTCTAAAATTTCCCACTCAAACTCGCTTAAAATGCCATCAATATGCAGTGAAATTTCACTAAAACTTTTTATGTAAGCTTCATTTATAGAGTAAATTTTTGGCAAGGTTATATCATCATAAAGATCTTCTTTATCAAGCAAGCTCTCATACTCTTTTAAAACCGCTTCAAGTATGCTTAGATGCTCCTCAAAATCAGCGTAAATGTCGTTAAATTTGATCTCAGCAATGCTCTTTTTGCTGATAGCTAGCTCTTTAAAAAATGAAAAAAGATAGTCGTTGTTTTTCAAAAATTCAAAAAACTCAGTTGGGATTTTAAGCACCGAGTTTGCCTCTTTGACGCTGGCACAGGCTCTGTTCATAAGCACCAAAGCGTAGGTGCTATCGCACTCAAAGCGGCCATTTACAAAAACGGCCTTTTTATAAAACTCAGCGATACTTAAACTTTTTGGGATTAGCTCGTCATTAAAACTAGCGTTAAATTCCCTGATCTTACGCGAGTTTGTAAAGACGAAAAGTTGATTTAGATTGCGCATTTTTCTCTCTTAAATTTTTAAAAAATGATAGCCAAAAGCTGATAAAAGAGCGCTTTTTCTCACTTAAGCTAAGCTTTGAAAATTTTTCTAAATTCATTAAAAATTTAAGCCTTAAAGTGCTGGGGGCTACAATTTCAAAAAGGAGCAAAAATGCATAAAGAGTTAAACAGATCTGGCTTTTACTACGGCTTTCCAGTTTTGCTTGCCACCACAAAAGATCAAAAAGGGCGAGATGATATCACCGTGCTTTCATCCTCTTGGACGCTAGGAGATAGCGTGGTGCTTGGCATCGGAGTTGATAACAAAGGCTATAAAAATATCCAAAAAGGCTCAGACATCACGCTAAATTTATGCGATGAAAGCTTGCTTGAAGCTATAAAAAAGATAGAAAAACTAACAGGCGACGAGGAGGTGCCAGAGGAGAAAAGAGCCCTTGGATACAGCTACGAAAGTGATAAATTTAAGGTAGCAAATTTACACAAAGAGCCAGGTGTAAAGGCAAAAAGCGTGCGCATAAAAGAGTGCAAGATACAGATAGAAACGATCGTAGAAAAGTGCGAGATAAAGGAGTGGTTTTGTATAGTCACTTGCAGGATAGTTG
>JAHAKV010000018.1:0-37030 GCA_018371455.1 Campylobacter concisus | reverse complement strand
CCAACCAAGCCAACCAAGCCAACCAAGCCAACCAAGCCAACCAAGCCAACCAAGCCAACCAAGCCAACCAAGCCAACCAAGCCAACCAAGCCAACCAAGATAAACAGATAAATTTAACTAGAAATTTTCATAAAAATCACAAGAAATTTTATCTAGCAATTTAAAAATAGCCTTAAACTAAGCCATTTTTAAGCGCAAAAACCAATATATTTTAAATTTAAATACAAATTTAGCCTAGTCAAATGGAGCAAATTTAAATTTGTAGATGAAATTTAGCCTAGACAAAGCGCCAAAAGGATTTAAAATTTAGCCTCGGCTCTTATCAAATTTAACTTTTTAATAGCATCATCAAGATCATCAGAGTTTACAAAAACGCTAATGTTTTCATTTTTCTTATAAACTTTGTCGTAGTATTTTGTGAGCAAAATTTCAGCCACTTTGGCGATGTCGTTTTCGTTAAATTTAGCCACCGCCTCATCTCTGGCCTCTTTGTCGATAAAGGGCGAAATTTTCTTTATGCACTCATCAAAAAAGGCTTTATCTACACTTTTATAGTCGCTTGTGATGCATGAAATTCTATTTTCCAAGCTCGCACTAACCTCGACGCAGATGCCACTACGCATCGCCTCATAAAGACTTTTTGGAAGTGTTAGCGAGCCGATCCTTCTGCTCTCGCCCTCGATAAAGCAAATTTGATCTTTTAGTGTGATGAGCTTCTCAAAGAGCGCATCTTCAAAGCTTTTTTGACTAGGCTGCGCGCCGTTTATCGCGCCAAAGACTGAGCCTAAGTGATTTGCCATCGCTTCAAGGTCGATTGACGGCGAGAGTGCCCTTATTAGCTTACTTTTATAGCAACCAGTGTTGCCAAAAAGAGTGATAAATTTCGTGCTTAAAGGACGCTCTAAAAACTCTAAAACGTGATTTCTATAAGCCTTATAGCCGCCATTTAGTCTATAAATTCTATATCCGATCATGCTTAGCACATAGGCAACCGAGCTTGATCTAAGTCCGCCCTTTGCGCAGTATATCCCAACTGCTGAGCCAACCTTGGCCCTTTTATAGACCTCGTCGATGATATTTTGTAAATTTTTGCAGATGTATTTTGCTCCAAGGCTCTTGGCTAGGGCCCTGTCACTTTTGTAGATCGTGCCTACCTCTTTGTGCTCAGCGTCATCAAGTGCGTATAAATTTAGAGCATCTTTTATATGTGAGTAGGCATACTCATGCGGCGATCTAGCGTCTATCAGGACTTCAAACTCGCCTCTTTTTTCAAGCCACTGCTCGATATCAAGCTCAAATAACGCCACTAAAAGCCTTTTTTAGCTTTTGATAAAGTGGATGAAACGGCGTGCCATTTACCCTGACATCGGCGATCGTTGTGATGAAATTTGTATCCCCGCTCCACCTTGGTACAAGGTGATAATGCACGTGCTCAGCTATGCCAGCGCCTGCTGCCTTGCCTAAATTCATACCGATATTTACGCCTTGCGCGTGAAGCTCGCGCTTTAAAATTTCAACCCCAAGCCTTACAAATTTACTCATCTCAAACCACGTCTGCTCGTCAAGCTCCTCGATCTTGTCGGTGTGGTGGTTTGGTATGATCATAAAGTGTCCAGGCGAATACGGGTATAAATTCATGATCCCAAAGCAGTGCTTAGCACGAAAAAGCACGCCATTTTTCTCGTCGTCCTCTTTTGAATTTATGATCTCGCAAAAGACGCAACTATCTTTTTTTGCGCTGAAATACTCGCTTCTCCAAGGGGCACAAAGGTGCTGCATCACTCGCCCTCCTTTATCTTTTTAACGGCATTTTTTATATCATCTTGCCTCATGAAATGCTCTCCTATCAAGAAGGCATCAACTCCGATCTTGTTTAGCTCGCAAAGCTGCTCATGCTCGTAAAGACCGCTTTCGGCGACTATTATCTTGCCATTTGGCAAAAGCGGCACGAGCTTCTCGCAAAGGCTCATATCCATCGTAAAATCATCTAAATTTCTGTGATTTATCCCTATTATATTTGCTCCTGCAAAGATCGCCTTTTTCACATCGCTAGCATCATGCGTCTCCACTAAGACCTCAAGCCCCAAGTGGTGCGCGTACTCAAGTAGCTCTTTTAGCTCGCCTTGAATTAGCGCCTTGGCGATAAGCAGGATAAAGTCCGCTCCATAAACAAGCGCTTCTAAAATTTGATACTTATCAACGATAAAGTCTTTTCTAAGGATAGGTCTTGAGGCGTAGCGGCGAACTTGCGTGATGTACTCGATGTTGCCCTTAAACCAGTGAGGCTCTGTTAGGATACTAAAAGCATTTGCGTACTGCTCGTACTCCTGAGCGATCTTGATCGGCTCAAAGTCCTCTCTTATCACGCCTTTGCTTGGGCTTGCTTTTTTGATCTCTGCTATGATCTTTATAGGCTCATCTTTACTTGATCTAAGTGCGCCCAAAACGTCTCTTGGCACGTATGGGTTGTATGCGAGTGATCGGCCCAGCCACTCCTGCGGATAGTCAGCTTTTCGCTTTTTTAGATCCTCTTTTGTCTTTTTTATGATCTCATCAAGTATCATTTTTTAAGCCTTTTGTTTAAATTTATTATGCAGCGCTCGATTAGATGTAAGTGCTCTTTTGCCTCTTTTGAAGTCCTAAAATCAACATCTTTCATCGCGTGCATCATTATGCCCTTTGCCTTTTTGCACTCGCCAAGCTTGAAATAACCCCACGCTAGCGAGTCCTCATAGTAAGGCGAGTCTGGCGAGATATCAAGCGCTTTTTGCACCATCTCTACGCCCTTTCTAGGGTCTATCTCGTGATCAATTAGCAAATAGCCGTAGTAGTTAAAAAACATATCATTATTAAGCTTTGGCACGCTAGCTTCAAATTTATCTAAGATATCAGCGATCTTTTTTTCATCCAAGCTCTCTTTATTCATCTCATACTCGTAAATGGCCGCCTTTGCTAAGAAATTTAGATCCCTGCTATCGTTATAAATTTTAACCGCCAAAACGTATGCATCGCCAAAATTTCCAGTAGCAGCGTAAAGATCCATCAGTGTAGCGTCGTTGTAGCCATATTTTTTCAAAATTTCAATAGCCGCTTTGTAATTTTTATCATAGATAAAATACTGCACGATCTTATCAAGATAAGTGGTATCGTGAGTGATGTCATAGATCTCTTCAAAAAGCTCGATCACCTTTGGGAAATTTCTTTGCTGTGAGTAAATTTCAGCTAAAAGCTCGCATGTTTTTTGAGTGCAGCCCTGCTCCTCGCGAAATTTCTCAAGATATTTTGTCGCATCTTTTACATTATCCATGCGGTTTAAAAGGATATCAACGATGCGGAGCAAATTCTCCTCTTCAGGCTTTAGCGAGTATGCCTCTTCGAAGTATTTTAGTGCCGTTACCGTATCATTTTGCATCATGCAAATGGTGCCAAGCATGAGCAAATTTTGAGCGTTTGGCTCTTTTGTAGCAAGCTCTTGCATCAGCTCTTTTGCCTCGTTTAGCTTAGAGAGATTGACTAAATTTGCAACCTTGATCCTGATAAAATCGCTATCATCTTTTAAACTCTTCTCGCCATCACTCATGAGACTATCTAAATTTTCATTTTTTGTGGCAAAGGCTAGCTTGATCGCCTCTTTTAGATAGGTCTTTTGATTTGTCTCTTTAAAAAGTCCTAGATAGGTCTGGATGCTAGCATTTACATCGCCACTATCTTGCGAGATGAGAGCTTGCATTAGGCGTAAATTTACACTTTTGTTATCATCTGCAAGCAGATGCGTGCTAAAAAATACGCTTATAAAAATTATTAAAATTTTACGCCAATGCATTCTGCTCTTAGCTCCTTTAAATTTTTTTTAAAATAATCCCAAAACGGAAATGTCCTGCACTGCTTAGGTCTTAGCTCATAAACCGAGCAGTTTTTATTTTTCTCATCAAAAAATATGCAAGCAAAACCGTCATCATAAGGCTTTTCTTTTATGCTTCGTCTAAACCCGACACGTATTAAAAATTTGCTCTCAAACTCATCTTTTGGCATACCAAAAGCGGCGCAAAATTTTAAAATTTCACCCTCATCTATCCAGATGTAGCCGCTCTCGCCAGTGCAACATTTGCCTCCGCAACTCTCGCAAAAGCTAGGATCAAACTCATAGCTAAAACCATCAGCCATCACGCTATCTCCTTGTAAGAGACGCTGTTTGTATTAGCTTTTTTAAAGATCTCGCTTGCCTCTTTCGTATGCGCGCCATCTTCGCTCATCACAAGAGGCGGCAGGACTTTTAGCTTTGAGTTTGAGTTGTTTCGCACTTCAATCAAAGCCAAATTTGCTGGCTTATCCTTTTTGGTATGGACAAATTTTAAGCTCACCAAATTTAGTTTATACTCTTTTAAGCATGCCACTATCTCGCTAAGATCGTCTGGCGCATAGCAAAAAAACGCCCTTTTATGTGGCTTTAAATTTACGCTTATGCCTCTTATAAAATCCTTTAAATTTAGCGAGCTTGCATATCTGCTAACTTTTATGTGCTCATTTTGGCTTTTTGTAACACCGTCATGATAAAAGGGCGGATTTGAGATGATCAGATCAAATTTCTCACTATCTTTAAAATTTGCAAAATCAGCCGTTATGGCTCTAGCCTCTAAGCAGTTGCTCTTTGCATTAAAGCTTGAAATTTCGCTATTTAGCTCTAAAAGATCAAGCATGCTTAGATCTATTTTTTTAAAGTCACGCTTAAGTAAAAGTCCAAGTATCCCGCACCCTGCTCCAACGTCCAAAACTCTACCAGAAATTTCGCCTACACTCGCGCAAATAAAATCATAAAGAACGAGCGTATCGCTGTTGTAGCGATAGCCATTTTCAAGCTGGGCTAAGATCATCTATAAACCTTGATGATAAAGCCGCGCGTCACATCTTTTACGATCACTTCAGAGCTAAAGCTGATCCTTGCAAAGTCGCCAAATTCCTCTTTTATAAGCTCAGCAGCTGCCTTTGCACGCTCTTTACCAACGCCGTAATTTACGTAGTTATTTAGCTTGCCGAGGTCATCTTTTTTGATATTTTGAGCGACATTTGATGGGATGACAAAATTTTTCCTATCCACGATCGGGATGATCTCATACATATAGTTTGAGTTAAATCTCTGCAAAAACTCGCTCACTCTGTTTTTGCACATTATGCTCACTTTGTCCTTTGAGTCCATATCGTCGCACTCGATGCTAGAGATGAGGACGAGCTTTGTTGGGGTTTCAGGCTTGGTCGTAGCTTGTAAGATATTTTTTAAATTTACATTTTCATTTTCAAGCTCGTCTTGCCTGTTTAAATTTTGCTCTATATCTTTTTGAAGCTCGATAATCTGGGCATTTACGGCTCCACCTTTATGACCGCTCGAGCTTAGCTCGTTTATCTTCGAATTTAACCTCTCGATCGTCTTGTTGCTCTCGTTTAGCTTTTGCTTTGCGTTTTCTAGTTCATTTTGCAAGCTTAGTAAATTTTTGCCGCCACTTTTGTTGTTATCAGTTAAAAATGTTGAGGTATCAACTATCTTTTTTTGTAGCATGTTTATCTGCTGGCGCAAAATTTCATAGTTTTGCATATCGATCTTTAGCGTTCTTTTTTGAGTTTCTAGCTCATTTTGCTTGGCGAGGAGCATCTGGCTTGTCTTTGTGACATTTTCTTCAAGCTCTTTTATCTTCGCATCTTTTAGATCAAGCTTAGCGCTTAAATTCTTTAGCTCGCCCTCGTTTGAGCCAAGTTTTTGTGACTGCAAAGAGATGGTTTGGTTTTGATCAAATAGCGTTTTTAGAAATTTAGTTGTCTTTGTATCAAGCGCTTTTAACTCCTCTTGGCTCTTTTTAAAACTCTCTTCGCTCAAACTTAGCTTTTTACTTAGCTCATTTAGAGTTGAGTTTGCGTCTAAATTTTGCTTTTCAAGCTTTTTATTTAGAGCATTTGC
This sequence comes from Campylobacter concisus, assembly GCA_018371455.1. GTDB lineage: Bacteria > Campylobacterota > Campylobacteria > Campylobacterales > Campylobacteraceae > Campylobacter_A > Campylobacter_A concisus_BJ. Next base: position 31,083 of record JAHAKV010000018.1, on the reverse strand, counting down.
CCTCTCAAGCTCTTTTTTAAGCGAGCTTATATTTTCATTTGCAAGCTTGTTCTCTTGCTCGCTTTTTAAACTCTTTTGTTTTAGATCATCAAAGCTTTTATGAAGTGCCGCAAGCGAGGCATTTAGCTCTAAATTTTTGCCATTATAGCTTTGCGCCATTAGATCTTTTGAGTTTAGGTTTTTCTTGATCTCTTCAAGCTCGTAAATTCTATCTTTTAGTGCAGTCTTGTTTGACTCAAGAGCCTCCTGCAGATCAATTATCTTATTTGCCTTCTTAGAAAGCTCATCCTCCATAACGCTCTTTTGCGTCTCAAAGCCATCATTTAGCGCATTTATCTCTTTTTCGTAGCTAAATTTTTGAGTGTTAGCGTCATTTTTAACTCGCTCGATCTCCTCTTTTAAAAGCAAAATTTCTTTTTTCTCGCCTCTATCTTTTTCACTTTGAGCTTTTTCATACTCTTTTATAAGAGCCTCTTTTTGCGCAAGCGTCGCGTTTAGCTCGTTATTTTGCTCTTTTAAAGCAGTGTAGTTTGCCTCAAAGCTCTCTTTAAATTTATTAAAGCTGGCCTTGGCATCTTTTAGTTTGCTCTCATCGCCATTTCTAGCGTCATTTATTGCATTTTCAAGGTCTATTATCTTTTTCTCATAGGCTTTTGAGCTCTCTATCATATCAGCTTGCGCTTCATTTAGGCGCTTTGTTAAAGCTTGGATATTTTCAAAGTGTTGCGCCTCAAGCTCGCCAAGAGCCTTTTGATTTTTTTCTATTATCTCGTTTTTTTCATTTTCGATATTTCTTTTCATCTCTGAAATTTTGCTTATGAAGTCTAAATTTTTCTCGCTCATATCGACATTATCAGCGGCTAAAATTTCATTTTTTTTGCTTAGCTCGCGCACTTGCTCTTGAAGCTCATTTACATTGTTTGATAAATTTAGATCCTTATCATCAACAAAATTTTGCATGTAGCTTTTTGGCGTGATGTAGCCGCCATACTCGTAAAGATCGTCTTTGCTTACATATCTTTGCTTCTCTTCTTCAGGGAGATCATCAAAATTTATAGAATAAATCGTTTGATTAGTATCTTTTGGCGTCTCGTCCTCTTTTTGAAATTTCAAGAACGAGAGAGAAAAGCCAGCTATCAGACAAACAATAGCTAGTGCGATTTTATTTATCAAGCTTGTGCCTTGCCTTTTAAGATATCTTTGATGACGCTATGAGCGTGATTTAGTCCGACTACTATCGAGCCGCCATTTTTTAAAACGATATCTCCTCCCACATATAGTCCTGGCACGCTACTTTGGTAATTGCTATCAACTATCGGAGTGCCTTTTTCATCAGTTTTTATCTGACATTTTTGTAAAAAATCAACCGGACTTGAGCCACCGATCGCATAAACAACCCTGTCATAGACACGAATTTTGCCATTTTCATAATGCACTCTTACCTTGCCTGATTCATTATCGATCTCGGTTATATCGTGATTTAGCCTTACTTTTATCTTATTGTGCTTCTCAAGCTCCCAAAGTGCGCTTAAATTTGTCTCATTTACACGGCTAAATTTATCTTTTCTGTAAGCGATCGTCGTTTTATTATACTGACAAAGCTCGATAGCATACTCAACTGCAGAGTTGCCACCGCCCACAACTAGCACTTTTTCGCCGTTTGTGCAGTTATCAAGGTTAAAATTTACAACTGAATTTAGTGATGGCGGGATCTTATAGTCAGGTTTGTTTGGTCGTCCCATTTTGCCGATCGAGACCATCACGTTTTTGGCTTCATAGACAGCTTTTGAAGTAGTTACTTTAAAAATTTCTCCCTCTTTTTTTACGCTTTCGACCTCAGAGTTAAAAAACGCCTCGATATTCTCAGAGTCAAGTAGCTTGTCAAAATAATCAAGCGTACTCTCTTTTGTGCCATCTTCAAATGAAACTAGCCCATGTATCGTACTATCTTGCCCTTTATACTCTTTATCTACGCGTTTATTGTCTTTATAAAATTTTCTGATCGTTTGGCTGTGGTTGTCGCCTTTTTCAAGGAGCAAAACATTACTTAAGCCATTTCTTTTAGCCTCTACTACGCTAGCTATGCCACAAGGTCCGCCGCCAACTACTATTAGATCATAAATATTTGCCATATTTTTCTCCAAATTTTATAAATTTTAAGCTTTTTTAACTAGATCAGCCATCAAAAATGCAAGCTCTAAAGCCTGATCAGCATTTAGTCTTGGATCGCACTGCGTCTCATATCTCTCTTTTAGCGAGCTTTCGGTGATGTTTAGCGCGCCGCCGGTGCACTCAGTCACATCTTTGCCAGTCATCTCAAGATGCACGCCACCTGCTCTTGTGCCCTCAGCTTTATGAATTTCAAAAAAGCTTCTAACCTCGCTTAAAATTTTACTAAATTCACGAGTTTTGTAGTTATTTGAGGCCTTAACAGTGTTGCCATGCATCGGATCGATGCTATAAACGATATTTAACCCCTCGCGCTTTAGCTCTCTTAAAATTTTTGGTAAATTTTCGCCGATCTTATCAGCGCCCATTCTGATTATCACATTTAGCCTGCCAGCTTCATTTTCTGGATTTAGCTTATTTGCAAGCGCGATGACATCTTCTGCCTTTGCACTTGGTCCGATCTTTACACCGATAGGATTTTTCACACCACTTAAGAAATGCACGTGAGCATCGTTTATACCGCGCGTTCTCTCACCTATCCAAAGCATGTGAGCCGAGCAGTCATACCACTCGCCACTAAGGCTATCAACCCTAGTTAGCGCCTCTTCATAAGGCAAAAGCAGTGCCTCGTGAGATGTATAGACTGCGGTTTGATTTATCGCTGGAGTGTTTGCCGAAGTGATGCCACAAGCTGCCATGAAAGATAGAGTTTTTGTTAGATCATCAGCTAGTTTTGCGTATTTCTCGCCGATCTCTGGCTTTTTAACAAAGCCTAAATTCCACTTATGCACCTGATGAAGATCTGCCAAACCTCCTCTTGAAAAGGCTCTTAAGAGGTTCATCGTAGAAGCGCTTTGATAGTAGGCCTCTATCATGCGTTTTGGGTCGGCAACTCTAGCCTTTTCATCAAATTCAAAGCCATTTATGATGTCGCCTCTATAGCTTGGCAATTTAAGGCCATTTACCTCTTCATAGTCGCTACTTCTAGGCTTTGCAAACTGCCCTGCCACACGGCCTACTTTGACCACTGGACAGCCACCACCAAAGGTTAAAACTATCGCCATTTGAAGCAGGACCTTAAACATATCTCTGATGTTGTTTGCGCTGAAATTTGCAAAGCTCTCAGCGCAGTCGCCACCTTGAAGCAAAAAGGCCTCGCCATTGCAAACTTTTGCAAGCTCATTTTTAAGACTTCTAGCCTCGCCAGCAAATACCAAAGGTGGAAGTGCTTTTAGTTTTTCTTCAGCCTCTTTTAGCTCTTTTAAATTTGGATAAGTTGGTTGTTGTAAGATGTTAAATTCTCTCCAACTATCTCTGTCCCAAGTCATTCATTTTCCCTATCTTTTACCTTAATTTAGCGCTGATTATATCACGCAAAACTTAAAAAATAAAAGCCATTAATGGGTTATTAAAGATATTTTGCATACAATCGCTACTTTAAATTTACCCAAAAAAAGAGAAGATTTTTTTCATGATAAAAGGCATTTTTTATTCGCTTTTGGCATCAGTTTTATTTAACTGCATCTACTACATGTCAGTGCTCATGAACCCCATCAGCACGCAAGCTCTTATTGGATACCGCATGATCTTTGCCATGCCTTTTGTCATCGCCGCCATTTTTTTGTTAAAACAGCAGCGAAATTTCAAATTTTTACTTCTAAAAATAAAGCTAAAACCTAAAATTTTACTAGTTTTGCTTGCTACCTCGCTCATCGTCTCATTTCAGATGTGGCTCTATCTCTGGGCTCCAAGTAACGGCGCAGCGCTAAAAGTCTCGATAGGCTACCTCATCATGCCAATAGTCATGGTCCTTTTTGGACGGATATTTTTCAAAGAGCACCTCTCAAAAACAAAGTTAGCATCGATATTTTTCGCTGCCATTGGCGTCTTTAGCACAGCGGTCATAAGCGGTGGCATCTCGTGGGAGAGCGCTGTAGTTTTTTGCCTTTATCCAGTCTATTTTACCATTAGAAAGTACTACAACCTTGCAAATTTCTCAAGCTTTGTTATAGAGATAATTTTTATGTTTTTATTCTCATTTTATTTTGCGCTCACAGCCGATATGAACTACGTGATGAGCCAAAATCCAAACATCTACTATCTGCTCATCTTGCTTGGTGCTATAAGCGGCATAGCCCTCATCGCCCAGATCCTCTCAAGCACGCTCGTGCCGATAAATGTACTAGGTTTGCTTACATATTTTGAGCCTATAATGATGCTTTTTGTCTCATTTGCTATCGGCGAGAGACTGGAGAAAAGCTCATACTTTTTGATGATCTGCCTAGCCATCTCTGTCACGCTTTTGATGATAGATAGTATAAATTCTATAAAAGGCGACAAAAATACCAAGACTAAATGAGAGCCAAAAAGGCGTTATTCTCGCGCTTAGCGCCTTTTTTATGTGGGGATTTTTGGCGGTTTATTTCAACCTATTTAGCAAAGATGTCGATGCTTATGAAATTTTAGCCCACAGGATCATCTGGTCATTTTTCTTGATGGCGGCAGTGCTTTGCATTAATGGCAAAATGGGCGAAATTTTTGCGCTTCTTAAGGATATCCGCTCGCTAAAGGCTCTATTTTTAAGCGGTATTTTTATCACCATAAACTGGGGCGTTTATGTCTATGCGGTGGGTAGCGGTAAAATTTTAGACACGAGTTTGGGATATTTTATAAATCCCTTGATAAGCATGCTCCTTGGTGTCATCGTCTTTAAAGAGCGCCTGAGCAAAGCTAGCGCCATAGCCGTTTGCATCGTCATCGCAGCCGTCTGCGTGCAAATTTATGCCAAAGGTGGTCTGCCGCTTGTCTCTATCATCTTGCCACTTTCATTTGGTTTCTACGCGATGGTTAGAAAGATGGCGAAGATTAGCGCATTTAATGGGCTTTTTATCGAAACATTTTTTATGTTTCCATTTGCGCTTGGCTACGTTTTATGGCTGGTTTTTCACTCGCAAAGCCACTTTGGACTAAACAAGGACTCACTTTTAATGATCGCTTCAAGCATCGTAACTATCGTACCACTAGTCGCATTTAACGCAGCTACGACAAGGATAAATTTAACGACGATTGGCTACTTGCAATACATATCGCCAACCATTGCGATCCTTTGTGCGGTCTTTATTTATGGCGAAATTTTAGACGGCTATAAAGTCGTCTCATTTTGTATGATCTGGCTAGCACTTGCGATAATTAGCATGGATAAATTTAGAAAAAGGAGTAAAAATGAATAGCGTAACGATTTATTTGCTGCTTGCGTTTTTTGCAGCGCTTATTTTATATTTTCAGATACAAAAACTAACTAAAAAGCTTGACGATGAGGGGGCGGTGCCTGCCTATCAAAAGGCTGCGCAAGAGGTTTTAGAAAATTTAAGCAACGCAGAGAAATACCCTAAATTTTGCAATGTCATCTTAAAAAAGATAAATGCTCTAAGGCAAGACATACTCTTTGAAGATGCGCTAAATGAGGCTAGCGACAAGGACAAAGCGCTAGATCAGCTCGAGCAGACAAGAGACAAGCTAGAAGCGCTTTTGAAACAAGAAAATGCAAACTGGGAGAGCGAACTTGTTGAAATTCTAGACGAGATCGATGGCTTTGTAAAGGTAAATTTAAAAAACGGCGAAGATAGAGCCGAGGAGCTAAGAGACGAACTAAAAAAAGAATTTGATGGGTTGTGAGAGTGGCTTTGGCATTTTAGGCAAGCTCTAAATTTTACGTCTAGAATATTGATTTTTACTCAAATTTACATTTTATAATTGAGTAAATTCAAACTTATTGGCGCAAATTTAAAGCTTCGCTTTTAGAGCCATTATCCTCTTATATGATGCGTCGATTCGCTCTTTGCTGATCTTTTTTTCATTTACAGCATCGATTATGATCTGAGTTACTAGATCGGCCGTTCTTTGGTTGTTTATCTTAAACTCGCTAAAGAGTAAGATGTCGCCACCAGCGTTTATAAATTTCACTACTTTTTGCGCTAAAGCTTCGTCGCCAACGCCTTTCATCAGCATATCATCGCTGATGACTACGCCATTAAATTTAAGCTCATTTCGCAAGAGATCGGTTATTATTTTTTTAGAAAGTGTGGCTGGATTGTCCTCGTCGATGCCATTTACAAAAAGGTGTCCAACCATAATGATCTGCGCTCTACCTGTGCTTATGGCGTCTTTGTATGGCAGTAGCGCATCTTTGCTTAGTGTGACTTCGCTCTTATTTTTATGTGAGTCCTCTTTTGAGTTGCCGTGCCCTGGGAAATGCTTAAGTGTCGTTAGGATGCCCTGCTCTTTAAATGCGTCCATAAAGGCATCAGCGTAGATCACCACCTTGCTCGCATACTCGCTAAACGCCCTTTGCTTAGCGGCGATGATCGGTGAGTTTTCATCGTGCAGATCAACCACTGGGGCGAAATTTAAATTTATGCCGCACTCTTTTAAATTTACAGCCATTTTTGAGTAGAGATCGTATGCGCTTTTGATATCAAGCGTGCTTGCGACCTCGTATGCGCTAGGATATGGACCATCAAAGCTCTTATCCTTCATACGGCTCACGTTGCCGCCCTCTTCGTCGATAGCGATAAAAATTTTAGGACTTTTCTCTTTGATCGCCTTTATGCTAGTTTTTAGCTGGGCCTTGCTGGTGACATTTCTGCCAAGTAGCATCACACCGCCAAATCTCTCATACCCAGCGTCGCTTAACATCGCGCGAAACGCAGCATCTTTTGTGCTAGCTCCGTTAAAGCCAACCATTATCATCTGTGAGACCTTGGCTCTTAGGCTCACCTCTGCGCCGTTTAGCCCCAGAGCAAAAATAGCCATAAAAAGTATAAATTTAAAAGCTCTCATCTTCTTCCTAAAAGCGATTTTACGCTCTCAAAAACATCTTTACCGTTTAGCATGTTTTCAACCTCGCTAGCAATAGGCACATATATGCCCTTTTCTTTAGCGATCTTGCTAATGGCCCTTGCAGTATCGACGCCCTCGGCCACTTCGCCAAGCTCATTTAAAATTTTCTCTAATCTCTCGTGCCTTGCGATGCCTAGACCTACGCGGTAGTTGCGCGAAAGTATCGACGAGGCGGTTAAGAAAAGATCCCCTGCGCCGCTTAACCCCATAAATGTCTCATCTTTTGCACCAAAAAATTTACCAAATCTAGCCATCTCAACAAGCCCACGTGAAATGAGGCTAGCCCTTGCGTTGTTGCCAAGACCAAGACCGTCGCAGATGCCACCAGCTATGGCAATCACGTTTTTATAAGCCCCGCACACCTCAGCGCCGATCACATCATCAGAAGTGTAGGCCTTCATATAGCTTGGGAAAAATAAGGCAAATTTTAAAGCTAAATTTTCATTTTTAGAATTTACCACCAAGGCACAAGGTAGCTTTTGCATGATCTCTTTTGCAAAGGTTGGCCCTGAGAGAAAGGCTAAATTTTCTCTATCAACAAAGTCTTCATAAATTTCATTTAGAAATTTAAGATTTGCCGTGTCTATGCCCTTGCTGGCGACTAGGATCTTTTGACCTTTGTTTTTGTAGTTTTGTTTTAACCATAAATTTGTAGCTTGCGTTGGGATCGTGCAAACTAGGTATTCGCACTCCAAAGCTTCATCTAAGCTTACAAAATTTGGCATCTCTCTTGGCGTTCTTGAGCTGATGACGCACTCGTTATTTTCACTAAATGCGTGAAAAAGCGCACTGCCCCACTTGCCAGCTCCGATGACTGCTATGCTCATTTTAGCCCTTTTTTTAGCCTATTTTGGCCTTTAAAAGCTCATTGACCTTGCCTGGGTTAAAGGCACCCTTGCCCTCTTTCATCACTTGACCGACAAAGAAGCCAAACATCTTATCTTTGCCGTTTTTATACTCTTCTACTTTGTCGGCGTTTGCAGCTAAAATTTGATCTATGATCGCGATGATCGCTGAGTCGTCGCTCACTTGTTTTAAGCCAAGCTTTTCGATGACGCTATCTACGTCCACGTCATGCTCCATCAGGTAGTCTAGCACCTCTTTTGCAGCCTTGCCGCTTATCGTGCCATCTTCTATGCGTTTTAGTAAATTTATCATCTTGGCGCTGCCAACTGGGCTTGTCTCGATCGTTACGCCGTTATTTAAGCGGCCAAGAAGCTCGACTATGAGCCACGTAGTAGCAAGCTTTGGTTGAATTCCAGCGGCGATCAGCTCTTCAAAATATCTAGCCATCTCAACGCTTTGGGTTAAATTTAGCGCATCGCTCTCTTTTACGCCTAGCTCACTAACATATCTTGCGACCTTTTGCTCGGCAAGCTCTGGGATTTTGATCGCTTCATTATACATCTCTTCTGGCACTTCAACAGGGAGCAAGTCAGGGTCAGGAAAGTACCTATACTCCGCACTATCCTCTTTGCCACGCATCGACCTTGTCACTAAATTTGTCGTGTCAAACAGCCTTGTCTCTTGATAGACCTCTTCGTCATATTTGCCATCTTCCCACGCTGCACTTTGGCGTTCTACCTCGTAGTCGATCGCCTTTTGGATAAATTTAAATGAGTTTAGGTTTTTTATCTCAACCCTTGTGTAAAGCTTAGTGTCACCTTTTGGACGAATAGAGACGTTTGCGTCACAGCGGAAACTACCTTCTTGCATATTTGCGTCGCTGATGTTTAAAAAGCGAAGGATCGAGTGTAGTTTTTTAAGATAAGCCACCGCCTCGTCGCTACTTCTAAGGTCTGGCTCGCTAACTATCTCAAGAAGCGGCGTGCCGGCCCTGTTTAGATCGACCAAGCTCTCGTTTTCTTCGTGGATATTTTTACCAGCGTCCTCTTCAAGGTGCGCTCTTGTTACGCCGATGCGTTTTTTAGTGCCGTTTACGTCGATGATGAGCTCGCCACCTTCAACGATAGGTATCTCAAACTGTGAAATTTGATATGCCTTTGGAAGGTCTGGGTAGAAGTAGTTTTTTCTATTAAAGACTGATTTTTTATTTATCTTAGCGTTTATCGCTGTGCCAAAGCTGATCGCCTTTTTGACTGCCTCTTTGTTTAGCACAGGTAGCGCTCCAGGCAGTGCTAGGCAGGTCGGACAAACGTGGGTGTTTGCCTCGTCGCCAAAGCTAGTCGAGCAAGAGCAGAAAATTTTAGTTTTTGTATTAAGCTGAGTATGAACTTCTAAACCGATAACGACTTCAAACATATTTTTACCTTTAAATTTATGCAAATTTTTAGTGCGTATTTTAGCGATACTTTCTTTTAAAATATCTAAAGGGGAGCTTTTAAGGAAATTTAAAAACACTAACAATTCGTAACATTAATGATAAAAATTTAAATTACAAATTAAATATTTTTCGTAAGAAAAAAATAATATAGCTATAATAAAAAAAGACAAAATTTTATGAAAGGAGCTTGTATGAGCGACAAAGAGAATGTTGTTTTAGAAGATGGCGAACGCATGCTGTCTCCGGTTCCGATGTCTGAGCGACGCCCGACATTTAACCAGATAATGGTCTGGGTAGGTTTTGGCTACGTCGTTACTGGACTTTTCATAGGTGGCGTTCTGGCCGGTTTTGGCGGAAAGCCTGGCGTCTCACCTCAAACCGCCATTTGGGCGATCATTTTGGGTATGGGCTCGCTAAGTATCATCACTGCGCTACTTGGTATAATGGCCCAAAAAACTGGTATGAGCCTAGCTCTAGTTTCTAGGTACTCTTACGGCATGAAAGGTGCAAATTTGCCAATGATCATCATGGCACTGCTAACACTTGGCTGGTTTGCCAGCATCACTGGCATGGTCGGTCAAATTTGGGGTTCATTTATAGGCAATCCAAGTGGTGTCATCGTCTTTGACCCAGCAAATTTTGGCTACAAAGATATCGCTCCGATCACGCTTGAGGTCTTCCTCTTTTGCTTTATCTTTGGCATCATCTTCACCATCACAGCATACGTAGGTATCAAAGCTATCGAGGCTATCGCGATCCCTATAAGCCCTGTTATCTTGATCATCGCAGTCTATGTTGGCTACGAGATGTTGGCAGAAGGTGGCGGAGCTGAGGCCTTTTTAGAAAAAACCAAAAATATACAAGGTCTTGGACTTGGAAATGCGATCACTGCTGTCGTTGGTAGCTGGATAGCAGGAGCTGTTATGGGCGTTGATCTATTTAGATTTAACAAATCAGTAAAAGCTGTCATTGCAGGTGTCGTGGCTTGCTTTATACTAACAAACCCTCTTTTAAACATAGTTGGCTACATCGGCGCGGTAAGCGTTGGTCAGTTTAACTACGTAGAGTGGATGCTAACAAAGTCAGCCCTTTTAGCTATCATCGGTGTCATCGCTTGGACAGCATCGCTTTGGACTACAAATAACGCCGAGCTATACTGCAACTCGCTATATACTGGTCCGGTACTTTCAAGCATAAATTTAAACATAAATAGAAAAAAACTAGTACTAATCGCTGGCGTAGTAGGCACTGTGCTTGGCTCATTTGCCTTTTATCAAATGTTTTTTGCATCATTCATCACGATACTTGGCACATTTGCTCCGCCTCTTGCTGGTCCGCTGATAGCTGATTATTACATCATCAAAAAAGGAAAATACGACATCGCTAAATTTAACAGCGAACCAGACTATCGCATGGCTGGCGTTATCTCATTTGTCATAGGCGCTTTGCTTGGATTTATCTTCCAGTACTATTTACCGCTTCCATTTGACCTACCATCAGGTCTTGTAGCGTTAGTTATTACGATTATTATCTATCCGATATTTTATAAATTTTTTAACAAGGAGATGAGATGAAAAAGGTAGTTTTGAACGAATTTAGCGCAAGAGAGCTAAAGCAAAAATTTGAGGCACACGAGATAGACAGCGCTATCACGACCTTTGGTAGCTGCGAGAGCCATGGCTGGCACCTGCCACTTGGTCCTGATCTTTTCGTGCCTGAAGAGATCGCAAAAAGAGCAGCTCTAAGACTTGGAAAGACTATCGTTGTTCCAGGCGTGCCTTTTGGTACATCTATCCACTACAACCAATTTCCTATGTCAGTCACTCTTAGATTTGAAACCACGATAGCGATCGCTGAAGACATTTTTGAGAGCCTTATAAATAACGGTATAAAACATATCATCATCCTAAATGGCCACGACGGCAACATCCCTGCCCTTGAGATCGCTGCTAGAAAAGTAAAAGATAGACACAAAGACGCTGTTTTGGTCTTTATACCTGCTTGGTGGAATATCACAGGAGCTAGGCTAAAAGGTACATTTGACGTTTGGGACGGACTTGGCCACGGTGGAGAAGGCGAGACTTCTATAACAATGGCAGTTAAGCCTGAGCTTGTAAATTTAGAGTACGCAAAGTCACAAGTGCCTCATGACGTCATCGGTTTTGGCGAGTTTAGCACCATCATCTGGGATATCAAAGAGGTAACAGAGACAGGTGCAACAGGAGATAGCACAAAAGCTAGCCTAGAGAAAGGTCAAAAGATGCTTGATTGTGTGACTGACTACGTTGTCGAGATCGTTGAAAAGCTTGAAAAAATGGGCTGGAAATACGACCACAGAAAATAAATTTATGTGTGCTAGAGATAGCACACATTTTTACTGCTTAATTCTTCACTAAATTTAATACTTTATTTTTTATTTTGAAATGTTGCTTGAAAGTTAAATTTGATAGATAGTAGAAATTTAAAAAAGAGAAAAGCCATATAAAAATATGGCTTTAAATTTTAATGCTCGTGCTCGCTAATAGCGACTGCGCCAGCTAGATAAACGTAAGTTAGCATCATAAAGATAAATGTTTGCAAAACAGCCATAAGTGTTAGAAGTGCAAAGGCTGGAAGTGGAGCAAACCATGGTGCAAGTGTAAGCATCGCAAGTAAGAACAAGTCATCGCCCTTGATGTTACCAAAAAGACGGAAAGATAGCGAAACTACACGTGAAAGATGTGAGATGACTTCGACTGGAAACATTATAGGAGCTAGAAATTTGTTTGGTCCCATGAAGTGTCCAAAGTATTTGAAAAAGCCATTTTCTCTAATGCCCTCAAAGTTGTAATAAATAAATACAACCAAAGCCAAAACTAGAGTTAAATTTAAGCTTGAGCTTGGTGACTCAAAGCCAGGGATGATGCCGATGACGTTTGAGAAAAATACGATAAAACCTATAGTTGCGACAAGTGGGAGGTATTTTCTAGCTAGCTTTTCGCTGCCTAAAGTATCCTTGCCCATAGAGATAACGCCCTCCAAATAAGCCTCAACTATGTTTTGAAGGCCTCTTGGCACAAGCTGCATTTTGCTTCTTGCGATGTAAGCAACGATGAGGATGATCAAAGCTACAAGGCAAAAGTGAAACGCATAGATAAAGGCATGTGAATGGTTTAGCAAATTTGAGAATAGAAACAAATCTTTCATTGATTTACCTTAGATTTAGAATTTTGCGTGATTGTAACAAAATTATTGTTAAAACATTTTTAATTCTAAGCCTTGAAGTAGTCAAAAAGTAGTTTGCAAATGGTCGCTGCGACAACTATCAAAAACATCGTTCTAATAAATTTGACCTCTTTTTTGATGACTAAATTTGAGCCAAAATATGCTCCTAAAATTTGTCCCACAGCCATCAAAAAGCCAACTAGCCAAAGTATCTGCCCACCTGCTATAAAAACGCCAAGTGCTACGATGTTGCTGGTGAAATTTAAAGCCTTTGTGTGAGCGACCGCCTTTTTTAAATTTAGCCCGATAAGTGCCACCATCGCAAACATCCAAAACGAGCCTGCTCCTGGACCAAAAAAGCCATCATAAAAGCCAAGAATTAGTCCAAATATGACATAAAATAGCCTCTCATTCATCTTTGCAGCCCTGTCGCTCTCGCCTATCTTTGGCATAAAAAGCGTGTAGATGAAGATGGCGGTTAGTAAAAATGGAATGATGATCTTTAAGAAATTTGCATTTAAAAATAAGATAAGCGTTGCGCCGATGAGGGCTCCAATAAATGTAAAAACTATGCCAACAAAGCACTCTTTATAGTTAATCAGCCCTTTTTTAGTGAAATTTAGCGTTGCCGTAAAGCTTCCAAAGACGCCTTGAAGCTTGTTTGTGCCAAGGGCAAGATGCGGTGGCACGCCCATAGCCATGATAGCAGGCAAGGTGATCAGTCCGCCGCCTCCTGCGATCGCGTCGATAAAACCACCCAAAAATGCAGCCACAAAAAAGACGACGTAGCTAAGTAGGTCAAATTCCATTTTTACTCTTTTGTAAATTTAAGTTAAAAAGCGGATTGTAGTTTAAAGTTTTGAAATTTTATCTTAGAAATGGAGGTTAAATTTGAGCGCTAAATTTAAAAAAGCCTTTAAACGTTAAATTTAAAGGCTTTTTGTGGGGGCTTTATTACTTAATAACGCCGCAAAGCATTCTAGCGCCGCCGCCGCCAAGTGCTTTTGGTTGGTCACTGTGGTTATCGCCACCGACGTGAACCATTAGTGAGTGACCTTTTAGCTCGTCAAGATTTTTTATCTTTGGAGCTAGCACTGGGTAGTTTGCATTGCCCTCGGCATCTACGTAAAGTGCTGGTAGATCGCCTTTGTGACCCTTATCGTCCCATGCAAATGAGTGCATCTTTGTCTCAGCTGGATCCCAGTGACCGCCTGCTTTCATGCCAAGGCCTTTCTCAGTCGCGCCACAATCAGCATTTTGATGAACGTGAAAGCCGTGAAGTCCTGCAGGAAGACCTTTTAAATTTGGAAAAAACGCAACGCCGTAGTTTGTCTTAACAGCTACTACTTCGCCAACGCTCTTATCGCCCTTTTCGCTTAGCTCATTAACAGGTATGACTAGATGCTCGCCAGCCTTTGGATCAAAGTGATGACCCTCGTGAGCAAAAAGCAAAGTTCCTAAAACTGCACTTAGTAAAACGATTTTTTTCATACAAGCTCCTTATGGATAAAATTGTATGGCAAGTCTATCCTAAATTTAAAAATTTAGCAATAATTTTTATTTTTTGAGATTTTTTACGATGGTTTCTAGCTCTTTGCTCTGCCCTATCCTGTAAAGCGCAAAGTCGTATTTTATCGGGTCAAGCTCGTCAAATTCTCTAAGTTTTTTTGTAAGATCCATGACCGCTTTGAAGTCGTAGCTCTTTCTATTTATAAGTCCTAAATTTAATGAAACCCTATGCGTATGCACGTCAAGTGGCATCAAAAGTCTATCTTTTGGCAAATTTTTAAATAGCCCAAGGTCGATGTCGCTATCTCGCACCATCCAGCGAAGATACATGTTATAGCGTTTATATGGGCTTTGAGGCTCCCTCTCAAAGCTCTTACCAAAGAAAAACTCATATCCGTCTGAGCGGTAAGAATTTAGCCCATAAATAAATTTAATAAGCTCATTTACTGCTTCTATCATCTCGCCATTTTTTGCAAGACCTTGGCGCAAAATTTCTTCTATGTCGCACTCTTTTTTCAGGCGTGAAAGTGTGATGAAAATTTCTTTTACGTCGTTTTCATTTTGAAAGCGGTATTTGAAATTTGATAAATTTTTCTTGATATTTTGCTCGCTCTCATCAAGCAAGCTAAAATCAAGCGAATTTAGAAATTTCACTATCATTTTTGCGTTGCCATAAGCAAATAACGCGCAAATGAGTGCTATGTTTGGCTCTTTAAATTTAGTAGCTACTTGAAGAGGATCTGGGGCGTCAAATAGCCCCGAATTTGTATTTTTACTAAGTACGTGCGAGTCTAAAAGGCTCTTTAGTTCGCTCATTGTTTTAGTGAAAGAAGCGTGTCAAGCATCTGATCAACAGTCGTGATGATCTTTGCAGCTGCGCCGTAGCTTGCTTGAAAGCGGATCAAGTTTGTAAGTTCTTCGTTGGTATCTACACCGCTTGTTGATTGAAATTCCTCTTCAGCAGTCCTTTGCAAAGATGTGTTTGTGTCGTGGATAGTGTTGTTCGCCTCGGTATCGCTCGCCATATCGGTTGTAAAATAGCGGTAATATCCCTCGATCGTCTCATCTCTATCAAGCGCAGTGCCACTTGAGTAAAATGTCTGCTTTTGGTACTGAAGCTGGATCATCTTGTTTGCAACTTCGTTGTTTCCCACGACTGGCTTTGAGTATGCGCGAAGCTTTGTGTGATCTTGGGTGAAATTTTGATTGATGCCTATTGTGTTTGAGTTTGTGCCAGAGAAAAATCTATTGATACCAACAACGCCTGGGAAATTTGTGCCGTGATCGACTATTGATATGCTATAAAGCCCTTGAGCTTGCTTTGGTATGAGCGCAAATGTGCCTTGGTTTGTGTTTTTATCATAAAAATACGACGCTTCAAAAAAGTCATCGACGTCATTTAACATGTTGTTGTCGTTGTTGTCGTCTGAATTTGAGTTGAAGTCTTTTACGATAGAGTTGCCGTATTTTGTATCGTTCATCGTCGTAGTGCCGTTTATCTCGATAGTCTTTTTGGCTACGACGTTACCTTTGTTGTCATAAACTATGGCTTCAAAGCTGCCATTTCTTATGCTGTTGTCGTGGTTCATCAGCGTCTTGTCGTTTTCTAGGTAGCTGATCGGATCTGAGTTTGAAATTTCAACCGCAGACTCGGCATAGACGTTGTTTGTGCTAGTTATTAAAGTTTTTGAAAATGTATTTAGGTTGTCGATATATTTTTGGATGATACCATCGCTAAATTTATCATTATCTGGCTCGTAGTTGCGGCCTCTAAGATCAAGTGCGGCGCCTATCTTGCCATTTGTGATCTTCTCCTCCATAGGGATGCGTCTGCCATCTTCTCTTTCATAATAAATTTTAGTGTATTGGCCACTCTCGGTTGAGCTCATAGAAATTTCATGAAAATTTACGCCATCAACGATGCTCACACCGCCGATATTTAGGTTGTAGTATCTTCCTTGATCGCTTATGCCTGTATCTATCCTTGACTCGCTTTTTAGATCGCTTTTATAAACAGCTGTATTTACTAGCTTTGACATAGCAAGCTCTAGCTCATCGCGCTTGTCGCGAAGGTCGTTTGCATTTATCTTGATGCCAGCGTCTGCGCCTGATTCAACTCTTTGAATTTGCTTATTGATATTTGCTATTTGCTTGCCAAGTGAGTTTATCTCGTTTATATTTATCTTTATAGTCTCATCTATCTGCGTGTGCATATCATAAAGCATCTTTGATGAGCGGTTGATGCTAGCTGTTAAAACGCTAGCTTTGTTTATCAAATTTACCTTTTGAGCGCCCTCGTCTGGATTTGAAGCGAAGTTGTTCCACGCAGCAAAATACTCCTGTATATCTTTTACCATGCCGTTATCTTTTAGATCTGGGAAGTATTTTGTCGCCTCTTGTAAAATTCTCTGTTTGTAGCCTGTATTTTCTAAATTTGATGATGAATATTTTAATCTTGAATAGGCAAACTCGTCGTGAAGTCTTGTCACAGTATCTACTTGCGTACCTGTGCCAACGCCACCAGGGACTGTGTTCATCGCTGGAGATGCTGACTGGACTACACGCTGCCTTGTGTAGTAGTTACTATCGGCGTTTGTGATATTATTTCCAGTTGTGCTTATTTGCACTTGGGCTGCATTTAGCCCTGAAACGCCTGTGCCTAATGACATAAAGATATTAGCCATTTGTTAAACCCTTGATTTGTAAAAATTATTATCTGTGCCGCTGCCGTCTTGTCCGTATTCATTAGTCTGAGTACCAAAGACTTTTTTGCTAAGTGAGTCGAAAAACTCCTTAACAACAACGACGTGTCTTGCATATTCTTTATTTACTTTATGTAAAATTTCAAGCTTTGAACGCATAAGCACTAGCTTTGACTTCACTTCATCATCTAAAACGCTTGCAAGTGTCGTAGTGCCACTCTCTTTTGAGACCCTTAGCAGTTCTTTGTCCAAAGCTCTTTTGGTATCTTCAAAAGCACGCACGAGAGCATTTTTCTTCTTCACGCTCTCATCAACGCTTGAGTGTTTCGCCTCTTTTATATTGGCGATATCTTGCATCGTTAAATTTATAAGCTCGTCTAGCTCGCCTATGGCCTCGTCCAAAAGCTTCTTTATCATTTAAATTCCTTTAAATTTAGAGCAACGCATCAGCCACAGCTTTTGCTGTTTTAGAGATATCTACCTGATAGGTGCCATTTGCTATTGCATCAGCTATCTCTTTTACTCTTGCGTTTTCGTTTGTTTTTACTTCTTTGTTTTCATTTTCAACTCTAGCATCGCTATTTTTATTTAGCGTATTTGCCTGGTAGTTTGGTCTTTGGTTCAAAGGAGTTATCATATCCATACCTCTTAAAATAAAATGTTTATATCACTACATCGGCAAAATATAAATTTACTTAAGAGTCTCTCTTCAAAAAATCGTATAAAAGTTCTGAAAAACCTAAATTTCCACTCAAAGCTTTGCTCATAGCGTCGTTATACATAGACCTGTAAATGTCGCTACCAGCGGCTTTTGGATAGAGTGAGTTCTTGTCATCTTCTTTTAAAGCGATATCAAGAACAGCTTTTACCATAAATGCTTCAAAAGCATCAGTTTGCTCTTTTAAAAGTGCATCTTGTTTGGCATTTGCATTTTTTATCTTGTTTGCTGAGATGTCACTATATGAATTTAGTGTTAGGGTGTTGTCTATTTGCATTATATTATCTCCAGATCGACTTGTATCGCGCCAACTCGTTTTAAATTTTCAAGTATCGAGATGATGTCACTTGGTGTTGCTCCAAGCTTGTTTAGCGCTCTTGTTACATTTGCGACGGTTGTTTTCTCGCCTGAAATTTTAAGTAAATTTTGACTAGGTGCTACTGAGGTGTCGCTACCTATATTTACATCATTTTGCGCTGCCTCTTCGTAGCTGTTTGGCTCTATCTTTATAGTTATAGCGCCATGAGTTATCACGACCGGACTAACTACTGCGTTTATACCGCTAACTATCGTGCCAGTTCTCTCATCAACTACGATCTTCTCATCTGGCTTATACTCCACATCAAGATCAAGCACAGCGCTTGCAAGCTCGATGATGCTAACGTCATCTGGCTTTTTAATGATAACCGTTCTTGGATCGATCGCCTTTGCGGTGTCGTCTGAGATGTTTGCATTTATGGCGTTTTGGATATCAAGAGCGGTTTTAAAATTTGTATCTTTTAGGCTTAGTTTTATGCTATCTTGGTTGTATATATCGTAAGTAACTTCACGCTCCACAAGGGCGCCATTTAAGATAGTGCCAACGGTTGGGTGGTTGCCGCCACTTCTGCCTGCGCTCTTGCCACCGATGCTTAGAGGTCCTTGAGCCAAAGCGTAGATATCGCCATCAACACCTTTTAGTGGGGTCATAAGAAGGGTGCCACCTTGTAAGCTTTTTGCGTCGCCGATAGATGAGATCTCGATATCAAGCTTGTCGCCATGCCTTGCAAATGCAGGCAATTTTGCTGTCACCATAACAGCGGCTGCGTTTTTAGACTTGATATCATCTGGATTTATCTTGACATTTACGCCTTGAAGCATGTTCGATAGCGACTGGATCGTAAATTTTGACGTTGAGCCGTCCCCTGTGCCGTTTAGTCCAACGACTAAACCATAGCCTATTAGCTGGTTATCCCTTACGCCAACGATGTTTGCAAGCTCTTTTATCTGCGTAGCAAAGGCTGAAGTAGCTATCACTGAAGCTGCTACAAAAGATAAAAATTTATTCATATTTTTTCCTAAAATTTAGCTATTTTAGGTTTTTAAAGCAAAAGATGTTCCAAAATTTACTGAAAATAAGAGAGAGAAGTAGCTCCAAATTTTTTAAATTTAATAAGTTTATACGCAGAAATTTCATCGCCAAATTTAAAGTCGCTGTTATGCTCAAAAACTATCATATAAATTTTCTCTTTTTTTAGCTGTGAGATCAAATTTACTAGCTTTTCATAGATATCATCAAAGCCAGCTCTTATGTCAAATGGCGGATCAAGATAGAGCAAAACCTTGCCATTTTGCGAATTTACAAGATCAGGCAAAAGCGCAAAGCTATCGCCATTTATCGCTTTTAAATTTGGACTTTGCAGGCTTGCAAGGTTGCTTTGCGTGATATTAAAAGCAGCCCTATCTTTTTCGATAGCGATAGCCTCGCGCGCTCCGTTGCTAACAGCCTCGCTTGCCATCACGCCGCTTCCACCAAAACCCTCTATAAATGTAAGCGAGTAAATTTCATCTCTAATGACGTTGAAAAAGGACTCTTTTACGATGCTTTTTGTGCTTCTTGTCGTGCTTAGACTTGGTAGCTCAAGCCTTTTACCTTTAAATTTACCACTTGAAATTTTGGTGTAGAGTTTCACTGATTTGCCCTTAAAATTTCAAGCAGATCAGCTTTAAATTTATCTATCAAATTTGATACTTTTTGCTCCAAACTCTTTTCATTTACTATCTGATCTGGCTCTTTTGCCTTTGAAATTTGCGTGGCTGAGTAAAATTCCTCAAGCGTATCAAGAAGAGTGGCTCTTGTGAATGGATGAGAAAGATGAGCGTTCTTACCTATTATAAATAGCGGTTTTTTTGTGACGATCTCGCGGTCACTTACTACAAAATCACAATCCTTATGATGAGCGGCCAAATTTCCACAAAAAAGCAGCAAGGTCTTTTGCAGCAAAATGCAGTCGCATTCAAATGAAATTTTCATATCCCGTCCTATAAATTTTGCTCGATTTTAACCTAAATAATCAAAAATTTATATAAATACTAAAGGAATTTAAAATTTTACCGATGTAGGAGCTAGCGTAAGTTTTAAGGAGTAAAACTATGGAAATTTTCAAAGCAGCGGCAAATCAAACACTTGATGCAAACATGAGCACGTCGGCTCAGCGTCAAATTGACAGCAGACCCATCGAGCACTCTGATGTCAAAGTAAATGCCGATAAAAACGGCAAATCAAAGGATGCTAACGAGCTTGACGGACTTAGCAACGAGGATCTTGCTAGAAAGACAAGAGAGGTCACTGATAGGCTAAACTATCAGATGCAGCAGCTCGATACCAATGTAAGATTTGCTTACAACGAGAAGTTAAATTTAATGGTAGTGCAAGTAAAAGACGCCAAAACAGGCGAAGAGATAACACAGCTTCCGAGCAAAGAAGCTATAAAAATCAGCGAGTATTTCAAAGAAAGTATCGGAATACTTTTTGACAAGGAGAGTTAAAAATGGCAGTAGGTAACGTAACAAATTTAGGCATCGGTACAAAAAATAGCGGCCTAAACGACGAGCTTATCAAGAAACTAAAAGAGGCTGATGAGGCTGGACAGATCAAACCACTTACAACAAGGCTGGAGAAAAATGAGCTTAAGCAAAAGGACCTTGCGGCTCTAAAAACTCTTGTTAGTAACGTAAATGTTAGTGGCAAGACACTTGGCGGCGAGGCACTTTATCTAAAAAGAAATACAAATAACGCTGGCAAAAGCGTCACAGCTTCTGCTGCAAACGGCGTTAGCGTGCAAAGCTTTAGCATCGATGTGCAAAAACTTGCTCAAAAAGATACATTTCAAAGCAAGAATTTCAAAAATTCTTCAAGCATGGTGGGTGCGACAAATACTGGCTCATTTGACGTTGAGATCGATGGACAAAAATTCTCTATCGGTGTGACAAGATCGACAACCTATCAAGATATCGTTGATAAGATAAATGATGTAAGTGGCGGTAAATTGCAAGCTAGAATTTTAAATGTTGGTGGCGATAAACCAAATCAAATAATGCTTCAATCAGGCAGCACTGGCGCTACGCAGACTATCAAATTTTCAAACGACACTGCTGGCATCTTAGACAAGCTTGGCTGGGATGATACGCAGTTTCAAGATACAGACGAGCACGGCACAGCGCTAACAAATCCTGATGGCTCGCCAAAGATGACATCAAATTTGGAGAAAAATAGAATTCTAAAAGCGCAAGATGCAGAATTTACATATAACGGCGTAAATATCAAAAGAAGTAAAAACAGCTTTGATGATCTAAGACCTGGCGTAAATATCACGCTAAACGAGACTGGCAAGACAAACGTAAGCATCTCTCAAAACACTGAAGAGGTCGTAAAAGCGGTTGAAGAGTTTATAAAAGACTACAACCTAATGACCATGAACCTTGAGATCGCTACAAAATATGATGAAGAAAAAGGTGCTGGTACTTTTCAAGGTGTAAGTGAAATTTCAAGCCTTAGATCAAACATCGGACGTCTAGTAAATGGTCAAGATAGTGAAGGCAAAGCGCTAAGTAAATTTGGCATAGTGCCAGATAAAGACGGTCAGCTCCAGCTTGATCTAAATAAATTTAACGCAGCTCTTAGCAAAGATCCAGAAGAAATTCAGAAATTTTTCATGGGTTCAAGCAAGACTGAGCCGATAAGCTACATGGGTAACTCAACCGTTAGCGCAGGTGCGTTAAATATCCAAGCTGGCGATCTAACGATAAATGGCAAGTCAGTTATATTTTCAACAGCAGCTGGCGGGACAGCTGAGGACAACGCTCTAAAACTTCAACAAGCTATCAATGACGCTGGCATCGAGGGAGTCACAGCTAGTCTTGATCAAAGCGGCAAGAGGATCATCTTAAAAAGAAGCGATGGCGAAAATATCGAGGTAAAAGGCAAAGCTTCTGCATTAGCAACTCTTGGTATGAGCGAAGCCACTGTAAATCCAGTGACTAAAAAAACTGATGGACTTTTTACAAAGCTAGCTAATATGCTTGATGGCGCTGTTGGCAAGAAAGGCACTATGATCGCTATGCAAAATCAGCTAAAAGATGAGAGTGAGTCTATCACTAAAAATAAAGAGAGCACTCAAAAGCTTTTAGATGAGAAATATACAACGATGCAAGAGCGCTTCATCAAGTATAACTCTATCATCGCAAGTTTAGAAAATCAGTTCTCAACTCTAAAATCAATGATAGATGCTGAGATAAACAGTAGAAAATAAGAGAGAAAAATGAATCAAAGTGCATATAGTGCATACGCACAGTCGAGTTTCGGGGGCATCGAGTCCCCGACTAAATTAATAGAAATGCTTTATGACGGAATTTTAAAATTTATATTTCGCACAAAAAAAGCGATCGAAGCTGGAGATATAGAGAAAAAAGTCTATTATATAAACAGAGCAAACGCTATCTTTGTCGAGCTTTTAAACTCGCTTGATTATTCTCAAGGCGACGTGGCTCACTATCTTAGCGGACTTTATACAAGACAGATGCAGCTTCTTGCTATGGCAAATATCCAAAACGATATTAATGCGCTAAATGAAGTAACAAATGTCGTAAAGCAGTTATCAGAAGCATGGAGGGAGGTAACATCAGGTGAATAGCTGGATCAATGAATTTAAGCTAGCGTTAATAAATGAAGATACAAGAAAGCTAGCTGCACTATCACAAAGCTTTAGCGAAGATATGTTTAAAAGCTTAGCTTCAGCTCAAGAAGCACAAGCGCTAATAGGCGGTGCGATAGAGCTTTTTAAAACTAAATCTTCACACATCCAAAACGAGCTTACAAAACTACAAAAAGCTCAAAAATACGTAAAAAACTAATCTAATCTCAAACTTTCAAGGCACGGCATATTTGCCGGTTTTGTCTTGAAAATCTTTTAAATTTACCAATTTACAAACTGCTTGCTACTTGAAATTTACTCTAAATTTAAGGGAGGCACGGCGTTAAGCCGAGTTCTGTCTTGAGCGATCATTTATCTACGCTTGCTTTTACAAACAAGCTCTAGCGAAGGGTTTTAATATAAGACCAAAACCATCCCTTCTTACTGCAAGTTGGGTTTATATGGCCACGCAAGTTACCAAGCGCGCCGGTGGGCTCTTACCCCGCCGTTTCACCTTTACCGCCAAGGCGGAAGTTTGCTTTCTGTTACACTATCCCTTAGGTTTCCCTAGCCATCCGTTAGATGGAACTTTGTCTTATCGCAGCTCGGACTTTCCTCTTTTGCAAGATGCAAAAGCGACCGCTTACCGTGCCAGAGCGTGATTATATTTAAAAATATATAAATTTACCCTGCGACCAATTTTCTCATCAAATTTTATAAATTTATCTAAGAAATTTTTTGATTTTTGAGCATAAATTTTGTCACAAGTTAGTATGAAATTAATTTTTTTATTTTATCTTTTTAAAATTTCTTTACAAAAACAAGAGTAAAACGCTCCAAATTTCACTTTTTTGTTATTTTGCTTTGAACCTTAAACCAATCTAATAAAATAGACGACAAATCAACAAAAAGATACAAATTTAAATTTTAATCCCTCAAAAGCGCAAAATTCTTGCTTTTGCCAAACTATAAATTTTGCTTAAAAAGCTAAATTTAAATAGCAATTTTTTATAAATTTTTACTCCAGTTTCATAAAAGTTATAATTATAAATATAAAGCAAACAAAAATTTAAAATTCGTTATTTTTCCCTAAAATTCTATATGTTTTACGAGAAAAAATTTGTATAATAAACCCTTAAAATCTAAACCAAGGAGGATATAGATGAATTTGCGTAGCATCTTAGTCAAGGTCTCAGCGATCATCGCTTTAGTTCTTGCCATTTGTATGGCTTGCTTTGTATTTTTTATATCACATGTCTTAGAGCGTGAGATCAAGGAGGGAGTAGAAACAACTATCCAGCAAAACGTTTCACTTGCAATGGATACGGTTGAGCTATTTGATGAAGATAACGAAGATAATGCAAAACTATATATGCATATCTTAAAAGAGGCTTTAGGCAACATAAGAGCCACTAGCCAAACCATAAAAACAGAAAATGACGATGCTGTAGAGCTTATCTCAGATAAAATGGGCGTGCTAAATAACAACCATGAAATTTCTGATAAGATCAAAAAACTAACAAACGGCGGTATCCCAACTATCTTTGCAAAATCAGGCAATGAATTTGCTGCTGTATCTACTTCACTTTTACTAGATGATGGCAGTAGAGCGCTTGGTATGCTAAATAAAACGATCTATCCAAAGATGATGAACAAAGAGACATATGTGGGTGCTTTAAATATTTTTGGTAGAAACTATATGTGTGTTTATGAGCCAGTCATTCAAAACGGCGAAGTTGTAGCAGTTTTATTTATAGGTTATGACTTCACTGAAGGCCTAGAAGATCTTCAAAAGACAATGGCACAAATGAAGCTAGGCGAGCGTGGATACTTCTCAATCTTTAATACAAAGACAAATGTCTATGACATCCACCCAAAACTAGCTGGCAAAGCACCAGAAGGTCAGCTAAAAGATATAGTTGATGACATAGTAAAAACTAAAGAAGGTGTCAAACTCATAAATGTTGATGGAGTTGAGAGAGTGGTTGCTTTTGAGCCATTTGACAAGCTTAACTGGATCGTGCTTGGTTCAGCTGTTACTGATGACTTCTTAACACCTCAAAAGGTTGTTAGCAAAAACTTCATCATCGCAAGCATTATAGTTACATTGCTTCTTATCATAGTATCTATCTTCTTGCTTAAAAAGCTAGTTGCAAATCCTATCGATAGACTAGGAGCAAATTTAAATGCTATAACATCTGACTTTACACTCAAAATCCCGATCTACGGCAAAGATGAGATAGCTAAAATAAGCAATGATATAAATAACTTCATAGAGCGTATAAGAGTGCTTATAAGCGATACTAAAAACCTTTCAAGTGAAAATAGCTCAGTCGCAAACGAGCTAAGCTCTACCTCACTTCAAACAGGCAAACGTGTAGAAGAATCAACCCAGATCGTTGAAGAGACAAACCAAAGATGCAAGTCTATGCAAGAAAGCATGAAAGAGTCACTTTCAATTGCTCAAGCTGGTAAAGATGACCTTCAAAAGGCAAGCACTCATATAAAAACAGCTACTGAAGCTATCAGATCTCTATCATCTCAGATCATAGACTCTGCTAATGTTGAAAATCAAATGGCTGGCAAGATCGAGCAGCTTAGCCGTGATGCTGAACAGGTTAAATCAGTCCTTGTTGTTATCAACGACATAGCTGATCAAACAAATTTACTAGCCCTTAACGCTGCAATAGAAGCAGCAAGAGCGGGCGAGCATGGACGTGGCTTTGCAGTCGTAGCTGATGAAGTTAGACAGCTAGCTGAGAGAACTCAAAAATCTCTAACAGAGATAAACGCAACTATCAACGTTATCGTTCAAGCGATCAATGATAGCAGCGAGCAAATGGGCATCAACTCTAAGCAAATTCAAGAGCTAACTCATGTGGCAAGTGACGTTGAAAAGACTATAAATGATATGAGCGCAACGATGAATAACGCCATAGCGATGTCTGATAAGACTATGCAAGACTACATCGCAACTGGTAAGAATGTAAATGAGATCATGGATGGCATCTCAGAGATCAATCAAATTTCATCTGAAAATGCTAGAAGCGTCGAAGAGATAGCTTCTGCGGCTGAGCATCTAAATAAGATGACAGATGCGCTAAATACTAAACTTAGCGTATTTAGAACTTAAGACTTTTACTTCTTAAATTTAATGTTTTAGGTCTAGCTTTGGCTAGACCTTTTTAAATTTAAACCAGCTAAATTTAGCCAGCCACCCTTTTAAATCTATCTTTATAAAACTAGTAAAAATTTGGCTTGATAGATTATATCTCTTATCTTCGCTAAATTTTTACGTTGTTTCTACTTGAAGTTGCGATCACAAGAGAAAAAACTCTTAAAAAATATTGCGATACTTTGCCTTAAATTTTTGCATTCAAATTCATAATTAAATTTTTAAATTTTACTTACTCAACCATGTATACTAAAAATACAAACCATATAAATTTCTAAATCCTAAGCTGTAGTGCAAGATATGGGAAGCTTGTGAGCGACATGACGATTGCAAAATGCGGATCTTTTAAGCTTATTTTCGGATATAATTGGCTCTTAAATTTAAATATCTTTTAAAAGGAATAAAGGAATGGCAAATATTTTTCTTTGCTCCTACTTCGCGGAGGTTGCGAGCAAGATCAATGAAGTGGTAGATTTTCAAGGTAAGCATGTTGCTTTTATCGATACGGCAGCAAAATTTGAAGAGGTGAATTTTTACGTAGATGAAGCGGTGAAAATTTTGGAAAAATTTGGTGCGAAGCTGACTCGTATTGATATTTCTTGTGTTAAAAACTTGGTTACGCAGATTTCTGAATGTGATGAGTTTTGTGTTGCAGATGATAAAATTTTAGTTACTATTAATAAGTGCGACATCATTTATGTAAGCGGCGGAAATACATTTTATCTGCTTAATGAGCTGCGAAAATCGTGCGCCGAACAAGCTATAAAAAACGCGGTTAAAGCTGGTAAAATTTACGTCGGTGAGTCAGCAGGGGCGATCGTGGCCGCACCAGACACGAGATATGCTACGCTTATGGATAAAAGTAGTGTAAACATGAGTGATTTTACAGGATTAAATTTGGTTGATTTTTGCGTAGTGCCACACTTTGGCTGTGAGCCTTTTGTGGAGGCTACTCACGAGATAATGGAGAAATTTGGGGACTTGTACGATTTGCGACCTAAAAATAATGCTGAATTTATTGCGCTTTGAGATAAAAATTTATGCGATCTCTGATAAAACATACGCCAAATATTTACTCAGAGCATTTTCCCTATAAAATCACTTTTTGTCTGCAAATCTTCCTTATAAATAAAGAAAATAATTAAAACGCAAAGTTTAATTTTTAAGGCTAGAAAATTAAGCAAAAACCGCTATAATTTCGCTCTGACACGGTAAGCGGTCGCTTTTGCACTACGCAAAAGAGGAAAGTCCGAAAATTTACCCTACTCAAATATATTTTTATGCAAAATTTCTTCTAGCACAACCGTGGCGTATGAGCCCTTTTGAAGTGTGAAATTTAAGCTAAAATGAGCGTTTTCTTCGTTGTATTTGTAGCTTGTATTTTCAAGATACGCCCAGTTAAAGCGCCTTGAGCCAGCGATCTTTGAAGTAAGCGAAAATGCCTCAGCGAAAATTTCATCCTCAAGCTCTTTTGCTACGCCGCTTGCCTCATAGGCCTTTGCACCGACTATAAGTCCAAGGCTTGTGATATCGCGCTTAGCAAATCTTTGCGCCTCTTGATCTAAATTTTCACACAAAAAGAGCTTGCCAAACGGATAGTGCCCCAAGACCTCTCCTGGCAAAAGCTTAAAAAAGCTCTCCTGCGCCTTCATTGCCTGGAGAATTTCTTTGCTAAAGTTTTTATAAATTTCACCCAGCTCACTTAGGCTAAAGTCGCTTACAAACCTTGAAATTTCGACCCTTTTGCTAAGATAGCGGTTGAAAAGATCGCTTTGATAGGCTGAGATCAAAAAGTCATTTAGCTTTACATTTTTGCTCTTTTTGCCATTTATCGTGCCATTTTTAAGTAGCTCAAGACCAGTTACAGCATTATCACCAAATTTACCAAAACGCTGGTAGCCAAAGTAGTTTGCATAGCCCATTTTATCGATGCCGACAAAGGCTTGCTCTAGCTTTTTAGCGCTACTTGGTAGCACCTTTTTTAGGCGGATGAAAAAGCTATTGCCCTTTAGATGTCCGATGCGAAGCTTGTTTTTATGCACGTTTAAATTTAAAATTTTCATCTTTTCATGGCTAAAGTTTGCAAGCGCGCTCTCAAATTTACGAGGCATCGAGATAAACTGCGTCGTCATGCCCTGCTTGTCTTTTAGCCCAGCATAGCCAAAGTCGCGCATCTTAGCCCCTGTAACCTCGCTTAAGGCGTGCAAAGCGTCGCTTGTCGTCATATCTTTTTTAGAAATTTCAACGATCAAGTGCTCGCCGTCACCACTAAATTCATAAAGTGGTATCTCACGCACGACAAAATCATCTGAATTTTTAGAAAAATATGCCTCGATGGGCGCATGGGTTAGCGCATAGAGCGGCTTAAAAGTGGTGGCTTCTTGCATTTTGTCTTAACCTTTTGTGTGAAATTTTTGCAAAGATGTTGATCTTTGTCCTAGTTTTTGCAGCGATCCTTTTAATGGCGCTTAAATTTTTAAGACTAAAGGTAAATAAAACCTCGTACTCCTCGCCGCTACTAAGCTCAAATTTGCTTAGTTTTTTTGTAAATTTAGCGCCCTTTTTGCTAGCCTTTAAAAGCTTTCCAAGGTCGGTATTTAGCCCGTCTGAGATATCCATGGCGGAGTTTATAAGATGAGCTGCTTTGTAAAAAAATTTATCTCTTAAGATAGGTCTTTTAAATCGTGAGTTTTTAGAAATTTGAGCCAGTCTTAGAAGTGAGTTTAGCCCCTTTTGGCTGCCTCCAAGCTTGCCTGTAAATGCCACTAGATCGCCAAATTTAGCATTTTTTCTAAGCACAGCCCTGCCCTTTAGCTCGCCGATCACGCTAACGCTTATGTTTAAAATGGAGCTACTTATCGTATCGCCTCCGATTATCTTTACGCCAAACTCCTCGCATGCCCTATTTATGCCGCTACTTAGCTCGCTGATCTGGCGCGGCGTGAAGCTCTTTGGCAGACTAAGCCCTAGAAGAGCAAACCTTGGCTTTGCATTCATCACGATCGTATCTGAAAAATTTACGATCATCGCCTTGTAGCCGATCTCTTCAAGGCTTAGCCAGCCAAGCTTAAAGTGCGAATTTTGTGCAAAAATGTCCTTGCTAAAGACCATTTTGCCAACAACCGCCGCATCATCGCCGATATATGCGTTACTAAAGCGTTCAATCGTAAAATTTTCTTTATCCATTGAGCTATTATAATGAAACTCCTTTTAAATTTAGGATAAAATAAGCCCAAAAAAAGGATGGAGATGCAAAGAGTTGAGATTTTTAGATTTGACGCGAAAAGAGATGTTTTGGCATATTTTAAGCCCTATTTTTTAGAGATTTCAGACTTTGCAAACTTAAACGAGCTTTTTGCCCACGTAAAGAGCATAGACCCCTACTTTAGCCCATTTGAAGGCTTTGTCAAGGTAAATGACGTCGTAGTTAGCACTGCCCAGCCACTTGCAAATTTAGCTCAAAAACTTGGCAGCGAGCTTTGCATAGCCCCGCTTGATGAAAAAAGAGCGGTTATAGATCTTGCTATAAATGATGATGACTTTTGGGCGAAATTTGAGCCATTTGCTAGCTTTTGTAAAAGAGCCGACAAAGAGCTTTACGCTAGCTTTAAGCCATATTTTTACGCTGATTTTGTGAAAGACTACGAGCCAAATTTTATAGGAGCTGCCGCGATAATGCTAGCTCATCATCTTTACAAAAATGAGAAAAACGATGAAATTTTAAAGCTAGTTGGCGGTAAAAACGGCGTTTTGATAGCCTGTGAGCTTGATGACTTGCTCTTTGAAGGTAGCGAAATTTATAGCGAGGCGATTAATTTTTTCAAAGAAATTTTAGGCGTAAAAGCTGCTAAAAAGCACGAAAACGAGCTTGAAAAGATAGAAAAACTTAGCAAATTTAAAGAGTTTAAGATAGCCATAAAAGATAGACTGCCTGCAAATTTAAGCGATTTGAGAGCAAATTTAAGCGATTTGAGAGCAAATTTCATCGAGCTAGATCTAAAAATTCCTTGTGGATATGAGCTTTTAAAGGTCGATGAAGAGCTAGCTTGCAAGCTTGCTAGCAAGATCATTTTTGCCGCATTTGACAGTGGGGCTGACTTTTTGCTAGCTAGCAATGAAGCGGAGTTTCATATCTTTGACACGCTAGCAAAAAAGCTTGAGAAAAGTGCCAACAGAAGCTTGCAAGAGTTTTATGTCTTAAGAGTGAGCGAGCTAATGGCGCTTGAAAATGGTGAGATACCAAGCGGGCTAAAAGAGCATGTTTTAAAGGTTGGTTTGATAAATTTATGAGCTACTTAAATTTGATCTAAAACGCAAGAACAAGATTAAAAGACGCCGTAAATGCTAGGCTGGCAACAAAACTGGTGACCTCGCGAGCCTAAAAACAACCCAAAAGCACATTTATAAAATTAAATAGCCAAGTTACGACTATTAGATTTTTAAATTTAAGAGTTTTAAAACCAGCCGCAAGTCTATCAAATTTAAATCTCCTGGGCAATATTTTTTAAAGCTAGCAAAACTAACAAATTTTGATTTATAGCGAAGCTACAGCTACAAAAGTAAGATATCGGTAGTCAAAAAATGAGATTTATTAAATTTATGGTCAGTTTTGACAATCCACTTCTAAAATTTATGCTTATATTTGACTTGCAGTACAAAATGGCGAAATTTACTCAAACCAACAAACAATCATTTAAAACTTGATCTAGTAAAAATTTAATGGCTACATCTAATTTTATAACACCGCAGCCTATCGATACAAAAAATAGCGCGAGCCAAAACAACCAAGCAGATCGCTATTTAATGCCCCTATCTAGCAAATTTGTAAGCCAAATTTACTGGCTTTATTTTATCTTGCTTTTAAATTTGTTCTCTTGCACTAAACTTGTTTTAAGACAAAAGATCAGCAGGCAAAGTTTTATATTTCAGCCCAAAGCAAGCACACAGCCTGACTTAAAATACGATCTATAATTTGTTAGTTTTATTTTAAATTATGCAAGGTCTTTGTTTTAAATTTGATCCAATACGCTAACTTTAACTATTTAAAAACTTGAAAAATGTTAGCAAAAATCAGCCAGGCAGGCTTTATGCTTACATGCAAATTTACCCAAAATGGACATAACACAGCTTTTTAAAAAATACGCCCATAACCTGCTAGCTTTATTAAATTTAAAAGTTTTTACACTTTTAGTTTTTTAATTTAAAAAGCTTTCACACTTCTGATTTTTAAATTTAAATGTTTTTATGCTTCTAGCTTTTAAATTTAAAAGTTTCTACACTCATCGAAACAGATCAAATTTTAATTTTACTAGCGCACTACTCTAAATTTTTATCTCCAGCAAGGCAAAATCATATTATTTTACGTAAATTTTTACATATTATTTTTAGTATTTTGATAAATTTGGCAAATTTAGAGCAAAATTTAAAAAAGCGGAGGGGCGACAGCCAACCAAGCCAACCAAGCCAACCAA
>JAHAKV010000017.1:0-37045 GCA_018371455.1 Campylobacter concisus | reverse complement strand
CATTTGCAAGTGCTTTAAAGGTAGCTAGCGCTTTAAAAAATAGCTAATTAAATAGAAGTGAAATTTAGCTAGTGGCAGCCAAAACTGCCACTAAATTTATTGTTTCTCGCTTAGATACTCTTGCAAGCTTTTTACTTCAAGTGCTTTGCCAGTTTGAACTGTGCTTAGTGACTTAGCAGCTGCAAGTGCTGCACGGATAGTTGTGAAGTATGGGATCTTAAATCTAAGCACATTTTGGCGGATCTTTTTGCCATCATCTACGCTTGATTTAGTATCGCTTGTGTTTATAACAAGTGCTATGTCGCCATTTTTAAGCCTATCTTCGACGTTTGGTCTGCCCTCGCTTATCTTATAGACAAACTCAGCCTCCACACCAGCTTCGCTTAAAATTTTATGTGTGCCGCCAGTTGCGACGATGCTAAAACCAAGCGCTATTAGCTCTTTTGCAAGATCAGGCGCGTAAGATTTATCAGCGTCAGCTAGCGTTAAAAATACCCTGCCCCTGCTTGGCAAAGTGTTGCTAGCAGCGATCTGGCTCTTTGCAAATGAGCTTGCAAAGTCGTGGCTTATACCCATGACCTCGCCCGTGCTCTTCATCTCAGGACCAAGGATGAGATCGGCACCACTTAGCTTGTTAAACGGCAGCACGCACTCTTTTACGCAAACATGCGAGCTTACGCGAGGTTTTAAGATGTCACCATCTTCATAAACGACCTTGTAATCATCATAAAATTTAAGCGCCTCACGTAAATTTCCCTGCCACATAACTCTTGTCGCCACCTTTGCCATAGGTACGCCAGTAGCCTTACTCACAAACGGCACGGTCCTACTTGCGCGAGGATTTACCTCGATCATATAAAGCTCATTTTCATAGATAGCAAACTGGATATTCATAAGGCCTACAACGCCTAAATTTAGCGCGATATCTCTGGTTTGCTTCTCCACTTTTTTTATCATCTCATCGCTTAAACTCATCGGTGGCAATATGCAAGCTGAGTCGCCAGAGTGAATTCCAGCCTCCTCGATGTGCTCCATTATAGCGCCTATATAGACCTCTTTGCCGTCACATATCGCGTCTACGTCGAGCTCTTTTGCGTCTTGTAAAAATTTATCAAGTAGCACTGGCGAGTGGTTGCTAACCTTTACCGCCTCGCTCATATACTCTTTTAGTTCGCTCTCGTTATGCACCCTTCTCATCGCCCTGCCGCCTAGAACGTAGCTTGGGCGAACAAGCACTGGATAGCCGATAGTCGCGGCCTTTTGCAAGGCTTCTTCTAGGCTAGTAGCGGTGTCATTTTTAGGCTGAAGGACGCCTATTTTATTTATAAATTCGCTAAATTTCTTTCTATCCTCGGCCACGTCGATCACTCTTGCAGTTGTGCCGATGATCTTAGCGCCGATCACGCTTAGGCGTTTTGCAAATTTAAGCGGAGTTTGACCTCCAAAATGCACGATCACGCCGTCTGGCTTTTCACGCTCGATGACAGCTCTCACGTGCTCAAAATCTATCGGCTCAAAATACAAAATATCGCTCGTGTCGTAGTCGGTTGAGACGGTTTCTGGGTTGCAGTTATACATTATCGTTTTTATGCCAAGGTCTCTTAGGGCGTAGCTTGCATGCACGCAGCAGTAGTCAAACTCTATGCCCTGGCCGATCCTATTTGGTCCGCCGCCTATTATCATCACCTTTTTAGCCTCTTTTGCTAGCTCTTTTTTAGGAAATTTAGTGATATTTGTGGTTGAGTAAAGATATGGCGTTAGCGCCTTAAATTCGCCCGCGCAAGTATCGACCTCGTTGTATTCAAGCTCTATGCCAAGCTTTTGCCTAGCAAAATAGATATCATTTTGACTAAGCTCAAGATCGTCTTTTTCATTTATAAGCACAGCTATCATCTTGTCTGAAAAGCCCATGCTTTTGGCCTCTCGCAGTAGCTCTTCGTTGTTTAAGATATCCATGTCGATCTTATCTTCAAATTTAACTATCTCATAAATTTGCTCCAAAAACCAAGGGTCGATCTTGCTAAATTCATGCACCTCAGCCACGCTAAATCCATCTCTAAAGGCTTGTGCTAGATATAAAATTCTTCTCTCATTTGCATTTCTGATGCCATAAATCAAAGCGTTTTTCTCTAGGCTAAGGCTGTTAAATCCGCAAAGATCGCGCTCTAGGCTACAAAGAGCCTTTTGGATACTCTCTTTAAATGTCCTACCTATCGCCATGACCTCGCCAACTGACTTCATCGCAGTGCCTAGATATGGGTTTGATCCTGGGAATTTCTCAAATGTAAAGCGCGGTATCTTTGTCACGATGTAGTCGATCACCGGCTCAAAGCTAGCAGGCGTGCCTGTGATATCATTTTTGATCTCATCTAGGCTAAAACCAACTGCTAGAAGTGTCGCTACCTTTGCGATCGGGTAGCCAGTAGCTTTACTTGCTAGTGCTGAGCTTCGGCTCACGCGTGGGTTCATCTCGATAACGATCATGCGGCCCGTTTTTGGGTCTATAGCAAACTGCACGTTGCTGCCGCCAGTATCAACGCCTATTTCGCGAAGTATAGCAAAGCTAGCATCACGCATAGCCTGATACTCTTTATCTGTGAGCGTGAGTGCCGGCGCAACCGTGATGCTATCGCCTGTATGCACGCCCATTGGGTCGAAATTCTCGATCGAGCAGACGATGATACAGTTGTCATTTCTATCTCTAATGACCTCCATCTCGTACTCTTTCCAGCCAAGCAAGCTCTCTTCTATCAAAATTTCATGTATCGGGCTTGCGTCGAGGCCGGTGTTGGCTAGCTCTTTAAACTCGTCCATATTGTAAGCCACGCCGCTTCCTGCGCCTCCAAGCGTGTAGCTAGCTCTTATGATGAGTGGAAAGCCTATCTCGTTTGCCGCATTTAGCGCGTCGTCCATGTTATAAGCATATCTACTCTCAGGCAGGTCCATGCCGATCTTTTGCATGGTCGCTTTAAAAATTTGTCTATCTTCGCCCTTTTTTATCGCTTCTGGGTTTGCACCAAGAAATTTAACATCCTTTAAAAGGCCGCTCTCAAAGACCTCCATAGCGGCATTTAGCGCCACTTGACCGCCCATCGTTGGCAAGATAGCATCAATCTTTTCTTTTTCAATGATCCTTAAAATGCTATCTTTTGTGATCGGCTCTATATACGTTGCGTCGGCGAAATTTGGGTCAGTCATGATGGTGGCTGGGTTTGAGTTGATAAGCACTACGCGGTATCCAAGCTCTTTTAGCGTCTTGGCTGCTTGCGTGCCTGAGTAGTCAAATTCGCAGGCTTGACCGATTACGATAGGGCCTGAGCCGATTAGTAAAATGGTATTTATATCTGTTCTTTTTGGCATCATTTTTCCTTTGTTACAACGTATAGGTAGTTTGGTATGTTTAGCTTTGCATAGGGCTCAACTATCACGCTTTGATAGGAGCTCTCTTTTAAAATTTTACTCACGCGCCCTACTGGCACCCCACTAAAAAATATCCCATCAAGCCCGCTCGTAAAGACCTCATCGCCCTCTTTTGGGCTGAGCCATTGTGGGATAAATTTCACCATTATTTGGCCTTGATTTCCATGCGCGACGCCTGGAATTTTGTCGTTTCCTATATAGACTGCAAATATACTTTTTGGGTCATTTTGCAAGTAAGCTAGCGGCTTGCCATCTTTTGCGATGACGATGCCAGCGCTGCTTCCTTGATAGATGAGCCCATAAATTTTATTTGGGTCGTATCCTTCAAACTCGCTTATCCAAATTTTATTATAATCCCCGATATGCACGTAACTAAGCCCTTTTACTAGCTTTACGGCTGGGGCGTAGGCAGTTGAGTTTTTATCTTTTAAAATTTGATTTAGCTCGTTTGCAAAAGTAGATAAAAGCGTAGCTGAGCGCTCTAGCTCTTTGTTTTGCGCTCTTAGTTTTTCTATCTCGCTAGCCTGCCTAAAATATTCGTTTATATAATCTTTCACGCTTTTAGCAAAATTGTCGTATGAATTTATAGCGTAGTTGCTAAATTTAATAGAGATGTTGCTTAAAATTTCGCCCTTAAACATCGAGGCGCCAGCAAGCAACGCTATAAAAACAAAAAGAACAATCTTACTCTTCATTTGTTAGCTGTTGTAAAAGTCCGATCTCTTGAAGTGCCTTGCCTGTGCCTCTAGCAACAGCAAGAAGCGGCTCGTCAGCTACAAATACTGGAAGCTTAACGATATCAGATAAGAACTTATCAAGCCCTCTAATAAGCGCTCCACCGCCAGTTAGCACGATACCAGTCTCGACGATATCGCCAGCAAGATCAGGCGGCATCATCTCAAGCACGGTTTTTAGCGCGTCTGCGATCTCTTTTAGCGGCTCTCTCATCGCCTCTCTCACATCCTCGCTCGTTAGCTCAACCCTGCTTAAAAGACCACTCACTTGGTCGCGTCCTTTTACCACTACGCTTAGCTCTTTTTCTAGCTGCACAGCAGAGCCCACAGCGATCTTTATCTCCTCGCCTGTTCTCTCGCCTATTAGTAAGTTGTATTTTTCTTTTATGTAATTAACTATGCTG
The DNA here is from genome assembly GCA_018371455.1 of Campylobacter concisus. GTDB lineage: Bacteria > Campylobacterota > Campylobacteria > Campylobacterales > Campylobacteraceae > Campylobacter_A > Campylobacter_A concisus_BJ. Next base: position 32,487 of record JAHAKV010000017.1, on the reverse strand, counting down.
CTATCTATCTTATCGCCAGCTGTGCGGATAGACTTTGAGATAACTAAACCGCCAAGTGAGACGACGCCGATCTCAGTCGTACCACCGCCGATATCAACTACAAGGTTGCCTTGTGGCTCGCGAACTGGTAAATTTGCTCCGATAGCCGCTGCCATAGGCTCTTCTATCAAAAATACCTCTCTTGCACCAGCACTTAGCGCGCTCTCTCTAACAGCCTTTCTCTCAACCTGAGTAAGTCCGTAAGGTACTGAGATGATGATCCTTGGGCGTAAGAAATTTTTTCTTCTATGAGTCTTTTCTATAAAGTAGCGTATCATCCTCTCTGTCATGTCAAAGTCCGCGATAACGCCATCTCTCATCGGTCTTATCGCCTCGATGTCGCCAGGAGTTTTTCCCACCATCTCTTTTGCAGCGTGACCGACTGCTAAAATTTTTTGTTTTCCATATTTTTCACGTCTTACCGCAACAACTGATGGTTCATTTATGATTATTCCCTTATCTTTTACCAAAACCAAAGTATTTGCCGTACCTAAATCTATACCCATATCACTTGAGAAAAAACCTATAACCTGATCTAAAAACATCTATTTCCTTTATGCTGTTAATTTATTGTGCTTTACCAAAATCGGCTTTGCCTTATCTTTTACCGTCTCTTTTGAGATCACGATATCGTAGTCTTTTAGCTCTGGCAGATCATACATTATATCTGTCATGAGCTCTTCCATTATGCTTCTAAGCCCTCTTGCTCCAGTTTTTCGCTCGATAGCAAGGCTCGCTATCTCTTCAAGTGCCTCATCATCAAATTTAAGCGTAGCGCCGTCGATCGCACAAAGCTTTTGATATTGTTTTAATATCGCATTTTTTGGCTCGGTCAAAATTTTAACCATATCCTCTTTTGTTATCTCATTTAAAGTAGCCACCACGTGAAGTCTGCCGATGAGCTCTGGGATGAGGCCATATTTCACAAGATCGTCTGGCTCAAGCAGGCTTAGTAAATTTTCTTTTTCGTTTTTGCCACGTTTTTCTTGGTTAAAACCAAGTACATTTTTACCAACTCTGCGCTCGATAATGTCAAGAAGTCCGTCAAATGCACCACCGCAAACAAATAAGATATTTGTCGTATCTATCTGGATGAAGTCTTGATTTGGATGCTTTCTGCCGCCTTTTGGTGGGATATTTACAACGCTACCTTCGATGATCTTTAAAAGCGCTTGCTGCACGCCCTCACCTGAAACGTCTCTTGTGATGCTTCTGTTTTCGCTCATTCTAGCGATCTTATCGATCTCATCGACAAATACAATGCCCTGCTCCGCCTTTTTCACGTCGCCATTTGCAGCTTGCAAGAGCCTTGTTAAGATATTTTCAACGTCCTCGCCGACATATCCAGCCTCAGTTAGGCTTGTCGCATCGCAAATCGCGATAGGCACGTCAAGAAATCTCGCCAAAGTCTGAGCCATCAAGGTCTTGCCACTTCCAGTTGGACCAACAAGCAAGATGTTTGACTTTGAAATTTCGGTGTCGTCTTTGATGTCGCTTTGTTTAAAAATTCTCTTATAGTGGTTATATACGCCGACGCTAAAGACCTTTTTAGCCCTATCTTGACCGATCACGTAGTTATCAAGTACTGCTTTTAGCTCCTTTGGTGTGAGCTTTTGGTACTCTATCGCCTCATCGTTTTTACTCTCTTCTACACTTGTATCACCATGTATCATATCGTATGCTGCTGCTATACAGTACTCGCATATATAGGCGTTTCCTTCGATATCTGCTAATAATCTTCTCTCAGCAGACTCAGTCTCGCCACAAAAATTACACTTTCTAGCCATTAATCTCTTCCTTTTGCAAGCGGAATTCCTCTTGTCGTTTCTAATATAAATTTACACATTTTTTTAACATTTTCGTCGCTGGTTTTTGCGATCAGCTCATTTGCTTGATCTTTTAGGCTGATGCCTTGATTAAACAAAAATTTATAAGCGCGAACAAGCTCTTCAACCTGCTCTTTGTCAAATCTACGCCTAATGCCGACTAAATTTAAGCTTCTTATATAGGCTCTGTTACCCTCAGCTAGGCAAAATGGCACTACATCTTGGCTGAGCGCACTAGCACCTGCGACCATGCAACTTTCCCCCACTCTAACAAACTGATGAATAGGCGTAAGACCGCCCACAACAGCGTAGTCGCCAAGCTCGACGTGACCTGCTAGAGTTGCGTTATTTGCCAAAATGACGTTGCTGCCTATTATGCAGTCGTGTGCGATGTGAGAATATGCCATGATAAAGGCGCTATCGCCGATCCTTGTTATACCATCGCCCTTGTGCGTGCCTGAGTTTATCGTGCAAAACTCACGTATAGTTGCGTGCTCACCGATGATGACGCCAGTATCGACCTCATCTTTATAGCTGATATCTTGCGGGATGTCGCCAACGATCGCGTAGCTAAATACACGAGAGTTATCGCCGATCCTCGTCTTGCCAAGCACCCTTGCGCCTTGTTTTATCGTGACGTTGTTGCCAAGGACCGCATCTTTACTTACAAATGCGTAAGCCTCGATATTTGCGTCATCTCCAATGATCGCTCCATCTTCTATAACTGCTGTTTGGTGGATATTTTTCATTGTCTCTCTTTTTTAAGCAAAAGCCTATTTGTCGACTATCATCGCTTTTAGTTCAGCCTCGGCGCATAGCACATCATCGACGTATGCTTTGCCCTCAAGCACCCAGATATTGCCTTTATGTTTTAATACATTTAATCTATACTCTAGCCTATCTCCAGGGCGGACTGGATGGCGAAATTTCGCTCCGTCAATGCTCATAAAATAGACCACTTTGTTCTCGATGCCAGCTTGATGCTCGTCGCTCATGCTCTTAAACGCTAGCACGCCGCCAGCTTGCGCCATGCCCTCAATGATCATCACGCCAGGATAGATCGGGTGACCTGGGAAGTGCCCCTGAAATATCGGCTCGCCAATGGTTACATTTTTATAAGCGACTATGCTTTTTGCAGGCTCTAGCTCGACAACTCTATCGATAAGCAAAAAAGGAAATCTATGTGGGAGAATTTTTTGAATTTCTACGACGTCTATCACGTTTTAGCCTTAGTAATGTAAATTTTGGCAGATTGTAACAAATTTATACTAAGAAAAAAATTATTAGTCTCTTTTAAAATCTCTGAAATTTAGCCTTAATGGGTCTAAATTTAGCTCTCCAAAACCAAAATTTCTTCGCTGTCATTGTAAAAAACAGCTTTTGCGTAAATTTCGTAGCTGCCCTTTTTGACCTCGTCTAAGATGATGATAGGATTTTGCGAAAACTCCCCGCTTATATCACGGCGAAATTTCATCTCAGCGTCAAGCTCAAGCGGCCTTTTACAAAGCTCATCAACGCTTTTAAATTTACTATTTGTAAATTTATTAAAGCGCTCTATGCTCATAAATATCGCGCCCTCTTTTAGCTCATCATCGAACTCGCAGTCGCGCTCCACATTAAGCTTTAAATTCTCTCTTTTAAAGCCAGAGTAGAGCACAAAGTAGCTTGGCACCACAGCTCCATCAAATTTAACACTAGCGCGCAAAAGTCTGTAGTTTAAAAATCGCCTTCTAAAAAGGTGAAATTTCTCTCCTCTCGCCTCGCAAAGGCGTACCTTTTTATAAAGCTCAAGCCTCGCTTCTATGCTGCCATAAAGTGCCCTTGCGTGCAGCTCGCTCATTAGCTCACTTTGGGGTAAATTTTGCGAGTCTCGCTGTTTTTTTAGCGCAAAGACGCAGCCACAGTAGTTTTGGTGATAGAGCTTGTCCTTTTTAGCGAGGATAAACTGCTCGCTTGTGCCGCCATTTTTTCTATAATCAACCGCAACGGCTTCTAAATTTGAGCCAGCCACCGCCTCATCAAGCGCCTTTTTAAGCTGAGAAAAGTCCTTTTTTGGGCTCATTAAAAGTGTCGTTGTGATCTTATTTAGACCAAGATCTAGCGCCTTTTTAGCTGAGTCTTTCATACGAAAATCAAAGCAGTACTCGCACCTTTTGCCCTTTTCTGGCTCATCTTCAAGCCCCTTTGTGCCACCAAGCCACGCTTCGTAGTCGTATTCGCCACATATTAGCTTGATGCCTAGCTTCTCGCAGCTTCGCTTCACGTCCTCAAAACGCAGTAAAAATTCGCTATATGGATGTATGTTTGGATCATAAAAATAGCCTACTATTCGCTCATTTGGATGATCTTTTCGTAGGCGCTGTAAAAAATAGTGGCTATCGACCGAGCAGCAGATATGAACTAGCAAATTTGACCTTTTTTGCTTGCATTATATCAAAGTTTGGCCTCATAAAATTTAGCTGCATCGAGGTATTTTTTAAGGACATTTTGGCTTGCAAGATCTTCAAATTTACCCCACGCCACTTGCTTGCCAGATTCGATTATTAGCACCTTTTGCGCTATCTTCATCGCACTTAAGATATCGTGCGTGATAAAGATAATGCTGATCTTTTCATCCAAGCTTAAAAGCAAATTTATGATCTTTTGCTTCGTCTCGTTGTCAAGTCCGCTTGTTATCTCGTCGCAGATTAGGACTTTTGGCTTTGAAAGAAGCGCTAGCAGTATCCCAACCCTTGTCGCCTCGCCGCCGCTTAGCTGTGACGGATATTTTTCTAAAATTTCATCTTTTAAATTTAAATTTGCCAGAAGCTCTTTGAGCTCATTTTCGCTAAAGCTAAGCTTAAGATACGACCTCGCGTGAGCGATGGCAGTTTTTACTTTTAGCGCTGGATTTAGGGCTTGTTTTTGGTTTTGCAAGATATATCTGATATCTTTTTTTAGCTCATTTTTGTCCGTGATCTCTTCATTATTTATATAAATTTTGCCCCCACTTTTTGGCTCACTAAATGATATAAGCTTTGCAAGCGTGCTTTTGCCACTGCCACTTTGCCCTAAAATGGCTAAATTTTCGCCATCATCAAGCTCGCAACTTATCCCCTCTAAAAGGTGTAAAACTTCAGCTCTAGCGTTAAAATGCTCCTTAAAACTTAAACTTTTTGAGACGTTTTCAAGCCTGATTTTCACGCATTTTCCTTTAAATTTAGCCGCCCATCTCTCATCTGCCAAATCTCATCACTAAGATAGTTTGTTAGCGCCTCATCGTGCGAGATAAAAACGACGCTCATCTTACCCTTTAGGCTCTCCAAGATGCCCGCCACATGGCTACCGCTAATGCTATCAAGCCCGCTTGTTATCTCGTCGCAGATTAAAATTTTTGGCTTTAAACAAAGCGCAAGAGCGATCTGCACACGGCTCGCCTCGCCGCCACTTAGCTCGTATGAGTATTTGTGCCAGATGAGATTTGCATTACCCAGCCCAAACTCCCTAAAATAAGCAAATGCAAGCTCTTTATTTGATTTATTATCGCCGCCAAGATAGGCGTTAAAGTGATCGCCCACGTTTAAGAGCGGATGAAGGCTAGCGATAGAGTTTTGAAAAACGAGTGCAGCGACCTTTCTTCGGTGCTCTTTTAGCTCATTTTGGCTAAGTTTTAAGATATATTTTTTATAAATGCTAAATTTATCTGCCCTCACTCTAAATTCATCATCAAAAAGCCTTATTAAGCTCTTTGCAAAGAGCGATTTGCCACTGCCACTTGCACCTGTGATACCTATAAATTTACCCTCACTCATGCTAAAATCAAGCTCACGCAAAAGCCTCTTATCCTTATAAAAAACGTTTAAATTTTTAATCTCTATCATATTTTTATATTGCCATTTTTTGAATTTGACGTGATGATCGAGGTTGCAAGGATGAGCAAAAAGAGCGTCACGCCAGGGAAAAGCACCATCCACCAAGAGCCCAGAAAAAGTGCCTCTTTGCTCTCATTTAGCATGATGCCAAGGCTTATTTTATTTGCGTCGCTACCCACGCCAAAAAAGCCAAGCGTAGCCTCCATGACGACTGCGTTTATCGCATTTATGCCAAAGATACTAACTATTAGATGCTTTAAATTTGGCAAAATTTCAAAGCAGATAAGGCTAAATTTGCCAGCCCCATTTATCACGGCTTGCTCGGCGTAGTCGCACTTTTTACTAAGTCTTAAATTTTGCATAAAAACTTTTGCGCCCTGCATAAAGGAGCAAATAGCGATGATAAAAGATGTTATCAGAAGATCTCCACTACTAAATGAGCTAAAAAGCATGATAAAAACGATGTTTGGTATGCTTAAAAAGGCATCAAGTCCCTTATCAAAAAGGCTCTCGCAAACCCTGCTCTTGCTCGTGCCAAAATATGCGTAGATGAGCGAGAAAAGCGTCGTTAAAAAACCAGCTAGCAGTAAGATAAGAAGCGAGTTTTTAAGCGCGTAGGCCACTCTTATGAGATTGTCTCTACCAAGGATATCAGTGCCAAAGATGTGCTCGCTACTTGGGGCTAAATTTACCGCCATAAAGTCAGTGAAATTTGGCTCAAATTTAGAAAAAAATGGCGTCACAAAGGCAAATGTGACAAGTGCCAAAAAGACAAAACAGGCTAGGAAAAATATGACTTTTCTCATAAATTTCTCTTATCTGCCAAGATAGCGAAAATTTTAGCCAGTAAATTTGCAAAAACGACAAAAACAGCCGTTAGCAAAATGGTCGCAAGTGCGACTGGATAGTCTTTGGCGATGACTGCATCAAGGCTAAGCTTGCCTATGCCCGGAAATGAAAAAATGCTCTCAATGACGTATGAGCCAGCAAAAACGCCAGCCACAAGGGTTGCGAAATAATAGACTATGTCGGTGCTTGCGTGCTTTATGGCAAAGAGATAGATTTTGCCGCGCCCCAAACCTCTAGCGTGAGCCGTCTGGATAAAGTCGGCGTTTAGGCTTTGATTTAGCGTGTCTCTTACAAATTTCACGTTTGCGCCAAGGTGTGGCAAGATGATAGCAAGCGTTGGCAAGATGATAAATTTAGCCCCCACCCCGCTAGATCCTAGCTCGTTTGCGCCAGAGCTTGGCAGCACGTTTAGATAGACGCTAAAGATAGCTATTAGCACGAGTGCTACGTAAAAATGCGGTAGTGAAGCTAGCAAAAACGAGCTAAAGTTTATAAAGATGTCGGCAAATTTATTTTTATAAATGGCGCTTAAAAGCCCCAAGAAAAATGATAAAAAAACTATCAAAAAAAACGAAGCAAAAAATAAGATAAGCGAGTTTAAAAGTCTCTCTTTAATGAGCAAAAAAACGCTTGCCCCACTTACAAAACTAGTGCCAAAGTCCCCAGTGACAAAGTGAGCTAGCCATCTAAAATACTGCACAAAAAAGCCATCTTTTAGCCCCAAATTTTCTAAAATTTGCTCCTTTATAGCCACGCTCACCGCCTCACTTCGCAAAAACATCGCATCAGTGACATTGCCTGGCAAAAAATATATGAGCAAAAATAGAAAAAATGAGATAAAAAACAGCAACCCAAGGCTTGAGATCGCTGTTTTCAAAATGGCTCTAAACAAAGTTTTTATCCACTATTTTACTTGCCACTCTCTTATGTTCCATAAAAATCCAGCCCCATGGTGGCCTAAAATTTGCGTCTTTATGCCTGAAATTTTGTTGTTAAAAACGAGCGGATAGTCAAGATAGGCTATAAAGATGTAAGGTGGGTTTTCATGAAGCGCTTTTAGAAATTCTTTGTAGTATTTTTTCCTAAGCTCCACGTCCTTTGTGTATCTTGCGTTTTTTAGGGCAAGATCGACGTTTGCGTCCTTGTAGTGGCTAAAATTCCAGCCATTTTCATTTACGCTCACATCGGCAAATCCGCCAAAAATTCTATATGTGTGAAAGTCTGGATCAAATGGGCTTCCCCAGCCGATCACGAAGCTATCTACCTTGCTTATGCTAAAGGCTGTTCTTGGCTTAGCGTAGGCTTTGGCTCTCACACCAAATTTATTTAGCTCGCTGCTTAAAATTTTAGCTAAATTGACCCTTAAAATGTCGTTATTAAAGGCGTAGATATCAAAGCCAAGCTCCTTGCCGTCCTTTTCAAAAAAGCCAGCCTTATTTTTCTTAAAGCCACTTTTTTCAAGTAGCTCTTTGGCCTTTTGCGGATCGTAGCTGAATTTAAACTCGCCGTCATTTGCAAAGCTTTTTTCTATCGGATTATTCGCTACGCTTGCATATCCGTGAAATAAGTTTTTAACGATCTCATCTTTATTTACGGCGTAGTTTAGGGCTATTCTTACATTTTTATCTTGAAAGATAGGATCTTCAAAGTTAAACATCAAAGCCCTATAATCCGCACTTTTAAATTTAAGCAAGCTAAGTTTTTTATCATCTTTTATGAAATTTACACCAGTTGGAGAGATGAGCGCAACGTCGATCTCACCGCTTTTAAGGCCTACAAGTCTTAAATTTTCATCGCCAACTATCTTTAAAAATAGCCTTTTTATCTTTGGCTCACCTTTATAGAATTTATCATTTGCCACAAACTCCAAACTCTCATCTTTTTTCCATTTTACAAGCTTGTATGCGCCAGTTCCGATAGGTGCGTCATTAAATTTATCAGTCGCGATATCTTTGCCTTTTAAAATGTGCTCAGGCAAAACGCCAAAGCTAAGTGCGTCAAGAAACGGCGGAAAAGGCTCTTTTAGCGTGATCTTTACCTTATAATCGCCTAAAATTTCAACGCTTTTTACCACCTCGTAGTTTGAGATAGCAGGTGCGTTTAGCTTCTTATCTTGAGCCGCTTCGATGGTAAATTTAACATCCTTTGCGCTAAATTTCACTCCGTCATGCCAAAAAGCATCATCTCTTAGCTCAAAAACATACTCCAGCCCGTCATCACTCACCTGCCAAGACTTGGCAAGCTCAGGCACGATGTGGCTATTTTCATCGTGGCTAGTAAGTCCAGAAAAAACCAGCGAAAGCGTAGGATCGTGATCCTCGTCGTAGAGTGGATTTATACGAGGTGTTTGCTCCTCGATAGCGACCACAACGGCATTTTCATTTGCATAAGCAAAGGCAGAAAACAACAAAAACAATAAAGCCAAAAATCTCTTCATCACTCGCTCCTTTGTTTAAAAAATATTTGACGAATAGTAATACGAAATGCATAAAAGTATTATTAAGATAAATGTAAATTCAATGTATAGAAAATTTGAAATTTCTAACTAACTTTTAACCTTTTTTAAAGTAAAATCAAGGCTCATTTTAGCTAACAAAAAGGTAAATTTCACAATGGATAAAAAGAAAAAAATAGCCCTAATCACCGGCATCTGCGTAGTCTCACTTTTGCTTATTTACACGCTTCTTGGCTTTTTTGGTCTGCCTTATGCTATCAAAAATATCGCGCCAAAGTACCTAAAAGACTACAACGCAACGCTTTTTGTAAGTGATGCTAAATTTAACCCATTTACCTTCGAGCTAAACGCTACAAATGCCGAGCTAAACACTACTTCGCCGCTTTTTAGCACGAAGCAGATCGACCTTAAGCTAAAGCCATTTTCTATCTTTAAAAAGCTAGTTGAGATAGACATTTTTAGGCTAGATGAGCCAAAAGTAAAGATCGCAAGAGATAAAAAAGCAAATTTTAACTTTAGCAATTTTATAAGCGATGATAATGCAACTAGCGAAGATAACAGCACCAGCTCGATAAATTTCGCGCTAAATAACGCAAAAATCATCAAAGGCTCATTTTCGTATAGCGATCAAAATTTAACAAAACCATTTAACGTAAGCTTTGATGATATAAACTACGAGCTAAGCTCGCTAAATACGAAGAAAAATAGCGCTGGCAGTCACATCTTTGACTCAAATTCAAGCCTAGCGCACAAAATCGATCTAAATGGCGATATCAAGCTAAATCCACTAAAAATAGAGGGCAACGTCAGCATAAAAGACTTTAGCATAAAGCCAGTTGCGATAAGTTTTATCGATAATGACACGTTAAATCTAAAAAATGCCATCATAAACTTAAAGATAAACTACGCTTTAAAAGCCGATGAGAACGCAACTAGGATAAATTTAAAAGATGGCTTTTTAAATGTAAAAGGACTAAGTTTAGATGAAGGCGCAAATGAGCTTAGCCTTGGCGAGCTTGAGCTTCCAAAATTTGATCTAGTTAGCAAGATAGCTGATAAAACAGAGGCTTCGCTAAATTTAAGTGCCATAAATTTAAATGATATCTCTTTTAAAAATGCTATCTCTGCAAGCGTAAAATCACTAAATTTAAGTGATATCTCGCTTCTTGCAAATTTAAATGAAAAGAGCGAGCTAAACGCCACAGCCAAGCTAAAAAGCATAGGTGCAAACGCTCTTAAAATAGATGAAGCAGATAGAAATTTAGCAAATTTAAAAGATATAAACGCTTCAAATTTAAATCTAAATTTAGCAAATAACAAAACCGCTCTAACACTAGAAAAAATAGCACTAAATGGCATAAATGCGCCACTTAGCAAAAGTGCAAGTGCAAACGTTGCAAGTGCTGGCGTGACAAATACAAATTTCACAATGGATGGCAACAAAAGCCTTGCGAGCCTTGATGAGCTAACTGTAAAAAACATAGAGCTTAAAGCAAAAAATAAAGATATAGCAAGCGTCGCTGACGTGGCGATAAAGAGCATAAGCTTTGATCTTTTAAAAATGGCTCTAAATATCGCTAGTGTCGATGTTAATAAGCCTAAATTTACTTCAGAACTAAACGACAATGGTCTAAGCGCTGTAAATGAACTAGGATTTGGCGAACAGAGCACAAAAGCTACAAAGGCGGCAAAACACACTAAAAAAGTAGAGAAAAAAGCTGAAAATAAAAGCGCTTCAAAAAGCAAAGAAAATGAGTTTAAATTTGATGTAAAAATTATAAGTGTAAATAACGCAGATATCGCTTTGACGCACCTTTTTGAGGGCGAGAAGATCGCTCATAAATTTGATAATCTTTTTGTAAAAGTAGCAAATTTAAGTAGCGATTTTAGCAAGTCATTTGATGCAAAAGTGGCGATGAAAAGCTCACAAAAGCTAAATTTGGATGTTGATTCGAAGATAAAGATCGAGCCACTTGATGTAAGCGCTAAAATCAAACTAAATGATACAAATTTACCAAAGTATTTTGCCTATGCAAAGCCTTTTTTAGAGGTATCTCTAACTAGCGGTCAGATGAGCGCAGATGCCCAGCTTCACTACGCAAAAGATATCAAAGCAGACGCAAAAGTTAGCATCAAAGATATAAGGCTAAATGGCAAAAAAACCGAAAAACTAATCGCCTTTAAAAGCCTAGATCTTGAAAAAATTTCATTTGCCAAAAATGACCTTGCCATAAGCGGAGTGAGCTTAAATTCGCCATTTATCAAGGCTCATCTAAGCAAAGAGCGTAAATTTAACCTATCTCAGATCGTAAAAGAGGATAAAAATAAGGCTAAAACCGAGACAAAATCTGAGAACAAAAAGGCAGCTAGCAAGAAAGATGACGAGCTAAAATTTAGCGTGAAAAACTTCTCTTTAAAAAATGGCGAGGTTGATTTCTCGGACGCATCGCTATTTATGCCATTTGCCACAACGATTTCAAAGCTAAATGGCAAGCTCACCGACATCGATAAAAAGCGCCCAAGCTCAGGCGAGTTTCAAGGTGTGGTTGGCAAAAATGGCTTTGCGCAGATCACCGCAAAACTCTTTCCATTTGAGCTAAAGCAAAATACCGACATAAAGCTTGACTTTAAAGATATCGATCTAACTGATATAACGCCATATAGTGGGCAGTTTGTGGGCTATAAGATCAAAAAAGGCAAGCTAAATTTAAACCTAAACTATAGCGTCGTCGACTCAAAACTAAATGGCTCAAATTTCATAAATTTTGACTCACTTACACTTGGAGAGAAGGTTGATTCAAAAGACGCTGTAAATTTACCACTTTCGCTTGCTATCTCGATACTTAGCGATCAAAATAATCAAATAAACATCGACCTGCCAGTTGAGGGAAATTTAGACGATCCTGACTTTAAATATGGCGGCGTCATCTGGGCAGCTGTGAAAAAACTCTTTGCTGACATCACGCTAGCTCCATTTAGATTTTTAGGCAACGCTTTAGGACTTGGCAGCAAAGATCTTAGCTCTATTGATTTTCTTGCTGGAAGTAGCGAGCTTATAAGCTCAGAAGCGCCTAAGATAGCTGATTTTATAAAGCTAACTGGCTCAAAACCCAAGATGAAACTTAGCATAACGCCAACATACTCAAAACTCGATGAGAGCTTTTATAAAAACAAAAAACTAGATCAAAAGATCAATCAAATCATCGCTTCAAGCGGCAAAGACTACATAGCAGTTTTAAATGAGCTTGTGCCAAATTTAAAAGATAGAAACGAAAAAGCCCTAAGAGAAGAGGCGCTAAAGGGCATCGAGGTCGATAAAGCAAAACTAGTAGAGCTTGCAAATGAGCGTGCAAATGCGGTAAAAGAAGCGCTTATAAAAGCTGGGCTTGAGGCTGGCCGCATAAATATAAACGATGCAACAAGCTCAGAGCCTAAGCAAAACACCTACACAAGTGTGCTAATGGGAGTGGCGAACTAAATTTCATTTATTTCGCTGCTTCTTGCATTATAGACAAACCAGCTAAGAAGCATGAGCATCATAAATGCCCCAAAAATAAGGCTTGCGTAAAAATATAAATTAAAATCAGCTCCGAGCAAATTTGCATTGTGAAGGGCGATCATAACGCCAGCTAAAGCGATTAAGTAGCCAATTAGCTTGATGATGAAAATTTTAGGATTTACAAGGATCAGCAAAAGGCCACAAAGTATGATGCCAAGGGCTATTTGTAAATTTGAAACGTCAGCTTGAGTGCTTGAGCTAAGTGTTAAAAAGCCAGCTAAAAGCGCCATTACTATCATCAAAACTGCATAAACCACCCTGCTTCGTCCAAAGCCATACATAAAGCAAACAAAGCCCTTATTTTGCCTGTTATAGTCCATTTTTCGCTCCTTTTGGAAGTTTGCTTATTTTAATGCCAAATTCTTAAATAACGGCTTTAATCTGAAATTTCACTCATTTTGGCTAATATTTTGCATCTTAAAAAAGGAGCAAAAATGCCTTATGTTAATATCAAAATAGCAGGCCCAGAGCCTACAAAAGAGCAAAAAGATCAAGTTTTTAAAGAAGTAACCGAGACGCTTGTAAGAGTGCTTGGCAAGAAAAAAGAGGCGGTTATGATCTTTATCGAAACTCACGACGCTGGCAATATCGGCGTAGGTGGCGAGAGCGTAGAGGATAAAAGAAAGGGGATGAAATGAGCGAATTTAGCAAAGCAGACATTGAGAGAAAGATAACGCTTGAAGTTGGCGATAAAGCGCCAGAGTTTGAAGCGCTAAATCAAGATGGCGTAAAGGTCGCATTAAAGGACTTTATAGGCAAAAACGTGGTGCTTTACTTCTACCCAAAGGACAACACTCCAGGCTGCACGACTGAGGCTTGCGAATTTAGTGCAAACTACGATCAGTTTATCAAAAATGATACCGTTATCATCGGAGTTAGCCCAGATAGCGTGAAGTCGCATGTGGGCTTTATCGCAAAGCAAAATTTAAAGCACATTTTACTAAGCGACGAGGATAAAGAAATTTCAAAGCTTTATGGCGTTTGGCAGGTCAAGAAAAACTACGGCAAAGAGTATCTTGGCATCGTTAGAAGCACCTTTGTGATCGGCAAAGACGGCAAGATAGTTAAAATTTACAAAAGCGTAAAAGCCAAAGACCACGCCGCAAAAGTGCTAGCTGATCTAGCAAAATAAGGTAAAAAATGACCAAATTTTTTAATACCATCATAAAAAGTCCATTTATAAATATATTTGTGGTCACAACACTTGTAATGTTTATAGCAAATATCTATAAAATTTACTTTTTTGAAGGAACTGACCGTATAGCTCTTATGCATATGGCAAGAAGCTTAACTACTATATTTTTATTAAATTTAGTTATCACACATGTTCTTTACTTGCTAAGTCGTGGGCTGTTTAAAGGGCTTTATCTAGTTTATGCACTAATAATTTTTATTCTATGTTTTATAAATTTTTTCACTTTAACAAGTTTAAAAACAGATATAAATATAGCAATAATAGATAGTGTGCTACACACAAATCCAGATGAAGCCGGTGAGTTTTTCCAGACATTTTTTGAAGCTAAATATCTAGTAGTTGCCATACTTTTGTGTATCATCTTTTACGCTATGACAAGATATAAAAGATCTAGCACAAAAGAATTTAGTCAAAAAACTATCATTGTCCTTTCGGTAATTTATATAGCCTTTGCAGCTGTATTTTTTACAAAATCAGCAATGAGAATATCGTCTAATAAAGCTGATAGAGCTATAAGTAAGCTCTCAGAACATATCCTGATAAATTATGCTTTTGTTTTAAAAAAATATCTTTTAGACGATAATTTTTTAGCTAGCAATAAACAAATTTTAAAAGATTACGACGTATCTAAAGCAGCAAATCAAAACATAAAAGCTGAGCAAAAAGTAGCAAATGTAGTCTTTGTGATCGGTGAAAGCTTACAAAGAAATGAGATGAGCGTTTATGGCTTTGGCTTGCCGACTACACCAAATTTAATGGCATTAAAGCAAAGTGGCAATGCCATAATCTATACAGATACTACTGCCCCTGACACATATACAAATGGTTCTCTTTCAAAGGTTTTAAATTTCTCAAACTATGAAAGCAAAGAGCCTTGGAGCAAGAGTTTAAACATCGTTGATATGTTTAGTCTAGTAGGATACAAAACAGCATGGATAAGTAATCAAAGTAATATCGGCGGATACTCTACAACACAAAAAAGCGTTGCAGATAGAAGTGATATCACATTTTTTACACAAAAATTTGCATCAGCTACAAATTATGCCGGTAGAGAAACAGATGGTATACTTTTGCCTGAAATTTCAAAGATAAAACAAAACCTTGGAGAGTCAAATTTTTATATCATTCACCTAATGGGAAATCACTTTAAATACGACCTAAGGTATCCAAAAGATTTTGCAAAATTTACAGCCAATGATCTAAAAAACAAAATGAACCCTGGGCAAAAAGAGAGCTTTGCATGGTATCTAAATAGCGTACTCTATAATGACTACGTGATAAATGAAATTTATAAAATTTTCAAAGACGATGAAGCTTTGATAGTCTATCTTTCTGACCATGGCGAAGCCCTTTTTGAGATAGATGGTATAAGAGGTCACGGTATGATAAATCGCTTTGTTTTAGAAATTCCGCTTATATTTATAGGAACTGATAAATTTAAAGCAAAATATCCACAAATTTGGCAAAAACTTGAAGTAGCAAAAGATTATAAATTTATGAGTGATGATATCATTCACACTTTTGCCGACATCATAGGCACAAAACCACTTGAATATAACGCATCAAGAAGCTTAATAAGTGGTGAATTTAATGCGAGTAGAAAGCGCCTAGTAAATGGTACTGACTATGAAAATATCAAAAATGTAAAGCCGCAATGGTAAATGACAAAAAATAATAAGGAGCAAAGATGAAGCTTATAAAAATGCTAATTTTAAGTGCGTTTTTTGCGCTAAATTTATCAGCACTGACTGAAGGTGTGGAGTATCAAACTCTAGCAAAACCGCTTAATGTGCCTAAAAACTCAGTTGTCAAGGTCTTTAGCTACGACTGCCCTCACTGCTATAAATTTGACCGAACGATCACAAGAAAGCTGATGTCAAAGCTTGACGGGGTTAAATTTATCCCATATCACCTAAGCACCAAAGGCAAGCTTGGCGAGACAACAAGTAAAATTTTCGCCGCTCTTATATCGATAGACGAGGCAAATGGGACTGATCTGCTAAGCGATGAGTCTAAATTTAAGCAAGCTAAATTTGCGATCTATAAAGCAAGGCACGATGAAAAAGATGACTTTAATGACGGCAAAGATAAGCAAAGATTTATAGATCTAGCGCTAAATGCGGCTCACGTGAGCAAAGACGAATACGAAAAAGCGCTAAGCTCAGATCGTGCAAAAGAGCTTTTAAACGAGTGGTTTGCCTCTTATGATGTAGCAAGTATCAGCGGTGTGCCAGCCTTTGTGGTAAGCGGAAAGTATCTGATAAATTTAAGCGCAGCATCATCGATCGATGATATGGCAAAGACGATAAAAGAGCTTTTAGATAAGTAACTTTAGCCTAAAATTTACGGACATTTTGGGCTTAGAAATGTAAATTTAAAGCAATTTTAGATAAACTCGGATCAAATTTCTAAAAAAGAAAGGTTTAATTATGAACGCTTCAGAATTCATCTGGATGGATGGAAAACTAGTAAAATGGGACGATGCAAAAGTACACGTTCTAACTCACTCTTTGCACTACGCTAATGCTGTATTTGAGGGCACAAGAGCTTATAAAACAAAAAAAGGTCTAGCTATTTTTAGACTCAAAGACCACACAAAAAGACTTTTAAGATCAGCAAAAATGACCGTTTTAAACGTGCCTTACACAGAAGAAGAGCTTGAAAAAGCGCAGATCGAACTACTTCGCGCAAACAAATATAACAGCAACGTCTATATCCGCCCACTTATCTTTTTAGGATACGGCGTGATGGGCGTAGCGCACACAAAAGCACCGGTTCAAA
The DNA here is from genome assembly GCA_018371455.1 of Campylobacter concisus. Taxonomy (GTDB): domain Bacteria; phylum Campylobacterota; class Campylobacteria; order Campylobacterales; family Campylobacteraceae; genus Campylobacter_A; species Campylobacter_A concisus_BJ. The sequence continues at coordinate 15,932 of JAHAKV010000017.1, read as the reverse complement.
CCGCTATCGCTTCATGGGAGTGGGGTGCTTACCTTGGTGATGAGGGCCTAGAAAAAGGCATCAGGGTTAAAATTTCAAGCTTTGCCAAACTAGCTCCTGCTGCTCAAATGAACAGAGCAAAAGCTAGCTCAAACTACCTAAGCTCTCAAATGGCAAACTACGAAGCAAAAGAGGCTGGATACGACGAGGCGCTACTTCTTGACAGCGAAGGCTTTGTAGCTGAGGGCCCAGGCGAGTGCTTCTTCATCGTTGAAAATGGCGCATTGATCACTCCACCAAATGACAACAGCCTACTTAGCATCACCCAAGATACAGTCATAAGACTTGCTCACGATCTTGACATCGAAGTAAGAAGAGAGCGCATCACAAGAGATCAGGCATACACAGCTGACGAGGCATTTTTCACTGGCACTGCAGCTGAAGTAACGCCGATAAATAGCATAGACAACCGCATCATCGGCAACGGCGCTAGAGGCGAAGTGACAAAGAGACTACAAAAAGCTTACTTTGACGTAGTTTATGGTCTAAACAAAAAATACGAATCATTTTTAACATATATTTAAGATTTAAAGGAACGAAATGCCCGCTGATTTAAATGATTATTTCAACAAAAAAAAGCCAGGTAATGACAACAGGAGCTCAGGTCAAAATAATGACAAAGAGCCACCTTTTAAAAAGGATTTTAAAATGCCAAATATACCAAGTGGCTTTGGCAAATTTGGTGCGCTAGCCTACATCATAATCGCCATTATCGCGATCCTTGCTATCACTCAGCCATTTAAAGTGATACACTCAGGCGAGGTCGGCATCAAAGCCACAGCGGGTAAATATGAGCCAAATCCTCTGCAACCAGGATTTCACTTCTTTTTGCCATTTATCCAAAATATCATTGTAGTTGATACCAGAGTTAGGATCATCAACTACACTTCAGGCGAGGACATGGGCGAGAGCTTGCAAAAGTCTTATCAGGGAGCTGGAATTTTACGCAAAAACTCTATCTCAGTTTTGGACGCTAGAAATTTACCAGTTAGCATCGATATCACCGTGCAGTACCGCCTAAATCCAGAAAATGCACCACAAACTATCGCATCTTGGGGTCTTAGCTGGGAGAGCAAGATCGTCGATCCTGTCGTGCGTGACGTGGTTCGCAGCATCGCTGGTAAATACACAGCCGAAGAGTTGCCAACTAAAAGAAACGACCTTGCTAGGCAGATCGATGAGGGCATAAGAAAAGACATCGACTCTCAGCCAAACAAGCCAGTCGAGCTTCTAACTGTGCAGCTTCGTGAGATCATCTTGCCTTCAAAGGTAAAAGAGCAGATCGAGCGCGTCCAGATCGCTAAACAAGAGGCCGAGAGGACAAAATACGAGGTCGAGCGGGCAAATCAAGAGGCTCTAAAACAAGCTGCCCTTGCAGAAGGTAGTGCAAAAGCTGCTATCATCGAGGCAAAAGGTAAGGCTGATGCTATCAAGATCGAGGCTGATGCGACTGCGTATGCAAACAAAGAGATCGCAAAAAGTGTCGATCAAAATTTACTAAATTTAAAGCAGATCGAGACGCAAAATAGATTTAACGACGCTCTTAAAGAGAACAAAGATGCCAAAATTTTCTTAACACCTGGTGGAGCTGTGCCAAATATCTGGCTAGATGCAAAAGATAGGGCAAAAGCTAGCTCAGTTAGCGAAAGGTAAAAATGAATAGCGTAGCAAAAAGTATAGACTGGCAAAAGGTTGGTGGATTGCTCCCAGTGGTGGTTTGCGATCACGCTACAAACGAGGTTTTAATGCTTGCTTATATGAACGAAGAAGCACTAAATTTGACTCTATCTAGCCGCTACGCTCACTATTTTTCACGCACTAAAAATAGAATTTGGAAAAAGGGCGAAGAGAGTGGCAACACGCAAGAGATCAAGTCTGCGTCACTAGACTGCGACAACGACACTTTGCTTTTAAAAGTCGTTCAAAATGGAGGCGCAGCTTGTCACACTGGGGCAAGATCTTGCTTTTTTAACGAGATAAATTTAGAAAATTTAGAAATTTCTGATCAAAAAAGCGAGGTTAAAAAGCCAAGCTACGGCGTCCTTGATGAGCTTTATCACGTTATAGAGGATAGAAAACTAAACGCAGATCCGCAAAGCTCATACGTAGCTAGCCTTTTTAAAAAGGGTGAAAATCAAATTTTGAAAAAAGTAGGCGAAGAGGCAGGCGAGTTTATCATGGCTGCAAAAGATCTTAGTTTTGCCAAACAGACAAAACAAGACGTACAAAAAGCAAAAGATGACCTCATCTACGAAGCAGCCGATCTTTGCTTTCACGCGCTTGTCGCACTTTCATCTCACAATATCCATCCAGATGCCGTCAAAAACGAGCTTGCAAAACGTTTTGGCATGAGCGGTATCGAAGAAAAAAGATCGCGAGATGTTAAATAGCATCAAGCATAACATACTTTTTATACTTCAAAATGCCAAACTTATCGACTTTCTAGCCTATGGCTGGGTCTTTTTGGCCTTTATATTTATCGTGCTTTTAGGAATTTTTGTCGCGATAAAGTCGTGGTGGCAGATAGGATTTTTATTTATCCTAGCTGGTTTTTTAGGACTTTTTGCAGGCAACTACTACGCAAACAAATATATAAATGAAAATCTAAGACCAGTTAGCATAAGCAAAATAAACACGAAACAGCTTCAATATGTCGATGCGTTGATGGTTGATTTTAACATCACAAATAATTCAAACTACACATTAAACGTTTGCAAAATCGAGCTTGGCTTCTACCTTGGTTCAACGCAAAGCACGAGAAATTTTCTAAATTCACTAAACCCTTTTGCCAAAAAACGGATCATTTTAAATGAAGTGCTTTTGCCAAAGCAGAGTAAGCAGATAAGAGAATTTGTCAATGACTTTGCCTTCATTGACTACAATATCACCAAAAAAGCGGAGTGTTTTTGATGAGTTCAAACTACTTTACCATCGTTCATATCATCGTGCTTTTTGCGATCGCACTACTTTCTATTTTATTTCTTGTGCTATCGCTTAGAGCTGAGCGAAAGCTATTTTTATCACTACTTTTTACAAACATTTTGGTCTCAACCACGCTTGCCATTTTTTTGATGCTAGTTCTTGATAAATACACCAAAAAAGGCATAGTCGAAGGCGTAAAAAGCGAGCGAGTGTTAAGAAATGAAAGCATTGTATTTCGCGGTCAAGTAAGAAATGTCGGTAAATTTACCATTAGCAAATGCACCCTTACAATTAAGCTCATTAATCAACCGCTAAATAAAAACGATCTTGGCGGCGAGGCGCTATTTAAACCAAGTGGGATCTCATTTTTCTCATGGGTCTTTGGAGGCGATGAGGACGAGAGACCAAACACTGTGGCATATAAATTTGACGTAGCTCAAAATTTGCCAAAGCAAAAAGCGGTGCCATTTACTGTGACTATGCCCTATCCGCCATATTTTAAAAATGGTATGAATATCACAAAACTTAGTTGCTACTAATAAATTTAGATAAATTTTTAGTATTTATTGCATTTTGTGGTTACAATCTGGCTAAATTTCTCTTAAATTTAAAATAGCTCAGCTCATAAAAATTTGGCTTATATATAAAATAAGAAATTTTAAACCAAAGCCAAAAGGCAATGGTTTAAAATTTAGTTTTAATGTCTTGAAAGATAGTTTGTATCGTAGTTGTTGCTTAAAAAGTCTTTGTTTTCCATCATGGCGATGTGAAAGTCTTTTGTTGTTTTGATGCCGCTTATTATGAGCTGATCAAGAGCAACTTTCATCTTGTGGATCGCTCTATTTCTATCAGTGTCCCAAACAACGAGCTTACCGATCATACTGTCATAATACGGCGGTATAGAGTAGTCTTGGTAGATGTGGCTATCCATTCTCACGTTGCGGCCGCCTGGGCAGACATATTTTGTGATCTTGCCAGGGCACGGAGTGAAGGTGTTTGGATCCTCAGCTGTGATCCTGCACTCGATCGCATGGCCTTTTAGCTCGATGCTCTTTTGTGACGGTAGCTTTTCGCCCTCGGCCACTTTTATCATAAGCTCGATGATATCAAGTCCGCTTACCATTTCGCTTACTGTGTGCTCGACTTGGAGCCTTGTGTTCATCTCGATGAAGTAAAAGTCTAAATTTTTATCAACCAAAAACTCAAACGTACCTGCTCCCTCGTAGCCGATAGCTTTTGCCGCTTTTATGGCAGTTTCGTGCAACCTCTCTCTTGTTTTTTCATCAAGCAAGATAGCTGGGCTCTCTTCGATCAGTTTTTGGTGACGGCGCTGCATAGAGCAGTCACGCTCGCCTATGTGAAGCACGTTGCCGTGGCTATCGCCGATGATTTGAACCTCGATGTGGCGTGGATTTAGGATATATTTTTCCATATACATCGTGCCATCGCCAAATGCGCTCATCGCCTCGCTCTCAGCAGACCAAAACGCTTTTTCTAAATCAGCCTCTTTTTCAACCACGCGCATACCACGTCCACCGCCGCCTGCCGCAGCTTTTAAGATGACAGGATAGCCGATCTTTTTGGCTAGCTCTTTTGCAGCTTTTGTATCAGCCACAGCGCCGTCTGAGCCAGGGATGACTGGCACGCCAGCTCTTTGCATGACTTGTTTTGCCTTGCTCTTGTCGCTCATCAAAGCCATCGCAGCAACGCTTGGTCCAATGAATTTGATCTTATGATGTGAGCAAATTTCAACAAAATTTTGATTTTCACTTAAAAAGCCATAACCTGGGAAGATAGCGTCTGCTTCGCTGATCTCAGCTGCGCTTATGATAGCTGGGATATTTAGGTAGCTATCGCTTGAGCGCTCTTTACCGATACAAATAGCCACATCAGCGTATTTTACGTAGAGTGCGTCTTTGTCAGCGGTTGAATAAACCACAACGGCTTCTTTACCCATCTCCTTTATCGTTCGCAAAGCACGAAGAGCGATCTCACCGCGGTTTGCGATTAAAATTCTTTTTAATTCCATTAATTTTTCTCCACGCCAAATAACGGCAATCCAAACTCAACTGGCTGTCCGTCAGAGACTAGCATCTCAGTGATCTGGCAGTCAAACTCAGCCTCGATCTCGTTCATGATCTTCATAGCTTCGATGATGCCCACTACATCGCCTTTTCTCACTCTTTGACCTACTTTTACAAATGGAGCAGCGCCTGGGCTTGGAGCAGCGTAGAAAGTACCTACCATAGGAGATTTTATGCTATCTTTTGGCGAATTTGCAGCTGGTTTTACCTCTGAGCTAACGACAACATTTACAGGTGTTGGCGCTGGAGCTGCTGCTTGTGCTACTGGCTTCGCAGGCGCGCAATAATCAGCAAATTTCTCTACCTCTACCTCAAAATCACCACTTTTTATCTTGATATGATTCATCTCCATACCATTAAAAAATTCGATAAGCTCTTTTATATCTTCTTTTTTCATAGAAAATTCTCCTAAATTTTTATATAAGCCCCTAATTGTAGCGAAATTTAAATAAATTTAATTTTTAGCTGGCACAAATTTTGTGCTAAATCCTACTTTTTTCTAGCAAATTTATAAGCCAAAACAAAATAAAACTAAGCATAACCAAAACAAGGCTTAAAGCGAGTGCCTGATCGTTTCTGCCGTCGTAGACTGCGTTATAGATAGCAAGCGAGATGGTGTTTGTTTTGCCTATGATATTGCCGCCTAAAACGAGCGTTATACCAACCTCGCCAAGCCCGCGTGAGAGCGCTAGGATAAAGGCTGCTGCCACGCTTTTTGCGATGCTTGGGAAAAGCACCAAAATGGCTGTTTGAAATTTATTTTTACCAAGGCTATATGCCGCCTCGCTAAGGCTTTTTGAAAGTGAGCTAAGCGCTGAGGCTACGGGCTTTACAAAAAGTGGTAGTGAGGCTATGAAAACAGCTATCACAAGGGCTTTAAAACTAAAGACGATCTCTAAATTTAATGCCTTGCCGATGATGCCATTTTTGCCAAGTAGATAAAGCAGTAAAAATCCTGTCGCAATGGGCGGAAATATGAGTGGAAAGGTGACTATCATCTCGGCAACTGCTTTAAATTTAGACTTGCTAAAAGCTAGAAAATAAGCTAGAGCTAGCCCAAAAATAGCAAGCAAAAGCCCTTGGTACAAAATGACCTTTATACTTAAAAATAGCGGATCAAAAAGCCAAGTGAGCTCTTGCAAATTTCGCCCTATCTTATGCCAAATTTAGCGTAAATTTCTTTTGATCTCTCGCTTTTTAGCTCGTTTATAAATTTCTCGCAGTCAGCCTTTTTCTCGCATCCTTCAAGCTTTGCAGCCACGATGTTTGCTGGTGCATAAAGCGCCTTATCTATCAAGATAAAACTACCAAATTCTTCCTTATGTGCGTTTAGCTCAGTTTGGTTGATAAAGCCAGCATCAACTTCGCCGTTTAATATATAGGTAACGACCTGTGGCACGCCTGCAACTGCTAAAATTTTATCCTTTAGCTCGCCCTCTAAATTTGCTTTTTGCATAAACTCACTCGCTCTCTTGCCATAAACTGTCTTTGCCGCGTCTGGCATAGCGATTTTTGAAAGCGTTTTTAGCTCATCAACTTTTTCTATTTTTACGCCTTTTTTGGTAGCTAGCACTAAAGCGCCAGAGCCTAAATTTACAAATTCTGAAATTTTTAGATCAGACTTCTTTAAAAAGTCCTCATCGCCCACTATCACGTCAGTTTTGCCCTCTTTTGCCTGCGCCATGATCGCTTTGATGTTTGCAAAAGAGGTGTCAATATTTACGCCATCTTTTTTGAGATTTTGCGCGACTGCCTCGACTATCTTTTTATATCCACCGCCTGCACTAACTAGCAAATTTTCATTGCCAAATGCAAAAACTGCTGCCATTAAAAGCAAAAATTTTTTCATATTTTTTCCTTTAAAAATAAAATTTCACGATTTTATAAAATATACTCTTATATATTCTTAAAATATATTTTTACAATTTTACTCTTTCGCCTTCGCCAAAATGGTATAATCTCGCAAAAACAAAAGGATAGACATGAACGAACTTGAGCTAAAGATGCAAGGCAAGATAGATAGGCTAACAGATAAGACTTTTAGGCTAGATCCTAGGATCGGTGAGGGCTACTTCACGGCGAAATACTTTCTAAAAGTAAATGAGATAATTAAGCAAAACCTGCCAGATCAGCACGTGACGATGCAGTTTTTCCAAAGGCGTGATGATATCGTGCTTTGCGGTATCGACGAGGTTTTAGCTATCATCAATAAATTTGCCAAAAACCCAAGTGGGCTTGAAATTTACGCACTTGATGATGGCGATATCATAAACGCAAACGAACCAGTTTTAAAGATAAGCGGCAAGTATGAAAATTTCGGCTTTTTAGAAAACGTAATCGACGCGACGCTTACTAGAAGAAGCTGCGTGGCGACAAACTCTAGAGACGTGATAAGAGCGGCAAATGGCAAGGACGTCTTTAGCATGGCAGACAGGCAAGATGACATCTGCACGCAGCCAGGCGACGGATATGCCTCATTTATCGGCGGCATCAAAAAGGTCGCCACAGACGCTCAGGGCGAGCTTACAGGGCTAAAAGGTGGTGGCACCATGCCTCACGCGCTCATACAAATGTGTGGCGGAGATGTGGTGAAGGCTTGTCAAATTTATGCTAAAACCTTTGAAAACGAGCAGATCACAGCTTTGGTTGATTACAACAACGATGTGATAACAGACGCTTTAAAGGCTGCAAATGCCCTAAAAGAGAGACTTGGCGCGGTTAGAGTGGATACTAGTAAAAATTTGATAGATAAGTATTTTGAAGGCAAAGATACGAGTAAATTTGACCCGCATGGCGTTTGCAAGGAGCTTATATTTGCCCTAAGAGAGGCGCTTGATAAAGCTGGTTTTAAGCACGTTAAAATCGTCGTTAGCTCAGGCTTTAACCCGCAAAAAATGAGCGAATTTGAGAAATTTAACACCCCAGTTGATATTTACGGCGTAGGAAGCTATCTTGTTAAAAATGATATTTGTGGCTTTACAGGCGATCTAGTCGAGCTAAACGGCAAAAGCGAGGCTAAATTTGGCAGGAAAAATTTTGCTTCAGATAGGCTAAAAAGAGTGAAATTTTAGGAGAAGAGATGAAATTTATAAAAATTTTAACGTTTCTAGCACTTTTGCTCTCTAGCTGCATTGCGGCAAACTACGCTAACGCTTTTGAAAAGGTTGGCATAGTTGAAGACGGCGTTTATCGCTTTAGCCAAAATGGCCTCGGTGTCAAAAAAGACCTGCTTGTAAAGGTGATCTCGGTGCAAAATGCGGACAACTCACGCAAAAAGATCATCTCCATGCTAAATATCCCTAAAAAATCAAAAATAAATGACTTTAAATCAAGCGACGCAGGTGTTATGGTCTGGCCATTTTACGAGTTTGAGGGCAAATTTATAACGACAACAATAATCGTTGAAAATATAAAAAAAGAAGATAGCGATCAAAAACTGCTTAAGATGCTAGAACTTAAGCATCCATTTTACTCAACGCTCCAAGCTCGAAGAAAAGGCGCTAAAGACGCCATAGACGTGAAATACGTGTTAAATTTCAAAGAGGCAAAGCTGGTAAAATCGTTTATTAACCGCCCTTAAAACTTTATTTTAAATAAATTTCATTAAAATGGCGTAATCAAAAAAAGGATCATCTTTGCATAATCTAAAAACCATAAACGTCGCTCACTCGCCGGACGCTGACGATATTTTCATGTATGCCGCAGTCAAATTTGGCTGGGTTAGCAGTAAAAATTTAGCCTTCACATCAAAGGCGCTTGATATAGAAACGCTAAACGAAGAGGCACTAAAAGGCACTTACGAGGCTACAGCGATCAGCTTTGCGCTCTATCCAAAAATTTGCGATGAATTTGCACTTTTACGCTGTGCGGTGAGCTTTGGCAAAGGATACGGACCAAAGCTTATCAAGCTAAAAGGCAAGCAGCTAAAGCGAAATTTCAAGGTCGCGCTATCTGGCAAAAACACGACAAATGCCCTGCTCTTTCGCATAGCCTACCCAGAGGCAAGGATCGTTTATAAAAATTTCTTAGAGATAGAAAATGCCGTGCTTAGCGGCGAGGTCGATGCTGGCGTGCTCATACATGAAAGTATCTTAAATTTCTCTGACAAGCTCTGCGTCGAGCGTGAGATTTGGGACATCTGGAGCGAGCTAAACGGCGAAAATTTACCGCTTCCACTTGGTGGCATGGCGCTTAGACGAAGCCTGCCCATAACCGACGCGATCGAGTGTGAGAGAGTGCTTAGCGAGGCCGTTAGGATCGCCACTTCGCACAAGCCATTTTTATCTCACATGCTAATGGAGCGAAATTTAATAAGAGTTGGCAAAGACGAACTAAAAACATATCTAAATTTATATGCAAATGACGAGTCTATAAGCATGAATGAAATGCAGCTAAAAGCGCTAAATAAGCTATATCAAATAGGTTATGACAAAGGCTTTTTTGAAAAAGCTATCGACGTAAACGACTATCTCATCCCAACCGAATACAACGAAGCAAGGTTTAGCTGATGCAAAGTACGCTTGTCTCACTTGGAGTTGAAACCTTTAAGATCGCCCTTTACATCAGTCTTCCGATGCTACTAAGCGGGCTAATAGCAGGTCTTATCATCTCCATCTTTCAAGCGACCACGCAGATAAACGAAACCACGCTAAGCTTTGTGCCAAAAATTTTGCTAGTCGTCGTTGTCATCATATTTTTGATGCCTTGGATGATCTCGATGATGGTTGAGTTTACCACTCGCATGCTTGATTTTATACCGGAATTTATCCAGTGACGAGGCTTGTTGATTTTTCTAAATTTACCTCGGTTAGGATAGGCGGCGTGCATGAAATTTTCGAGGTTGATAGCCTTGAAGATCTAAGCTCACCTCACTTTTTAGGCTCTGTGATGATAGGCGGGGGCAATAACTTGCTTATCTCGCCAAATCCCCCAAAAATGGCGATGCTTGGCAAGAGCTTTGACTATATAAATTTAGAAATTTGTGATGAGAAAATTTACCTTGAGATAGGCGCTGCGACAAAATCAGCAAAAATTTACAACTTCGCTAAGCAAAACAATATAGCCAACCTTGAGTTTTTAAAAAATATCCCTGGTACACTTGGCGGACTTATAAAAATGAACGCTGGACTGCTTAAATTTAGCATAAGCGACAACCTCACGCATGTGCATCTGGCTCGTGGCTGGGTGAGCAAAGAGGAGATAAGCTTTAGCTACCGTCACAGCGGCATAGATGAGGCCATTTTGGGAGCTAAATTTGAGCTTTCTAGTGGCTTTGACGCGAGCATATCTGAAGCTATAAGTGCAAAAAGGGCAAATCAGCCAAAAGGCGCTAGCTTTGGCAGCTGCTTTGTAAATCCAGAAGGGCACTTTGCAGGGGTGTTGCTGGAGGCAGTTGGACTAAAGGGATACGTGATCGGCGGAGCGAAATTTAGCGAAGAGCACGCAAATTTTTTGATAAATTTTAACCACGCAAGCTTTGAAGACGCCACTAGCCTTATAAATTTGGCTAGAGCTAGAGTTTTAGAGAAATTTGGCGTAGAGCTTAAGACTGAAGTTTGCATTTTATAAGGATGATGATGAGTGAGTTTTTGAGCGAAGTTTTTACCCTTTCACTTTTGTTTATAGCTATCGGCTTTTACGCCATTTATAGGGCTAAAAGGGCACAAAGCGAGCATGAGAAAAATGTGGCTAGTTATGATAAAAACTTGCTAAATTTTGCCAGAATTTTAGGCGTAAAAGATCACATCGACCTAGTTAAATTTGATGAAATTTTGGCTGAAGCCTTAAAAGAAAAACTAATTTTTAAATTTAATAAATCTACCACTCAAGAGGAATTTATCTCTTTTATAAAAGATGAAAATTTCAAAACCAAACCCCAAATTTCGCAAAATCATATCGATGAAGCTTTTTTAAACCTTTGCGCAAGCTCGCTTATAGAGCCGCTTAAGCTAGCGATACTAAAAAATGAAGATCAAATTTATGGATTTTTGTTTGAAAAAGAGCAGCTTTTTGCTCTTATTGATAGCGCTGCACTGCTTGGCGAAAATATTATAATTTGCGAGTAAATCAAGTAAAATTCATCTCTTTTTAGATAAAATCAAGCCAAATTTCAACTATAAGGTAAAAAATGGCAAAAGAAAAAGATAGTGACAAAAAGATAGCTATCCCAGAGAGCGAAGCGGACAAGAAAAAGGCGCTTGAGCTTGCACTAAAGCAGATCGATAAAGCTTTTGGCAAAGGCACGCTTTTAAGACTTGGCGACAAAGAGGTTGAGGCTATCGAGTCGATACCGACTGGCTCGCTAGGGCTTGATCTGGCTCTTGGCATAGGCGGCGTTCCAAAAGGCAGGATCATCGAGATCTACGGACCAGAGAGCTCTGGTAAGACTACGCTCACACTTCACATCATCGCTGAAGCGCAAAAAGCTGGCGGAATTTGTGCATTTGTCGATGCAGAGCACGCACTAGACGTAAAATACGCCTCAAATTTAGGTGTAAATACCGACAACCTTTACGTCTCTCAGCCAGACTTTGGCGAGCAGGCACTTGAGATCGTTGAGACACTTGCAAGAAGCGGAGCGATCGATCTTATCGTGGTTGATAGCGTCGCTGCGCTTACTCCAAAGAGCGAGATAGACGGCGATATGGGCGATCAGCACGTTGGCCTGCAAGCAAGACTAATGAGCCAGGCGCTTAGAAAGCTAACTGGAATTTTAAGCAAGATGAAGACGACTGTTATCTTCATCAACCAAATTCGTATGAAGATCGGTATGATGGGATATGGCACGCCAGAGACCACAACTGGCGGTAATGCGCTTAAATTTTACTCATCTGTAAGAATAGATGTTAGAAAGATAGCCACACTTAAACAAAACGACGAGCCTATCGGCAACCGCACAAAAGCAAAAGTCGTTAAAAACAAGGTGGCACCTCCATTTAAAGTGGCTGAATTTGACATCATGTTTGGCGAGGGTGTGAGCAAAGAGGGCGAGATCATCGACTATGGCGTAAAGCTCGACATCATCGACAAATCAGGCGCGTGGTTTAGCTACAAGGCCGAAAAACTAGGTCAAGGCAGAGAAAACGCCAAAGCCTACCTAAAAGAGCACCCAGAAATTTCTGATGAGATAGTAGCGGCGATCAAAGGCTCAATGGGGATAGATCACCTAATAAGCAGCGGCGCAAAAGACGAAGACGACGACACAAACGAAGCAGGAGATGAATAATGGTATTTATTGAAGATGTAGAAGCTCACGAGGTTTTAGACAGCAGAGGCAACCCAACAGTTCGTGCGACAGTTAGACTAAGCGACGGAACCGAGGCAAGCGCGATCGTACCAAGCGGCGCAAGCACTGGCAAGCGTGAGGCGCTCGAGCTTCGCGACAAAGACGATAGATATGCTGGCAAAGGCGTTTTAAAGGCTGTTTCAAACGTAAATGAAAAGATCGCAGAAGCAGTGATAGGACTTGATGCCTACAATCAAAAGGCGGTCGATGCGGAGATGCTTGAGCTTGATGGCACGCACAACTACTCAAATTTAGGCGCAAACGCAGTCCTTGGCGTATCTATGGCGGTAGCTCGCGCAGCTGCAAAGAGCCTAAATATCCCGCTTTATCGCTACCTTGGTGGTGCAAACGCTAGCATCTTGCCAGTACCGATGTTTAACATCATAAATGGTGGCGCACACGCAAATAACAGCGTTGATTTTCAAGAATTTATGATCATGCCATTTGGCTTTAGTACATTTAGCGAGGCGCTAAGAGCTGCGACTGAAATTTATCACAAGCTAAAATCTATCCTAAACGCAGCTGGACACAGCACTGCTGTCGGCGACGAGGGCGGCTTTGCTCCAAATTTAAAAGACAACGAAGAGCCGCTAAAGCTCATATCACAAGCTGTAAAAGAGGCTGGATATGAGCTAGGCAGCCAGATAAAGCTAGCCCTTGACGTCGCTTCAAGCGAGCTTTACAAAGACGGCAAATACGAGCTTGAAGGCAAGAAATTTAGCAGCGCCGAGCTTATTAGCTACTACGAAAAACTTTGTGAAAAATATCCGATATTCTCTATCGAAGATGGCCTTAGCGAGGATGACTGGAGCGGCTGGGCTGAGCTTACAAAAAGGCTTGGCAGCAAGGTGCAGCTAGTTGGCGACGATCTTTTTGTCACAAATGAGAAAATTTTACGCGAAGGCATCGAGAAAAATATCGCAAATGCGATCTTAATCAAACCAAATCAAATAGGCTCAGTCACGCAAACTATGCAGACTGTCCGCCTTGCTCAAAGAAACGGCTACCGCTGCATAATGAGCCACAGAAGCGGCGAGAGCGAAGATGCGTTTATCGCTGACTTCGCAGTCGCTCTAAACACTGGCGAGATAAAGACGGGTGCTACTTCAAGAAGCGAACGCAACGCGAAATACAACCGCTTGCTCGAGATCGAGCTTGAGGCGGGTGAGTTTTTAGGGGATAATATTTGAGCGAAATTTTAGATGAATATGGCAAAGAAGATGGCATATTTCATAAAATCATAAAATTTGTTCGGCCGACATTACGCTACGTCATAGCCACCATTTGCGTGGCTATGTTTGCCTTTTACGTTGGCAACATGATGTTTGGCAAACGCTCACTTGACGTGATGCTAAGCCTTCAGAGCAAAAAAGAGAGGCTTAGCGAAGACGTGGAAATTTTAAAAAAGATGAATGCACGTCTGCAAAAAGACTATTTTGAACTACAAGGCCTTGAGCCAGACTCTAATAAAAAGTAGGAACGATGAAGAAAATTTGGTTAGTTTTATCTATCTTGACTGCGAGCTTATGCGCCAGAGAAAACCCATTTATGCCTATTAGCGAGCTAAACACAAGCGTTATGACGACAAACGTCGTAGAAAAATATGACAGCTTCAACTCGCTCTCGTTTAAATTTCCAAGCGATGCGATGCTTTTGCTTGATGTCACCATAAGATATAGAGCAAATGACGGCAGCATAAAAGAAAAAAGACTAACTGACATAAACAAAACTATCGACTGGAACGATGAATTTGCCCTAAGCAAGATGAAAAATCCAGAACCAGTCGCAGCCAAAAAGCTAGACGTTTCTGTCACGATGGCAGAGGTGCCAGCTCAAAAGGTTAGCACGCCAGTTATAATAGAAAAAAATGAGACTAAAATTTTAAACAAAGATAGAAATAAAACCTCAGACGTGCCAACTCCAAACGTCGTGGTGATCGACCTTGGCACAAAAAAAGCAAAAGAGCCAGCTAAACCTGAGCAAAAGGTAGTCGAAGTAAAAATTGAGCCTACCACAAAGCCTGTTCAAGAGGCAAAAAGCAGCGAAAAAGAGGTTAAATTTTTAGGGTTTATCAGCTTTTTAGCGCATGAAAAAGAGCTAAATATCATCACAAAAGCTAAAAATTTAAAACACTTTGCATATGAAAAAAACAAGATCGTACTTGACTTTGCAAAACCTCCAAGAAGCTTTAAAACTAGAAATTTAAAGCTTGAAAATGAGACATTTAAAAACGTCATAATCGGCTGGCACGATAAGTATTTCAGAGTGGTTTTAGAGCTTGACAAGATGCATAAATATAAGCTTGAAACCGCTGAAAATGGATATGTGCTTAAGCTTTTATAGTTTTTGAGCTTTTTCATAAAATTTCAAATATAATACTTTTCAAATAAATATTTAAAGGTCGTTATTTTGAAATTTCCACTTGACTGCAAAGATAGTTTTGATAGCTCATTTATCTTTTGGCTAACTCGCTATGTCAAATTTAAACTTAGCTCGCTTTCAAACAAGGAGCTAAGAGATCCAAAGGCTCTTGCAAGTGTAAATTTCGCCCTAAGCCGTGAGATAAAAAATATAGAGCAGCTTGATGGGCTGGTAAAAAGCGCAAGAAATGCAGGGCTAACTGGCATAAATACCTACTTTAACCCGCTTAAAAAGATATATGAGACGATGAAATTTTATGAGCTTAGCAGCCTGAAGCAGATCGATGAAGAGCTGCTAAGTGAAATTTTAGCAAGTACGACTGGCGGACTAAGTGATGCGAGCAAGAAAAACTATAGAATTTCAGTGATAAATTTCTTTGCCTTTTTAGACAAGCAAAACGAAGAGGACGGCAAGGCTCATGTTTTTGATATAAATTTAAAAAACTGGGGCGGCGTTAGTGGCAACAAAGGGCAAAAACTGCCTGAGTTTATGGGCGAAGAGGAGGTCAAGAAATTTCTTGAAGCGATTGAGCAGAGCGACTTTAAGCAAAACTCAAACCGCAATAAGCTCATCATTAAGGTCATTATCTTTACTGGCATTCGTGTGAGTGAGGCGCTAAATTTAAAGAGGAAAGATATCACCGAAGATGGCGATCTTTTTATCATTAGGATCCGTGGCAAAGGTAACAAATACCGCATCGTTATGATAAAGCGCCACCTAATCGAAGCTCATCTAAACGCAATCGCCATAAACTACATAAATAAAGAGGGCTATCTTTTTATAAATAAAAAAGGCACAAGGCTCACGCAGGCTTATGTTAGCCGCATAGTTGAGCAAATTTTATTTAAAGCTGGTATCAGAAAAGAGAAAAATGGCGCTCACATGCTGCGACACACCTTTGCAACGATGCTTTATAAAAAGCAAAAAGACCTCGTGCTCGTGCAAGAAGCTCTTGGGCATGCAAGCCTAAATACCTCAAGAATTTACACACACTTTGATAGTGACAAGCTAAAACTTGCTGCCAAAGTGGCTGAGGACTTGGCGAATTAAATTTATCAAATTTGGCTGTGAGTTTATACCCAAAAAGGCTCGCTAAGCTCGCTTGAGGCGGGCCTTGCTATAAAAGAAGCCCTTGAAGATTTTTGTGACGTCATCGTAAAGCCAGTAGCTGACGGCGGTGA
>JAHAKV010000016.1:0-38376 GCA_018371455.1 Campylobacter concisus | reverse complement strand
TCAATCAGTTGCTCAAATAGATAATCTAACAAAAGAGAATGTTGTAATTGCAAACCAAGCAAATGAAGTCACATCAGAAGTAGATGAGATGGCTAAAGCTATAGTTGAAGATGTTAGGAAGAAGAAATTCTAGCTTTTTTATCCAAAGGGGGACAAGGGGACTTGAATTACGAAGCCGTCCCCTTATCCCCCTTTTTAAATCCCCTAAACCCCTCGCACATTCAAGGTGCATGCAATGGTGCTGAAGCACTGCATGCGAATTAAAACTCTAGTAAGTTTAAATTTGGCGATATGATATACGCCCTCATAAATTTTTAAAATTTGCCTGACTTCTTTTAGTGCACTTGCCTATACACTTTACAAGCTTGTGTAAATTTCTGTCATTGCGCTAAATTTAAACAAATTTTAATAGATAAATGCCGATAATTAGGGCTTTAAATCACTTTAAAGGATAGACATGAAAAAGATCTTTGCTCTTTTACTGACAGCTTTTGTTGCTCTTTGTGCAAACGAGCTAAAATTTGGTACAGCGGCAAACTACCCGCCATTTGAATACATCGATGAAAACAACAAAATAACAGGCTTTGACATTGATTTGATAGACGAAATTTCAAAGCGTGCTGGCTTTTCATACAAGATCATAAATATGAGCTTTGATGGCCTCATCCCAGCGCTTAAAGCTGGCAAGATAAATGGCATCATAAGTGCGATGAGCGCGACTCCAGACAGACTAAAGTCGATTGACTTTACAAAGCCATACTATCTAACTGAAAACATCTACCTAAAGAAAAAAGGCAACGACGCTTTAAAAGCTAAAGAGGAGCTGGCTGGCAAAAAAGTAGGCGTGCAACAAGGCACCATCCAAGAGCTAGCTGCAAATGCGATAAATGGCGCAAAAGTAGTGCCTTCAGAAGATACTGTGCCACTTATAATGGGGCTAAAAGTTGGCAAATTTGACGCAGTCATCCTTGATAGCTCGATCGGCTATGGCTTTATCAAGAAAAACCCTGAAGTAGAGGCGTTTTTCAAAGAGGTTGATGGTAGCGAGGGCTTTTCAATCGCTTTTGATAAAAATAAAGAGAGTGAGCTTATCGCTAAGATAAATCAAATTTTAGATGAGATGAAAAAAGACGGCAGCTACGACGCACTGCTTAAAAAATACGAACTAAAATAACACATCTCAACTAGCCTGCAAATTTAGCAGGCTAGCTTTATCTTGCATTTTAAAATTTATACTAAAATCCGCTTTTACATAGAAATTTAAAGGACGGATTATGAGAAAAATTCTGCTACTTTTGTGCCTAGTGCTTAGCCTCTTTGCCTTGCAAAATGACAAAGATATGCTAAGTGGCGAGCTAAAAAACGGGCTTAAATACTATATAAAAGAGAATAAACTCCCGCAAAATACAGCCATCTTTTACCTAGTCGTAAACTCAGGCTCGACCGATGAGAGAGAGGGTGAGCAGGGGCTTGCGCACTTTTTGGAGCACATGGCGTTTAATGGCAGTCGCGACTTTAGCAAAAATGAGCTCATTAAACAGCTTGAGAGCCTTGGGGTTAAATTTGGCGCTGATCTAAACGCGCAAACCAGCTACGATCAGACGAGCTACACGCTAAGCATAAATGTAAATGATAAGAATTTAAAGGATGTTTTTAAGGTCTTTTCAAACTGGATAGATGGCGTAAAGATCGATGCAGGCGAGCTTGATAAGGAGCGAGGCGTCATAATGGAAGAGGAGCGCCAGCGAAACACGCCAGCTTATAGGCTCTATCTTGCCCAGAGCAAGGATATCTTTGCAGATAGCATCTATCAAAAAAGAGTGCCTATAGGCGACATGAACGTGATAAAAAGCGTGGATGCTAAGCACATGCAAGAGTTTTACGAGAGGCTTTATCAGCCAAGATTTATGAGCTTTGTGGCAGTTGGCGACTTTGATAAAAACGAGATAAAAGCTCTGATAGAAAAAAGCTTTAGCGCAGCAAAAAATAGCAACTCTTACGCTCATCCAGACAGAAGCATCGCTTTTAAAGATGGGCTAAACGTCTTTAACTACGACGCAAACGAGACGGCGGCTCAGTTTGTAAGACTTAGCTTTTTTGATAAATTTAAGCCAGTCTTGGATGAGGCTGATGTGAAGAGAAATTTAAAAGATGCGCTAATAGCTAGCCTTATAAATATGCTTTATGAGCAAAAAAATGCAAATAATTCATCAAATTTAAGTGTTGATTTTATGGCACAAACGCTTCAAGCAAAGCAAAAAATTTATAGCTTTGAGGCAAATGTGATCGGAGATGATTTTAACGCTAGCCTTAAAGATATGTTAAGCGTTTTAAAAGGTATTGAGAAATTTGGCTTTAATAAAGGCGACTTTAGCGATGTTAAAAAGGCGTTTGTGGCAAACGTAGAGGCTAAATTTAAACGCTCAAAAACTAAAAAATCAAGCGTTTATGCAGGTGAAATTTTAAACATGATCGAAAATGGCGGCTTTGTGCTAAGCGATGAAGATAGCAAAAACCTTAGCCTAAAGCTCTTAAACGAGATCACGCTTGAAGAGGTAAATGCTAGATTTAGGCAAATTTTAGCCATACCTGATGAGCGCGTGAGGGTCTTTAGTAAAGATGGCTTTATGCTTAGCAAAGATGCCTTTTTAAAGCTAAAAGATGAGGCAAAACCTTACGATACAAATTTAGCTAACCAGAGCCTAAATAAGAGCCTTGGCAATGAAAATTTAGAGCCAAAAGATACCCTTTCTAGTGAATTTGACCAAAAGCATGGCATCTACACTTATAAGCTGCCAAATGGCTCGCAAGTCATCTTTAAGCCACTAGCTACCAAAAAAGATAGCATCTTGTTTGCAGCCATTAGCAAGGGTGGCACTTCAGATCTAGCTGATCCTAAGCTTGGCGGTTTTGCGGTTGCGCTCACAAATGAAAGTGGCGTTGGTAAATTTAACAACTACGAGCTTTCAAAGGTGCTAAACGATAAGATAGTAAGCTACGAAAAGAGCATAGAGGCGCTTACACAGGGCATTTACGGCTCTTCAAGCAGTGGCGATCTTAGCTCGCTGCTAGCTGTTATAAATTTAGAGTTTAACTCCCCAAGAGCCGATGCAAACGTGCTTGAGAGGATAAAACAAAGGGCAAAAGATGAGCTAGCTAAAGAGCAAAATTTACCTGAATATAAATTTAGCACCGAATTTAGCAAGTTTTTTTACGAAAACAACAAGCGTGTAGCGCCCATTGAGATGGCGCAGATCGATGCGCTAAAGCTAAATGAGCTAAAAGAGATCATCAAAGATAAATTTACAAACGCAGCCTCATACACATTCGTGATCATCGGCGACACCGACGAGGAGAGGCTTTTGCCACTTGTTAAAAAGTATATCGCTACCTTGCCAAAGCTTGGTGAGGCTGAAAATTTTAAGGATGATGGCGTGCGAAGCATCAGGGGAGAGCACACCTTTAAAAGGGAGTATCAAAGCACAAAAAGAAGCGATGTGAGCGTGGATATCGTAAATTTAGATACAAAATACAGCTTCAAAGAGGTGATCAAGCTAAGAGCGCTAAGCTCGGTCTTAAAAACGGCGCTTCGTGAAAAGATCAGAGAAGACAAAGGCCAAACATACGGCTTTAGCCTAAACGCTAAGCTCGCTCGCTATCCGTATGAGCACTCAAAAGCGGTGATCGGCTTTACTTGCGACCCTGCAAACACGGACAAGATCATCGCTGAGATAAAGGAGATAATAGCTAGCATCAAGCGTGATGGCGCGCTCTTGCCAAAACATTTGGAGGATTTTAAGGCGCAGAGTGAAATTTCTATAAAGAAAGACTACGAAAAGCCTGAGTTTTGGCAAAATCTCATCATCTCAAATAAAATTTTTAACACGCCACTTTACACGGCTGATGAGTATATAGATGCGGTCAAAGCGCTCACAAATGACGATATCAAAGAGGCTGCTAGGCTATATCTTGATGAAAAAAATATGGTGATAAGTATAAATAATCCGAAGTAGAAATTTTTTGGGGCTGGGCTGGCTAGTTCTTTAAATTTAAGCCTGAATATAAATTTATGGAGCCAAACAGGCTCTTTAAAATTTAAGATTAAGCAGAAATTTGAGTAGCAAAGCCAGCCCCTAAAATTTAAACTTAAACCCAAAAGCTAAGCCAGTATATCCTTTGGCTTTAGCTCGTTTAGCTTTTGCACCAGATCATCAAAGTTTGCGCCATTTTCGACCTCGCGCCTGATAAATTCCTCAAAAAACTCGCGTTTTATATCTTTGTCTGTGTAGGTTACGCTCTTTTTGGTAACTTGCATAGGCTTAAATTTCTCTTCTTCTATATCCTCATCGCCATCTTCTCTAACTGGCACAAGGGCGATATTTTGCAGCACATCAGCGATATTTTCGCCCTTTTCATAACTTGTTTTTAGAAATTTCAAAAACTCATCTTTGCTGTTTTTATCAGCGTAGCTTACACGCTGTGGCATCGCTTGACCTAAGATATCTATGCGCTTCTTAGCCGATGTTTGCTCGTAGTGCAAGGCACCGTCTTTAAAAGAAATTTTCACATTTGCATGCTCGCCAAGTATCCTTTCAGCGGTAAATTCCAGCCATTTGTCTTTAAATTCATTGATGCTTAGATCGGAATCTAGCAAATTTCTAGCCTCACGGCTTAGATGAAGTACGCCAATGTCGTGATTGATTAGAGCGCCAAGAGCTTTGGTGGCATTAGCGGATATGTGATAGGTTTTATTAAACTCATCTACGCTAAATCCGTTTTTCTCGCTAGTTAAAATGGAGTTTAACCTCCAAAGCTTCGTGCTATCAACGAAATTTTTAAGGCTAGCAACTTCATCTTTGCCCATTTTGCTATCAAGGCCATTTATCTTGCCCCAGATAGAAATTTTATAATTTGACGAGTAGCCAGAAAGTGATAGATGCTTGATGTCTAGGGCATTGGGAGAAATTTTTACTTTGCCTAAATTTGCGATAGTCGTTGGCTGCTTATTAAAAGTGTCTTGATAGTTAAAGCTTTGATTAAGTCCATTTAGTGCGTTTATCATGCCAGATCCTTCTAGCACAATATCGGCAAATAAATTTAAATTTTAAGTGGAATTATTTTTTATTGCGGTATTTTTCAAAAATGGCGATCATCTGGTGCGAGTCTTGCGCGACTTTGAGCTTGTTTGGGTTTTTGCTAAGCAGCTCTTCTCTTAGGGCGTCGATAAATTCCTTGTCCTTTTTGCAGGCTTCAAGGCTCACACGTCCTCTAAGTATGGCCATAAACATAATATCGGCAGTCGCGTTTATCATCTCAAGCATTTTTTCTTCGCTCATTTTTTTAAATTTTGCCCCTTTTTAAGCAAATATTATTCCTTTACGCTTACAAAATTTATTATTTTCACCTCTTGGCTCTCTTTGCAAGCCTCCAGCGCAGCCGCATTTTTCACCATGTGAGCGCTCTTCATGTGCTCTTTTTGGCTCTCTAAATTTTCCCAGCTCTCCATAAAGCAGTATTCGTTTTTAGTGCCTGCAACCACGCCACACTCGTAGCTTACGCAGCCTTTATCTTTTCTTGAAGCTGGCACGATCTCTTTTAAAATCTCTTCAAATTTCGCCTCACATCCAGCTTTTAACTTTACATTTACATAAAATCCTACCATTTGTCTATCCTTTAATATTTTTTGGCTAAAATAACGCAATTTAGACGCAAGTTTGCGTATTACATTACAAGGCCTTTTCATGACGAGATGATACAAAATAGTAAATTTATAACTCATAAAACCAAACAAATTTAACCAAATATCGGAGAAAAAAATGAAAAGACGAGACTTTTTGAGACTTGGTGCCTTAAGCGCAGCAAGCCTTCAAGCAAAAGAGCTTGACGGAGCAGCTCAGGCACTTTTTGACAAGCAAAGCGGACTAAGTGCAAACAAATTTGGCCCATTTTATGTAAAAACTATCGCAGGGCGCGTTGTAGAGACCGAGCCATTTGAGGGGGACGCGTGCCCAAATGAGCTAAACAACGCACTTCTTGATCATATCCAAAACGAAAGCAGAGTAAAATTTCCATTTGTTAGAAAGAGCTTTTTGGCTGACCCAAACAACCCAAAGCCAGAGCTTCGTGGCAAAGAGGAGTTTGTGCGCGTGAGCTGGGATGAGGCGATAAAGCTAAGTGCGAAAATTTCAAAAGAAAATTTTGATAAATACGGCTCTGAAGCGATATACGGACAGGTTTATCAGTGGGGCAGCCTTGGCAAAGTAGGCCACAGCCAAAAGACCGCAAAGAGGCTACTTAACGTGCTTGGCGGATATGTAAATGAGCTTGGCGGCTACTCATACGGCGCAGCAACTGTCATCATGCCTCATATCACTGGCTCGATCGACCCGACGCTCGCGCCAACAAAGTGGGAGGCTATCTTAAAAAATGCCAAAACGATCGTATTTTGGGGCACAAACCCAGTCGTTTCAAACAAGATCGCCATTGGCGTGCCGCTTCACAACTCATATAAATACTACGATGAGATCAGAAAAAAGGGCGAGAGCGGCGAGATGAAAATTTATAGCGTGGACGTTTATCACAACGAAAGCGCAAGATATTTTGGCGCAAAGTACCTTGAAGTCGTGCCTTGCACCGATACGGCGATGATGATAGGTATGTGCAACTACCTTTTTGAAAAGGGGCTTTACAGCAAAGAATTTATAGAAAAATACACCGTTGGCTTTGATAAATTTAAAGAGTACATGCTCGGCACAAAAGACGGGGTCAATAAAAACCTAGCTTGGGCAAGCAAAATTTGTGGCGTGAGTGAGCAGGAGCTGACGAAATTTAGCGAGGATCTAGCCAAAAACGACTCAGTCATAGTTAGTGGCTACGCCATCCAAAGGCAAGATCACGGCGAGATGGCGTACTGGGCGCTTGTGACGCTAAATGCGATGCTTGGACACATCGGCAAAGAGGGTTGTGGCTTTGTCACAAATGACGGCATGCACAAAAACGCTGACGAGAGCTTCATAGCGCCTAAACTAGCGGCTTTTGAGACAAAGGTGCCACAAAAATTCATTGATAGCGGGCTAGTGCCAAAGACTAAGGGCTATGAGCTTCCAAACTCAAGGCTCATAGACGCGCTTTTAAGCCCTGGCAAAGAGATAACTAGAAATGGCAAGAGCTACAAGCTACCAAGGATCAGAGTGATGTTTAACGCCAACGGCTCGACATTTACAAGGCATCCAGAGACTAATAGGGTTATAAAAGCTATGCAAAAAGTGCAAGCGATCATCACTTGCGAGCCATTTTGGACGAGCACGGCCAAATTTAGCGACATCGTCCTGCCAGCTGCGCTTGAGTGCGAGCGAACGGACATCGAGATGGCAAACTCAACTAACGAATATCTCTTTGCCATTAAGTCGCTTGTTGCGCCATTTGGCGAGAGCAAGAGCGACTTCGAGATCGCAAGGCTCATTGCAAAAGAGTGGGGCAGAGAAGAGGCATTTAGCGAGGGCAAAAGCGAGCTAGAGTGGGTCAAAGAAATTTACGAAGATGCCGTTAAAAAGGCTGCTGGGCTTGGGTATGAGAGCATGCCAAGCTTTGATGAGTTTTGGCAGAAGGGTTATTTTAGATTTGACAAGGTCGATGAGAAAAAACGCTACTTTACAAACTATAAGAAATTCCGCGATGACCCAGTGGCAAATCCGCTAAAAACGCCATCTGGCAAGATAGAAATTTACTCTGAAACGGTCGCTGGCTTTGGCTATGATGACTGCCCACCGCATGCGACGTGGCTTGAGCCGTTTGAGTGGCTAGGCGCAAAAAATAAAAAATATCCTATCGCCATCAGCGGTGCACACTCTAAATTTAGACTTCACTCGCAGCTAAATAACTCTGTGCTTCGCCATTTTAACGAGATCGCAGAGCGCGAGCCAGTGCTCATAAACCCAAAAACAGCCGAGGCTAGAGGGATAAAAATGGGCGACGTGGTGAAAATTTACAACGACAGGGGCGAAATTTTGTGCGGTGCGTTTGTCACCGAGGATGTGCCACAAAACGTCGTCATCGTGAGCGAGGGCGCTTGGTATGACCCAGAGTTGCCAGGCGAGAAGAGCCTTTGCTTGCACGGAAATTTAAACGTGCTCACAAAAGACGTGCCATCAAGCAAGATGAGCCAAAGCAACACCGCCCACACGAGCCTTGTCGAGGTCGAGAAATTTAAGGGCACGCCAAAACGTGTCAGGGCGTTTGACGCACCAAAGATCGGCGCAAAAAAGGCCTAAAAGTAACACTTTGAAAATTTAAAGTGCCAAGAGCTATCCTTTTTTAAATAATTAGAGTTAAAATCTAAGAAAAAAGAAAGGATAGCTCATGAAAATCACTGAAATAGACACTCCAGCGCTACTCATAGACAGGGAGATAGTGCTAAAAAACTTAGAAAAAATGCAAAAATACGCTGATAAATTTAATGTAAGCTTAAGACCACATACCAAAACGCACAAGATGCCATACTTTGCAAAACTGCAAGTAGAGCGCGGTGCAAAGGGCGTCACGGTGGCAAAGGTAGGCGAGGCTGAAGTGATGGCAAAAGAGGGGTTGAGCGATATTTTTATCGCAAATGAGATCGTCACAAGGCAGAAATTTGCTCGTATTATAGCCCTGCAAAAAGCTGGCGTTAAAGTGAGCTTTGGCGTCGATAGCATGGGCGTTTTAAGGCTCATTGATGAGGTATTTGGCGAGGCTAAAGAGGTGGCTGAGCTACTTGTGGAGATAGAGGTTGGCGAAAACCGCTCAGGCGTCATAGAAGAGGCTGAGTTTAGAGCTTTGATGAGCGCTTTTAAAGAGTGTAAAAACGTAAAATTTTGCGGTGTTTTCTCGCATGATGGCCACTCATACAAGGCAAAAGATAAGTGTGAGTGCGAGCAAATTTTTAGGGTGGCAACCGACAGGACGCTAAAATTTGCTGATATCGCGCGTGAGTTTGGGTATGAAAATTTTACCGTTAGCATAGGCTCGACGCCATCACTTATAAATGACTTTGAGATACCAAAAGGCGTTACGGAGCTTCGCCCTGGCACATATATATTTATGGATGCGTCGCAGGCAAACGCTTATGGTAGCTTTTATATGAACGCCGCTAGCGTGCTTAGCGTCGTGATCTCAAGGCCGACTGCGATTCGCACGATCCTTGATGCTGGGGCAAAGGCGCTAACCAAAGAGAGGCGCAGCGAGGGCTTTTGCACGACACCTGGCATGGGTCTCATCGCGGAGCATGAAGTGTGGATAGATAGCCTATTTGATGAGCATGCGATCATCTTAAACGAGAAATTTGCAAAAAGCGTGCGAGTGGGTGATCTCGTGCGCATCTATCCAAATCACATCTGTCCGGTGGTAAATTTGTATGACTACGCCTATCTCGTAAGTGACGATGAGGTTTGCGAAAAAGTGCCAGTTTTAGCAAGAGGTAAGATAGAGTAGGGATATGGCAGATAAAATCTGCACTAAATAATTTTAAGTTATTGGGTAAATTTTTAAACTTTCATTCACTCGCAAGAATAGGCTACTAAAATTTGGCTTCGCTTACAGCTTAGCTCAAATTTTAGAGCCGAAATTACTCGTTCATGAAATTTTAAAATTTGCTTGACGCTTGCCTGATGATAAAGCGCATGCAGTGCTTTAGCACTGTCGCATGCACCTTGAACGTGCGAGAGGTTTTTACTCGGGCTTCGCCTCGTAATTGCGAGCAGACAGGGGATTTAAAAAGGGGGATAAGGGGACGGCTTCGTATCTGCCATGTAGTTGCGAGCATGCGAAGCAAAATTCAAGTCATTTTGTCTCCCTTTTGATAAAAACTTTAAATTTCTAAAAAATATTTTTACAAATTTTAAAATTTCACCCACTCGCAAGAATTGACTACTAAAATTTGGCTTCGCTTACAGCTTAGCTCAAATTTTAGAGCCGAAATTACTCGCTCATGAAATTTTAAAATTTGATAGACAGTCACTTAGCGCGGTTAATTTAATATCACCGAACACTCTTGCAACTTTTCTAGCTTTAAAATTTGCTCTTTTGGCTTTGCTTTTAGGCGCTCAAGCATCGCTATTTTTTGGGCGTAAATTTCATTAAACTCAGCCTTTATATCAAGCAAAGTTTTATTTAAAAACGAGTTGTTTGAGCACATAAGATCGTCAAATTCATAAAGGCTAAAGGCATTTAGCATGCGATCAAAAACCTCTTTTGCGCTCGGGATGTAAAGTGTTGTGCCCATTTGCAGGTGCGAATTTAGCGAGTTTTCAATCTTTTGCTTTAGAAAATAAACCGCAAGCTTAAGCGCATTTTCGTAGTTTGAAGCAACCTTTACGTCAAGCTTTTCAAAAAAGAGCGATATCTTTTGTGTCGCCTTAAATTTGGCATTTTCATACTCTCTTAAGAAGTTCTCATAGGTCCTGCCAGCGTATGTGTTTATCGATTTTGTCTCGTAGTTTGAGGCAAACTCATCAAATGGATTAAAGCTCTCGTAGCGAGATTTGTAAATAAAAAGCTCATCTTCTAAGCTTTTATAAAGCTCATCAAAAGCCGATATGATCCCGTTTTCAAGCTCTTTTAGATCTCTTTTGTAGCGTTTAAAAAATTTAGAAAAGACGATATCTTCATAGATGAGCTTTGAAAAGACTTCGTCCGTATCAAGGCTTATCATCTCAAAATTTTCACGCTTATAAATTTCTTTGTTTAAAAGCGTCTTTGCTGGGTTAAATTTTGTCCTAGAAAATGGCTTAAGCAGCTTAAAAACTTCATCACTTGCAAGCTTGATAGCCTCGCTCATATCGCTGTATCGTAGGGCGATTTTAGGCTTAAACTCCTCTTTTATAGCCTCCAGTTTTTCTTCAAGCGTGGCATTAAATTTATCCAAAATTTCACCAGCTGCGCTATAAACTTTTAGGCGATTTTCTTGCTCGCTAATCAAAAAATTTACTATCTTTTTCGCCCTTGCTTTTATGAAATTTTCTTTAAAGTTCGCGTTTAAAAACGCCTCTTTTACCGCGCTTAGTGCTTTAGCAAAATTTGAGCTTTCTAGCTCGCTCTTGTTTTCATTTGTGATGCCATTGAGTGCTTGCTTTGATGAGATGGCGATGATATCGTCAAAAAGCTCGCCATAAGTTTGCCTAGCGTGCTTTAGCAAGCTTTCAAGCTCGTCCTCGCTTAGCTTATCCTTTTGGTTGATGAAGCAAAGCGCCTTTAGATCGTTTGTCTTTAAAATTTCTTCTACGCTTTCAAGCTCGCTAGCCTTTGCTGCGTTGTTTGCGAGGCTTAGCCAGATCGCGCCACAGACCTTTTTTAGCGTATTTTTAGTCTCTTTTGTGTCGGCATCTCGTAGCGAGTTTAGACCTGGTGTGTCGATGAAATTTACCTCTTTTAAAATTTCACTTGGCGCATAAAGTGTCATGCTTTTTATCTGCTCGCTCATGGCGTTTAGCTCTGCAAGCTCGCTGCTAGCTAGCAAGCTCTCGCTGCCATTTGTAAATTTCACGCTAAGAAGCGGCATCTTTGCAAATTTTAGCCGCACAGCCTTTGCCGTGACAGGCGTTAGACCTGATGGCAAGATGTTTTGTCCAAGTAGAGCGTTTAAAAATGTTGATTTGCCACTTGAAAACTGCCCTATAACAGCGATTAGAGGCGGCTCATTTAGAGTGTCGATTAGTAAATTTAGGCTCTCTTTTATCTCATCGCTTGCGTGCAGGCTTGGATCATTTAGCTCATTTACCAGCCTTGCTAGCTCACCCTTAAAGTCGCTTGTAAAAACCTTAAAATATCTCGCCTTATAGGCATTTATAAACTCATTAAACATTTTCTAGCTCCCCTAAAAGCGAGCAAATTTCATCTTGCAAGGCGTTTTGCTCTTTTAGTTTTAAAAGTGAGTTTTGATTTTGCGAGTTAAGCTTTTCTAGCTCACGATCTAGCTCTTTTAGCCTCTTATCAAGCGTGGCTTTTTGAGCGCTTTCATAGGTTTTTATGAGATTTAAAAGACGATTTTTTTCGTGGTCAGTTAAAATTTCACAAAATTGAGAGATATTTTTATCTTTTAGAAAGCCCTCTTTTAAGCCTAAAAGTGCTTCACTTGCGTCACTTGAAATTTTAGCTCTAAATGCAGCTAAAAGCTCCTTAAATTCAAGCTTTACGCCCATTTGCTCTAAAAAGTCATTGATGTTAAAAACCTCGTCTTTGCTCATCACATAATCATCAAAATTTAAAGCGATATTTTGCTCGCAAGCCTTTGTTTGCACCAAAGTTTCGTTTCTAGCCTCTCTCATAAGCGCTATCACACCGTCACGAAGCGTCGTTTTTGCTATTTGCTCTAGGCGCTCTAAATTTAAGCTTTGCTTTTTACTTTTGCAGTAGGCTATCTCACTTTTTGCCTTGTCGTTTAGATTTTGCAAAAGCGTCTCAAGCCCCATTTTATAGATGTTTTTGGTGTTGCTACTTTCAAGTTTTGCAAGCTCATTTTGAGTTAGACTTTCAAGTTTAGAAAAATTTTCACTAAGTGCGTTCTTAACGCTTGCCTGCTCATTTTGAAGCTTTTTAAGCTCCACTTCATAAGCTTTGAGCGACAAAATTTCAGCCTTAGTGGCTTCAAGCTTGCTATTTAGGATATTTTTTAGCTCCTTTTGATACGAGCTTAAGATAAGGGCTGATTTTTTAGAGTTTTTGCCAAAGAGCACCTCGTAAAGATAGTCTTTAAACTCCTCTACGCCGCTATTTGCAGAGCCTTCTAAGTAGCTTTTTGCACTAAGCGCAAAATAATCAATCTCCACGCCATTTATCTGCTCGCCGATCGCTTTTTTAGTGTAGTTTAGCGTCTCGCTTAGCTCTTTGGCACTTAGCTCATCAGCGTGAGTTAGCACCACGGCAAGCCTTACGATATGCGATTTTTCAAGGCATTTTTTCAAAAATAGCGCATCCTTTTGCGTGGCACTTTGTGAGGCGTTCATGAGGTGAGCCAAAAGGTCGCACTCTCTCATAAAATTTGTAGTGATCTGCTCTCTTAAAACCACCGCGTCATCGATGCCTGGCGTGTCGATGATGCAGACATTGTCCTTTAAAAGCTCCAAATCGTCATAAAGCTCGACGCTTTTTACGAGATTTGCTGTTTTTGAGCTTGAAGAGGTGTAGTTTTTTATCTCATCTATGCCGATATCTACGCTTTTGCTTGGTAAATTTTCGCTTGGTACGCCAAGTGCTAAAAGCTCATCTAAGGTGTAAAAATTTACCTTTGCATGGCTATTTTTATCGTGCTTTAAAATGGTTAAATTTATCGTCTCTGGCACGTTTGAAGCGCCAAGGATGGATTTATTTAAAAGAGCGTTTAAAAGGGTTGATTTGCCAGAGTTTATGACGCCACTTGCAGCTATGTTAAAAAGCGTTTCGTTTGATCTTTTTTTGGCTGCCGCAAGTGCCTCTAAAAATGTTTTATCGCTATCAAGTAAGCTTGCTTTTTCGTTTATCTCATTTAAAAAGTCTAGGTTTTTATGGAAGTGATCTTTTGGCTTGGTATGAGAAATTTTAGCCTCATTAGCGCCTTTGTTTTTGCTTATGATCTTTTCTAAAAAGGCAAATTTCTCATCATCTATGATCTTTTCATCACGTAATATTTCTAGGTATTTTACTATCTCATCACTTGAAATTTTAGCCTCGTTTAAAGCTTTAAGAGTCGCAAGCTGCGCACTTTGTATGCTAAATATATCAAGCTCAACCTTAAGCCTTTTTAGCACCAGCCTAAACTCATCAAGCGCCATAAACTGATCTAAATTTCTCTCGTCGCAAACTATAAGAAGAGCTAGCAGATCTGGGTAAAATGGCACGCTAGCAGCAGCATTTGTATAAATTTTATTTGCACGCCAAGCCTGTTTTAAAAACTCATCCATAAAGACTCTTTTCATTGATATTTTGGGATTTTATTAAATTTTTACTTATGAAGCTATCAAAAAATGAGGATGGCGCTCAAGCAAAAAGATATAAGAAAACTTCGCACAGATACAAAAATAGTATCAAAAAAGCACCGAGTTTTGGTTGCAAGTAAAATACAGCTTTAGCTTGCAAATTAGCGAATTTGCTCTTATCCAAATGAGCTAGAGCATGCTTTTAAAATGTAATACTTTTAAACTTAAAGATATTTATTTTAGTAGCAAAATTTATCTTGCATAAAACATCGCAACCAAACCGCGGTTTATATCTTTCGTATCGCCATCATCTATCTTCGTGACCTTTGAGATGCTCACACTTTTATCGCTATTTATCGTAAAAGTGAGCTCAATAACTCTCTCGTTTACTTTTCTAGCGTTTTTGCCAAAATAGATCACTTCTGGCTCTTTTTGCGAGTAGTAGGTGGCATATTTGCTTTGGGCTACGACGTTGTCAAAGACCCATTTTTGCTTGATATCTAAATTTTGTGCAAGCTCGTTTTTAAACTCAAGGTCACAGCTAACAGAAGCTAGATAGCCAGCACTTTCTTTCGTCGGATCAAATTTGCAGTGCTTGTTTGCGATGGATAAAATAGTCTCTTTATCTATGCTTTTACCACTTTTTAATATGCTATTTGCGCTATCAAGTGCTAGCTCCAGGCTGTTATCAACTCTTTTTTGCTGAGCAGCTTTTGCGTTATTTAGAGCTTTTATGTAGCCGCTATTTTTTCTTTCAAACTCATCTTCAAGTACATTTTTTCCTACCACGCAGCTTACTTTAACCACTTTTTTATCGTCACTACTGATGTCTTGCCACTGAGTGCTTGTACATCCTTTAAAGCTATCTATTGCTGAGCCTATTGTTATTGATTTGTTACCTTTTAAAATGTAGTTTTTAACAATGCCTATGTTGCTTTCCTTGCAGCCCACTAATAATAAAAGTGCGCTAAATCCTAGAAATAGAGCCTTTTTCATCATTTTACCTTTTTGTAAATTTGACAAAATAGTACCAAACTAAAGTTTAAATTATTATGATTTTATTAAAATAAATTACATAAATATAATTTATTAAAATAATTTTAGAAAAATTAAGAAAAAATAAATTTTATAAATGAATAATTCTAGTGGTCGATTCTTGCTAGCAGTGAGAGTTTTAAATTTGCAAAACATAGATTTATAATTTAATTTTACCTATGCGATATGTGTTTTGCTAAATTTTAAAAGGAATTTTTGCTAAAACTAGCTTAGGCTTAGAAATTTAGCTCGATTATATTTTGTAAATTTTTGATATTTTCTTTAATGTTGCCATCTTTATAGATCGCTGAGATGACGGCGATGAGATCGGGTTTGGCAAGAGAGAGTGAGCCGATATTTGTCTCATTTATGCCACCTATCACACAAACAGGTGGGTTTAAAATTTGCTTTGCTTCTTTAGCCACTTCAAGCCCACATTTTGGAGCATTTGGCTTTGTAGGACTTGTAAAAACAGAGCCAAAAGCAACGTAGCTAGCACCATTTTTAGCGGCATTTATGGCTAAATTTATATCGTTATAGCAGCTAATGCCAACATATGCGTCCTTGCCTAAAATCTCAAACGCCTCTTTTATATTTTCATCGTCTTTGCCTAGATGAACAGCCTTTGCGCCTATCTTTTTAGCAAATTTGACATCGTCATTTACGATAAATTTCGCGCCAAATTTCTCGCATAAATTTAAAATTTCACTTGCAAGATTCTCGTTTTTGACCGCTTTTTTTGACCTAAACTGAAAAAATTTAACCCCACACTCCAAAATCTCTCTTACGTACTCCAAAGCCAAATTTTCAGGCATTAAAATATCATCGCTAATAGCGTAAATTTCAGCCATTAAGCCCCGCTTTATGGTCTATAAGTCTTGCGCCAAATTTACTTTTATGAGCATTTTTTATCCCATTTGCCACAAATTTTTTAGCCATTTTTATGGCGTTTACTAGATCACTTTGCTGCGCTAAAATGGCCGCTAGCGAGCTTGAGAAGCTACAACCAGCCCCGTGCATCACTCTAGGCTCAAAAAGCTCCTCGCTAAATTTCACCACTTCGCCGCCTTTTAGATAGAGCGTATCCTCGCAAATTTCACCAACCTTTGTTCTCTTTAGCACCATATCGCAAGGTAAATTTGCAAAATCAATACCCAAAATCCTAGCCTCATCTACATTTGGCGTGGCGACACTTGCGAGCTTTAGTAGCTCCTTTAGCGCTTCGATCGCCCCATCTTCTAGCAGTTTTGCACCTGACTTTGCCACGCAAACTGGGTCTATCACAACTGGCACATTTTTAGCTCTTAACTCCTTTAAAAACGCGCTTACAGCGGCTATTATCTCCTCGTTAAAGAGCATGCCAACCTTCACAGCGTCTATATCAAGCTCAGCTAGTACCATCTCAAACTGAGCTTTCACCATCTCTGCTGGCATCGCAAGCACGCTGCTAACGCCATTTGTATTTTGCGCGGTCACGGCTGTGATGACGCTTGCGCTAAAGCAACCAAACGCTTCGCAACTTTTTATATCCGCCTGTACGCCTGCACCGCCGATGCTGTCGCTTCCCGCAACTATCAAAATATTTTTTTTATTCACCTACACACCCACTTATCTCTTTTACGTCAAAAGGGTCTTTGACCTGCCATGAAAGTGCGTATTTCTCGATACTTTTCTTGATCGCACTCACCAAATAATCAATATCCTCAAAGGTATGCGTATAGTGCAGGCTAACCCTCACCCAGCCTGGCTTGTGGGTGAAATTTGGATCCTCTTTTAGCCCCAAAAGGTCGTGTCCGTACGAGCCTGCGCACGAGCAGCCAGCACGTGTTTGTATGCCATACTCTTTGCTTAAAATTTTTGAAAGCTCGTATGGAGCTACGTTTTTTACATTAAATGAAAATATCGCAAGGCGCTTTAAATTTGCCGGGCAGTAGCTAACTAGCTCTGGGATCTCTCTTAACCTTTGGCAAAAGTATTCGCTAAGCTCGCTCTCGTTTTCATAAATGGTAGCAAGCCCTATCTCTTCTCTTAGCTTGTAAGCTAAATTTGCACGTATAAGCCCCAAAATGGGCGGTGTGCCAGCCTCTTCAAGTGCCTCTTGATCCTTTAAAAATATATGGTAGTTTTTGCTCACATAGCTTACCGTGCCACCACCTGCAAAGCTTGGCACATCGTCATTTGCTAGCACTTTCTTGATTGCCAGTAGCCCACAACTGCCAACTCCGCCAAGAAGCTTATGTGGCGAGATAAAGAGCGCGTCAAAGTAGTCGCAGTCTAAATTTGCATAGGCACTAAGGCTCGCCACGTCAAATGCTACTATGCCGCCAAATTTCTTAACAAGCGTGTAAATTTGCTTGTAGTCGCTTATGACGCCTGTGACGTTTGAGGCTGCGCTAAAGCTAGCGATGATCTCGCGCCCTTGATTTATCTTTAAAATTTGCTCCAAGTGACCAAAATTTATACCGCCATCTTTTGCAAGCCTGATGCGCTCAACCTCGCAAAGAGCCTCTTTAAAGCTCACCTCGTTTGAGTGGTGCTCGTATGGTCCAAGTATGACTAGCGGCGAATCGTTGTTTGGCTTTAGATCAAACCTTCTTTTAGCAGCTGGAGGCACGTAAAGCCCCAAAAGCTCTTGAAATTTCTTGATCGCACCAGTGGCGCCGTATCCTGTGGCTATGAGATAAAAGCTCTCATCAAGCCCTAAAAATCGCTTTAGCTCACTTCTAGCGCTATCATACAAATGCTGCGTTTTATAGGCGTTTGATGATGTTAGCGAGTGGGTGTTGGCGTAGGTTTTTAAGATATCAGCAACCTCGTCCTCGATAGGCTTATACGCAAGTCCTGAGGCGGTGTAGTCGAAGTAATGTATCCCTTTTTTTAAAATAATATCTCTTCTAATGTGCTCTAAATTTACCAACTTTAGCCTTTTAGTTTTTGCGTGATTATAATTAAAATTTTCTAAAAATATGCTACAATCCGCCACACAAAGGATACGAAATTTTAGCCATAAAATCGACATTTGAGCGGATGAAGCACCTTAGTATTGCTGAAGTTATAAAATTTCATCTTGTTTTTGATGACTTTTTATTAAAGGGCTCATACTACGATGTTTTTGAGGCGATCAGGGCTGAAATTTTAGATGATTATAAAAATTTGATGGCTAGGTTTTACTTTGACGAGGACAGCGACGAGGCCATCAAAATGGCTCTCATTAAGTTAGCTAGAAGCGACAGAAAGAAATTTAGCGTAAATAAAATTTTACCCCAAAGCATGACAAATAGGGTCTATGCAAAGCTTTTTAGCAAGGATTTTTTAGTGCTTGAAAAGAGCCAAGAAAAGCCACGAGTAAAAAACAAGCGTCAAATTTTAAAAAAGAGCGAGCGAGCTTATAAGATAGAGGATAAAATTCACTTCAACAGCCATTTTTCAAGGTTTTGGTTTAGATTTATCGAGCCAAATTTAAGCCTTTTAAAAGAGGGAAGGAGTGAGGAAATTTTAGAGCTTATAAGAAGAGAATTTGACGAGTACGCGAGCCTTGGCTTTGAGCTTTTAAGCGGCGAGCTAATGGCCAAAAAGCTTGGGCTTGATGGCATTTTGTTAAGCTCATTTTGGAGCAAAAATATAGAGTTAGACATGCTTTTTAGCATAAATGGCAAGATAATAGTCGGCGAAGCAAAGTATAAAGAGCGAAAAATTTGCAAAAATGTCTTAAATTTAGTCCTTCACAAGTGCGAAAGGCTAGGCATAAAGCCAGATATCGTGGCGCTTTTTTCAAAAAGTGGCTTTAGCAACGAGCTTTTGGGCTTAAAAGATGAGCGGCTTAGGCTTTATGAGATAAAAGATTATGAGGAGTTGCTGTGAGTGATATCGATATACAAAATGGCCTAAAAAGCCTGATAGAGCAGACCTATCTGATAGAGCGTGAGTATAAAAATTTGACCGCTTCTTATATGAGCTTGCAAGGTTTTATAAAAGATATCGTGGAAATTTTGCCAAATGCCATTTGGGTGCTTGATAAAAGTGATGAAATTTTCTTGCAAAACTCAGAGGCGCAAAAGCTTGGCAAAGCGCTAAATTTCATCCCAAAAGATGAGGGCGAGCTAAATTTTGGCTCACAAATTTATCTTGTAAAAAAGGTGGTCAAAGATGATAAAAAGATCATCTCAGCTACCGACATAACGCAGGAAAAACGCACCGAGCGCCTAGCCTCGATGGGTCAAGTAGCAGCGCACCTAGCTCACGAGATAAGAAACCCCATAGGCTCTATCTCGCTTTTAAATTCCACGCTTTTAAAAAGAGCCGAGCCAAAAATTTTGCCTATCGTCGAGCAGATACAAAAGGGGATCTGGCGAGTTGAGCGCATCATCAAAGCCACACTTCTTTTTACAAAAGGGCTTAGTATCACGCCAAGGGAATTTAACTTTTTAGATATCAAAAGCGAGTGCGAAGAGGCGCTTAAATTTTATGAGTATTCAAAAGATATAAATTTTGAGCTAAATTTCCCTGACGCCTTTTATAGTGGCGACTTTGACCTCATCGCGATGGTCTTTCAAAACATTTTATTTAACGCCATAGACGCCATAGAAGAGGACGAAAACGACGAAGGTGTAGTGAGACTAAGCTACGAAAAGACACCAAATGAACATAAATTTATAGTCTATGACAGCGGCGTTTCTATCAAAAATGAAAATATCGTCTTTGAGCCGTTTAAGACGAGCAAACTAAAGGGCAATGGCCTGGGACTGCACCTTTGCTTGCAGATAATAGAAGCGCACAAGGGCAGCATAGAGATAACCCTTGAGCCAAAGACATTTTGTATAAATTTACCTATAAAGGAGAAGTGATGAGTGAAATTTTAGATGAGCTAAATGCGTGGCAAAATGGCCTAAAAGCGCTTAAATTTAGTGAAATTTTTAAAAATGGCAGCGAAAAAGTAGTCTTTATAAGCGTTGATATGATAAATGGCTTTTGTTGTGAAGGCGCACTAGCTAGCAAGCGTGTGGGTGAGCTCTCAAAGGGCATAGCAGAGACTTTTAAGCTAGCAAGGGATAAATTTAACCTTAAAAACTACATCCTCATCCAAGATGCTCATGAGCCAAATTCAGCTGAGTTTGCGAGCTTTCCAGCTCATGCTTTAAAAGGGCAAAATGAGGCAGAGGCAGTTGATGAGCTACGAAATTTGGACTTTTTTAACGAGATGAAGACTTTTTATAAAAACTCACTTAGCATCGCTTATTCGCAGGAGTTTAATAAATTTATAAGTAAATTTGATAGCTTTGTCATTATGGGCGACTGCACCGATATGTGCATCTATCAGCTTGTTTCTCACCTAAGACTTAGCGCAAATGAGCAAAATTTAAAAAGAGAAATCATCGTGCCTGCAAATTTAGTGCAAACCTACGACGCCCCAGGGCATAGTGGAGATTTTTATCAAAATGTATTTTTACACCACATGCAAATGACACTAAATGCACGTGTGGTAAAAGAGCTAGAAATTTAGCCATATATTTATATTAAAAACAATTATCAAGTTATAAAATTTAGCGCTTATCTATCGTATTTATATAATTAATAATGCGGATTTGCGCTAATTTTCAGATCTATTCTCTTTAAATTTCTCTTCTTATAAAATATTTTTAGGTTACATTTTTACAATATATTTGACATTAACTATCAATATAGTTATAATTACGCTCAAATTTTAAAAATAAGGGGCATTATGGAACTTCTAAAACATAACATTGACTATATAATCATCGGTATTTTGGGCGTTATGAGCTTTTTTGTGCTTTGGTATACGATCGAGCGTATCATTTTTTACTCACGCGTCGATATAAATAGCTACAAAAGCATCGAAGAGTTTGATGAGGCACTGACAAAAAATTTAACCACACTTTACATCATCTACTCAAACGCCCCATATATCGGACTTCTTGGCACAGTTGCTGGCATCATGATCACATTTTACGACATGGGCATGGCTGGTGGCATCGATACAAAAAGTATCATGATCGGCCTATCTTTGGCGCTAAAAGCAACCGCATTTGGCCTACTTGTGGCGATACCTACGCTCATGATCTACAATGGCTTTGTTAGAAAAGTCGATGTCATGATAAACAGATACAAGGCTCAAAATGCGTCTAAATAAAAAAGATGGGCTAAATATCGTCCCATTTATCGATATCATGCTCGTTTTGCTAGCTATCGTGCTAAGCATCTCGACCTTCATCGCCCAGGGCAAGATCGCAGTCGATCT
The DNA here is from genome assembly GCA_018371455.1 of Campylobacter concisus. Classification (GTDB taxonomy): domain Bacteria; phylum Campylobacterota; class Campylobacteria; order Campylobacterales; family Campylobacteraceae; genus Campylobacter_A; species Campylobacter_A concisus_BJ. The sequence goes on along the minus strand of JAHAKV010000016.1, from coordinate 17,163 downwards.
ACCAAGTGCTAATAGCACAGAGCAAATAAAAGAAGACGAGAAAAAAGTGAGTGTGATTATCGATAAAGATAATAAATTTTTCATAGACGACGTGGAAGTTACCACAGATGAGCTAAAAGAGAAGCTAAACGCCATTGATACTAAGACTTTAGTGCAGCTAAAAAGCGACAAAAACGCGAAATTTGATAGTTTTGTAAAAGTGATAGATATATTAAAAGAAAAGGGACACGAAAACTTTGCAATCCAAACAGTCTCTGAATAGAATTTCAAACTATACCGGCCTAGTTGTCTCGCTGCTCGTGCATAGCGTGGCGCTTTATTTTATAATGGTACATCACCACTTTGAGATAAAGGTGGCTGAACAAAAGCCTATCAAGATATCCCTTAACTCATTTGTGCCAGAGACCACGGCTCCGCAGATAAGCGAACAAGTGCTAATACCTGAGCCAACACCGCCAGCTCCTCCGCCACCGCCAGAGCCACCAAAACCAGAGCCTAAGCCTGAACCAAAAGTTGAGCCAAAGCCACAACCAAAACCAGAGCCAAAAAAGATAGAAAAGCCTAAACCTGAGCCAAAAAAAGTGGATAAAAAGCCAGAACCTAAGCCCGAGCCTCGCCCTGAGCCAAAAATTGGGCCAAAGGCTGAGCCTCAAGCAGAACCAGCACCAGCTCCTACCTCGACCCCAGCACCTGCTGTAAATACAAATTTACCAGCAAATAATAAGTCTATCGCCTCAGCTCCTGCTCAAAAAGTAGCGCAAGAGCTAAATTTATCAAACGCACAAAGCGATGAGGATTTTAGCAAAGTCATAGCAGCTGTTAAAAAACACAAAAACTACCCTAGCAACGCAAGGCGCATGAGACATCAAGGCGTTGTTGAAGTTAGATTTTTGCTTAAAACTGATGGGTCGATAGATGAGCTTAAAGTGAGCAAGAGCTCTGGCTTTGAGTCGCTTGATAAAGGGGCGATAGAAAATATCTTAAAAGCAAGCTCTGAGTTTCCAAAGCCAAAAGAAGCTCGCTATCTTCGTTTTCCGATAGCATTTACATTAAGATAGTTTTGGTTTTTTGACTTGTTTTTTGCAAAATATATTAATGTATAAAATAATATTTTTACTTAATAAAAACTTAATTTAAGTTATATTTAAAACAAATAAGGGCAAGTGATAAATTTTTTAATTAATTGTCCTTGTTTGTTGTTGCTTTTTAGGTGTGATTTTTTTAAAGACGATAGCAAATTTAATAAAATTTAATTTTCTGCCTTACTTACTGCTAAACAAAATATTATTATAAAAATTTTTTAACTATGAAATTTTAGCTTGGCTGTTATAAATTTTGTAAATTTATATTTATTTTATATTAAATTTTCTCAAAAATGGCTTTTAAACTTAAAGTGTAGGACAAATCTGAGCTAATTTGACCCTTTTTATATAATAAAAAAGTGATATTATTAGTAATATAACAATTTAGACAAGCAAATTCCTAAAAATTAGCTTAAATATGAAATATAATTTTCTTTCAAAGAGCGCCGTATCAAGTCAAAAACTTAAAGCTTAAAAAAAATAAGTAGTCATTAATATTTAAAATCTCAAATACCTATATAATTTCACTCGGTAACAAATTTTTATTAAGGAGAAGCTGTTATGGCAACCAGAAGAGAACATGATTTTATTGGCGAGTTGGAAATTTCTGACGAATTTTACTATGGTATCCAAACATTTAGGGCTACTGAAAACTTCCACATGAGTGGTAGAACATTAAAAGAGTATCCATACTTTGTAAAGGCATTTGCACAGATCAAAAAAGCTGCTGCGCTTGCAAATAAAGAGGTTGGCGTTTTAGATCCAAAGATAGCTGATGCTTTAGCAAAAGCTGCTGATAGAGTAATAGCTGGTGAGTTTTTAGATCAATTTGTCGTTGATATGGTTCAAGGCGGCGCTGGAACAAGTACAAATATGAACTCAAACGAGGTTATCACAAACATCGCGCTTGAGAGCCTTGGTCACAAAAAAGGCGAGTATCAATACATCCATCCAAACGATCACACAAACCTTGGACAAAGCACAAATGACACTTATCCAAGCTCTATTAAAGTAGCAACTTATGCAAAACTTACTGACTTGCTTGCTGCTATGAATTTACTAAAAGATGAGCTTGAGAAAAAAGCAAAAGAATTTAAAGATATCATCAAAATGGGTAGAACAGAGCTTGAAGATGCCGTCCCTACAACACTTGGCAACACTTTTAACGCATTTGCAAGCTACATCAAAAGTGATATCGAAAAGATCACAGCAGCACGCGAAGCTATGACATACCTAAATATGGGCGCAACTGCGATTGGTACAGGTATCAACTGCCACCCAGAGTATAAAAATGTAGTTGTTAAAAAACTAAAAGAGATCACTGGAGTTGATTTTAAAAAGGCTGATGATTTTATCGCAGCTACACAAGATACTGCAGACTTCGTCCACGTAAGTGGTGCGCTTAAAACCGCAGCTGTTAGACTTTCAAAAATTGCAAATGACTTAAGACTAATGAACTCAGGTCCAAGATGCGGTCTTGGTGAGATAAATTTACCTCAAATGCAACCAGGTAGCTCAATCATGCCAGGTAAGGTAAATCCAGTTATCGCTGAGGTTGTTGGAGAAGCTTGCTACGAGGTTATCGGCAACGACGTAACTATCATGCTTTGCTCTGAAAGAGGCGAATTTGAGCTAAATGCATTTGAGCCAGGCATCGCTTATGCGCTATTTAACTCTATATTTATCCTTGAAAATGCTATGAAAACACTAGCTGAAAAAGCTATCAAAAAACTTACAGCAAACCCTGAGGCTTGCTTAAAATCAGTTCTTGGCTCAGTTGGTATCGTAACAGCATTTAACCCATATATCGGTTACGAAAAATCAGCAAGCATCGCTAAAGAAGCTCTTCAAACAGGCAAGGCAGTTGGCGATATCTGCCTAGAGAGAGGCTATCTAAGTAAAGAAGAGATCGATAAGATTTTAGAGCCTAAAAATATGCTAAATCCGAGCATGGTTAAGTAAAAATTTAAGCAAAGTATTATTAAAAGCGTGTCAGAATTCTGACACGCTTAAGTGGTGATTTTAGTAATAAAATTTAATAAAGGAGTTTTCGATGGATATAATGCTGATCTTACAGATTATAGTCCTATTTGGCGGCATCTATCTTGGTGTCAAACTAGGTGGTATGGGCGTTGGCTACGCAGGTGGTCTAGGCGTTGTTGTGCTTGCTTTACTTGGTATGAAAGTCGATATGAAAGACATCCCTATGGATGTTATCTTGATTATCGCTTCAGTTATCTCAGCGATCACAGCTTTGCAAGTTGCGGGCGGACTTGATTATTTAGTTCAAGTAGCAACAAAAATTTTACGCAAGAATCCAAAACAAATCAACTTCCTTGCTCCGATAGTTACTTACTTTTTAACTATCCTTGCAGGTACTGGACACACTGCGTTTTCTATGATACCTGTTATCGTTGAGGTTGCAAAAACTCAAAACATCAAACCTTCAGCTCCACTTGCGCTTTCAGTTGTCTCTTCTCAAGTAGCGATCACTGCAAGCCCTATCTCAGCTGCTTTTGTTGCTATGAGTGGTCTATGCGAGAAGTTAGGTGTTAGCTATCCAGTGTTGCTATTTATTTGTATATCAACTACATTTGTTGCGATGATTATCACTGCGTTTATTATCAATAAATTTTACGATCTTGACCTTTCAAAAGATCCTATCTATCAAGATAGACTTGCAAAAGGTTTGGTTGAAGAGGTTAAAGCTGCTGAATATCACGAGCCAAAACCATACGCAAAAAGATCAGTTGCTATTTTTGCGATTGGTGTTTTGATCGTAGTTTGTTATGCACTATGCATTTCAAAGAGCTTAAATTTAGTAGAAAAACCTATCCTTTCAAGAGATGCAGCTATCATTAGCTTTATGCTAACTATCGGCTTTACAATAGCAGTAGCTTGCAAAGTTGAGACAGGCAAACTTCTATCAACTAGCACTTTCCAAAGCGGTATGAATGCGTGCATCTGCGTTGTTGGTATCGCATGGCTTGGCACGACATTTGTTAATGGACACCTTGACGCTATCAAAGAGGTTGCAAAAGACTTCGTTACTCAGTATCCATTTATCCTAGCTGTTGCGCTTTATTTCTTAAGTTGCTTGCTATACTCACAAGCTGCTACAACAAAGGTTATGATGCCTGCTGTTGCTGCTGCTCTTGGTATGACTAGCCCTGAAAATTCAGGTCAAATTTGGATCCTTGTAGCTTCATTTGCTGCAGTTTCTGGACTATTTGTATTGCCAACATATCCTACAACACTAGGTGCGATAGCGATGGACGATACAGGAACTACAAGAGTTGGTAAATTTGTATTTAACCACTCATTCTTCATCCCAGGAACTATAATGGTTGCATTATCAGTTATCCTTGGATTTATAGTAGCTCCAGTTCTTATATAAAACTTAAGCCGAGATCTCTCTCGGCTTTTTAATCCACTTTAAATTTTCAATTTTTTATATCAAATTCTTAAATTTCAAATTTAAATTTTCTTTTTTTATAAATCACGCAAAAATCGCGCTAAAATTTAATCCATCTTAATTCATTATTTTTAGAATTTGCTCTATTTTGATATTTAATCTCACATATCATAAAAAATAAAAACTAAAAAAAATTATTAAATAAAATTTAATTTTACTTTCAATTTTAAATAATAAAATAACAAAAAGTAAAATTTCTTTTAAAGGGAGAAAGATGAGCTTAAATAGAAGAGAATTTTTAAAATTCAGTGCAGGAGTTAGCGCAGCTGCATCATCTCTATCAGGTGGTGCTTTGCAAGGTGCTGCAAATGGAGGCGAAAAGCACGTTCATAGCTTTTGTGAGATGTGCTCTTCAAGGTGTCCTATCGAAGCAAAAGTCGTTGATGGCAAAGTTCGCTTTTTAAGTGGCAATCCAAAAGCTGGTGGCACGGCAACCTCTCTTTGTGCAAGAGGTGGCTCAGGCTTAAGTCAGCTCTATGATGAAAATAGGATAAAAAAGCCGTTAATTAGAGCTGGTGAGAGAGGCGAAAATAAATGGCGCGAGGTTAGCTGGGATGAGGCGCTTGACTATGTCGCTTCAAAGATGCTTGAGATCAAGCAAAAGTATGGCCCTGAAAGCTTTGTCTTTACCTGTAAAAGCTCGCAAACGCACAAGCTAATGGTAAATTTTGCCTCAGCTTATGGCTCGCCAAACTGCTTTTCACACTTTTCATGCTGTCCGATCACCTATCAAATGGTCTGCGAGCAGATGTATGGCATCGCTAAGCTAAAAAGAGACTTTGCAAATGCAAAATACGTTGTAAATTTTGGTCACAACCTCTTTGAGGGCATCGTCATAGCTGATGCTAAAAAGCTTGCTAAATTTGCAGCTAGCAAGGATACAAAGCTACTTGTGCTTGAGCCAAGATTTAGCGTTGTAGCTGCAAAGGCTGATGAGTGGCTACCAGTCAAACCTGGCACTGACCTTGCCTTTGTGCTAGCACTTATCAACACTTGGATACAAAATGGCACTTACGATAAAGAATTTATCGAGAAATTTACAACTGGCTTTGATGAGATCGTAAAGAGCGTCGAGGGCAAAACACCTGAGTGGCAAGAAGCAATCACTGGCATAAAAGCAAGTGATGTTAGACGCATCGCTGATGAAATTTATAAAGCTGCTCCAAGAGTTATTTTTGATTTTGGGCATAAGACAACTACCACAAGAGCTGAATACATGAGGACAAAAGCCATCATGGTTGCAAATGCGATGATGGGCAACTGGGAGGTTAAGGGCGGTCTTTTTGGTGGCAAAAACGCAAAGACCTTTAACAAGCTAGTTGGCGAGGATAAATTCCCAGTTCTTAAAAACCCAGATGAGAAATTTAAAGTGCCAAAAGTCACTAGACTAGACTTCGCTGGCGAGGCTGGAGCGCATAAATTTGTAAGCAGAAAACATGGCGTTTTGATGGATATAGATAACGCTATCTTAAACGAGAAGCCATACGCCATAAAAGGTTGGTTTAACATCCGCTTTAACCACCTCATAAACGTAGCTGAGACGATGAAGAGCATAGAGGCGATGAAGAAGCTTGAGCTCATCGTAGTAAGCGATGTCTATCTAAACGATATGGCGACCTTTGCTGATGTCATCTTGCCTGAGAGCAGCTACCTAGAGCGTGACGAGGGCATAGAGGACAAGTCGGGACTAAAGCCAGCTTATATGATAAGAAATAAAGTCGTCGATCCAGTTGGCGACACGAAAGATGGGGCGTTTATCTTTAGAGAGCTAGCACGCCGCATGAAGATAGATGAGCTTTACACTTGGAACGACATACGTGAGTTTAGGATGCAGCAAGCCGGCGGAGATGTAAATTTGCTCGCCGCACTAGAAAAAGATGGCTTTATCACGTGGGATGAGCCGGGAATTTTGTTTAGAGAAAAAGGTATGATCGATAAATTTATCGCTAAATATCCAGTTGCATCTAAATTTGTAGGTGAAAATGGCTTGATGGACGATATGGCTAAGCTTAAAACAAAAAGCGGCAAGATAGAGCTATTTTTACCTGATGTCGAGGCGCAGTTTGCAGGATATGGCGCGCTAAATGACAAAGATATGGACACATTTGACGGACACGAGCTTTGCCTAACTTGCGGCAAAACGCCTATTCATACCAACGGTCACACTCAAGCAGTGCCATTTTTAAATGATCTTATGAGCGATAGCCCTATCTGGATCAATCCAAACACCGCTAAAAAGCAAAATTTACGTGACGGCGACATGGTCTTAGTCAAAAATAAATTTGGCGAGCAAAAGGGCAAGCTTATGGTGACTGAGGGCATTAGAGAAGATACGCTCTTTATCTATCACGGCTTTGGACACATCACGCCAGGCCTTAAGAGCATAGATCACGTAGGGCTTAACACAAGCGTGCTTCTTGATCCAGCTGAGGGCCCAGTGGCTGCGACTATGGTTACAAATGTTGGCGTTAGCATAAGTAAAGCGTAAGGATAGAAAATGAAAAAATATATGATGATACATGATGAAAATTTATGCATCGGCTGTCAAGGCTGCTCGGTAGCTTGCAGAAGTGCAAACAACGTGCCAAGGGGACTTTACCGCTTGCAGGTGCATGCAAAGATGAGTGGGACATTTCCAAATTTAAAGACTGACTTTTTACGTCAAAGCTGCGTTATGTGTGAAGATGCACCTTGTGTTGAGGTTTGCCCAACTGGAGCTAGCTTTAAAACGGCTGATGGCGTGACGCTGCTTGATCATAGAATTTGTGTTAGTTGCAAGTACTGCATCCTAGCCTGTCCATACGACGCTCGCTACGTCTTGCCGGACGGCGAGATAGGCAAATGCACATTTTGCTATGAGAGCAGGCTAGAAGAGGGCAAAGAGCCAGCTTGTGTTAGCGTCTGCCCTACAAATGCCCTAACTTTTGGCGACGTAAATGATGAAAACTCTAAAATTTCAAAGAAACTAAAAGAGAGCAAATACTACTTGCCAAAAGCGGAGTTAAACACAAAACCTTCACTTGCGATGATCGCAAATACAAAAGGAGCACACCATGAATAACATGTCAGGAAGCCTAGCTCAATACACAGAAATTTACTGGGGCTGGCCGATAGCTTTTTATCTATTTTTAGCAGGACTTAGTGCAGGTGCTAGCATCGTTGCTGTGCTCATCTCAAATAAATTTGGCAAGGACAACTACTATTTTAAAGCAGCCGCTCTTATCGCTCCAGTGGCGATCGTCCTTGGACTTGCTCTTTTGGTGCTTGATCTTGGTAAACCGCTTAGCTTTTACTGGATACTCTTGCTTTACAACTTTGACTCAGTTATGTCAATAGGTGTTGCACTGCTTCTAGTTTATACTCCACTAAGCGTTGTATACGCAGTTGCTGCATTTAAAAATGAGATCGCCGCACTTAAAATTTCTCTTTTTGACGCGCTTGCAAATTTAGCTAGCAAGCTTTCAGGTTTGCTTGGAGTTTTACTTTTCATCCTTGGCATCGGTGTTGGTGCATATACGGGCTTTTTGCTAAGTGCAGCTCACAAGATCGCACTTTGGAACACGCCAGTTTTGCCACTATTATTCTTAGTTTCTGGCTTAAGCTGTGCTGGTGCTTTTACACTGCTTCTTGGCGTGCTAAAAGATGAAAAGAGAGCGCAAAACCAAACTGCACACTTTTTATTAAAATTTGACTTTTTAGCGATAATAGTTGAGTTTTTGCTGATAGTCGCACTTTTCATGGTTGTAAAAGGTGCAAGCGCAAGTGGTGCGCAGAGCGTAGCAAACGCACTTAGCGCAAATTCACTTGGGCTGATGTTTTATATCGGCGTCATAGGTCTTGGTATGGCTGTGCCTATCATTTTAGACTTAAGCGTTTTAAAGGTGCATGATTTCAAACGCGAATTTGCCGTGCTAAACGCTATTTTAGTCATCTGTGGTGTCTTTTTGCTAAGATATTACATAGTCTATGCAGGACAAATTTTTATTTAATACTTAAAAAAGAATTTTAATTTGAAATTTACCTATTAAGTATTACAATAGATAAAAATCTTATTAAAGTTTGTTTTTTAGGAGAGCATTTTGAAGATTTTGCTTTTAGAAGATGATTTGGGGTTTCAAGAGAGCGTCTGTGAGTTTTTGCAGACGCTTGGTTATGAAGTTACAGCGGTGAGCGACGGTCAAGAGGCTTGCGACTTGATAGAGAAAAATTTCTATCACCTTTTTATACTTGACATAAAAGTACCTGGAGTAAATGGTCACGAGGTCATCAAGTATATAAGAAGTCTAAATCCAAACGCTCCTATCATGATAACGACATCTTTAGTTGATATAGATGATATGGCGATTGGCTACGAGCTTGGCTGTAACGAGTATTTAAAAAAGCCATTTGAGCTAGCTGAGCTTAAATTTAGAGTTGCTGAGCTTATGAGAAAGTACTATGGCACTGACGATAAAAACATAGTAAAGATAAATGACGAGTTTAGCTTTAATCTAAATAAACGTGTGCTACTTAAAGATGGCAAGATGGTCGATCTTAGCGCAAAAGAGGTCGCTTTGGTCGAGTGTTTGGTCTCACACTTAAATTCTTACGTCAGCATGGAGGAGCTTAGAGATCTTGTCTGGAACGACAAAGAGATCGAGGGCGCTGATATAAGGATGCACGTTTTAAAGATAAGAAACAAGACAAACAATAACTTTATCATCTCAAAGAGGCGCATAGGCTACAAGATAGATGCACAAGAGCTTTAAGATCCAGATCATAGCGACATTTGTCATAATGTCGCTCTTTTGTTTTCAAAGCTTTGTGATCTTAAATTTAAGTCAGAAAAATAGCAGCTCAAAGGCTCTCTTTGGCGCTATGAAGCATGAAACCATCATCAAAAATTCATTTCTAAAAAACGAAAATATAGCTAGTTCATTAAAGTATAAATTTGCGATTTATGACGTAAATTTTAAACCAGTCATCTCAACACTTAGCAAAGAGCCAAGTAGCTTTAAATTTGTAACTCTAGAAGAGGGCGGATATCTCTTTTACAAGAGCTTTTTTATAAAAGATAAGACCCCTTACTACATCGTCGTAGAAAAGGAGCTTGATAACAAAAAGAACATCTTTTTAACAGCTCTTATGCTGCTTGTCATCCTTGTGGCGGTGCTTTTTATCGTCTATTTTTTATATCTAAGCAGCGTCAAGCCTTATAAAGAGTTTCAAAAGTATATGAACAACTTCTTTAACGACGCTATGCACGAGTTAAAGACGCCACTTGGCGTAGCTGGCATGAACCTTGAGATGCTTGGACTTGAAAACAAGTATATAACCCGCATCAAAAATGCCCTAAAACAGATGCAAATAACCTACGAAGATGTCGAGTACTTCATAAAACGAGGCTACATCAAATTCCCACTTGAGAGGCTAAATTTAGGCGAGTATGTTAAAGAGCGAGTGAAATTTCTCTCAAGCGTGGCTGAAGTTAAGCACATCGAGATAAAGACAAATTTAGCAAGCGAGGCATTTACTATGCTAAGCAAGGTCGAAGCCCAGCGCATCATCGATAACACCATCACAAACGCCATAAAATACAGCCCAAAAGAGAGCGAGATAATAGTAAATTTAGAGCCTGAAGCAGATCGCATAAATCTTAGCGTGCAGGACTTTGGCAAGGGGATAAAGGACGTCAAAAGGGTCTGGAAAAGATACGTGAGAGAGGATGAAATTCAAGGCGGTTTTGGTCTTGGGCTAAATATCGTCAGTGAAATTTGCCAAAAACATGAAATTTTATACGGCGTTGATAGCGTTTATGGCAAGGGCAGCACCTTTTACTATAAATTTAAACGAGCTTAGATTAAGCATAAAAGCGTAAAATGAAGCCTTAAATTTAGAAGGAAAAACTTTGGATAGAATCGTTGAAATCGAAAAAGTAAGCTTTGAAAACGACTTTGAAGTCTCGCTAAGACCTAGCAAATTTGAAGACTACATCGGCCAAGAAAAGATAAAACAAAATTTAGACGTCTTTATAAAAGCAGCCAAAAAGCGAAACGAGTGCCTAGATCACGTGCTATTTTACGGCCCTCCAGGGCTTGGTAAAACCACCCTTGCTCACATCATCGCAAACGAAATGGGCGTAAGCATCAAAATGACTGCGGCTCCCATGATAGAAAAAAGTGGCGATCTTGCTGCGATCCTTACAAATTTACAAGAGGGCGACGTGCTTTTTATCGACGAGATACACCGCCTAAGCCCAGCTATCGAGGAGGTGCTTTACCCTGCGATGGAGGATTTTAGGCTAGACATCATCATTGGCTCAGGGCCTGCAGCTCAGACTATCAAGATAGACTTGCCAAAATTTACACTTATTGGCGCAACGACACGTGCTGGCATGATCTCAGCGCCTTTAAGAGACCGCTTTGGGATGGACTTTAGGCTGCAGTTTTACACAAGCAGCGAGCTAAGCCGTATCGTGCAGATAGCCTCAGCTAAGCTTGGCAAAGAGTGCGATAAAAATGCCTCTTTAGAGATCGCCAAACGCTCACGTGCCACGCCTAGGATCGCTCTTAGACTGCTAAAGCGAATTCGCGACTTTGCCGAGGTAAATGACGAGCAAATCATCAGTCACGAGCGCGCAAAAGAGGGGCTTAATGCGCTTGGGGTAAATTCGCTTGGATTTGATGAGATGGATATTAGGTATTTAGAAATTTTAATGCAAGCAAGGCGCCGTCCTATGGGGCTTAGCACGATCGCAGCGGCACTTAGCGAGGACGAGGGCACGGTGGAGGACGTCATCGAGCCATATCTGCTTGCAAATGGCTTTATCGAGCGCACGGCAAAGGGCAGGATCGCAAGTGCGAAGTGCTTTGAGACCTTTAACGTCAAGATCGACATCGAAAAAGGGCTTTTTGAGTAGCGAAATTTAAATTTGGAGCAAAAATGGGCGAGCCACATCTTTGTCCTAAGTGCAAGCAAAGGACGATTTACTTTGACGGGATCTGCTATTGGTGCAGACAAAAAGAGAAGCTGGAGTTTTATGAAAATTTAAGCAAGGACGAGATCAAACAAAAGCTAAAAAATGTCCTAGCCCACGTAGATGAGATAGGCAAATACGGTGAAATTTACAGCGATCTTGTCTATATTTTCTACCTACATGGCATTTGCGACGAGCAGATCATAAGAGAAGTGACCAAGCAAGGCGAGTACTATCCATTTGAAATTTATAAAAACGCCCCAAGTGACGTGAGAGATGAGCTCATAAGTAGTCTAAATGGCGCTGAAAATATCGTAAAAACAAATCACATCCTTTGCGCGCTTGCGTGGCAGGGCGATGAGGTGGTGAGGGAGCTATTTTTTAAGCTCTATAATGCGCCAAAGCCTTGGAGGACAAAGCTTCACGTTGATATGGATGGATATGCACAGGTTGCAGGCTGGAGCTTTGATGAGAGCGGCAAGAGAAGAAGCCTAGTTTTTGATAGGTGCTTTACTTGCCAGCCAAGTAAAAACGCAGAGGCAAGCGTTAAATTTAAAGCAGCAAATGATGAAAAATGTAAATTTTGTAACGGCGAGATGATAGAACTCACCATCAAAAAAGAGAGCCTAAAGCTACTTGGGCTAGAGCTTAAAAATGACGCTGTGCTTAAATTTTGCCCGACATGCGTGGGCTTGGTGCAGTACTTTTGCCAAAATGACGGCAATAGCGTGCAAACAGAGGTAGTGGGCGAGGGCGAGAGCGAAGACTATGTAAGAGATGCTGTGGCGGTGCTTGATGGGCAAAATTTCGAGCTAGCCAGCGAGGTTTGCGCTCACTACTCATATATGATAGATAGTGAAATTTTAATTGGCGGATATCCGCAGTGGCAGCAAGACAGCGAGTATCTAGCATGTCCAAAATGTGGTAAAACGATGAGATATCTAGCGCAAATTCCTTTTGGTGGCTTGATAGACGGCGAGGGCACGATCTATATGCAAATTTGTGATGAGTGCGAGGTCGTCGGAGCAAATTTTCAGTGCACGTAAAAGGCTAAATTTATAGGAGCTTTTGAGCTAGAAAATTTACGTAAGGCATAAATTTATCTAAATTTGCTAAACATCAGTGCCACGCTAAAATGCCAAAAGCCCACTCTTTGCAAATTTGGTGCCAAAGCGTTTTAGCAAATTTATCAAGCAAATGAGTAGCTTTGATAAATTTGCTATAATTACCCCATTTTAAGGGAGCGAGATGAATAATAGGCTGTTTTTTGGAATTTTTGCGTTTTGTGCTTTGGCTTTGGTTGTCTATCTTTTTAAACCATTTTTACTTGACATTTTTATCGCAGCGCTGCTCGCGGTGGCTGTTGCAAACGTGCAGATCGCATTTTTAACGCTTACTAAAAACCGCAAAACGCTCTCGTCAGGTCTTACGACATTTGCGCTTCTTTGTTTGTTTATCGCGCCGCTTCTTTACGCAGTCGTAGAGATCGCAAAATACGCAGCTGGCTTTGACATAAACAACGTCACAAAGACCATTGAATTTATCAAAAACTACGACTTTAGCCTGCCAGAGTCGATAAATTTCTTAGAGCCAAAGATAAAGGAATTTATAGGCGGGCTTGATATCAAGATGCTATTTTCGCAAGTCGCTGCTAATCTTGCAAATTTAGGCAAACTAAGCCTTAAATTTGGCGTTGATATGATCATCATCCTGGTCTTTTTCTTCTTTTGCAACCTTTACGGCAACGAGCTTATAAACTACCTAAAAGAGGCACTTCCCCTTAAAAAAGAGGACACTGAGTCGATACTAAGCGAGGTTGGCAACGTGATGGGCGTCGTTTTTTACTCAACCATCGCAAATATGATCATTCAGGGTTTTTTGTTTGCCATTATCACCAGTTTTTACGGCTATGACGGCGTGCTAACTGGCATCTTTTTTAGCTTCGCTTCACTCATCCCAGTTGTTGGTGGCTTTTTGGCGTGGGCGCCTATTAGCATTTATGAGTTTGCAAATGGCAACACAGCAGCCGCTATCACGATCGCACTTTACACCATCATCGTGATCTCATTTGGCGCTGATACCTTGCTAAAACCGCTTGTCATTAAATTTATAAACTCAAAATTAGTCAAGATACCAACAAAGATAAACGAGCTACTCATCTTTTTTGCGATGATCGCTGGCATCACGACGTTTGGCTTCTGGGGCGTCATACTTGGACCTGCGATCGTGACATTTTTTATCTCAACGATCAAGCTTTACACGCTTTTGCGAGAGAGAAATTTCGTATAAAATAGGGGCAAAATATGATATATGAAGATAAATTTATAAGAGTTGAGCGCGAAGAAAACGAGCTTCCGTGGGTGAAAATTTTTACTGCTAAGCCCTACCGCGAGCTAAGTGAGTGTGATGAGGTGAGTAGAGCTAGGCTTTTTGAAGCAATGCTGGTGGCTGAAAAGGCGATGCTTGAGTTTTATAAACCAACTAAGATAAACATCGCAAGCTTTGGAAACTACGTACCACACGTGCATATTCACGTCATTGCGAGATTTGAAAAGGACGCGTTTTTTCCAGATAGCGTTTGGGCTAGCCCCAAAAGAAAAAGCGAGCTTAAGCTGCCTAAATTTGATGAGTTTGCTAAATTTTTAGAAGAAAAACTAAGGCTTAGTTTTGAGTAAATACAAAAAATATTTTAATATCTATATCGTTTTAGTCGTTTTTGCGCTGCTTGGTAGCCTCTTTTACTTTCTTTATAGCTCATATATGGCTGAAAAAAAGCAAAACAATATGCGTGTCTTTTTTGACTATCATGTGAAACAGCTAAACAAAAGCATCGACGATGAGAAATTTTCATCAATGGCGATCTCGATCTTGCTTGCTCAAAACGAGTCTATACAGATGTGCTTGCTAGGTCAAAACCGCGACGAATGCGTAAAAAACATCGAAAATTTGACAAAAACTCTTGGCGCAGCGTCGATGTATAACAATATCAAACTTCATCTTTATGACAAAGACTTAAAAAGCTACGTAAGAAGCTGGGATCTAAACAGATATGGCGATATGATCGCTAGTGGCAGGTTTTTAGTCCAAGAGTCAAGGCGTCAAGATAGGCCCATGGTTGGCATCGAGGCGTGGTATGCGGGGGTGCATATAAGGGCTGTTTCAAATGTGATGCATGAGGGCAAAAACATCGGTAGCATCGAGGTTTTGTTAAACTACGACTCACTTGGAAATTTTTATAAAACGCAAGGCATAGATCTTTTTGTGCTCTTATCAAAAGATAAGATGCCAGCACATAAAAGCGCTCCGAGTGATCAAATTTTAAGTGATTATTACATCGAAAATTTAAGCAGTGCAAATTTAAATATAGTTGGAATTTTGCGCGATATCGACCTTAAAAAGTATGAATTTTACGTATATAAGACGCACTATTTTTGCGTTGTGCCGCTACTTGATGCTAGCAACACGCAGATAGGCTACTACGTCCTTCATGTAAATACTGACGAAAAAGAGCGAAACATCTCGCAAAACTATCTTGAATCAGAAGAACTTTTTTAAATTTAAAAAGTATGTTCTAGCGCTTTGGTGCTGCTAGAGCTTTTTGCAGAGTTTTTATGGGCTATTTTATAAGCTTGGACTATAAATTTAACCCTTATACGAAAACTCTTCGCTTGGGAAAATTTTGTTTTTTACTTCATTAGCGTAGCTTTGCACGCCTTTTCGCACAAGAGTGGCTCCGTCAAGATAGCGCTTAACAAATTTAGGTTTAAAGTCCTCGAAAAATCCCAGCATATCAGACCAGACAAGCACCTGACCATCGACGTCTGCCCCAGAGCCTATGCCCACAACTGGCACACGAACCTGCCTTGTTATCTCGCTTGCTACCTTGCTAAGCGTGCCCTCAAGCAGTATGCCAAACGCACCAGCTTGCTCAAACGCCAAAGCCTCATCAACTAGCCTTTTTGCCTCAAGCTCACTTCTGCCTTTTATCTTATATCCGCCCTCAAATTTAAAAAATTGTGGCTTTAGTCCGATGTGAGCCATCACGTTTATGCCCTCTTCGCAGAGGCGTTTTACTAAATTTACCTGATGCATGCCAACTTCAAGCTTCACCGCATCGGCATTTGTCTGCTTAAAAAATTTCATTGCATTTTTGATCGCTTGTTTTTCGTTTGTATAGCTGCCAAATGGCATATCAGCTAAGATAAAAGTCTTTTTAGCACCGGCACAAACGGCCTTTGTGTGATAAAGCATGGTGCTCATGTCAGCACTTAGCGTGCTCTCTTGCATGTTAAAGCTCATGTTTAAGCTATCACCAACAAGGATAATATCAGCGTAATCATCAAAAATCTTCGCAAATAGCGCATCATAGGCGGTTATCATCACGATAGGCTCGATGCCTTTTTTGTTTTTTATATCATTTATAGTGAGTTTTTTCTTTGCGATTGTTTCATCTTTCATGGCTAAGTCCGGTAAATTTTGTGATAATGCTAACAATTTTATCAAAATTTTGCTACAATTACGCCAATTTCTTAAGGACATGAAAATGGGTATATTAAAAAGGCTTGAAGTCGATTATTCTTATGATATAGTTGAGGAGTTTCTCTCTCACTACACTTTGATGTGCGATTTACTAGAGCCTTTGATAATAAATTTAGGAAGAGCTGACAAGTATAAGGAGAGCATTTTAGAGCTTTCTAGGATCTTTCACAATATCAAATCAGCAGCAGGTTTTATGCATCTTGACCCGATCTTGAAACTAACGACTTTGGCTGAAGAGGTCACTCAAGAGGCTAGAAGCTTAAAAGGTCCAGCAAATGATAAATTTATAGATTGGTTGCTACTCATTAGCGATCAGTTTCATAAATACAAAGGCGACGTCGAGAAAGACCTAGAGTATTTTAGCGTCCTTGAGCCAAAGATCATTGACGTACCTGCAAAGCTTGACTAAACAATCCAACTAAACCATTTCATTTTTTATGGGAGCGACTTGGCTTCGACAGGAGCAGAGTGTGTACGGTGGCACGTCGCTTTGAGCAAAGCGTAAAAAGCTCAAATTAAATTTAAACGCAAACAACGTTAATTTCGCTCCTGCTTACGCTAAAGCTGCGTAAGTTCAGTTGAGCCTCGCTTTGTCTCATTCTAGCTAGGATGTAAGCGAGTAATTTAGCTAGAGTAGGCCAGCAAAGTGACTGCTTGCTAGCTGAAATTTTAGTCTTAGTCTAAATTTTGGTTTTGGAAAGTGAGCCTTTTTAGATGAATTTTTCACTTTTGCTAAGCGTGTAGAGGCTGTATGGATTTTGTTTTTGGACAGGGGTTCGATCCCCCTCGCTTCCACCATCTACTTTAAATTTCTCTCAAATTTACTCACTTTTTAAAATAATATAAACTAAAATAACACAACTCATATAAACAAAGGAGAGGGATATGTTTTGGGGATTTGATGGTGCTGGTAACTTTAAAGAAGGCTTTTCTGCTGTTAAAAAAGATGGCAAATGGGGATATATAAACACCAAAGGTGAGCAGATTATAGAGTGTAAATTTGATGATACTAATTACTTTAACGAAGGCTTTGCTGCTGTTAAAAAAGATGGCAAATGGGGATATATAAACACCAAAGGTGAGCAGATCGTAGAGTGTAAATTTGATGGTGC
>JAHAKV010000005.1:0-162671 GCA_018371455.1 Campylobacter concisus | reverse complement strand
CCAGTATCTTTGTCACCAGCTTTGTTTTCATCATCAGAAATTTTGCCATCTTTGTTTGTATCTTCTGGGAATTTAATTTCTGGGTTGCTTGGTTTTCTGGTAGTTTCTGGATCGATAGTGGTACCAGTGCCTGCTGTATCGTCATCACTACCGCCACGACCGCTATCTAAACCGCCACTTTTACCCTCAACTGGACCTGCAAAAGATGCAGCGCCTAAAGGATTGATCGCACTTGTGCTAGCACTTATGTTTGAGTAGTGTCCGCCTTGCTCAAATCTTGTCTCGCCAAGACTCATGCCATCACCACGACCACCGCTATTGCCACCAGCTGCTGTCTCTTCTAGATCTTCTAAATTTGCACCATTTAACAATGCTTTTTGAAGTGCTGCTACTTGTGAATCAGCAGCAGTTGCCTTTGGATCGAGACTTAGCGTATCTTCGCCGATCATTGATAGCTCTTTTCCATTATTTGTCGCTATCACAACCTTAGAATCAGCTGAAGTTGTTTTTACCGTCTCACCTTCATAAAGGCTATCACCGACTTTTAGTACTCTTTGGTTACCACTTTTATCTACTGCGATAACCTCAGCAGAACCTGATATAGACTTGATTGTGCCTAATTTCTTTGCCATGTTAATTCCTTTTGGGCTAAATTAATTTTGGCATTATTTTATAACTATTAGGAGAAATTGTAAATTGTACCTAGGTACAATATAGTTACATTATCTTAATATATGTTACATTTAGAAAATTTTTTATAAATTTTGAGTGATATTGAAGTGATTTTTAGACTTAGCAAAAACTAGGTCTAAAAATCTATAAAATGATATTTTAAGCTATAACTGTATCGATTTGATCTTTGATCTCGATAGAAACTGTGCTTTGATTTGATGTGTAAAGAGTATAGCCATCGTTTGACTCACCTTTTGTAAAGTCATGAAGCGTGATGCTATCACCTTTACCAAATTCGTCTTTATCGCCGTTAATCCTAAGAACAGTATCGAGGTTGTTGCCTGTGATATGAAGCACGTCGGCTAAATTTAGATCTAGACTTATATGATTTAGTGTCACGCCGTTGCCCTCTGATTTAGAGGTTGTTAGATCAAGCACTTCAAAGCCACTTACCTTGCTAAAATCAATAGCCTCAGAGATAAATAACTTATCCACGCCGTCTCCGCCGTTTATGTGACTGCCTTCTAGTATCACGCCTTTGCCTATACTTACACTATCATTATCATCGCCCGTTGAGATGTATGTATCTTTTAAATTTACACCATCAGCCACGCTTAGCGCATCACTATCTTTGCCTGTGTTTATCACACTGTTAGTTAAATTTGAGCCAACGACGACGCCGTCACTACCATCTTGAGTGAAAATTTTGCTACCGCTTATCTCGCCTCTATCTAGCACGATAGTATCATCATATTTGCCAGTTACGATAGTTGAGTTCTCTACGTTTGAGCCGCTAAAGCCTATGGTAGTAAAGCCATCTCCACTCTCTATCAAAGTATCGCTTACACTTGAGTTTGTAGCGTTAAATGTATCATATCCGCTACCTAGATAGATATTTGAATTTAAGATGTGGCTACTACTTAAATTTACACCATCATTGCCATCGCCCATATAGAAATTTATCCTCTCTAGGATACTGCCGCTACTTATCGTGACGCTATCGTTACCATTTTCTGCTGCGATATACGAGTTAGCGGTGTCATTTGAGCTGTATTTTACATTTTCTAAAACTACCTTGTCATCTCCGTTAGCTAGCTCAAATGCACTATTTATCAAGCTTGAGTCTTTTACACTTACGCTATCGTTTGCTTCGCCTGATCTTACTAGTACGCCATCTATATCTGAGTTTTCTACCACACTCATTTTTTTCTCACCGCCCCAGCCAAGATCGAGCTTTGAGTTTGCAAAGTGACTTGCCACCACCTCTACTTTATCAGCTCCATTAGCAAGGTCTATATTTGCCTCATCTACACCTGAACCACCGATATAAACTCTATCGTCGCCCTCACCTGCATAAATTTTTGATTTGATATAAGTCGAGCCATAAATTTTGATAAGATCATCGCCATCACCGCTTGCTATATATGAGCTAGAGTTATCATTTGAGCTAACATTTGAGTGATCTATCAGTACCACATCATCGCCACTTCCGCTCTCTACTGCTGAGTTTTGAAATTTAGAGTTTTCGAAATTTACGAAGTCCTTGCCCTCGCCTGTCTTCACTAAAAGCCCGTTTGCAACTGTCCCACTAGTTATATTTACAGTGTCGTTGCCGCCTTTTGTGTCAAAGACCACGCCATTTATATTGCTTCCCTCGCTCACGTTAAATTTATCATCGCCACTTCCGCTTGTAAAGCTTGAGTTTATCACGCCCACAACTGAGTTTATCTCTAGCTTGTCTTCGTTTTTGCCATTTGCATCTGCATCGCCTAGATCAACGCCAGCGTGAAAGATAGCGCTGCCTACATTCATCTTAAATGTATCGTCGCCATCACCCATTTTTACATTTACAGCCTCTTTGTCGTCTTCTCTAAGACCTTGCATATAAGCTCCAGCACCAAAGACGACCATATCATTGCCAGCCTTAGTATCGATCACGCTCTTTTGGGCTCCTGCTGCGATAGTTAGCGTATCATCGCCATCGTCTAAATTTATCTCATAGCCCTTTTCTCTTATCGTACCGTCAAGATATACATTGTGATCATTATCCACCACATTTGCATTAGCCAAAGCGCTTATAAAGCCATCAGCTTTCACTTCTAAACTTAGTTCGTTTTCATAAGTGCCATAAAATTTAATAGCTCCAAGAGTGCTTAAATTTTGTGTCATTTCGCCTTCGTTTTGATTATTTTCAAGCTCTCCGCTATCATCAATCACTCTAACACGAGCCTTTAGGGTTGAAATTTGATCAAATTTCACATCTTTTAATACATTGCTTTCATCTAAAGCCTCCCAGTTTTTACCGCCGTCTCTTGAAATTTCGATAGTTTTATCGTAGTTATTTGTCTCGTGCTTTGCATTTAGTTTAAAACTAAGATCACCACTTGTTATATCGGCAGGTAGATTTAAAGCTGATATGTCATAGACAATGTATGGCTCACTAGCTCCCTCTTTTACTTTGTTGTTTCTTGCTATCACTGATAACGTGGGGTCGTTAAATTCTGTTATAAACTCATTTTCTTGCATAAATTCTCCTTGAATAGTATTGATGTAAGTCAAGATTATAATAAATTTTTTTAAATAAGAATTGACAATAAAATTACATTAGGCAATGTTTTGTAAATATTTTTAAATTTAAAGTTAAAAATTTAGATTAGTTAAGAGAGAATTTAGACCCAAAAAGGGTCTAAATTTTAAAGATCGACGTGGATGTTTTCTTTTACATCGATATAAGCTGTAGTTGTGCCGTAATTCGCCTCATATCTTTCAAAGCCCTCTACTGCGTTAGCAGCAGATTTACTAAAGCCTTCAAGTTTTACTCCGCCACTTGCCTCGGTTATTTGAAGCAAATTATTACTATGTTCGTGTCCGACATCAAGCATATCAGCTATATCAAGAGCTTTTAGAGTGACCTTTTCATTGCTAGTAACCTTTAACTCTTCAAAGCTCTTAACCTTTGTAAAGTCTATCTGACCATCAACCAAAAGCGTATCGTGATCATAGCGACTTCTATTGTCTGAGTATCCACCAAGAATGCTAGTGCCACCCTCAAGCTTCATATCTTTAGATATAAAGACACTATCACTGCCATCCGATAGATCTATTTTAATATTAGTTAAGCTTCCAGATCTTAGCTCCAAATAATCTTTTGCATTTTCATGTCCACTCAAAATCCAGTTCGCATGGTGTTCAGCTGGCAAACCACTAGCTGATGCGTGAGTATCTTCAACTACCACATGCATTTCATTTATATAAGCCATGATATCTACATCTTTTAGGGTAGATGACTTTAAATTTATATCTGTATGATAAGTTTCTCCAAATGAAGGGACTCTACTGCCTCCATTTAGTTCTACATTATCAAGGTTTGAGCTATCTATATTTATAGTACCTTTTGATGATCCTGCATAGATCGCACTTTTTTCTGCTGATGTTGTTGAGTTAATGTCAGTGTATTTGATATTTATAACGTCTTCATCGCCTTTAATTAATTCATTACTAACCCATTGTATGGCACCATTAAACTTATTAGTATTAGTGCTTATGTGAATATCTGTCATTTTTACATGATCAGCTTTTGTACCTGTTATATTTAAGATATCGCTGTTAATGCCAAGATAGATGGTCTCTTTGTTAAAAACTCCACCATTTATGTTTATGACATCATTGTCAAAGCCCGCATTGATCTCATTTTTTTCGTGCGTTCCGCCATTTATATTTATAGTATCGTTTCCGTTATAGGTGTTGATAGTGACATTATTTAAATTTGAGTTATTGATATCAATCTTATCTTTTCCAGTATTAGTTCTAATATCAAGCCAATTTAAATTTGAACTATTGATATTGACCTCAGTGTCTCCAGAGTTACTATATACTTCACTAAAATGGATCTTACTAGGTTCTTCTCCTTCTTTATGACTTACGGTTGCATTGTTGAAATTTAAGACATTATCTCCATTTTTAAAAAAATCTACATCAAAGCGTTTGTCGTTGTGAAATTCGCTATTTACAGTTGTTATATGGTCATTATCTATGATGCCACCCTCATACGTATATTTAGCGTTATCTATACTAAATTCTAAGATCACACTCTCGCTGTAGTAGTGATTGTTTTCAACGCCCTTATCTGCATCTTTAAATAACTTTTCTTTATCCCAGCTCTCATAAAATTTTTCACTATTTTCAGATAAAAGCTTGCCTTCATTTGGTTCTTTATCGTCTATTACATTTGCACGAACAACTACTTTGTTGATATCGCCCGCTCTTAGACCTTTTATGACGCCACTACTATCTAGGTCTATCCAGTTTTCATTATCAAGTGAGTACTGAATTTTATCGTAGTCTTTGCCGTAAGTCGCCTCTCCACTAAATTTAAGCTTCACATCGATTTTTTGATCCGCGTCAGCCTCTGCCACTTCACCCCTTAGCTCAAATATTAAATTGTTATGTTCCCACATATTCGATTTTTCATGGTTTTCGATCTGAAAGCCTTGTCTGCCATATATGCCTATGTCTTTTACATATTTTGAGTCATATTCATGTATATATTCTGGCTCTGGATCAGGCGTTGGCTGTGGAGTTGGCTCAGGTTTTGGCTCAGGTTTAGGTTCTGGTTTTGGTTCTGGCTGAGGCTCAGGTTGTGGAGTTGGTTCAGGCTTTGGTTCCGGAGCAGGCTCTGGCTTTGGTTCAGGTTTAGCACCAAGATCGACATTGATACCATCTTTTACATCTATATAGCCTTTTCTTGTATAAGATCTGCCGTTATCTTGAAAGCTAAAGTCGCCCTCATATCTTGTAAAGCCTTCTTTTAAACCTCTTCCATACTCTGAAAGCTTAAAGCCTGCTAGCTCTACTCCACCAGCTGCCTCTGTGACTGTCAAGATATGTTTGCTATCGCCATTTTTAATGTCAAGCATATCATATAGCTCTTCTAGTTTTAGGCTGACCTTCTCTTTGCCAGTCACTTGTAGCTCTTCAAAGCTCTTAAATTTATTAAAATCAACATTGCCGTCAATCACAAGCGTATCGGTCTCGTAGTTGGTGCCACCATTTATCGTAGTGTATCCATCAAGCTTCATAGCTTTTGAGACGACGACTTTATCTTCGCCGTTGCCAAGATTAACAGTCATATCGTTTAAAGTGCCTGATCTTAGCTCTAAAGTATCATCTGTATCTGCAAAATTCCACTTTGTGGCATTTTCTGGGAAGTTGCCATTTACCTTTGTATCTTCAACTACTACGTGAGTTTTGTAGATAGTGTTGAGATTTACATCATCAAGAGTAGATGATTTTAAATTTAGATCGAAATTTAGTGGATTTCTATTTACATCAGTACCTGTGTTGGTCTCTGTGCCTATGTTGATGCCCTTTAAAGTTGAGTTTTCAACATTTACGGTGTTGTTTTTTGATTCGGCGATGATGTGGTTGGCTGAATTTTTGTATGTTGAGTCCATCTCAGTATATTTGATATTTATCTCATCCCTATCGCCTGAGCCGGTTCTTAGGTACATATCTGTCATTTTTACATGATTATCTTTTGTGCCATTTAAATTTAATACATCATTTCCGCTATCAAGCGTGAAGCCACTTTGATAAGGATCGGTGCCTATGTAAGTTCCGCCGTTTAAATTTACAGTGTCGTTATCTGCGCCAGTTTCGACGTGAAGTCTCTCGTGTCTTCCGCCATTTATATTTATGGTGTCATCTCCGCCTTGGGTTTTGATATTTAGCCAGTTTAAATTTGAGTTATCGGCATTAATAACATCTTTTCCATCGTTGTAATATACATTTTCACCAAATTCTATGCTGCTAGCCACGTCGCCAGCTTTGTGGCTTATGGTTGCGTCTTTGAAATTTAATGTATTGTCGCCATTGTCTTTAAACGTAACGTCAAAAGATTTATCATTATTAAACTGGTTATTTACAGTGATATCATGATCATTATCTACGATTTTTTCGCTATTTGATGCTTTTAAGCCACCTATGCTAACTTCTAGCGAAACGCTCTCTTTAAAGTAGCCATTATTTTCTACGCCCTTATCTGCATCTGTGAAAATTTTCTCCGATGGGTCAAGTGTGCCTTCATTTTGGTCGTGATCGTTTGCTACTTCAACACGTACGCTTACTTTATTTATATCGCCAGCTCTTACATCTTTTATCACACCGCTATTATCTAGCTTTTGCCAAGTTTTACCGCTATCTAGCGAGTACTCTGCGTTTTCATAGTCTTTGCCAGCAGTTGCCTCTCCGCCAAATTTAAGCGTCACATCTACCTTTTTATCAGCATCGGCCTTTGCTACTTCGCCTTTTAGGTTGTACTCTAGGTATGATTTGTCATTTGAGCTTCTTGGGTCTGAGCTCTTTTCATAGCCAAATTCTGACTTATCTTCAACTGAGATATTTTTAACTATATCTTTGCTCTCGTCAGGTTTTGGTTCTGGCTTAGGTTCTGGTTTAGGCTCAGGCTGTGGCTCCGGAGTTGGCTCCGGTTTTGGCTCCGGTTTTGGTTCTGGTTGTGGGGTTGGATTTTCTGGTTCTGGTTTTGGTTCTACTGGCTCAACCGGCTTTGGCTGCGGAGTTGGAGCTGGATTTTCTGGTTGTGATGGCTCAACTGGGGCTACAGGTGCAATGGCAGAATTTATATCACTATCTGAACCATCAAAAACATCACTACCGCCACCTTTTACCTCTTGGTTAGTTAGTTTTACAGCGCCAAAAGTATCTGAAAGTGATCTAAAGCTAGCTGATACATCAGAGCTTTCATGACCGCCATGCTCAAACCTTGTCTCGCCAAGGCTCACGCCGTCACCGCCTCTGCCACCGCTATTGCCGCCAGCGGCACTCTCTTCGAGATTTGCTAAATTTTCACCTTTTAAAAGGGCTTTTTGTATAGCTGCTACCTCTTTGTCTGAGCTAAGGTCGTTATTTAAATTTAGAGTTTCGCCATCTTTTAGCTCGAACTCTTTGCCGTCGTTTGATGCGATAGTTACCTTTGCGCCGTTTGCTTTAACAACGTCGCCCTCGTATAAACTATCTCCCGCGACAACAACTCTTTCGTTGCCATTTTTGTCTATAACTACTACTTCCTTGGAGCCAAGAATGTTTTTGATAACACCTACTTTAACAGCCATCGCTGCCTCCTTTAAAATCAATTTGACACATTATAAATATTTCTTTTAAATATAAAGTAATGTAAATATGATGTTAATTCTTAAAATTACGCTGCTGCAGTGGGTTTTAAAAATTAAATTTTTGATAAATTTAGATAAGATCCCAAGAGGGATCTAAAATTTAAAGATCGACGTGAATGTCTTCTTTTATATCTATATAGACGGTGCCTTGATGCTCGCTTCCATCTGCTAAGTGCGTATTATAGGCACTTTCATATCTATGGTAGCCATTTTCTGCTCCGCTAGTTTCACTAAAACCATTAAGTTTTACAGTGCCGTGCGCTTCAATAAATTTAACTACATTAGAGCCATTGTCTAAAATGTCACTCAAATGAGCTACATCATTGCCATTTAATGTCACATAAGCACCGCTCGTTACTTTTAATTCTTCAAAACCAGAGACCTTTGAGAAGTCGATATTATTATCAAGCACGAGAGTATCATAGCCCTTGCCACCAAATATTTGAGTATTATTATCTATATCTGTTCTTGTCATAGTTAAACTAACTGTATCGTCTCCGCCACCTAGATAAAATTTAGAATTTTTTATGATAGCTGATGTCACATTTAAAGTATCATTTTGATTATCTGAGAAGTAAAATTCGTTATTTTTACCATGAAATTCTGAGTCGTCTATATGCATATTGACCTTGTTGTTTCTGCCGTCAAATTTAACGTCACCCATAAATTTTGGCCCAAGAAAATTCATATCAAAAAGCGGCGTATGGTCTAAATTTGCGTGTGAGCCTTTTATATCTATCTCGCCGTCTCCACCGCATACTTTTATATTCATAGTGGTCTTTTCGCCATCATTCGCTTCGATAGTAGTGTGTCCGTTAAAGATAGTGTTGTCCATATTTAGCGTATCTACTTCGTTTGGATTAGTAAAGCTAGAAAGAGAAATTTTCGTATCACCAAAAAAGCCCACCCAGTCGGTGTTGATAGTGTCATTTCCTCCGCCAAGCCTTATATCAGCACCATTTTTGATCTCAGATCTTTGGATATTGACCATGTCGTTATCTAGCCCTGTATGAATGGCAGCATTTTCCATCGTTGCACCATAAATTTTCACGCTATCTTCGCCGTCATTTGTATATAAAAGTGTATGATCTTTTATGCCGACGTTGTTTCTTATCTCTACCAAGTCATTGCCAGCTCCAGCGTCAAATCTCAATCCTCTAACCTCGATATTATCGTGAATTCTTAGCTTATTATCGCCATCTCCTGCATCTATCTTGGCATCATTTACGATAGATCTTGTCATATCGACTATATCGTTGCCATTGTCAAAACGCACATCATTTGCGCTCGTGGTCGCATCTGCGATGTTTAAAATTTGATCCTGCGCTTTTGGCCTTGCATCTGCCACCTTTCGTCCGTATAGCTCAGCAAGAAAATTCTTGGGCTCAAGTATCTCAAGTGACTTTATCTCCTCTATGATCCTCACGCGAGGGTCACTTTGGATCACGCCACCACTTAAATTTAACCCATCTTTGTCGGCTACTTCTACGCTCATATTAATCCTTTCTTAAAAAAATTGACTTTTGGATTTTAATAAGCGTTTTTAAATCACATTGAAATATAAATTATATTGATTATCAAAAGAAATGCCTAAATTTAGGCTTTTTGTATAAAAAATTTTATTAAATGAAGCAAGGGGAGTTTAGACCCAAAAAATGGGTCTAAATTTTACATTGAAGGATTTATAGTGATATCATTTTCTATTGTAAGAGTAAATGTCTGACCGCCATCATTTACGCTATATACGTGGTTTCCATTGCTATCTTCTTTACCAGCACTTGCTATTTCAGATGAGCCTTCTTCAAATTTACCAACACCTTCTACACCTTTTACGATCAGCGATGTCGCACCTTCTCCACCGACATTTTTTATGAAATTTGCGATATCTGAGGCATTATGAAATATAAATTTAGCATCAGCATTAATATCTGACATATCAAGCACCTCAAAGCCACTTATCTTGCCAGCATTTGTCGTATTAAATGATGCGTCATGAACTTTTAGAGTATCTATACCATCGCCTCCATTTATAGCAGTGCCATTTAGGCTTACATCCTTGCCAAGATCGACTAAGTCGCTGCCGTCACCACCTGAAAGGTAGGTGTTGGTTAGTGTTACATTATCAGCTATATTGATAGTGTCGTTGCCTTTGCCTGAGTTGATGTTTGATGCATCGTGGTCATGCGCAGCTTCGCCTGCAGCTGGACTTAAATTTACATTTGATGTACCAGTTAGATCAGAGTTGATATTTATCGTATCGTCTCCACCTTGAGTGAAAATTTTAACATCAGTATTATCATGAGTACCAGCTCCGATAGTCACACTATCGCCGTCATCTGCGGTATTTATAGTAACTCTTCTAAGCTCGGCGTTATCGATAGTCACGGTTTTTACGCCAGCATTTCCAACGCCTGCACCCTCTATATTTGTATCAACTAGACCAGTAGCCTTTGCGACATTTAGAGTTACGTTGCCATTTTCAAGCATGATGTTTGAATCCACCATAGAGACGTCACCATCGACATTTACATGGTCATCTCCGCCGTTTGTGTAAATGATAGCCTTGTCAAATGAGCTATTTCCAGAGACATTAATGACGTCATTTCCGCCGCCTGCACCGATATATGTGCTATATCCATCGTTTGAGATCATAGTGATATCTTTTAAATTTATCTCATCATCACCATATCCAGTCTCAATGGCAGCGTTGTTAAATTTAGCGCCAGCAACATCTACACTATCTCTATCGTCACTTACTCCAGCATCAGCTGAGCTAGTGTTTATCTTAGTGTTTGAAATTTCAGCGCCTCTTTCGATAGTTAATGTATCTCTACCTTTGCCCATCTCTATGTAGTTTGAGTGAATTCCAGCTTGGTTAGCTCCTGGATTTGCCACGTGAGCTGGTGAGCTTATAGGGTCATTGTGTGCGGCACTATTATTTTTTATTTCAGTGCTACCTTTGATAGTTAGGCTATCATTACCCTCACCTGTGTAGATATCCATGACATCTGCTTTGGCATCTTGAAGTACGATCTTATCATTGCCATTGCCACTTTTTATTTCAGAGTTATATATACCTGCGCTGATGAAATTTAGCATATCGCCTGTATCTGAATCGCCTGTATCGATATCAACTCTACTAATACTTGCGTCAGTAACATTTATAGTGTCGTCGCTCTCGCCTGTTTTTATAAAGCTATCAGTTCTGCTTCCTGCATACTCAGTCTCGTCAGTTGTTCCGTTATTAGTAACGTAAGCATACATATCGCTTTTAATATTTACGGTGTCGTTATCAGCACCGGTGTCTATTTTTGTATTTTTTATAAGCTGATGATTATCGCTTTTTTCGATATTTACAGTGTCGTTGCCACTTCCTGTTTTAAACAAGACATTATCTAAAATAGTACTACCAAGGCTTGGACCAGAATCATCTTTTATAGTAAATACATCATTGCCATCGTGGCTTGTAAATCTTGTATCTGTTATAACAGTTCCATTTATATTGAGTGTATCTTGATTTTTCTCTCCGCCAGCGTTTCCAAGGTCTATCCTAGTGTTTTCTACAACAGCATCTTTTCCAGTATTAAACACATCGTCGCCATCGCCCATTTTTATAACATCATTGGCATTTTCTTTTAGATCATATAACCCACTTGAAAAATAGACTTCCTCTTTTATGGTTATCGTATCATCACCATCTTTTGTGTCTATGATAGTTTTCATAGTGTTGCCATTGTCTGGGTCAGAATTTACAAGAGCAGGGTTTAAGCCCTCTGTAGATGCATCTATATTTTCTGTGATATTTATATTGTCATCATTATCGATGATCTTGCCCTCAGCCTCGCCAGATGTGATAGCTGCGTTGTTTGTGGTCACGCTAAGAGTTACGCCCTCTTTATAAACGCCGTAGTCTTTTATGCCAGGAGCGATATTTGCGCCTAGATCTTCGCTACTTGTGCCCTCGTTTTGATTACCTGCTGTTTGACCGTAGTCGTCGATAACCTGCACTCTAACCTTTACATTTGCGATATCGCTTGGTGCGACGCCGCTTATCGTGCCGCCATTTTGTATCGCTGTCCAGCTATGTCCGCCATCAAGTGAATACTCCATAGCGTTTGAGTAGTCTCTGCCAGCACTTGCGCCACTTAAATTTAGTGTTAGATCAGTAGGCGTAGTTGAGCTTGTAGCAGCTGATAGGCCTAGGTTATAGACTAGATACTCGTTTGGAGTTGCCTCTCTTGCCTCGCCGTTACCATCAAGCGATACGCTTAGCGCAACAGGCGTTGCTGGAGTTGCAGGAGTAACTGGAGTTACTGGTGTAACAGGGGTTGTTGGATTTGCTGGGTTTGCTGGGTTTTGCGGTGCAACACTATCGCCCTCGCTATTGTCGTTATTATCAGCATAGCCGCCGATTGGGCTATTAAAAGAGTCAAAAGCTCTGTTTGCATCGGTCAAATTTCTAAAATTTTCATTGATATTTGCGTAGTGGCCACCCTCAGCAAAGCTAGCAGCGCCTAGACTTACGCCATCTCCGCCAGCTCCACCAGCTGCTGCGTTACCACCGGCTGCAGTCTCTTCAAGATCTGTGATGTTTGCACCATTTAAAAGAGCGTTTTGAAGCGCTGCGACCTCTGGGTTGGCACTTTGTGCGCTTGCCACCTCTTTTGGATCAAGCGAGATAGTATCTTCGCCTACTATAGAGACTTCCTTGCCGTCATTTGCAACGATGACTACCTTCGCATCAGCTGAAGTTGTCTTTATGCTCTCGCCCTCATACAAGCTATCGCCAACTTTTAAAATTCTCTCATTTCCACTTTTATCAACTGCGATCACTTCAGTTTGACCTGAAATTGATTTTATACTTCCTAGTTTTGCTGCCATGTTCATCCTTGTTAAATTTTTTGTCGCATTTTAATGAATTTTATAATTCATGTATATTGTACCCAGGTACAATAAAGCCCTTAAATTCGGCATTTGTGACACATGTATGACAATTTTACGTTATCAATTTATATATTATTTTGATCAAAATGAGGCAAATTTCATTTTATACGTCTTATCTTTTAAGAGAGAGTTAAATTTAACGTGTGCTTTTTGTGATAAAATGAGCAAAAATAATATTTTTTAAATTTATAAAAATATTTTAGAAATTTATTTGAGCTACTTTATTTTTTGTCTATTTGCTTGGTTTGGTATTACGAAAATTTAAAAATGCGTAAAATTTCTTACTAGGAGGATAGCTATGAAAAAGCTAGTTTTATTGATCTGCATTCTAGTTGCTTCGCTCTATGCAAAGCCAAACGTCGTCATCTTAGCCACAGGTGGCACGATCGCAGGAAGTGCTAGTGGCGCGACAAATGCCCAGTACGACGCGGCCCAACTTGGCGTCGATATCCTCATCAAAGCCGTGCCAGAGATAGCAAATTTAGCAAATGTAAAAGGCGAGCAAGTCGCCAACATCAGCTCAAACAACATGACTGATGAAATTTGGCTAAAGCTTGCAAAACGCGTAAATGAGCTACTTGCCAGCAAAGACGTGGATGGCATCGTCATAACTCACGGCACCGATACCCTTGAAGAGACCGCCTACTTCTTAAATTTAGTCGTCAAGTCAGATAAGCCCGTCGTTTTGGTAGGTGCTATGAGAAGTGCCACATCTATGAGCGCTGATGGTCCGCTAAATTTATATAACGCAGTAAGCGTGGCAGCCAGCAAAGAGAGCTTTGGAAACGGCGTTTTAGTCGTGCTAAATGACGAGATCAACGCCGCTAGAGAGGTTACAAAAACAAACACCTCATCAGTTGATACATTTAAGTCAAGAAACACCGGCGCCATCGGCAGAGTCTATTATGGCAAGGTCGTTTACAGCACAAAAAGCCTCAAAAAACACACCGCAAGCAGCGTCTTTGACGTAAGCAAGCTAGAGACCTTGCCAAGGGTTGATATCATCTACTCACACGCAAATGACTACGGCGATATCGCAAAACACCTGATAGATGTCGGCTCAAAGGGCATCATCCACGCAGGCACAGGTAACGGCAGCATCCACAACAACGTATTTACCGTGCTTCAAGAGGCAAATGCCAAAGGCATAAAGATAGTAAGAAGCGCGATCGTTGGCAGCGGCTACATAGATAGCAGTAAAAAGATGGATGATAATGGAAATTTCATCACCGCAAGCGATCTAAACCCGCAAAAGGCTAGAATTTTACTCATGCTAGCCCTCACAAAGACGAGTGATACAAAAGAAATTCAAAAATTTTTTGATGAATACTAAAATTTACTTGGCTGCCCTGTGCGGCCAAGCTTTAAAATTTTTGATACTTTAGATGTGATAAAATCCTCTCAAATTTTAAAAAAAGGATCAAATTTGAGAAGCGACATAATCAAAAAAGGCTACACAAGAGCCCCACACCGCTCACTTTTACGTGCGACTGGGCTAAAAGACGAGGACTTTGCCAAGCCATTTATCGGCGTTGCAAACAGCTTTATAGAGATTATCCCTGGGCACTTTTTCTTAAACAAATACGCACAAATTTTAAAAGATGAAATTCGCAAAAATGGCTGTGTGCCGTTTGAGTTTAACTGCATAGGCGTGGATGACGGCATAGCGATGGGACATGGTGGCATGCTATATAGCTTGCCTAGTCGTGAGATCATCGCAAACTCTATTGAGACAGTGATGAATGCCCATGCGCTTGACGCTCTTGTTTGTATGCCAAACTGCGACAAGATCGTCCCTGGCATGGTTATGGGCGCTTTAAGGGTCAATGTCCCAACCATTTTCGTAAGCGGTGGTCCTATGAAAAAAGGCCACACAAAAGATGGCAGACCGATCGATCTTGCGACTGCGTTTGAGGCGGTTGGTAAATTTGAGACCAAAGAGATAAACGAGGCCGAGCTAAGAGATATCGAGTGCAACGCATGTCCAAGTGGGGGCAGCTGTAGCGGTATGTTTACGGCAAATTCTATGAACACACTTTGCGAAGCGATGGGCATAGCGCTCCCTGGCAACGGCACCATCCTTGCACTAACTCCAGAGCGTGAGGAGCTCATCAGACAGGCTGCTCGCAGGATCTGCCAAATCGCCCTTGATGAGAAATTTAAGATAAGAAACATACTAAATGAAAAGGCGATCCGCAACGCACTTGTCGTTGATATGGCGATGGGTGGCAGTAGCAACACTGTCCTTCACATGCTAGCTATCTCAAGAGAGGCTGGCGTAAATTTAGAGATAAAAGAGCTAAATAAGATCAGCCAAAACATCGCTCACATAGCTAAGATCAGCCCAAGCTTGCCAAACGTGCACATGGAGGATGTCGGCAGGGCTGGCGGTATGAATGCGGTGATAAAAGAAATTTCACGCAGAGATAATGGCATGTTAAATTTAGACAACCTAACAGTTAGCGGCGAAACTTTGGGCGAGCGCGTAAAATCTAGCGACATAAAAGATGAAAGCGTCATTCACAAGGTGGAAAATGCCTACTCGCAAGTTGGCGGACTTGCCATTTTGTTTGGAAATTTAGCCGAGCAAGGCTGTGTCATCAAGACGGCTGGCATCGTTGGCGAGCGTAAATTTAGCGGTAAAGCGGTCTGCTTTAACTCACAAGATGAAGCCATAGCTGGCATCTCAAGTGGCAAAGTAGATAAAGGCGACGTCGTCGTCATCCGCTACGAAGGCCCACGTGGGGGACCAGGCATGCAAGAGATGCTAAGCCCTACTTCGCTCATCATGGGACGAGGACTTGGCGCAGACGTAGCGCTCATCACAGATGGTCGCTTTAGCGGAGCGACAAGAGGTCTAAGTATCGGCCACGTGAGCCCAGAAGCGGCTGAAGGCGGCATGATAGGCTTGCTACAAGATGGCGACATCATCGATATAGACGTCGATAAATACGAGATCAACGTTCGCCTAAGCGAAGCCGAGATCGCAAAGAGAAGAGCAGAATTTAAGCCAGTCGATAAGGCGCTAACCTCTCGCTGGCTAAGGCAGTATCAAAAACTAGTCACAAACGCAAGCAATGGAGCGATACTAGAGGCGTGAAATTTAGTTTAAATTTTAAAAACATCAAATTTAAGCCTAAATTTTAGGCTTAAATTTACTTCGCTCCGTGCCAAAGTAGGCGGTTTTTACCTAGCTTTGTGTCGATACTCTCTTTTATAATGGAGCAGATATACTCTTTTGAAAGCCCTATAGCCTCCTCTAGGCTCTTGCCCTTTGCAAGGTAGCAAGCAAGCGCCGTTGAGAAAGTGCAACCAGTCCCACTCATCACAAGCGGATTAGCAAGCGGAGTTTTGAAATTTTGCAGTGAGCCATCTTTTCTATAAAGCGTATCTATGCTATTTCCCTCGCTCACTCGCTTTTTCACTATGATATCGCAAGGCAGATCTTTAAAATTTCCACCAAAAAGGACATTTGCCTCGTCTAAATTTGGCGTGGCGACGGTGGCAAGCTTCATTAGCTCTTTTAGCTTTTCTACTGCGCTATCTTTTATGAGCTTGTGGCCGCTCTTTGAGACGCAGACTGGATCAAGCACGACTTTTGCCTTTTGAGTGAGTAAAAACTCGCGAACAACGTCCATTATCTCCTCGCTAAAGAGCATACCGATCTTTATGGCATCAAAGCTAAATTCCTCCGCAAGCGTGCTAAGCTGGTCTTTAACAAAGCTAGGTTCAAGACAAACTACGCTTTTTATCGCGTCTGTGGTCTCAGCAACTAGCGAAGTGACCGCCGTTGCGCTATAGCAGTTTAGCCTAGCGCATGTCTTTATATCAGCCTGAAGCCCTGCTGTGCCGCTATTGCAAGAGCCTGCAATGATTAAAATTTTCTTCATCGTTTTCCTTTTGTAAATTTTGGCTTATTATAAGGGATATTAGTTAATTTTTAGGATAAGAAATTTGAACCAAGAGGCTCAAATTTTATGAAAGTTTATTTAAGTCGTTATCGATCTCGATATATATCGTAGTTACGTCAAAATTTGCATGCTCGTAAGAGTTATCTACTTTTAGCTCATTTGAGTCAGATAAAATCTCATCATTTGCGCTATGTTTGTCTGCTAAATTTTCACTGTCCTCAAGGCTATTTGAGCTATTTTCAGCCTCATTTGGTTGTGTTTTTGCAAACATATCTTCCACTTTTTCATTCATCTGATCAAGTATCTCAGCGTAGTTTTCTCCAAGAAGCGCTCTAAAAAGTGCGTCAGTATCGATGCTATTTTCAGCGCTAGTATCAGCACTTACCACACTACTATCAAGCCATATCGTGTCATATCCATTTAGCGATATATCGCTGCCATCCACTGCTGTGATAGTCACGCTCGCACTTTGGCTTTCGCCCTTTATACTCTCTCCAATATAAACCTCATCATCTACGTTTAGAACTCTTACACGGTCGTTTTTATCTATCGCTATAACATCAGATGTGACGCTTTTTACCTTGCCGGCTACAGCTGTCATCTTTATTCCTTACTTTTATTTTTTGATTTATTCTAGTGTTTTTTATTAAATTTGTATATTGTACTTTGGTACAAAGATGGTTTTAAGAGCGTTTTTTGGGAGCAAAAAGAGAAATTTAAAAGAAGAAATTTGGGCTAAAAAGCCCAAATTTTATACAAGTTGTTTGTTTATATCATTATCGACATCTATATAGATAGTTTTTGGAGTATCTGCGCTTGTTTGACCCTCATATCTTGTATATCCAGCTTCGACACCATTTTGACTTGTAGCCTCAGTAAATCCTTTTAATGAAACGCTATCTTTGTTGTCGCCACTTATTTTTAAGATAGTATTTACATCATCAGTGATACCAAATACATTATCTGCTTTTAAATTTAGTAGCTTAACAGCTTGGTTGTCATTGCCATGCTCATCCATGCCAAGCTGGATCTCTTCAAAATTCTTGATCGCATTAGTTAAAGATTTATTGTCTATCTTATCAAAGTCGATAGTGCCATCCTTTGCCATTGGACGCATAATAAGCGTATCCGTACCAGCGCCACCATCCAAGCTTTGAGATAGAGCTGCTCTTGGATCATCAAAGGTAAATACAACTTTATCATTGCCAGCGCCAGCATTTACTAGATCGCCTTTGTTTATGCCAGTATAGCCACTTCTGCCAGCGTCTATGTAGTCGTTACCACTTCCTGTGGTTATGACGTCGTTGTTATCGCCAGTGATGATTACATTGTTGCCATTGCCTGTGCGAATTTCATTTTCGCCGCGTCCTGCGTTGATCGTGTTGTTTCCATCTCCAACGGTTATGATATCGTTGCCTTCACTTGTTGTGATGACATTGTTATTGTTGTTATTTTCTGCATCCACCCTTGTGTTTTTAGCGATATCAGAAATTTGTAGATAGACATCGTTTGCTTTTACATCGCCATTAAATACTGCTTCGAAATTTCCATTATCATCAAGCGTTACAGAATTTGCAGGTATGATGTGTCCATTTGCATCTCTTAAAGTGATGCTATCTTTTAGAGCTATGCCTTTTACCGCCTCTTCAAAGTGTTGTTTTAGCGTATAGCTTGCACCAACTCCATTTTCACTTAAATTTCCACTCCATGTGGTTTTATTTGTAGCTGCATCGTAGTTAAAATTTGAGTTGTCTATCGTTGCAGCTGTTGCATCGATAGTAAATTGAATAGAGTTGTAAAGTAGCTCATCTCCACCTTGATATTTACCATCGATAGAAATTTTATAAACACCATCAGCCATCTTGCCATAGCCGTCAAGTCTGTTGTTAAAGCCTGTAAGTCTATTGTAGTGATCAGGCGTTACATTGCCTATTGGTTTTTCTATCGCTTCAGATAGTAAAACTTTCGTAACACCTGTATCAACATTTGTAGATACAAATTTAACATCTCCAGTACTCCATCTTATGCCTCTGCCGCTATTTAAAAACTCACTTACAGTTTTATTATCGCTAGTAGCACCAGCTGTTGTATCTTCTGGGATCACAGCTCTTAGGTATGGGATAGCGTCGTTTGAAACGATCCTTGAGCCATCAGCTCTAGTGCCGCTCTCACTCATCTCCATAGTGCCCCACAACTTCTCAGCTGAGCGGTTATTTGCATTTGTAGTTGTGTCGTTGCCGTTTTCAAACTGCGTCATAGTTG
Source organism: Campylobacter concisus (assembly GCA_018371455.1). Taxonomy (GTDB): domain Bacteria; phylum Campylobacterota; class Campylobacteria; order Campylobacterales; family Campylobacteraceae; genus Campylobacter_A; species Campylobacter_A concisus_BJ. Next base: position 143,692 of record JAHAKV010000005.1, on the reverse strand, counting down.
GAACTAAAATTTCATTTACGTGAGTATATTTTGTGCCAGCCTTATCAGTCATCTCAACTTCTATTTTATCGCCTAGTTTTATCTTATGATCGTACTCAAAGCTTAGCACACCATTAGTTGGCTTAGTAGTGCCAACAGAGATTACGTTAGTAGTTCCGTCAGCTGTTACGATTTTTATACTCTCGATCTTATCGCCATCCTCATAGTTTTTGAGGTTAAATTTAAGCGTATGGTGTAGTCCCTCGCCATCATTTTCGATGATCTTGATGTTTTCTATAGTAACTGGCGTCTTATCAACTACAAATTCACTAACTATCGTGCTCTTGTCGCCATTTGCGAATATTGCAGTTGCTTTGATGTTATAGTTACCATCCTCTAAGTTATCAGATGTGACTTCAAATTTACCATTTGAAAATTCACTTTGGCTAAGCTCTTTTGTAAAGACTTCATGTCCATTTTTATCAAGAACAGTAATGATCGCTTTAGTTGCGCTGCTGTCTATGCTACCTGTAAATGTCGGAGTCTTATCACTTAGTACTGGTAGTGGCGCATTAGATGAAAATTTATCAGTTTGAGCGATGTCATCAGTTGTAAATTTATAATATTTAGTTGCGTCATTTATACCTGTATTTGTATTTGCGCTTACAACGCTTGCGTCATCATCGGTAGCGTCTATCAGATCTGTGTTAGCGACATTTAGCTTAGTTGATTCTGCCTGCGCCTCGTTGCCTACAAGGTCGCTAACCTTTGCAGTGTATGTTGCTTTTGGATCGCTAGTTTTAAACTCAACTTCGTATTTACCGTCTATCACTTTGGCTGTATGGCTCTCACCTGTGCTTGATGTCACAGTTACGATCTGTCCATCTTCTACATTATCCACAGTTCCTGTGATCTTTTGAGTTACTTTATAGACATTTCTTGTTACTGTATCTACGTAGCTGTCAAAGTCGGTTGAATTTAGTTTTATGCCACTTGCCTCTGAGCCAAGTATGCTCTCAGGTCCGCCATCTTTTGAAACTGTTAGTTTTAGCTTGCCCCAAAAGATGTAGTTTGCATAGCTCATATCAAAGTCATAGTACCCTGCTTTATCAACGTGTAAAGTCGTGGTTGTAGCTCTATTTTCAGAATGAATAGTGTCATAATCAACCATAGTCTTACCATCAACCTTAAATCTCACGCTATCATCAGTATTTTTTGCGTCAAATTTATAATCCCCTGGCTCAAGGTACATAGTACCTTTTAAATTTACCATCGCACCAGCTGTTGTATTTTTGCCATTAGGAGCATCTCTTAGGATATGAAAATCGCTACCTTTTGCGTTGTCGATGAAGTACTCAAGCGCTTTGAAATTTGGAGCTACCCACTCGCTATTTGGAGTTACTTTGTTACCGTCAAGATCGATCTTGCCGACCATATTGTGAGCGCCGTCAAGGCCAGAAACCGTTCCTGCGTCGTTATCAGTGTTGTCTCTATCGCCACCTTTACCTTGTTGGAAATTTAGCTCTTTTGCTTTAAAGCTTGCCCAAGGCTTAGTGTTGTTCATATAGTATTCTACAAAGTCATTTTGCTTCATACCATCATGAGCGTATGTTGTATTATTAAAGGCATAAGGTCTTAGCTCAGTGCCACTTACGCCTGGCTCATAGATGTGGTTAAACCAGAAATTTCCTTTTAGTCCGCTACTCATCTCAGACTCTTTTACAAGGCTCATCTCAGTTTCAACGTTTATAGTGATCTTTGCAACTGTATCAAGTACAAAGCTACCACTATCAGTTGCTGTTTGGCCATCTCTTCCTGTAGCTGTTATCTCTACCTTATAATCGCCATCATGGCTACCATCTACACTTAACTCGTTAGTTGTAAATTTAAATTTACCATCAGCATAGTCGCTTGGATTTAGAGTTTTTGTAAAGACTTCGTGTCCATTCTTGTCAAGCACGCTAACAACCGCTCTTACAGCAGCTGGATCTACTGTGCCGCTTATAGTTGGAGTAGCGTCATTTGTGCGAGGTATGCTTGGTGCGTCTAGGCTGTAATCGCCTTGTATAGTTCCAAAGTTATCATTTAGTGTTTTGATATCAACACTAATTGGAGATATGACTGGTGAGACAGGAGTTACATTGCCTGCGTCATTGCCGTCATTATAACCGCCGATTGAGTTTTCTGGAGTTTGAAAAGCTCTACTTGAGTCAGGTAAATTTCTATAATCATCAGTGATATTTGAGTAGTGACCACCCTCTTCAAAGCTTGCAGCACCTAAGCTTACGCCGTCTCCTCCAGCGTTGCCACCTTGGTTACCACCAGCTGCAGTCTCTTCAAGATCAGTGATATTTGCACCATCAAGAAGTGCTTTTTGGATAGCACTTACATCAGCTACGCTATCGTCACCAAAGCTATCGTTGTGAGCTACGCTCTTGTCTAAATTTAGGGTATCTTTTCCGATGATCGCGATATCTTTGCCATCGTTTGCAGTTATGACTACTTTTGAGTCAATATCAGTTGTCTGTATAGTCTCACCAAGAAAAATTTCATCGCCTACTTTTAACACTCTTTGTGTGCCGTCCTTTGCAGTTGCGATTACATTTGCTCCTTGTGAGATGCTTTTTATAATGCCTATCCTTGTTGCCATTTTACTTCCTTATCTAAAAAATTTTGAACGTATTTTAATATTTTGAGAAAGCTTTGTAAATTGTACTATGGTACTAAAATTTGAAATTTTGTAAGAATTTGCCCTAGTTTTTTTAGACTAGGGCATGAAATTTAAGAGTGTGAGACTATTTCGTCTTTTATCTCGATGGTAAATGTCGTACCATTATTATGCGTAGCTGAGTACTCTGTATACCCTTCAGAATTTACCCCGCCTTTGCTAAAGGCTGACATATCTACTTGATCACCCGCCTCGCCATCTATCCTAAGGGTGTTATTAAGGTTTCCACGAGTGATATTTAGTACGTCATTTATAGTTAAATTTAGTGCTACATTGTTTTCACTGCCACCAAGAGTAAGTTTTTCAAAGCCAGCTACCTTGCTAAAGTCGATATTTCCAGCAATATCTAGCGTATCAGTGCCTGCACCACCCTTGATAGTTGTACCACTTCCCATTATTGCATCTTTTCCGATATGAAGCGTATCATCGCCACTACCTAGATCTATGCTACTAGTAGAATGCCAATAATCAGGTGTGTCTTGTAGTTCTCCATTTAACTTTACATTATCATTGCCGTCGCCAGTATTTATTGTCGCGGCTTTTAAAACAGCGCCTTTGTCGATATTTATAGTATCATCGCCTGAGCCTGTTGATATGCTAACCCTTTGTTTAAAGGTATTGCTATCAGTACTGCCTGTAAATGTTCCTCCAAAGCTAGTTTCTCCGCCTATATTTATAGTATCAGCTCCGTTCCCAGTTTCTAAATTTAAACTAGCAGCACTATTTTTACCCACGAAATTTATAGTGTTGTTGCCACCACCCATGTCTATACCAGCACCTGAACCTTCAGCGCCATTACCAAAAGTGTTGTTGCCATTAAATGTCAAAGTATCATTTCCAGCGTCAAACCTAAAACCAACTTTATCATCCGTTTGGGTATTTGTAAGTGTTACAGTAGCATCTGAAAAGTAGTTTCTACCTTGATCGCCAACGTAATTTCCTATCTCGCCACCACCGCTAAATAGTGCATGATCTATGTTGATCTCTTTGCCATGAATGCTTGAAGCGCCTGTAAAAAGTATCTTATCGCTGTCAGTGCCATTTATATTTACGTGAGTTGCACTAAGCCCACCGCTATCATTAGTGCCTGTGTTTATAAAGCTTGTCTTGCCACGCACATTTATCACTTGATCATTATTTAAATCAGCCATTTCGCCATTATAAGAAGAATTAACAACGCCTATCGATGAACCTATAAAGGTAGCGTCGTTTATATCAACCTTATCAGCTTCGTTTAACCTATCGCGATGTGTCAAGAAAATGTTTGTCTTTTCTATAGTGGTATTATCTATACTTATGGTATCTGCGCCTTTGCTAGCATCTATATTTACCCCACTTACAGTTGCGTTTTTGATATTTATCGCATCATCACCACCGCCAAGATAAAAAGAGCTATTATTTGTAGTACCTAAACCAGTGACATCTGCATTTATATTTAGAGTATCTTTGCCTGTGCTATTTTCATAAAAATCAAGACTTATGTGAGCTTTGCCTAATTTCATAGCCTCATTTATATTTACAGTGTCATTACCATCATACATATTGATACTTGCATGCTCATCGATATTTTCACTGCCAAATGCAATGCCAGCCTTATCAAAATTTACAATATCATCTCCATCATCAGTGTTGATTTGAGTGCCTTTAACATTTGCTTTTATACTTACCGTATCATCTCCATCTAAGGTTTTTATGCGGTAGTTGTTGCCATCTGCGTAACTAAGATCGTTTGTTATCTCTAGATTATCATCATTATCGATGATGTAGCCTTCGGCTCTATTTGCGGCTGTTGTTGGTAGTAGGTAGCTGCTAGTTGGAGTGACGCTTAGACTTACACCTTCTTTATAAACGCCAAAATTCTCAACACCTTGGGTAAGGCCATTTGTTGCTGTGCTATTATTATCATCTACACCATAAATTTCTGCCCTGCTACCTTCATTTTGGTTGTGATGGTCTAAATTTGCTTGTCCATAGTCGTCAAGCACCTTTATCCTTACCTGCACTTTTGAGATATCTTCTATATTTACGCCAGTTATCGTGTAGCCTGTTAGTGGCTGAAATGTCGTACCATTGTCAGTTGAGTACTCAACCACGCTTGCATAATCCTCTCCTCTAGTGCCGCCAAGGAAATTTAAACCTAGATCTGTGGTCTCGCCGCTTGGACTTACTGGAGTGCCTGATAGACCTAGTTTATAAACAAGATAGTGTCTACCCTCACCGTTTGCACCTGCGCCACTCTCTCTTGCCTCGCTAGCAGCAGGATCGATGCTAGTAGTGATCTCTACTGCACCAGGACGAGGCGTGATGACTGGAGGATCAGCAGGTGAAGGAGTACCTGGGGTTACGGTGACGCCAGGAGTACTTGGTGTACTCGGAGTTGGTGGTGTTGGTGGTGTGCTTGGGGTACTTGGTGTGACAGGTGTAGCTGGCGAGATAGGAGTTGTCGTATCTGCATCTGTACCTGCATCGTTATAACCACCTATTGAGTTTTCTGGTGTTTGAAAAGCTCTATTTGCGTCGGTTAAATTTCTATAATTTTCATTGATATTTGAGTAGTGGCCGCCCTCGGCAAAGCTAGCAGCACCTAAACTTACGCCATCTCCAGTAGCGTTACCACCTGCTGCGTTACCACCTGCTGCAGTCTCTTCAAGATCAGTGATGTTTGCGCCGTTTAGCAAGGCTTTTTGGATAGAGGCTATCTCTGGGTTGTCACTAAGTGCGTTTGCCTCTTTATCTAGGCTCAGGCTTTCGCCGTTTTGTAAGCTGACTTCTTTACCGTCATTTGCTGCGATCACTGCTTTTGCAGAGCCATTAGCCTTTAAAGTTTCACCTTCAAAAATGCTATCGCCCACCTTTAAGACTCTTTCGTTGCCACTTTTATCAACAGCTACGATTTCACCGCCTAGGATATTTTTGATAACGCCTAACTTTTGCATCTTAGTGCCTCCCTTTGGATTTTATTGATCTATATCAAGATTTTAGCTAAGAAAAAAAATTAATTATATTGTACTTTGGTACAATACCCTTAAGAAAAGCCTAAGTTTAGGGGTTAATAATGTGTAAATTTTTTATAAATGTGTGAAAATTTTTATATTTATCTATATAAATTTTAAATTTTTAAGCTTTTGTTCATCAAAATAGCATAGTAGTTGATAAAATAACCCAAAAATGTCACATAACAATTTTCATTTTAAACGCATAAATTCTTAACCAAAGAAGCCTTTATCTAGCCTTATTACCACTAAATTTAGCCTTTTTATATCAAAATGTTTTTTATTTATAACTATCATAAATTTATACCCACTTGTGACATAAATTTTCTTAAGTTTATCTATCAAATTTTGCAAATTTTTATCTCTTTTTCTATAAATTTTAGCTAGTAGTGACATAAATTTATCACTACTTTTAAGATATTCTTAGATAAACATATTAGTTTTACTATTTTGAATTTATGCTTGTTAGCTCTTGGCGACTAAGATATACCCGCTCTCGCTGATGTTTTTAAATTTCACGCCAAGCTCGCGTTTTAGGCGAAGTACGACATTTTGTATCGCAGCCTTGCTCACCTCGGTGCTGTCATAGACAAATTCCTCTATCATCTCGTAGGTCACGAGCTTGTTTAGATTGTACGCAAATAGCCAAAATATCTTATTTTGCAAGAAGCTAAGGTATAGCTCGCTTCCGTTTTTATAAATTTTCTCTTTTTTTAAATTTATACTCACCTCATCACTTAGGCGCACTAGCTTCTCGTCGCGCTCGAAGCTTAGGCTTATCAGCATCGATCTAAGATCCTTTATATCGATAGGCTTTTTCAAAAACAAGGTCGCCCCCTGCTCATAGCTCTTGATCAAATTTTCATCGCTGTCGTATGAAGTAAAGACGATAAATTTCTGATGAGGTTTTAGCTTTTTTATCTCATTCATCATCTCAAAGCCATTTAGCACCGGCATGTGAATATCGCTCATCACGATGTCAAAGCCCTGTTTTTTAAATTTCTCCAGTCCATCTTGTCCATCTTTTGCGCCAACTACCTGACCGCAGTATGGCTTAAGCCCAGTGATGATGAGCTCCCTTGCCATCTCGTCATCTTCAGCTACCAAGATAGATACTTTTTTTAAAATTTCTAGTGCCTCTTGCATCTTTTAACCCTTTAAATTCTTCTCAAAGCTTAGCTCAAAAATCGTTGGCTTTAGGTTGTGCACAAGCGTGATGTCGCCATTTAGCTTCTCACGTGCTAGCTTTTTAGCAAAGTAAAGTCCTATGCCATTTCCTTGTTTTTTAGTCGTGTTTAGCCATGTAAAAATTTTCTTGCTCATCTTGTAGCTCACGCCGCCACCATTATCATAAACACCGATGTAGCACTTATCTTCAAAGCTTCTAAATTTTAGCTCTATCACGCGTTTTAGCGGCTCATCTTTGTAGCTTTCAACTAGTGAGTCCTTTGCGTTGTGGATTAGGATTAGCAAAATTTGCTGGATGATGTTTTCTATCTGACAGACCTTCATCTCTTCAAATCCGCTAAATTTCACGCTTACGTTTGCACGGCTAAGCTCTGTGTGCATAAGTGTTATTAAATTTCTAACGCTTGTTTGGATCTCAAATTCGCTCACATTTTCAGCGCTTTTGTAAAAATTTCTAAAAATTTCGATTGTTTTTGAAAGAAGCTCGATCGAGCTTTGCCCTTTTTTTAATAAATTTAAAAGCTCCTCATCGCTTAGCTTGTCCTCTTTTTTTAGCATTATCGCCGAGCTTAGCATCAGTTTTAGCGAATTTACTGGCTGGATGAACTGATGGCTTATACCGCTTATAAGCTCACCAGCCTCGCTCATCTTGGCTCTGTGCGCTAGCAAGGTCTCGTACTCATCTTGCACCTTTTTTATCTTGTTATACATGAAGTTGTGCAGGCTGTTTGCCAAAAATGCAAGTGCGACGAAGGCAAAGAGTAAATTTAGGGCGTTTTTTAGCGCCTCTCTTGTCATGGCTAAAATTTCTTCTTCGTTGTTCGTGCCAGCTCCGATAAACCAGTTCATCGTCGGTATCTCGGCTACTTGGATCAAATTTTGCCCTATCTTTAGGCTAGTGATGTCCTCATCTTTTAAAAATAGCTCTTTAAATTTCTCCTCGATCTCTCTTTTTAGCGTCGCATCAGCCATCGATGTGAGGATCTCGCCGCTGTGAGTTACTAAAAATGAGTAAGAATTTGGCGCAAGACTAAAGTTTTTGATGCTATCAAAGATAGTGCCTATGCGCACGACGCCGCAAAGTGCTGCTTCAAATTTCGCGTCTTTTTCAACTGGCACGCATAAATTTAAAGTTGAGTCTTTTAAAATTTTGTGATTTTGCATGAAATTTACGCTTGGGGCATTTGTATTTTTTGTCTCGACATACCAGATAAGCCCCGCTCGCTCACGCTTTGACATTACCTCTTCTGAGATCTTTTGCCCATCTACAAAGATCTCGCCATCCTCTCTTAGAAGCTGCATGAGATCAAATTCTTTCGCATTTTCTTTAAAGAGCTTTATGAAATTTGCCACTCTAGTATCGTCATCTATGATATTAGAGTTTTGGATAAATTTTGACGCACGGATGAGTGAATTTAAGCGCTCATCAAGCCAAATTTGAAAGTTGCTAACGATGTTTTTACTAACTGCGATGTTGTTTTTATCAGATAGCTCGATGATCTTTTCTTTTGCTTTGTTGTAGCTGTTTAGCCCAAGAAGCACGACAAAGAGGCTTGCTAGCAAGATGATCGCATAAATTTTAATATTTTGTGATTTTAAATTAATACCCATGCGTGCAGTATATCCTAAGTTAGCCCAAAAATAGGGCTAACTAAAATTTAATTTTTAAAAGATAAGAGCTTTGAAACAAGCATAAGTGCAAGCACAACAAAGCAAATGCCAAAGCCAAGCAGCGTGCAATCCGCCATCGACATAAATTTAGAAGACGGCACAAGATACCAGCCGTCTGCGTAAAGATCCACTATGCTCTTTTGCAGATCGCTTAGCACCGCGCCATCAGGCACCATAGGGCTGTCATAGCCGCAGTCGCCAGTTGGCATAAACCAGTCAGGCGCCCACTTCTCAAGCGGCAAGCCAAATGGATAGTGTGGCTCAGTCGAGCAGCCCTGCACGCCAAATGGATCATCGCCATGTACTGCGTCGTGGATTTTGGCTAGCTTTACGCTATACATTATGCCCTGCACCGCTCCCCAAAATGCAAAGACGTAGCCGATGATGGCAAAGAGCAAATTTTTTGGATTTATCATCGCTATCACGCCGCCAAGCGCCATACATAAAAAGGCAAAACGTATATAGACGCACTGCTCGCAAGGAGGCATATAAGCGTAGTTTTGAAAGAGCGAATGCGCGATAACGACAAGCGCGACGCTTACAAAGACTAAGATCGCCCAAGAGATGCGTGAGTCTTGAAATTTAGCCATTTTTTTAAAAAAGCTCATGTGGCGCCTTATTTTTTAAGAAGCTCTTCGATGAGTGCTGCCATGCCGTCAAGCGAGCTGATTGATTTTGTCATGATGAGATATTTGCCATTTACGACAAATGCTGGCACACCTTGAATTTTAGCCACGTCATAGCTCTCATCCCACTTTTTAAGTAGCTCAGTCACTTTTGGATTAGTTAGCTCTTTTTCGTAGTCTGCTTTGCTAACGCCAGCTGCATCAAGTCCAGTTTTCAAAAAGCCCTCAGCATCTTTGCCATCGCTCCAGCGCTCTTTTTTGTCGTGATAAGCCTTGTAGTAGGCAAATTTAGCCTTTTTAAATAGCGAATTTTCATCAAACAAGCTCACTCCCTTTGCCTCGTCCATAACGATAAGCACAGCAAAGACCTTGCTCGCAACCTCGCCGTAATCGCCCTTTGTCTTTAGGTGAAATGGCTCGTATTTTAGTCCAGGGATTTTCTCAACTACCTTTGGAGTGACGCTCTTGTCGTACTTGTAGCAAAATGGGCAAGCGTAGCTAAAAATTTTAACTAGCGTATTTTGTCCCACACTTAGTGGCTTTTCAAGCTTGACGTAGTCCTCGCCCTCGCTAAATGCACTAGCACTGATCGCACCAGCAACGGCAACGGCAAAGATAGCCTTACTAAATTTAGATAGAAAACTCATGATGATCTCCTTTGGATGATTTATTTTGAGTTATTCTACAACCAAGCTCAACCGCACTTTTAACGCTAGAATAAATTTTGGCTGAAATTTATCTTTTTTAAATTTATGATGATGGATTTGGTGATTTTGTATTTTGTTAAATTTATAAAAATAATATACGTTATCAATAAAAATTATTATTTACATATTTTAATTATTTGGTTATAATCCGCTCAAATTTTATCAAAATAGGAGTCAAAATGAGACAGTATGAAACATACAAATGCGAGAAATGCGGCAACGAGATCGAAGTTCAAAAGGTTGGCGGCGGCACACTAACCTGTTGCGGCGAAGAGATGAAATGCATCACTGAAAATTTAACAGCGGTAAATTTGATGAAGGCATTTGCTGGCGAGTCACAAGCTAGAAACAAGTATGAGCTTTACGGCGACCTAGCTAAAGAAGCAGGCTATCACGCGATAGCTAGACACTTTTACGAGGCAGCTGAAAACGAGAAATGGCACGCAAGGGCTGAATTTAAGAAGTATCACGAGATGATGAACGATCCGATCGATAAGATGGATAAAAATTTACTTGACGCTGCAGCTGGCGAAAACTACGAGCATACGACGATGTATCCAGACTTTGCAAAGATCGCGAAAGAAGAAGAGCTAAGAGATGTTGAGAGACTATTTAACGCGATCGGCAAGGTTGAAGTAGAGCATGAGAGGGAGTATCTAGAGCTTAAAAAGATGCTTGATGAAGAGGGCTTTTTTGAGAGCGATGAAGAGGATATCTGGGTTTGCGAGGTGTGCGGACACGTTCATAGAGGCAAAAAAGCTCCAGGCGCTTGCCCACTTTGCAAAGCTCCAAAAGAGTATTTTAAACGCGAATTCTTAGGCTAAAAAGCCAAAATTTTAGCCAAGGCGCTTGTCTTGGCTAAATTTAATAAATTTAAATCTATTTAAAATAAAAAAGTTATATAATCTCCTTAAATTTTCACAAGGAGAAAGAGATGAAAAAATCACTTTTAGTTTTAGCTACTCTTGGCTTTGCACTAAGCCTAAACGCTGCAGATCTTACAGATACTTGCAAATCTTACTTCTCAGACATCGACAAAATGGTCGAAGCTTACAAAAAAGCTGGTCAAGAGCAACAAGTAAAAATGTATGAAGATCAAAAGAAACAATCAATGGATCAACTAGCTTCTTTACCAAAAGAGCAACAAGACGCTACTTGCAAACAAGCTAAAGAGATGTTTGCTCAAGTAATGGATCAAATGAAAAAACAAGGTCTTTTAAAATAAAACTGCGCGTGGCTAGGCTCTCTAGCCACTCTTTAAATTTACTTCTCACTTTTACATATCAAATTTGCTAGCTTTGCAGCCAGTGGCGCTACGACAAATATCGCAGGATAGGCGACCATAAAGGCTTTTAGGTATTCTACTATCCAAATTTGCACAAAGCCACCCACAAAGCCAAAGTGAAAATAGGTCATCGTAAAAGAGATGATAAACGCCATAAACGCTGACATTATAAACGTAAAGACATATCTATAAAATTTCGCCGGTATCATGAAATTTTACCTATCAGCTCCTCTAGCCTTCTTGCATGATCAAGCGCCTTTTGCCTCATCAAAGCAAGCTTTGCCTCATCGTGCCTACTCTGATACGATAGCCCTCCGCTATAAACATAGCCTGCAAACTCCATGCCACACATATTTGCTAGTGCCTTAAGCGGCGGCAAAAACTCCTCTATCTCGTAGCGCTGAAGTGCCTCTTTTTTATAAAGCTCCTCAGGCGCACCAGAGGTAAATGAAAGCACCAGCTTTTTGCCATGTAGCTTATCTCCCTTGCTGCCGTGAGAGAAGCCATGAACTAGCACATCTTCAAACCACTTTTGCAAAAGCGATGGCACGCCGTACCAGAAAAATGGATAAACAAGCACGATCACATCAGCCTTTACTAGCTTTTCTTGCTCAGCTTTTACATCGATAACGTAGTTTTTATAAGGCTCGCTTAGTATGTCAAATTTAGCCTCTGGCAAGTGCTTTTTTAGCTCGCCCAAGATGATCTTATTTGCAAAGGAATTTTCAAGGTCGGTGTGACCTGATACGACTAAAATTTCACTCATTTTTGCCCCTTAAATTTACTTGCAAACAAAGCTACTTGCCTTGCTGGTATCGCCACTCTCACTCCACAGCGCATCTATCATCTCGTTGTTTAAAATTTTCAAATCTTTTAAACTCTCACATCCTGCCTTATCAAGGGCAAAAGCCGTGCTGCCAATGAGTGCCAGTGCGCAAAAAAGTGAAATTTTCTTCATAAATCTCCTAAAATTTTACCTTGCTAAATGAGGTCTCGTTTTTTAGGCCAAAGCCGTCAAATTCCTCTATCAGCCCAGCTCGCTCTTTGGCGTAGGCTTTGTAGTTTTCGCTGTGGCGGTAGCTTTCAAAGCTAGCTTCGTCTTTGTAAATTTCAACCAGCACCCACTTATTAGGTGCCTCTTTTTGGCTAAAGGCAAACTGCGCGTAAGCACCCTCATCTACGCTTTTTTGCATATATTTTTTGATGATCTTTTCAAATTTCACATCGCTCTTTGCTAAAAGGCTTAAATTTGTGATGTGAAAGTAGGCATCTTTTAGGCGCTCTGGCGTTAAATTTTTTGAAAACGCAGCTCGTTTTTTCACGTTTATAGCCTTTTTACTAGCCAAAATTTCAGCGCTCGCACTTGCAAATTTCTTATAGTGCACCGAGCTTATATGCTTTTTATAAGCCACCTCGTCCTTGTAAAACTCAAACAGGTAAAATAGCTCTGGCTTGCTCTTTGCGCTCGCAAAAAAGATCGCCTGCGTGCCTGATTCGCTCTTTGAGCTTAGTATATTTTCCCTGCCAAGCTGCTTTAACAAGGTCTTATTATTTGGCGTTGAAAGCAGCTCCTGTAAGCTCACTTTCGCCTCCGCCCCAAAGGCAAAAGCTGCCAAAACCGCTAGTAAAAATAGCTTTTTAAACATCAAATCTCCTTAAATTTATCTCTTCTCAACTCTTTTTATCCAAGCAAAAAGCTCGTCTAGATCGTAGTCGCCACCGTGTCCTTGCCCCCAGACCGCTTCAAAATCAACCTCTTTGCCAGCATTTTTAAGAGAGAGCGCGAGCATAGCAGGTACGGCAAGGGCTAGGTCGGTGTCGTTTGTGCCTTGTCTTATGCGGTAAAATTTTGCCGCCTCTTTATTTTTAGTGTAGTTCATCACATTCATCATCTTTATGACGCTAGCGTCTGCCATCTCGCCGCCGCTTCGCTCTTTTGCAAATTTAGTAAAGTGCTTTGCAGGCGTTTTGCTATCGCCAAAAAGGTCGTTTTCAGGATTTTCTAGCGCAAGTCCGTCAAAGGCAACCACCGCTTTGGCACGTTTTAGCGAGGCTATGAAGTCTTCAAGCTTAAATGTATATCCAAGCGAGCAACCCTGCGTGTCAAGAGTGATAAATTTAGGCGTGAGCGTGCTTTTGTCGCTACTTTTTGTAGCGGTAAATGCCTTTGAGATGAGAGCGTTTATATACTCTTTGAAGCTACCCTCGCCGTTTTCATCAAGGCTTAGTGCGTGGCCTTTGGCGTCTTTTAAATTTAGCGAGTTTAGATAGGCTGGGAATTTACTCTTTAGCTCGCGTGAGAGCTCTTTTTGCGTGGCGTTTAGCTCGCCTGTGATCATCTTTGGCTTTTTGCTCCTATCGTTAAAAGTGCTCGCATCAAGACTTGAAAAGTCTATCCTTTCAAATTTATCCAAATCCCCAAACATCCACTCATACGCCTCGTCCTCATGCTCTAAATTTGTCACAGGGCAGTAGGCTGAAGCGGCATAAATTTGATCGTCCGCTTTCGCAGCGCCTAACTCTTTAAGATATGGCTCATACTCTTTTGCATTTGTGCTAGTGCCTAGAAGTGCCGACATCGCGCCGCCTGCGCTCGTGCCGTTTGAGATGATCTTGTTTGCGTCGCCTGGCATAAATTTGTCGTTAAATTTAAGATATCTAACGGCCGCTTTTAGATCGACTATCGCAGCTGGCGCTTTGCCGATAAAACGCCCATCCTCTTTTAGCGTCCTGCCCCTAGCGCCAACGCTTGCCACGACGTAGCCTCTAAGAAGCGCTTCAAGAGTGGCATTTGGCTTTTCATTTTGGATTTCTGGCTTTTGTGGTTTTGCGCTCATGTAGCCGCCAATAGCATTTGGCATAAAGATAGCGCTCTTTTGGTCGCTAAATTTACCCTCTGGCACGTAAAAATTAAGCACCTCATAGTCGCTAACTGGCTTTGCCACATAGACTATGCCCTCATAGGCTCTAAATTTAAGCGTCCTCTCACCAACTTGCACGCTTTTTAGCTCAAATTTCTTTTCATCAAATTTAAGCTCGCCGCCAAAGCAAGCGCCTACCAAACAAAGCGCTAAAACTACGCCCTTTGCGTATCTCATACTACTCCTTTAACCGATAACGGCTGCCCTTTCCTCAAGCTTAGCCGCCCCGTCAGCGTAAAACTGCCCGCCAGCTACGTAGTGAGGTGTCTTTAGCTCGTCATCTAAATTTTCAAATTTCCAGTGACCACCCTCAAAAACGCGCGTATCGGCGTAGGCTGCCACGACTTTGGCCTTAAAGAGGTCAAACTCACTCTCGTTTTTGGCGTCTTTGATGATCTCGCAAACCATGTAAGCTGCGCACTCTTTTAACAAAGGCACGCCATTTTCGTAAAACATCTCCACGCCAGCAAGCTTGTTTTTGTCGCTGTGCATGCTGGTCGTGCCTAGTCTTGCGACAAGGGCGGTATCTTTGAAAAATGGCACACAAAGGCCAAATTTACCGCTCTTTTCAAAAAGCGAACGGGTAAATGAGCCAGAGTCTACGACTGCTGTTATCTTGTCGTAGTCTAGCGGGCAGACCCAAGAGGCGCTCATCGCGTCCACGACATCGTCGTGGCTTGCGCAGATGATGAGCGTTGGGCCGTGGTTGATGAGGCGGTAGGCCTTGTTTATATCAACTTTTTGTAGTGGCATTTTGTTTCCTTGATTTGGCTTTATTTATCTATATTTTTTGCATCATACTTGATCGCATAGTCAAATTTTGGCTTACTTAGGCTAAACTCAAAGCTATCTCTATCCACCGCGCCAACGCAGTAATGGCTATCATAAAGGCGAAGCAAAAACTCCGCCATCTCTTCACTCGTGTGGTACTTTTTAAACGCCTTGTCGTAGTCGTAGCTCTCTTTGCTAGTTGCCACCATGCCAAATTCTGTCTTTGTGGCAGCTGGAGCTAGCACTTTTGCTTGCATCTTTGCCTGCTTGTCTTGTGCTAGCTCGTGGTAAAGCCCCTCGCTAAAGGCGCTGACGAAAAATTTGCTAGCGCAGTAGGTCACGGCGTTTGGCACGATCTTGTAGCCGCCTATCGAAGAGATGTTGATAAGCTGCGTATCTTTGTCTTTATATTTTTTAGTAAAGAGCGTTGAGAGCGTGACAAGAGAGATGATGTTTAAATTTATCATCTGCGTGATCTTGTCTAAATTTTGCTCGCCGACCTTGTTATAGTCGCCAAAGCCAGCATTGTTTATAAGCGCTTTTAGCTCAAATTTTTCTAAATTACGCCAAAGAGCTAGGACATTTTCTTGCTTTGAAAGGTCGCAAATTTCTATCACGACCTCTACGTCTGCAAATTTAGCTATCTCGCTTTTTAACTCTTCTAAAAGCTCGCCGCGCCTTGCAACTAGGATCAAATTTTCTCCGCGCCTTGCAAATGCCTTTGCCACGGCCGCTCCTATGCCTGAGCTTGCCCCAGTGATGGCGATATATCTTTTCACTTTGCATACTCCACTGGGCTATAAATTTTGACACCTTCGCTGTGGTCATCTTGCGCTACTTCCACGATCACTCTAGCGATGTCAGCTGCCCTCATCGGACGATACTCGTCAAAAAAGCCTTTTGGGATAAATTTAAACGCCTTTATCGCCAAATACTCGCCAAGTCTAAATTCCTTTCTCTCAGCCTCGATAAGTGGCAGCCTAGCGATATGAAATGAGCTATATCCAAGCTCTTTTATCTTTGCTTCTGCTTGACCTTTTGCCTTTAGGTAAAACGAGCCTGACTTTCTGTTTGCCCCTGCAGCCGAGAGCAAGACAAAGCGTTTTGCACCGCACTCCAAGCCAAATTTGGCAAAATTTATCGGATAGGTCACATCGACTTTGTAAAACTGCTCTTTGTGCTTTGCCGCTTTCATCGTCGTGCCAAGCGCGCAAAATACATCATCAGCGATAAACGGCACCTCATCTTTAAAATCATCAAAATTTACTATCTTTACTTCAAGCTTTTCATGGGTAAATTCTAGCTCATGCCTAACAAGGGCGACCACCTTGTTATAGTGCTCGCTCTCGCATAAATCCTTTAAAATTTCACTTCCCACAGCGCCGCTGGCTCCTGCGATAAGGGCGACTTTTTTCATGTTTATCCTTTGTAAATTTTGGATAAATTCTATCTCGCTAAGGCAAAAATTTCGCTTATGGCCTCTTTTGTATAAATTTGCTCCAAGCCCCTACCCTTGGCGTAGTCATAAACTAGCGCCATGATCTCGTCTAAATTTGACTCATCAACGCCGATTTCGATGAGGCTTGTTGGCGTGCCGATCTTGCTAAACCACTCTTTTAGCTTTTTAATAGCCTCGTCTGCGTCATCCACGCCAAAAATTTCTTTGCCAAAGCGCTTAAATGCCTTTAAGTTTTTATTTTTATACCACTTCATCCAAGCTGGCATCACCACACTTAGCCCAGCTCCGTGCGCGCAATCAACCACCGCACCTATGGCGTGCTCGATCATGTGGTTTGGATATGAGTAGCCAGCTGTGCCAACGTAAGTTAGGCCATTTAGCGCCATCGTAGCAGCCCAGGCAAACTCGCTTCTAGCGCCATAGTTTTCTGGCTCTTTTAGTAAAATTTCAGTCGTTTTCATGACGGTTTTGATGTTTGCTTCGATGTATAAATTTATGATCTCAGGCTGAACGCTCGCCGTAAAGTAGCCCTCGATGCTGTGAGCGATGATGTCAGAAGCTGAATAGACCAAGTACTCCTTGCTAACGCTTGCTTGAAGAAGTGGGTTTATCACCGACACTTTTGGGTAAAGACAAGCGCCGTGCATGGCAAATTTCTCTTTTGTGGCTTCGTTTGTGACGACTGCGCCACCGTTCATCTCTGAGCCAGTTGCAGCAAGCGTTATGATGTCAAAGATCATAAGCGCCTCTTTTGGGCATTTGCCAGTAAAAAAGTCCCAAACGTCGCCGTTATATCTAACTCCAGCAGCCACAGCCTTGGCACTATCAAGCACCGAGCCACCGCCTATGGCTAGCACGCTATCGACGCCTTGCTTTTTAGCTAAATTTATAGCCTCATTTACCTTGCTTAGCACTGGATTTGACTTCACGCCGCCTATCTTGCAAAACTCGATGCCATTTGCGCTTAGGCTCTTTGTGGCAACGTCAAAAAGTCCGTTTTTCATGATCCTGTCGCTGCCATAGATGATGAGCGTCTTTTTTACGCCAAATTCTTTCATGTATTTGCCGATGTTTTGCTCTTTGTCTTTGCCAAATTCTATTTTAGTAGGGTTTAAAAAGCTAAAATTTTGCATAGTTTCTCCTTGTTTGCTTTTGTGATTTGGGGTAAATTTTAGTTAAATTTTCTTATTTTTAGCTATTTTTATCTGCGCTAAATTTAGAAATTTCTTAGTCTGATAGGTAGTTTTGATGTGATCTTATCTGAATCGAAGCTGTTTTTTGGATCGCCTAAGCCTCCAAAATTTTCGCCAGTGTTAAAGAATTTTTGTAAGAAATAATCCCCTCTATACCCAAGCTCAAAAAGTAGCTCAGACATCTCAGAGATATCCTTTTCGCTTAGCAAGTCCGCATGCACGGTCGTTCTAACTTCAAATTTAAAATTTATCTCAAGCAAGTATCTAAGCGTGGCAGCAAATTTCTCATATAAATTTGAGCCAGTGATGCCTATAAATTTCTCTTTTGGAGCTTTAAAATCAAGCGCGATGTAGTCAATCAGCCCCTCATCTATCGCCTCTTTCAAGACGTCACGATATGAGCCGTTAGTATCGACCTTTAAGCTAAAGCCGCGCGCCTTTACCTCGCGTGCTAGCCTTAAAAAAAGAGGGTTTGCTGTGCATTCGCCACCGCTAAAGACTATGCCATTTAGCTTGCCGACCCTGCGGTCTAAAAAGTCGCAAACTTCGCTAAAGCTTATAGTGCCATTTGACTTTACGACCTCAACGTTATAGCAGTATCCGCAGCGCATATTGCACCCAGCAAACCAAATGACAGCTGCCACTTTGTCTGGATAGTCAAGCGTCGTAAATGGCGTTATACTAAAGACTCTTTGCAAGTTTTTGACCCTTTTTTAAACTAAAAGGCACAAGGGGCGTGCCTTTGGCTTGCATTTTAGTTTATTTTTTTAAATTTATTATTGTTTTTAGGCAAGAAATTTATCTCTTGCAGCAACTCGCGTATTCGTCAAATTTAACACGCTCTTTGTGCTCGCCTTTTTTGCCGAGGTTAAAGCTCTCAACTGGCCTATGATAACCCATAACACGAGTATAGACCACGCATCTTGTGCGTTTGTCTTGCACTTTTTCTAAGATTTCTTTTTCTGTCATTTCCTCTCCTTATTTGGATTTTTTCTTCTCTTTTTCTATAAGCTCTGCATCACAAAGCGGGCAAAACTCATGCTCGCCAGCTATGTAGCCATGCTTTGCGCAGACGCTAAAGACCGGCGTTATCGTGATGTATGGGAGTTTGTAGTTTGAGATTATACTCTTTACAAGCTCTTTGCAAGCTTTAGCCGAGCTTATGCGCTCTTTCATATATAGGTGAAAGACGGTGCCACCAGTATAGGCGCTTTGTAGCTCATCTTGCAGATCAAGCGCTTCGTAAGCATCGTCTGTGAAATTTGCAGGCAGCTGGGTTGAGTTTGTGTAGTAGATATTATCTCCCTCGCCTGCTTGGATGATGTCTGGATAACGCTTTTTATCCTCTTTGGCAAAGCGGTAGGTCGTGCCCTCAGCTGGAGTTGCTTCGAGGTTATATAAATTTCCACTCTCTTCTTGAAATGTCCTTATCTTATCGCGTAAAAAGCCAACCATCTCAAGGGCAAATTCACGTCCAAATTTAGTTGAGATGTTCTCTTTATCGCCAGTGAAATTTCTAAGTAGCTCATTCATGCCATTTATGCCGATCGTGCTAAAGTGGTTGTTAAAGTGCTTTAGATACCTAGCCGTGTAAGGATAAAGCCCTCTGTCATACATCTCTTGGATAAATTTACGCTTCTTCTCTAGGGTTGATTTAGCTAGGTCTAAAAGGTAGCTAAGCCTGTTGTAAAGTGCAACCTTATCGCCTTTGAAGTTATAGCCAAGGCGGGCTAAATTTATAGTGACGACTCCGATCGAGCCAGTCATCTCAGCACTTCCAAAAAGACCGCCACCTCGCTTTAAAAGCTCTCTTAGATCAAGCTGCAAGCGGCAGCACATAGAGCGCACGTGGCCTGGTTTGTAGGCGTTTTCGTTCTCTATCTTGTTGCCATTTTCGTCGTAAGTGTATTGTGAGCCGATGAAATTTTGAAAGTAGCTTGAGCCCATTTTTGCGGTATTTTCAAAGAGAACGTCTGCCACTTCGCTATCCCAGTTAAAATCCTCTGTGATATTTACCGTTGGTATAGGGAATGTAAAAGGCTGTGAGCACTTGTCGCCAGCTGTTAAAACCTCGTAAAACGCCTTATCTATGCGTGCCATCTCAGGCTCAAAGTCCTTGTAGGTCATATCGATCAAATTTTTCCTGCCACGCTCGTTTGCTTTTTTCAAAATTTTCTCATCTTTTACGTTTGTAAAGAGGTGTATATCATCGCTCGTTGGGATCTGATCCCTTAAGTCGCTTGGGCAGGTGATGTCTATGGTTACGTTTGTAAATGGACTTTGTCCCCAGCGTGCAGGGACGTTTAGGTTAAAAATAAAGCTAGTTATCGCCTTTTTGATCTCTGCGTCACTTAGATCGTCTTTGAAAACGTAAGGCGCAAGGTAGGTGTCAAAGCTAGAAAACGCCTGAGCACCCGCCCACTCGCTTTGTAAAATGCCTAAGAAATTTGCCATCTGATAAAGCGCCTCTCTAAAGTGCTTTGGAGCTTTGCTCTCGACCCTGCCACGAACACCGTTAAAGCCCTCATTTAGCAAAGCTCGCAAACTCCAGCCAGCGCAGTATCCTGTAAGGCAGTCGAGGTCGTGGATGTGGTAGTCGCCATTTCTGTGAGCAAGACCTTCTTCTTTGCTATAAACAGCGTCTAGCCAGTAGTTTGCTATGACTTTGCCGGCGGTGTTGTTTATAAGGCCTGCGTTTGAGTAGCTTGTGTTTGAATTTGCAGAAATTCTCCAGTCGGTGCCGTTTATGTACTCATTTATCGTTTGGGTTGAGTTTATATAGGTCGTATCTTCGTTTAGCCCTAAAATTTGCTCGCGTTGGAGCTTGTGGGTGTGGCGGTAGAGCATGAAGCTCTTTAGAACTTCAAAATGTCCGCCGTCAAATAGCTCTTTTTCTATCGCATCTTGGATGTCTTCGACTGTTATCGCACTTGATTTTTGAAAGATATCTTGGACTACATTTGTAAAAACTTGCTCGTCATAAGCTTTATTTTCGCTTGCAAATGCCTTTTTTATCGCATCTACTATCTTATATGCTACAAATTCTTGCCTTGTGCCATCTCGTTTTAAAATTTCACGCATCACTTGCTCTTTTCTGATTATTTTTTGATATGGAGTTTAAAAGTATAGGACAAGAAAGCTTAAAATATAGAAAACTATTTTATTTTGTTTAATAATATTTATCAAAAAATATAAAATTTTAGAGAGTTTTCTTAAATATATTTTTACGTATTTTAAGTATTTAAACTAAATTTTAATTATTTTTTACTTAAATAATTATTTTAATTTTAGTTTTTAAAATAGTAGATTTAAATTTTTCTTCCATATAGATCTTTATTTAATTTATGTTAATATTAGTCGATTTTCAAAAAAGGGAGTTTCAATGAAAAAAATCACAATGCTCGCCCTAGGTCTACTTTTGGCTGGCTGTGCATCATCCAACGGCGTAAAATCACCCGAAGATGGCATGATTAAAAGCTTTGCAAAATGCGCCCTAAAATCAGATAGTACAGTCATTATGCTAGTACCAAGTCGTGGCTTTCTTGCTGACGCAATAGCTAGCGCAACAACTAGTGTTTCAAACAACGACGGAGGTTTTTACAACAATCTAACGGATAAAATACAAGAAGGTGTGGATGCCTTTGTCATCTACGGCGAAAGTGGGATGAAAACGGAGTCACTCATGTCAAATGTCTTTACGAGACTAAAAGAGCGTAACGTAAATGGTATGCACTTTTGTATATCAGCAGGAATAGAAAAGAGCGAGAAGCTAAGCAGGCTAGCAGATGAGCTTGGTATAAAATTAAGCTTTGTGACACTTCCGTAAATTTATAAATTTAATAGACAATTTAAAAAATTTAAGAGAGAAATTTCTCTCTTAAATTTACCTACTGACATCCCTCACACTCGATCGAGCGGTCGGCCACGTCATTTAGCTTTTCGCTGTCTGGGCTTTCAGAGCGTAGATAGTAGGTTGATTTTAGTCCAAGCTCCCATGCAAGCGTGTAAATTTCACTTAGATATCCGCCACTTGCTTTGTCTAAGCTCATAAATATATTTAGACTTTGACCTTGATCGATCCATTTTTGGCGGATCGCGCCTGCTTTTATAAGAATTCTTTGATCAAGCTCATAAGCTGGTGTGTAAAACTGCCAAGTATCGGGGCTTAAATTTGGCACGACATTTGGGATCATACCGCTTAGGTTGTGCTCGAACCACTTGCGCTTATAGACTGGCTCGATGGTCTGAGTAGTGCCAACAAGGATCGAGATCGAGCTAGTTGGAGCGATCGCCATTAGGTAGCCGTTTCTCATGCCGTCGCGCTTGACCTTCTCTCTTAGCTTATCCCAGTCGCAGACATTTTCGTCAAATAGCCCGCCTTTGTCGTTTAAAAGAGCTTTTGCGTTCTCGTTTGCGGTGTCTATCGGCATGATGCCTTTGCTCCATTTTGAGCCTTCAAATTTTGGATATATGCCCTTTTCTACGGCTAAATTTGAGCTAGCGTAGATCGCGTTGTAGCTTATGTTTTCCATTATGCTATCAATCAGCGCCAAATGCTCATAGCTGCCCCATTTTACGTTTTTCTCAGCTAGCATTTGCGCCTCGCCCATGACGCCAAGTCCGATCGAGCGAGATGATAGGTTGGAGTGTTTTACCTTTTTGTGCGGGTAGAAATTTAGGTCTATAACGTTATCAAGCATTCTAATAGCTATCGGCACGACACGCTCGATGTCCTCTTTGCTATTTATCTTGCTTAAATTTATACTTGCAAGGTTGCAAACTGCCGTTTTGCCCTCGATACTCTCTTTTTCTACGATGAAAATTTGCTTACCTTTTAGGCTATCAAGCGCGCTAAGCTTTTTGGCTTTTTTGGTTATGCCACTATCGACCGTGATGTCCTCTTCTTCGTCAAATAGCTCCTCGCCGCCGTCTTCATAAGTGATCTTGATCTTATAGTAGTTTGGCGCTGTGTTTTGGAAAATTTCGGTGCATAAATTTGAGCTTCTAATGATGCCATCGTGGTCGTTTGGATTTGCTTTGTTGGCGTTATCTTTGAAGCATAAAAATGGCATGCCCGTTTCAAAATAGCTAGTTAAAATTTTCTTCCAAAGCTCTTTTGCAAGGATGGTGTTTTTCTGGATATTTTCGTCGTTTTCATACTCCAAATATCTCTTCTCAAACTCCTCGCCGTAAAGGTCGCAAAGATCGCTTACTTGAGCTGGGTCAAAGAGGCTCCAGCGGCCATTTTCTTTGACACGCTTCATAAATAGGTCGTTTATCCAAAGCGCAGGGAAAAGCTCGTGTGCGCGGCGTCTCTCTTCGCCTGAGTTTTTACGAAGATCGAGAAAATCGCTCACGTCCATATGCCAAGGCTCAATATAAACAGCGATCGCGCCCTTTCTAGTGCCTAGCTGATCGACCGCTACTGCGATGTCGTTTGTCACTTTTAAAAATGGTATGATACCGCCAGCTGCGTTTTTGTGTCCGTCGATACTACCGCCCATAGCACGCACCTTGCTCCAGTCCCAGCCGATACCGCCGCCAAATTTTGAAAGTAGCGCCATCTCTTTGTAGCTATCAAAAATGCCCTCGATATTATCAGGCGTACTGCCTACGTAACAGCTGCTTAGCTGGTGGCGTGTAGTCCTTGCGTTTGAGAGCGTTGGTGTGGCTAGCATCACTTCAAATTTAGAGATAAGGTCGTAAAATTTCTTTGCCCAGCCTTGACTATCTAGCTCGTTTTGCGCAAGAAACATCGCTATCGCCATAAACATATGCTGTGGCAGCTCGATCGGCATACCGCTCTTGTCTTTGATAAGATAGCGATCATAAAGCGTCTTGATACCAAGGTATGCAAACTGAAGGTCGCGCTCAGGCTTTATGTAGGCGTTTAGATCCTCAAGGTCGTACTTCTCTTTTAGCCCAGGGATGATGCGGCCTACTTTTTCGCCCTTTGCGAGGTAGTCTTTTAGGTGGTTGTAGCCGTTAAAGCCAGTCACTTTGTGATAAAGGTCGAATAAAAATAGCCTTGCAGCGACAAATGTCCAGTTTGGGCGGTCGATGTCGATCTTATCAACTGCTGTTTTTATAAGAGTTTGCTGAATTTCCTCAGTCGTTATCATATCTCTAAACTGGATTTTCGCGTCTACCTCAAGCTCGCTAAGACTTACATTGCTAAGACCTAAGACGGCTTCGTTTGTGTATTTTTTGATCTTGCTGATATCAAGCTCTTCTGTTCTACCATTACGTTTTATAACTTTCAAAAATATCTCTCCGTTTTAAATTTTAATTTGAGATTTTATCCAAAAAGAGATAAAAACTCGCTTTGCTAAAAACTACTCAATAAATATAAAATTTACAGCCAAAAATAAGAAAGATAAAGGCTATCAAAAGTCTTTTACAAGCAGTAAAAAATGCTAAGCGTGATGAGCTTTTGTGTCAGCTTTGACGACTAAAATTTAAATGCGCCAACATTGCCACTAAATTTTGCTGACACTTGTAAACGCTACTTGAAAAGTCTGCCACCATCTTATAAATTTTGCGAGATAAATTTAAGGTGGATTTGTATTGGGGTAGTTGCAAGGGGCTAAATTTACCCCTTGTGTTTAAATTTATTTGCCAAAGACTCTGGCGAAAATTTTATCTACATTTTTAGTGTAGTAGTTGTAGTCAAAGCACTCTTTGATCTCATCTTTGCTAAGGCTCTTAGTTAGGTCCTCGTCGTTTAGCAAATTTTGTAAAAATAGGCTGTGACCTTGCTCGTCTATCGCTTTTTTACCCTCTTGCAAGTCTGCCCAGACCTTCATGGCGTTGCGCTGAACGATCTTGTAGGCGTCCTCTCTAGAAATTCCGCGCTGTGGCAGCTGTAAAAGCACGCGCTGTGAAAAGACTAGACCGCCTGTTAAATTTAAATTTTTCATCATATTTTCTGGATATACGACTAAATTTGCTATCAAATTTTTGATACGAACCAGCATAAAATCAGCCGTGATAAACATATCTGGCAGGATAAATCTCTCAACCGAGCTGTGGCTAATGTCGCGCTCGTGCCAAAGTGCGACGTTTTCAAGAGAAGGCGTGACGTATGAGCGTAGCACCCTGCAAAGACCGGTGATGTTTTCGCTAAGGACTGGATTGCGCTTATGTGGCATCGCGCTTGAGCCCTTTTGTCCTGGACTAAAGTACTCCTCCGCCTCATAAACTTCAGTCCTTTGGTAGTGTCTAATAGCAACTGCGATCTTCTCGCAAGTAGAGGCTAAGATAGCTATTGCACTCACCACGTGGGCGTAGCGGTCGCGCTGGATCACTTGGTTTGACGCTGGAGCAGCCTTAAGACCTAGCTCTTCGCATGTTAGCTCTTCAAATTCCATCGGAGCGTGGGCTAAATTTCCCATAGCGCCTGAGAGTTTGCCGTAGCTGATCGTGTCTTTTGCGTCTTTGATGAGCTTTAGCGCCCTTGCGATCTCGTCGTACCAGATGGCAAGCACAAGGCCAAAAGTTATCGGCTCGCCGTGGATGCCGTGGCTTCTGCCGACCATGAGCGTGTGCTTGTGCTCGTTTGCTCTGTTTTTGACCGCCTGCATAAACTCCTCTACGTCGCTGATGATGAGCTCTAGGCTCTCTTTCATCTGAAGCGCGACGGCTGTGTCGATACAGTCGCTTGAGGTCATGCCGTAGTGTACGAACCTGCTCTCATCGCCAAGGCTCTCGCTGACGCTTGTTAAAAATGCGATGACGTCGTGCTTTGTCGTCTTTTCTATCTCGTCGATGCGAGCCACTTCAAATTTAGCGTTTTTGCAAATTTTCTCGCAGTCGCCGTCGCTTATAAAGCCAAGCTTATTCCAAGCTTTAACAGCAGCTTTTTCTACCTTGAGCCAAGCGTCGTATTTTGCTTGTATGCTCCACTTTTCAGCCATCTCTTTGCGTGAGTATCTTTCGACCATTGTTGAACCTTTTGTATTAGTTTGCTTTTGTCCTGAAAGTATAAATTTGGCTTTTTGGGCCAGAAATCACGTCGTGCAATTTCTCTAAATTTAAGTTTTGATTATATAAAATCCGGGCTGAAATGTCGGTTATACGCTTATAAATTTGGGCTTAAGATAGCTCGCTCGTTTTTTAAAGGATCATTTTTGCCCTACGTAAATAAATTTATCATTACTGCAGATCATCAAAAAGCTTACGAAATTTTACTGCAAAATGGCTTTAACATGAGCCAAACCCAGCGCCTCATCGATAAAGGCAGGTTGATATGCGAAGGCAGTGTCGTGAGCGAGAAAAATGCCGTTTTGTGCGGTGTTGTCTTTTTGATAGACTATGAGGCGGAGCCAAAGGGACTAAAGCCGATATTTGAGTGCGAGAGCTTTGCGGTATTTGACAAGCCAAGTGGGGTGCTGAGCCACCCAAACGGCAGACACTGCGAGTATTCGCTAAATGATGAAATTTACACGCTTTTTGGGCGAGATGCGAGCGTGGCACATAGGCTGGACTGCGAAACAAGTGGCGTGATAGTCGTGGGCAAAGATAGAAATTCTACGATAAAGCTAAAGAAAATCTTTGAAAATAGAGAGGTTTCTAAAAGCTACGTCGCGATGGTGCAGGGTAAGATCGAGCGAGAATTTACGATCGATGCTAAGATGGATCTAGCGAACAACTACGACGATGTAAAAATGCGAATGCAAATTTGTGAAAATGGAAAAAGTGCGGTGACTAAAATTTTGCCTATAAAGTATTTTGACGACATCAATACAACTTTGGTTCGTGCTATCCCACTCACTGGCAGACAGCATCAAATTCGCTTGCATTTGTTTCATGTGAAACACAAGATCCTTGGCGAACCACTTTATGGTTTGTCACGTCCGCAGATCGAGAAAATTTTAGATAAAGAGATGAGCGAGCGTGAGCGGATAAATTTAACTGGAGCAAAAAGGCTTTTGCTTCACTCGGATGAAATTTCATTTAAATTTGATGATATTTTTTACAAGATAAAAAGTAAATTTGACGTCGAAAGTGAGTTTTATAAATTTGCAAAAGAAGCAAATAATCAAACTATTTAATTTTTAAAAATCTTTCTAGTAAAAATAATCTATAAAATTTTTCATAATTTTGCTTTTAAATTTGAAATAGAGTTTTTATTAAAAGATAGAATTAGATTTTTAGTGTCGCCACGTTGTGAATTAAATTTTGGCAATCAACTTTGTGTTTTTGTTTTTCATCCACAAAATTTCACGCCAAATTTTTCAGATTTTATTTTGAAGTTTTATTTTCCTCTTTTAAAACTTTTATGATCAAGCCAAGCCCAGCACCAGCAACCAGCACTATAAAAATTATCTCAGCGATATCAAGAGCTGTCATTTTTTACTCACGTTAGTTTTATCGTTAGTTGGTTTTTCTTCTGCTTTAGCTGCTCTCTTATCGCTAACGTTAGCTCTGAATTTTGGGTTTTCATTTCGCTGTTTTAGCTGGCCACAAGCAGCACTTATATCAAGCCCTTTGCTCTGTCTGATCGTACAAGTGACGCCATGATCCCTTAGATATTCTTGAAATTTTAGCATACTAGTAAGCTCAGGCCGTCCAAACTCACTACCTTCATGCGGGTTAAAATAGATCAAATTTATCTTTGCCTTGATACCATGTAGCAGTTTAACCAGCTTTTTCGCATCACTAACGCTGTCGTTTAAGTCTTTGATAACAAGATACTCAAACATCACACGCTTTCGCATATCAATAGGAAATCCCCTAACAGCATCCATAACAGCCTCGATATTATAGGCCTTATTTATCGGCATCAAGCGACTTCTAAGCTCGTTAGTAACAGCATGTAGCGATATGGCCAGCAAGACACCAAGGTCCATCTCGCCAAGCTTTTTTATCTGACTACCAAGGCCGCTAGTTGAAACAGTTTGACGGCGTGGCGATATGGCTAGACCCTCATTAAGAGCTAAAATTTTGATCGCTTTACTAACGTTAGCAAGGTTATCGAGTGGCTCACCCATACCCATATAAACGACATTTATGCGCCTTTCGTATGGTATGTTATTTTCTCTTTTTATCCATAAAATTTGCCCTACGATCTCGCCAGCAGTCAAATTTCTAACAAGTCCGCCCTTTGCTGTCAGGCAAAAAGCACAGCCCATTTTGCAGCCAACCTGCGAACTAACACAAACAGTGTAACGAGCATGGCGACTGACCTTGCCATCTTCGTCGCTAATCTCCTCTTTCATCGGTAACAAAACGCTCTCTATCTTTAGACCATCTTTTAGCTCAAAAAGATACTTGATCGAGCCGTCGCTACTTTGCTCAAATTTCACACATTTTAGAGGATCAAGATAAAATTTCTCAGCCAGATCCTGACGCATATCCTTTGGCAAATTTAGCATTTGGCTAAATTCTGTTGCATTTTTTTTATATACCCACTCATAAATTTGCGTCGCTCTGAACGAGGGAGAGACAAGCTCTTTTAACTCTTCGATGCTAAGATCAAGCAAATTTTTCACATATTTTCCTTTACATATTTTGTTAGTAGCTCTTTGGCCGCAGAGTGATTTTTTATAAAATCAGCATGCGCATTTTCATCACAAAAATTTGTCGCTACGAAAATTCCATAAGCTGGAATTTTAAAAATTTGAGCCACTTTTAGAACAGAAAAAAACTCCATATTTTCTAAAAAATATCCCTTTTCAAACATTTTATGAGCCAAATTTTTGTCTGTCGTTATGAAATTTGATGAATTTGTTTTGATAGTTCCACGTGAAACGATAGAAGAAATTTCACACTCGATAGGCGAGTAAGATCTATTTTCTATGCTAGAAATTTCAACATTTGTCCCAACTGAGCTTTCATAAATTTGCAAAATTTCACCATCTTTATATAGACCAGCCGAGCCAACAAAAACTATCTTTTCTGGCATTTGATATAAATTTTGCTCGGGATTTTTTGACAAATTTTGGCTTAGATTTTGTAGCTCTGGGTTTGATGAGTTTGCAAATTTGGCCTCGATCTTTGCAAGGTAGTGTGGATCAATATTTTTTAAATTTATACTCTTTTCATCCACCCCAACACACGATCTTTTTTGCAAAAACTTTGTCAAATTTATCGCCATATCGACTAGCCCCACCCCCATCGGCAAGGCAAAGTCGAAAATTTCATTTTTTCCAGCTGAGATAACTAACATCAAAGCCTAACCTCAACACCATTTGCTTTGAGATACTCTTTTAGCTTTTTTATCTCGATCTCACCAAAGTGAAATATCGAAGCAGCAAGACACGCATCAGCTCCAGCTTCAAAAGCATCCTTAAAATGCTCCATCTTGCCAGCGCCACCACTTGCGATAGTCGGTATAGAAAGCGCACTAAAGATATTTGTCAGCTCAAGACTAAATCCCTGCTTGACGCCGTCGTTGTCCATAGACGTTAGCAATATCTCCCCTGCTCCGCGCGACTCGACCTCTTTTGCCCAAGAAAAGGCATCTTTTTTGGTATCGATCCTGCCACCATTTA
Organism: Campylobacter concisus; assembly: GCA_018371455.1. GTDB lineage: Bacteria > Campylobacterota > Campylobacteria > Campylobacterales > Campylobacteraceae > Campylobacter_A > Campylobacter_A concisus_BJ. Next base: position 114,676 of record JAHAKV010000005.1, on the reverse strand, counting down.
TAAAAACGCTATAACCATTTTCGATCTTTTTGGCGTCGATCGCTACGACGACACATTGCGAGCCAAATTTCTTAGCAGCTTCGTCGATCAAATTTGGATCTTTTATCGCAGATGAGTTTAGGCTCACCTTGTCGCAACCCGCATTTAAAAGGCGAGAGATATCATCTATCGTGCGTATGCCTCCGCCGACGGTTAGGGGTATAAAAAGCTTGCTTGCGACCTTTTTTACCACATCAACTATCGTATCACGGCCAAGGTGAGAGGCTGTGATATCCAAAAAGCAAAGCTCGTCAGCACCCTCGTCGTTGTATCTTTTAGCTATCTCGACTGGGTCCCCAGCATCGACAAGTCCAACAAAATTTACACCTTTTACGACCCTGCCATCTTTTACGTCGAGGCATGGGATTATACGTTTTGCAAAATGATTCAAATTTATCCTTTGTCTATCTTTCTAGCTGCAACCTCAAAATATGGCAAACTAGCCCAATTTTCTCGGTTTCCAACTATATAAATAACCTCTTTTGCTCTTGTTAGCGCCACGTTTAGTAGGTTTGGCTTGCTAGCAGCCCACGCTCTAGCGCCCTTTGTCGCTCCACCTAACACAAATACGATAATGTCAGCCTCTTTGCCCTGCATAGTGTGGATAGTGCCAGCACCTTTTAAATTTCTACAAACATCTTTAAATGGCGTTATTATCCTAATGTTATAATTCTGACTAGCTAGCTCACTTGTCAAGAGCTCTTTAACCACCTCGCCCTCGGCTTTGTTGTAGTTGCCTATCCACTCCTCACTTCTAACGTCTATCCACTTTGTTTGCACGTTAGTGTTTGCAAATTTACTAGCTGCACTTCTGCCAAGTATCATCATATCGTCGTAGGTAGTCTCGTTTGATATCTCAAACATAGGGTTAGCGCACCTTCTATGCACGATCAGTGGCGAGCCGACCCAGATACTCTCGCCACTACCTTTTATATATGTGCCGATATTCTGCGCTTTGTCGGCTCTTAGTTGTACAGAGGACTTAAGCAAGTTAAACTCCTCTTTTGCCTCGCAGTAGCTAAGGATCGCATTATTTAAACTAACTGGCAGCGTTACGACAGGCTCAAGTTGAAGCGGGTCGCCTACTACCACAGCCATCTTTGAGCGAAGCAAGGCACCTAACGCGTTAGTTAAATTTGCCTGCCCTGCTTCGTCTATCAAAAGCATGCCTATATCGCCATTTAAAAGCTCTTTAAAGGTGTTATTAAACGAGGCAAAAGTTGAGCTAACCACTGGTGTTAGCAAGAAGAGCCCTTTAATGATCTCACGTCTATGCTTTGCCTCTAAGCCGTTTTTCTCAGCCATCTTTTCATCGTTAAAGATAACGCTAAGGGCACGTAAATTTGTCCTAACAGCCTCTTTGCAGGCAAAAATGGCAGCCTTATGCAAATTTAGCGCCTCTTTGAAAAGCTCTATCCTAGCCTTAAAAAGCTTTGTCTTGTGAAATTTCTCATCTATACCACGCTCCATCATAAATGGCATACTCTTTTGCATCTCTTCGTTGCTCTCGCTAAAACTGCCGTTTAGAAAGATATCTAGCTCCTCACTCCTACCAAGTATCTTTTGACGTCTAGCAAAGTCGCTTTGTAGCCTTTTGTAAAGATTTATCTTAGTGCCAAGCTCTGCTGCCCTACTCTGCTGCCCTGCTATCTCGTTTTTTAGCTCATTTAGCCTTGCTTCGTTTCTCTCTTTGCTCTCGCCATTTTGCTTGCTAGCTTTTAAATTTTGCTCAGCTATCTGGCGGTTTATCTCGCCAACCTTTAACGCCTCATCATTATATTTTTCAAAGGCCTCTGTCTTAAAAATCTGCTGAAAGAGAAAAAATGGCGGCTTTTCTGGTGTGTTTAGATACTCCTGCAAAGCTTCATTTTGACTAACAAGCCTTGTTAGCTCGCTAAATTCAGCCTTTTTATCTTCAAGCTCGCCACTAACACTAGCAAATTCGCTCTCAAGCGGAGATAAAAGCTCCTCTATCTGCTTGGCTGAGTTATAGCTCTCTAGCCTTCTATCAACGTCAGCTAGCTCTATTTTTAGGCTCTTTAACTCCTCTTCTTTGATCCTGATCTCGCTAAAAAGTAAATTTACCTCGTGAAGTGCAAGGTTAAATTTCTCCTTTGCCTCGTCGTAGTCATCAACGCCTTCGCCAACTGCCAGATATTTGCCAAGCCCCATCAAAAAGCCATCTTGCTCCAAAAACTCGCCATACTCTTTTGTGATCTTGTCATACTGGCTGTGAGTAGCCTCGATCTTTACGCCATTAATTGCATTAAAAACGAAATTTGACTTGTTTTGCTTTGAGCCAAGCGCCACGCAAAATAGCCCCCAAGCTGGCTTTGAGATAAAGGACTTCTCGCCAAATTCACTCTTTTCATCAGCCGAGAGCAGCCTTGTGGCTATAAATTTAAAATAATCAATCTCGCCCGCATAATCCCCTATGCTCTTTAACTGACTTAGCTCCTTGCTCAAAATCTCAACCGCGCCATTGTTGCAAGAGCTAACGACCATCTCGTAGCCTTGCAGCTCGTCATTTAGCCTAAAATAAAGCGCCTTTTCATCGCTGTCATAAACTGGCTCGAAGATATCGTGCCTGCTCATTTGCGCGAGCTTCATCGCCCTAAGCGTCACCACTTCAGCCATCACGTCCTTTAAAAGTGTCGTTTTCCCAGTGCCTGGAGCGCCATTTACGCTATAAATCCCGCCGTTACCTTCTTTAAATTTCTCTATGATATTGTTTAGCGCCATTTGCTGTGAGAAATTTAGTGCAAAATCACTCGCGAAAGCCGATCTTGGGTAACGCTCAGCCTTAAAAAAGTCCCTCACCGCCCTTTGATTTATCTCATCTCTAACATCAATCCTCTCAAATTTATTCTCACTGCCCTCGTCTAAAAACTGATCCGTCAGCTCGTGCGTCCTGCCTGACTCGTAAAATTTAATAAGTAAATTTATATCATCTATAAAAAAGCTATTTAAAAGGGCGTCGTTCTCCTTAAAATTTGGATCAGCGATCCTTACTTCAAGCCTGATCACGTCTTTGCAAAATGGCGTCTTTAGCGAGCTTTTTAGCTCCTCATGGACTGCTTTTACATAGTCGCTAAGCTTCATTTTCTCTTTGTGGATAGAAATTTTATCCTTGATGTGCTCGCACTCTTTGTTAAAGTCGTTTTGACTGATCTCTTTTAGGTGGTTTAGGCGCACCATCGCCCAAGGGGCCGTTGGGATAAAAAGCTCATTTGTTGAGTTTGGCGTGAAAAATGGGCTTAGCTCATCATCTAAATTTACATCTTTTAGAGCAAAATTTTGCTCATTTTTGCAAAAGACTAGATCGCCAGAGAGTTTAAGCTTATAACAAAATGCCTTTTCAAAGCTCGTTTGCTCAGAGCGTAGCTCCTCTAAAATTTGCTCTTTTTCAAATTTTACCTTTGCTAGCTTTGATATCGCAATGGCGAGCAAGTCAGTCTCAAAAATACCGCCATAAATCGAAATTTCTACACCATTTTTTAAAAGCGACCTATCAAATGCCCTTAAAATTTGCATAAATTTCTCATCGAAATTTGCGATCTCAAGGTCCATTGATTTTTTAAATTTACTATTTGTCTTTTTTGGCTCGTCTAAAGTTTTTGGCTCTAAATATTGTGATAATAAAAAGTATTTTAAGGTATTTGCCCTACTCAAATTTACGCCTTATTTTGTTGTTATTTAGTGATTATAGTCCATTTTATATATGATTAAACTAAACTTGTAATCATTGTATAAGTAATTTTTGGCTAATATCGCGGCTATGATAAAGGCAAAAAAGCACTTTGGACAGAATTTTTTACAAGACAAAGCGACACTAGATAAGATCATCCAAGCGATACCCAAGGACGTAGAAAACGTCGTTGAGATTGGGCCTGGCTTAGGTGATTTGACATTTAGACTTTTGCAAATTTATAAGACGACCTCTTTTGAGATAGATCGTGAGCTGTTTCAAATTTTAAAGGTCAAATTTGCAAATGAGATCCAAAATGGACAATTAAAACTTTTTTGTAAAGATGCTTTAGAACAGTGGCAGCAAGAGGGCGGACTAAGTAGCGAGAACTACTTTTTGGTCGCAAATTTGCCCTATTACGTTGCTACGAAGATGATACTAAATGCGATAGATGACAAAAAATGCCTTGGGCTTATTGTGATGATACAAAAAGAGGTTGCTCTTAAATTTAGTGCAAAGAGCAAGGATAAAGAATTTAGCGCTTTATCGATCCTCGCATCGCTTCAGGGCAGGTGTGAGCTTTTGTTTGACGTGGATGCAAAGCTTTTTAATCCACCTCCAAAGGTCACATCTTCAGTCATCAAACTACAAAAAACAAAAAAGATTTTTGGCAAAGACGGGATTTTCAAAGATGCAAAACAATACGAGGCTTTTAAAGCATTTTTAAGGGCTGCGTTTGTTTCGCCAAGAAAGACGCTTTTGAAAAATTTATCCACAAATTTTGACAAAAAGGCGCTAGAAGAAATTTTTGAAAATATGAACTTAGCCACAAATTTACGTCCACATGAGCTAGATGTCGATTCTTATCTAAAGATATTTGAGATTACAAAGGAAGATAATGAACGACAAAAACGAAGAGAAAGTTGTAACTAACCAAAGCAAAAACAATAAAAGACGAAGATTTAGACCAAAAAATAAGCCAAAACAAGAGGGCGAAACTACCGAGCAAACCTCACTAGCAAGCAAAAGCGTGATAGACAACTTCTTTGCAGCAGAGCAGACTGAAACACACGCCGAGCCAAAGAGTCAAAATCCTCGCCCAAAAAAGCAAAGAAACAATAAAAATCAAAACAAAAATGGCGAAAACAATAAGCCAAAAGAGCAAAAACAGCAAAAAGAAAAGCCAAAACAAGAGCCAAAAGCTGAAGCTAAAAACGAGACAAAAGAGCAAAAAGAGAAGCCAAAAAAGGCTAAAAAACCAAAGAAAAATTTACCTGCAAAACTAAATGGCAACGAGCAGTGGCAACAAGACATCGCAAGCGCGATGGAGGCAAACAAAGCCACTCACGAGCTAAGACTTGAGCCACTAAAATATCTAAACTCAAGCGAGCACAAAATTCGCATAACACCACTTGGCGGTCTTGGCGAGATCGGCGGCAATATGACCGTCTTTGAAACAGAAACTAGCGCCATCATCATCGATATCGGCATGAGCTTTCCAAGCGAGAGCATGCACGGCGTGGATATCCTCATACCAGACTTCGACTACGTTCGCAAGATAAAAGATAAGATAAAAGGCGTCATCATCACTCACGCACACGAGGATCACATCGGCGCAGTGCCTTATTTTTACAAAGAGTTTAAATTTCCTATCTACGCCACACCGCTTCCACTTGGCATGATAAATAATAAATTTGAAGAGCACGGATTAAAACAAGAGCGCTCACTCTTTCGCTCAGTTGAAAAGAGAAAACCATATCTTATAGGCGACTTTGAGGTCGAGTGGATACATATAACCCACTCTATCATCGACGCTTCGGCACTTGCTATCACGACAAAGGCTGGCACGATCATCCACACAGGCGACTTCAAGATCGACCACACGCCGATAGATGGCTACCCAACAGACCTTGGCAGACTCGCATACTACGGCGAGCGTGGCGTGCTTTGTCTATTAAGCGATAGCACAAATAGCTACAAAGAGGGCTTTACAAAGAGTGAAAGCAGCGTTGGCAAGACCTTTGACGCGATATTTTCAAAGGCAAAAGGCCGCGTCATCATGAGCACATTTAGCTCAAACATCCACCGCGTCTATCAAGCGATCGAATGGGGCTTAAAATACAACCGCAAAGTCTGTGTCATCGGCAGATCAATGGAGAGAAATTTATACACTGCGATGGAGCTTGGCTACATCAAGCTCGATAAGAAAATTTTTATCGATGCAAACGAGGTTGGTAAATTTAAAGATGACGAGGTGCTTATCGTCACTACTGGCTCTCAGGGCGAGACTATGAGCGCGCTTTACCGCATGGCGACAGATGAGCACAAATATATAAAGATAAAGCCGACCGATCAGATCATAATCAGCTCAAAAGCGATCCCAGGCAACGAAAACAGCGTCTCAACGGTGCTAAATTTCTTACTAAAATCAGGCGCGAGCGTCGCTTACCAAGACTTTAGCGAGATCCACGTCAGCGGTCACGCAGCGCAAGAAGAGCAAAAGCTAATGCTTCGCCTGATAAAGCCAAAATTTTTCTTGCCAGTGCATGGCGAGTACAACCACATCGCAAAGCACAAAGAGACGGCCATTAGCTGTGGTGTGGATGAGAGAAATATCTATCTAATGAGCGACGGCGATCAGATGGAGGTTTGTCAAAAGTACCTAAAACGTGTAAAAACGGTAAAAACTGGCAAAGTCTTCATAGATAATCAAATAAATAAACAAATCGCGGACGACGTCGTCATCGACAGACAAAACCTTGCCGAAGCAGGGGTCGTTATGATAATCGCTCAAATTTCACGTCACGGCGCAAAACTCATCAACAAGCCTCGCGTCATCAGCTACGGCCTTGTGGGCGATAAGCAAGACGCTGAGTTTAGAAAAGAGATGGAAGGCGTGCTAGAGCAGTACCTAAGCAACGTCAAAGAGGAGCTTTTAAAAGATAGCAGACTACTCGAGTCACAAGTGCGTCAAGTTATCAGAAAGCACATATTTAGAAAGGTCAAAAAGTACCCAACTATCGTGCCGATCATCTATCTAATGTAAGGAAAATTTATGCAAAAAGCCAACCAAATCGCTGCTGAAGTCTTAGAGATAGAAGCAAACGAGCTTTTAAGACACGCTAAAAGCGTAGAAATAGAAGATGCTGTAAATTTGATATATAACGCAAAAGGCAAGGTCATAGTCACAGGCGTAGGCAAAAGCGGTCATGTGGGCGCAAAGATCGCTGCCACGCTTGCAAGCACTGGCACGCCAAGCTTTTTCTTACACCCGACAGAGGCTATGCACGGCGACCTTGGCATGATAGAAAAGGACGATGTTTTGTTAGCCATTAGCTTTAGTGGCGAGAGCGATGAGCTTATCAAAATTTTACCTCACGTAAAGCGTTTTGGCGTGAAAATCATCGCCATGGCAAGAAGCATATCAAGCTCGCTTGGCAAATTTAGCGACGCTTTTATAGATATAAATGTAGAAAAAGAGGCGTGCCCACTAAATGCTGCTCCAACGGCATCAACCACGCTAACGCTAGCTCTTGGCGATGCGTTAGCTGTTTGTTTGATGCAAAAGCGCGGCTTTAAAAAAGAGGACTTTGCAAATTTTCATCCAGGTGGCAGCCTTGGCAAGAGGCTATTTTTGAAGGTTAAAGACGTAATGAGGAGCGAAAATTTACCGATAGTCCGCTGGAATGCAACCCTAAAAAGCGCGATCGATACGATGACACATGGCAAGCTTGGCACGGTTTTAATAGTCAATAAAGATGGCGTGCTAGACGCTCTTTTAAGTGACGGCGATCTTAGGCGCGCGCTTATGAGAGAGGACTTTGACTTAGACGAGCCAGCGATGAAATTTGCAACACTGCATCCAAAAGAGATAAACGACAAAGAGATGTTAGCAGTAGATGCGTTAGCTTTAATAGAAAAGTATAAAATTCAGCTTCTAGCTGTCGTAGAAAATGGCGTGCCCGTGGGTGTTTTACACATCCACGACCTTGCAAATTTAGGACTATAAAATGGAAAAAACAAGACTAAATAAATTTATCTCACATAACACAAACTACTCACGCCGTGAGGCAGATGAGCTTATAAAGGCTGGCAAGGTTAGCATAGCAGGGCGTGTGGTTAGCGACCTTGCTACAAGTGTGGATGAAGATGATAAAGTGCGTATAAATGGCCGTTTGATAAAGCTCAAAAAGGAATTTACCGTTATCGTTTATCACAAACAAAAGGGCGAGCTAGTTAGCAAGAAAGATGACCGCGGACGCAAGACGATATATAACACGTTAGATAAGAAATTTGCAAAATTTGTTAGCGTGGGACGCTTAGACTACGCAAGCGAGGGGCTACTTTTACTAACTGACGCTCCAGCGATCGCCACAGCGCTCATGAATAGCGACTTAGAGCGCGAATACTACCTAAAGGTAAAAGGTGAGGTGACAAAAGAGGTGATAGAAGCGATGACAAATGGCTTTTTCGCCAAGGATGCCACCAAAGGCGCTCACGCAAAAACCACTATAAAATCAATGGAATTTAAGCCATTTCTAGCCTACAAGGTCTTTGGCTCAAGCGGTGGCTACACAAAACTAAAAGTTATCATCAACGAGGGTCAAAACAGGGAGCTACGCCGATTTTTTGGCTACTTTGACCTTGAAGTGATGGATCTAAAGCGTGTTAGTTTTGGACGCGTTAGCCTTGATATGCTAAAGCCTGGCAAATGGCGCTACTTCGAAAATAGCGAATACGAAGACCTAAGAGACTTTTTGAAAGTTAATAACGTTAGATACTAACATTTTGGCTTGTTTTCTAACAAAGAGGCAAGCTAAAACCAAACAACTGCAAATTTACAAAAATGGAGAAAAATGAAAAAGGCTGTTCTTTTATCAATGATCTTGCTAGCTACTGGCTTCTCTAAGGATCTTTTTAAGCTTGGACTTGAAGCTTATGATCAAGGTGAGTTCGATAAAGCGGCTATACAATGGCAAAAAGATTGTGATGGTGGAGCTATAGAGAGTTGCACTAATTTAGGAACTTTATTTGAAAGTGGTCTGGGTGTAGAGCAAGACTATAATAAAGCGATTGACCTATACAAAAAAACTTGTGACAATAAAGATACTCTTGGCTGTCATAATCTAGGTGTTATGTACGCAAAAGGGGAAGGCCTAAAACAAGACTATAATAAAGCAGCCGATCTATATAAACAAGCTTGTGATGATGGAAATAATGATAGTTGCTCTAATTTAGGAGTTTTATACGAAAATGGTCAAGGTGTAGAGAAAAACTACAGTAAATCAATAGAATTATATAAAAAAGCTTGCAATGGTGGACATGCTATAGGTTGCTATAATTTAGGATTTTTGTATGTAAAAGGACAAGGAGTAAGGCAAGATTACCGCATAGCAAAAGAATATTTTGGTGAATCTTGTGACCTAGGGCATCAAAATGGATGTGATGCCTATAAAAAACTAAATGAAAAAGGCTTTTAATACCAAAAAAACAACCCAGCGAGCTCTAACAAATTTAGAGCTTCTCTAAATTTATATCTTATTTTCTGAAAGTAGGATGTTTATGTATGGATTTAGTAGCGTTTCGCCGCGTGCTGCATAGAGCAATACCTCTTTAAAGTAGTTGTCGTTTATGCCATACGTGTGAAACTCATACGCCCCTATGCCGTATCCCATCGGCGTGATATCGACCCTCGAGTACCAGGCATCTTGCGCTAGAATGTAGCGGTTTGTATCTCTTGAATAGACATATAACTTGATCTTATCTTTGCTCTTTTGCGCCATATACCAGATGAAAGAATTTGTGATGTCGTTAAAAAAGTAGATGTCGCCATTTGGCATGATCGCCTGGGCTGTGTCGTTGTTATCAGCGATAAGCGTCCTGCTCTCATAACATATATATTTATTTGGCGTGAGCACCTCGATCGGCTCTGATTTGTCGCTATGTGAAACTAAAATTTTATCGTCGCTTATGTCGGCATTATAGGCTAGTACGGCTAAGACTAGAGCCAACAAACAAAGAGAAAAAATTTGCTTTATCAAAATAAAAATCCTCTTAACAAATAGTATTTGAGCACGTAAAGCGAGCAGATCAGCACGCAAACACTTAGCCAGATCGATGAAAATTTAAGCTTGTGCGAGTAGTTTGTCTTTGTGATGATCTCCACAAGATATGGCATAAGACCGTAAAATACACCCAAAAATAAACTGCCCCAGATGAGGTAACCAACGTAATAATAGTCGCTTCTTAGCATGCAGTATGGGCACTTGTGATTTGGCTGCTCGTAAACGTAAAGACCAAAAAAGTAGGTGATAGCGTAGTAGCTAAGCACCAAAAATAGCAAATTTGCCACAAAGCTTGCCATGCTTTGCTTTAAGAAATTTAGCGCCAAAATGACAAAAAATAGCACGAAAAAGGCGCTTACTAAGCCAAAATTTGTATAGCCAAATGGCAGCTTTGGAGCTTGAAAAGTGACAGAGCAGCAAAAGACTGGCACTTTTAGCGGGATGTTATAAAAAAACGAAATTTCTATGCCAAGCTCGAGCAGTATCATCACAAAAAGGCAGATAAAAATGGCATATTTTTTCTTTAGATATGGGAAATTTAGAGCCTGCAAGTCGAGCCTATTTATAACTAGCCAGATACCAAGTCCAAAGATGAGTAAAATTTTAGTGAGCATCAAGATGCCACCAAATTTATTTGAGCCGATCACACCAGCCGAGCACATAGCCCCTGGCACGATGTCAGAGAGCTCGTTTAGACAAAGTGCAAAAAATATAAACAAAACGATCTTTGTGCAGACGCTAAAGAGCAAGATCGTATTTACAAGGTAGTTTTGCTTCTCAAGTGAGTATTGAAGCGATGTTAGTGCGTTATAATCCCACGACTTCACGATCCTGACGACATAAAATAGCGAAATACTCATCAAAACTAACAGCACAAACTCCGCTAACAAAAAGGCGATAACGGCGTTTGATAAAAATACACTCATACTATCTCTCCATTTTGCAGGCTAACAACTCTATCTGTGGCGCTTAGCTCGTCAAAAATGCTATCGTGAGTGGCGACTATAACGCTTTTTTTAAGCGCCTTAAATGACTCTAGCAAACCCAAAAACGCACGGGCATTTTGCCTATCTAAATTTGCCGTTGGCTCATCAGCCAAAATGATGTCAGCGTCCATTGACAAAGCCCTAGCCACCGCACATCTTTGGCGCTCGCCACCGCTTAAATTTGATACATTTTCATCTCTTTTGTGAGAGATGTTTGCAAGCTCAAGAGCCTTTTTTATCATCTCTTCACGCACGTTTGCTTTAAAATTTGTTAGAGCAAACGGAGCTAACAAATTTTCATAGACGCTTAAGCCTTCGATGAGGTTAAAATTTTGAAAGACAAGCCCAAGTCTTTTGTGTCTAAACTCGGAGCAAAATGCGTCAGGCAGCTTTGCGATGTTAGTGCCGTCTATCAAAATCTCCCCACTTGTTGGCTTTTGAAGTAGGGCTATGAGCGAGAGCAGGGTGCTTTTACCACTTCCGCTAACGCCTTTTAGTATCACTAACTCGCCGTTATTAATGTCTAAATTTATATTTTTTAGAGCGCAAAACTCGTTTTGTTTGCCTTGGTTATAAACTAGGCTAACGCCTCTTATATTTATCATTTTAGCCCCTCATTTATGTCACTACACGCCACACGCCACGACGGGATAAGCACAAATGCCAAAAATGGTATGACGCCAAAGACAAAGATCAAAAAGAGCTTATCAAACTCCAAAATAGGCGTGAAATTTGTAAAATTTAAAAGCTCGTCGCCTAAAAATATCCCCTTTAAAAATGGAGCATTTAAAACAAACACAAAGAGATAAGCTAACATAACGCCAAGCAAAAAGGCGCTAACGCTAACGATGAAATTTTGTATAAATTTTAAAAAGATGATCTCTTTTATACTAAAGCCGATACTTCGTAAAATGGCTATCTCACGCTTTTTACTGCCATAAGCAAGTGAAATTTGGTTTTTAAGCAGCACGAAAAAAATGAGCATAACGCTAACATAAATGCTCATAAAAATTCCACCCTTATAGTAGTAAAGATGCCTGATGTTTGCCACCTCGTCTTCTATGCTAAGAGCAAATGAATTTGGATATAAATTCTCTATTTTCAAAGCCACTTGGCTGATCTCTTCGCTATTTGGCACATCGACATAGAGCTTTGTGTACTCTTCATCTTTTAAATTTAAGATAGCCCTTAGCGTTTTTGGATGCAAAAATATCGCGTTATTTGAGATAAGAGCACTTTGTTTTGGCATGGTTTTTAATATCTTTACTGGTATCATGCGCTCTTCTGTTAAGAAGTTAAAGCTCTCATCGTAGTAAAGCTCGTTCATAGCAGCTTTTACGCCCTCGCCCACGATCATCTCGTCTTCTTTCAAGCTATCATCCTCATATAGATGAAACCAGACGCGCTTTTGCACGAAGTAGTACTCTCCCTCCGCCACGCCTCTAACGTCAGCCACGCCATCGATCTTTGAGATATCGTAGATGTAGCCAGGGTGTATGAGGTCTCTTTTACCAGCACGAAAGGCGCTAACAACAATGCTTGATCTATCTTTTACTAAGCTTATGAGATCATGCTGGATAGAGCCAGAGATGAAAAGCACCGAGCTTAGCACAAAGATAATGAGTGCAAAGAGGCAAAAGCTAAAAAGGTGGTCCTTTTTGTCTTTAAAGAGCAGTATCACGGCGTAGTTTATGAAATTTCTACTTATCATAAACAAAGCCCTTTTGCTCTTTTAGGCTAAAGCTAGAAGCTAAATTTGCCCTTGTTATCTTTGAAATTTCTCTTAGCTCATCTTGCTTTGCTTTGTGGTCAAAGCTAAGGTAGTGCGCCGCTAAAAGCGTATAAGAGAGTCCAAAAAATAACGCCAAAAATGCTAGAAATTTCACTTTATTTACCGATAAATGTCTTTATCTCGTCAAATTTTATGACACCTTTGCCAGCGTGATCTTTCATAAAGCTCTGAGCCTTTGCTTCGTTCTTAAACGGGATAAACTCCTCGCCCATCGGTCCAAAAACGTTTGAGCCATGAACGTAAAACGCCTCTTTTGCATCAAGCTTTTCAAGCGTGTAATAATCACTCACATAAGCTTCTTTCGCCACCTCATCAGCAAAGTAAAAGTGCGCCATATCTTTTACGCCATCAAAGTAATAATCCTTGCCACCAGCCTTTATAAGCGTCGCCCACTGCTTGTTTTTTATAGGCATGCCACACACTGCACATCTTGCGTCCTTTGGTAGCTCGATGCGCTCTTTTGCCCCTTTATAGGCGTTTATGTTTGCCTCACTCGTCAAATTTCCAGCCCACAAAGCAAAAACCGCACTAAGCAATAAAGCTATAAATTTCATCTTATCTCCTTTAGTTTCTCTTTTTCTAACTCGCCCTTTTCATAGAGCTTTTTTAACATCTCATCATCAAATTCTATCTCGTAATAGCCCTTTACAAACTCGCTAAATTTATCAAACTCATCAAATGCATATCCAAGCAGCCAGCGTCCGCCGTTATTGCCACCGACTAAATTTTGATGCTCCGTCCCGTCATACCAGATAAAAAAGGTCGTCTGCTCTATCTCATCTGGCAAGAAGTAAGAGCGAAATTTAGCAGCCTCGCCACTATAAATTTGCTCTACCACGCTTTTGCCAGCACTTAGCGCATTTAGCTCATTTTCATGATCAAACCCTCTAACAAGCACCGCCTCACGCGTAAATATCACGTCGAGTAGATCGCCCTGCCCGTTATCTACCATGTATCTTAGGCTATTTTCATCCTCTTTTTTAGAAATGAGCCTTAGATACTCTTCTCCTGTCTCTAAAAAAGCACTATCAAGCGCATATAGTGCCTCTAGGCTTGCCTCTTTATTGCCCCAGTTTTTAAAACTCATCAATTCTTTCCTAAAATTTCTAAATTCTCGCACGCCTCTTTTAAGCCATTTTTGCAGCTTTTAGTGAAAATTTCACGTGCTTTTTTCAGATCCTCTTTCACGCCTTTGCCTCATCCTTTTTGACGTTGCCATCACCCCTGCTGTAAAGCACAGCTAGGTTGTAGCAGCCTGATGCCTTTTTCTCTTTGTCGCAAGCATCTTCATAAATTTGCGCTAGCTTATTGTGATCATCTTTTGCGCTTAAAGCCTCTTTGATGTAGCCAGCATTTAAAACGCACAAACTAGCAGCCAGTAAAACCAAACTCTTCATCATATCTCCTAAACTACTTTTATATCTCTGCCGCGGTAGGCTAGGGCGATCAGCAAGGCAAGAGCTGCCAAGATCAAGTATATTAGCCCAGAAACGCCAAAGCTCTCGCCATTTGCGTATGAGTGAAGTCCGCTAAGGTAGAAATTTACTCCAAAATATGTAAAAAGCACCGAAGCAAATGATAGCACACTAGCCGTTAAAAAGGTAAAAACGCCCCTTAGCTTTGGTATAAACCTTAAATGAAGCACTATGGCATAGACGATGATCGTGATGTATGACCAGCTCTCTTTACTGTCCCAGCCCCAGTATCTGCCCCAGCTCTCATTCGCCCAGACGCCGCCTAAGAAATTTCCGATAGTTAGCAGGCTAAGACCTATGATGAGGCTTAGCTCGTCGGTAGCGGCAAGGTATCTTATCTGCTCGCTAAGCTTTTGCTCGTTTTTGTCATTTTTTAGAGCCATTAATATAAGTCCCACAAGCCCCAGCACAAAGCCAAAGCCCAAAAAGCCGTAGCTTGCTGTGATGACGCTTACGTGCACGCTAAGCCAAAATGACTTTAAAACTGGGACTAAATTTGTTATCTGTGGATTTATAAAATTTAAATGAGCAACGAGCAAGCTAACACTTGCAAAAAGTGAAGCAGCGCCTAGTGCGAAGCTTTGATGCTTGAAAAATAGCACTCCAGCTAGCACGCTTATAAGCGAGATATAGACCAAACTCTCATAAGCATCGCTCCAAGGCGCGTGACCTGAGATGTAAGCGCGTAGGGATAAATTTAGAGCATGCACCACAAAGGCAGTGAAAAATGCAAGGCTAAGCGCTCTTTCAAATCTAAATTTCCTCCCAAAAAATATCCTATAAAAGCCAAGGGCGAGCGAAGCAAGAGCTAATATCATATAAAAATAGATAAGAAATTTAAATATCTCCATTTGATTATAAAGCACTTCAATGCTGGCCTTTGCCTCGCTTGGCGCAAGAGAGCCTAGAGTGCTTCTTTGATAGCTTGATATTTGTTCCAAGCTCTTATCGGCCCCCGCGCACTCGCCACTTTTTACGCAAAGGCTTAAATTTTCTATATAAGCGCCTAAAACGCTTTTAAACTCGTTTGAAATTTCGTTTGAACCAAATGCTTCATTTACGCCTAGCCACGTGATCGCTTCACCATTTTTAGCGGGGATAAATTTTAAAATTTCGCCCTTTAGCGCAAGGTATAAGACATTTAGCCTCTCGTCAAATTTAATGACGTCGTTATCAAATTTATCTCTTTTTGAGGCGGATTTTTCATTTGCAGCCTCTACAAATTTAGCCAGCTTATACTCGCCATTTTCGTTAAAAACGTCATTAAAGCTAGCAAATTTCTCACTAACGCCAAGAAGCTCGCCCACGCGCTTGCTCGTGATCTTTACTATCTTTTTATCCATCCACTCTTGTGGCGAGATGGCAAAAGAGAGCATCAGCTCATCGCTACTAAGCCCAAAAAGCGTGGTTTTGGTTGAAATTTTGCTTATTACTGCCCTTGTGTAAGAGCTAGCTGGTGCGATCCTGCTATCAGTTTGAACTAAAATTTTGGCAAATTTATCTGCGTGAGCTTTAAAATTTATGGCTTCATTGCTTGCAAAATTTGGCGTGGCGTTTAGCAAAAGCAGGGCCAAAAGTGCAAACTGCGTGCCTTTTATGAAGTTACAAAGTCTAAAAAATCGGCTCTTTTTGCTAAATAAATTTCCCACAAAGCCAAGGCAAAGCAGAAAATATCCGATGTAAGTTGGCACTTTGCCAGGATCGAAGCTGATCTCAAAGGCGCTTCCAAGCTCGTCAGCGTCGTATGATGATTGAAAAATTTTATAGTCCATGATGCTTAGTGGGTGATTTAGTGAAATTTCATGCTCGCTGCCTGCGATGCTTACTTTGCTCGTGTAAGATGATGGGCTATTTAGCCCTGCGTAGCGCTCTAGGATAAATTTATCAAGCCTTAGTGAAAATGGTAAATTTATAGCCCTTGAGCTAAAGTAAAATTTCGCCTCTTGCCCGTCAAAGCTTAAAATGCTTGGCTCAAGATCATATCCAGCGCCACCTTTTAGCTTGGCGGTTTTGCTCTTTTCATTAGCAAAGCCAGCCTCTATGCTAAGCGTGGCTGGAGCGTTTTTCTCATCTTTTTTGTAGCCAACTATCTTTATAATAAATTCTTTGCCGTTTATATCTTTTTTGAAATGAAAGTCGTTTTTGCCAAGCAGGCTAAGTTTTAGTGGATATTCAAAGCTTTCATTTGAAATTTGCACTCTTAAATAGGGCTTTGTGCTTTGCATAGAGTTGCCACTCTCGCCAACTCTTAAGTGCATAACGCCCTCTTCGCCAAAGTATCTTGTAAGCGCAGCACCAATGAATATCACGATAAAAGCAAGATGTATCAAAAATGCGCCAAATTTCTTATACATCTTGGTTTTTACGATGCTAATGGCTAGGCAAATAGCGCAAGCTGCCATGACGCACTCGTACCAGAGCGCTTCATAAACAAGCACTCTAGCCGTCTGTGTGTCATAAAAATTTTCCAAAAAGGTCGCCATCCCTGCACCAAAAGCAAGGATAAATAATAATATTAAAGACAAGCGATAGATGTTTAAAATTTTCATCGCCTGCCCTTAAGCCTTAAATGCTATAAGTCTGTCCTGCATAAAGTATAAAAACCCTAAGCAATAAAACGCCAACAACTGCTGCAAATGAGCCAAGGTAGAAGCTAAATTTCATCTTGCCAAGTGCGAAATTTAAAACAAGAGGCAAGACAAAGCCAACTAAAACAACCCCAAGCCAAAAGAATTTAGCCCAAACGCCACTATAAAATGCAACTGCTGCGCCTTGCTGATAGCTTGAGCCAAGCAAAAGCGATACAAAAAGCATTAAAATGAGTAAAATTTCAGCGCATAAGACGTAAAACTCCACGCCATGAAGCGAGCTAAGGTCGCTTGAGTGTGGATCTTCTTTGAAAAATAGTGCCGCTATCAAGCTGCTACCACTTATGCCAGCACTAAGCCCTGAAGCTATGAAAAGCGCTGGTAAAACGGCGGTGTTTAAAAGTGGAAATCTAATGAGCACCGAGATCAAAAAGCCTGTATATGCGCAAATGATAACCGCAAAAAGCAGGCAAAGCGCGCTTAAGAGCGGATAAAGTGGCGATAAAATTTTCATCACGCCATCAAAAAAGCCACAAATCGACTTTAACTCCGCATTAAAAGCGTATAGACACATCAAAAAGCTAAGCGGTATAAATACGCAAAGCGCGGCTACACCGATAGACATAACCGATGTGAAGTTGTAATTAATCAAAATTTTCCAAAACAAAAGTGGCTTTTCAAGGTCAGCTATCAAGCAAACCATACCAAGCATGATGCTAACAAAGGCTAGAAGCGAAGCAGCCTTGAAAAATGGACTAAAGCCATCTTGCCTTTTGTAGCGCTTTAGAACTATGGCAGCGATCAATGCTCCGCCACTCATACCAGCTAGCAAAAGATAAACAGCGATCGGCCAACCCCACTCTACTGCGTGCGAAAATGTCGCAGTGAAATTTAATGCACCATCCATCTTACACCCCCGCTTTTACTTTAGGAATATATCTAAGGCTTGGTTTTGTGCCAAGTTCTGCTCTTAACCTTATGCTATCTTTGACAGCTAGTAGCTGGCTAATGTGCGAGTTCTCATCGTTTAAATCGCCAAAGACCAAAGCCTCATATCTGCACGCCTCAACACAGGCTGGATCTTTTTTATCCTTTAAATTTGTATCTATGCAGAAGTTACAGCTTTGGGCTGAGTGACTAAACTTATCGATATATCTCACGTCGTAAGGACAGGCTACGATGCAGTATTTACAGGCGATGCAGTCATCTATGTTTGTGGTTTGGATGCCAGTTTTTATGTCCTTGTGACAGGCTTTTGTTGGGCAAACGGCCACGCAAGGCGCATCCTCACACTGCTGACAAGATACTCTTACATATCTTTTATCGAGCAAATTCTTTGGATCAGTCTTATCCTCTACAAAAAGTCTCATCTGTCCTTTTGGGACTAAATTTACTTTTCTACATGCCACTTCACAGTCCGTGCAGCCGACGCATTTGTTTTGGTCAAATATCATGCCAAAATGTGGTTTTTTCGCACTCTCTTCACTCTTAAAAGCAAAACCACTACTTGCCACGCTAGCACCAGCAGCCACAACTGCCATGCGTTTAAAGAAGGCTCTTCTGCTATTTTGATTTTGCATTTTTAACTCCATTTATGCCTTAATGAGGCTTTTTAATACCCTCATTTTGCTCTTTTTCATGAATTTTTCTTGCCGCCTCAGCTAGTTCGCCAGGCTTTAAGACCTTAATAAGCTCTATCTCAAAAACGATAGTCTCGCCACCAGGTATCCCCTCCATGCCGCTATCGCCGTATGCAAGCTCAGGCGGGATGACAAATTTAAACTTCTCGCCCTCTTTCATAAGCATGAGACCCTCTTCAAGACCAGGGATCAAATTTAGCATCGAAAGATGAGCTGGAGCCTCTTTTGTCTCGTCAAAGACCTTGCCATCAACAAAGCTTGCTTTATAATTTACTATGATGATACTCTCAGACTTTGGAGTAGCCCCTTTTGAGCTACTTTTTATGATCTCATATTGTAAATTTGATTTTGTTGTTTTTACATTTTTGTTTTTTGCATTTTTTTCCATATAGGCTTTGCCTTGGGCTAAATTCTCTTTTAGCTTGGCAGCCTCTTTTTCTTTTACTATCTTCTCTAAGCTTTCAGCCCTTTTGTTTAGTAGCTTTGCTATCTCATCATCACTTAGTTTTAGCTCGCTCTTTAGCGCATCGCTAAAGCCTTTTATCACTGCATCAGCGTCATAGCCAACACCTAGTTGCTTTTGATCTAGCAGTCCTTTTAAAACATATCCGCCACTTGTTGCGCCTATGGCATAAGAGTCGTTTGTATCGACATTTGCTAAGAGGCTAGCCACACTTAGGCTAAGAAGTAGCGAACATTTTAAAAACCCATTTTTCATTTCAAACCCTTAAGATTAAAGGGGCTAAAACTAGCCCCTAAATGCTATAAATTTTTGTTTAGAATTCTCTGAGCTTCTTTTATATACTCTTTAGATGCATCTAGTCTTTGTTTAGTAAATTTAAATCCGTGCATACCCCACGAACCATCTTTTTCGACCATATCGATGATCTCTTGAGCGTTTTGAACAAGCTCATAAACTCTTGCTTTATCACTTGGATCTAGCTTTTTAGTCTCTAGTAGTGAGTAAATTCCCTCGATGCCTATTTTGACCTCTGAGAATTCATTTTTAACTGGAGTTTGCCATCCCATAACCTCATCATAAACTTGTTTTTGGTTTTTGAAGTGAAGTGTTGGTTTTAGCTCAGATAGCACTGGGCTATGGCAGCCTTTATTATCTTTCATATCTTTATCAGCCCAAGATGTTCTAGCGCATGCCCACATCAAATCAACATAGTTGTGGCCATTTTTATCTCTCTCAAAGTGCCAATCTTTAGCATCTCTTGGACCTTTAGCTGCGTCGCCTGGTACTAGAGATTTCTCTTTTGGATCGACCATGATCTTCCAGATGTGAGAGCGTCTTTGAGTATCAAAGCCAGCGTTGTCTTGGAACTGAACAGCGTAGAAGTTCTCGCAGCTCATCATAAATGGCATGTGGCAAGATGCACAAGTGTTGTTTTTGTGAGTATCTGCTTTTGATGCGATATATGCTTGAGTCTCGTGACAATCTTTACAATCTTTTTTGATCTTTGGTTTAGTGTAGAACGCACTTAGATAGCCTTGATCTGGGTTGTAGTTCATGCCAGTTACGCTCTTATCGCCTACAACGTTACCTGTGTTATCGTGTGGATCGTGGCAAGTGACGCATCTCATACCTTTATCGTAGTGAGCGGTAAAGTATGATTGAGAGCCTTCTGAGCCGCATCCTGGTCCCATTGATTTAAATTTAGAGCTTAGTGATAGGTCAAGCTTGCCGTTATTAAGTGGGTTAGCTCGCATTAGATCTGGGCTAAAGTTAAATCTTTGGTGACAGCGTTCGCAGTTTGATGTTCTAAAATTTGTAGCTCCATCAAGGTGACCGCCAGCTCCGTGGCACTCCTCACAGCTTACACCTTTTGAGATAGTGTGTTTTTGAAGCTCTTTGGCATTACCAAGTGCTGCGTAAAATTCTGCTTTTGACTTAAAGTCAAATTTAACTGGGTGGCAAACCTCACAATATGATGAGTTTGCTTGGAAAAACATCGACTTTTTATGTTTTGCAGCGTATGAGGCAAGACCTCTAATATATCCGCCATTATCGCCATACTCTTCAAGCGTGCCAGGAAATTCTGGGACGAGCTCTTTTATCTTTTTAACAGTTGCGTCGTCTAAATTTAACGCCCATGTTCTTTGCCATTGGTTACCGCCTGCTACGATCTGACCTGTGCCATCTCTTAGCAAACCGCCCTCAACGTAGTAAGTACCACGAAGTAGCCAGGCATCGACGTAGCCCATCTTAGTTCTTAAGTGACCAACGGTTGCATAGATGACATCTGGAGTGATACCTTTTGGAAGGATAGAAGCGGTATCTTTGTCAAATACTGGCTCAGTTAGGTTGTTATTAACCTCTGGGTGCTCGCCAGGGAAGCGCATAGTAGTTGCGTGGCGAGATCTGCTCCAGACCTCATACTGAGCTGGGTGACACTCACCGCACTTTTCTGGACCTACAAATTTATTAGGAAACTGAAGTGATGAGGTGGCTGGAATTCTATACATCATAGAGCTATAGCCCTTACCGCCATCTCTTTTACTAAGCTTTGACATATCAAAGCCATGTCCCTCGGCAAGCCACTCTAAGCCACGGTCATGAACGACCATTTTGCCGACGGTTTTGCCACCATACTTTGTAAAAATAGGGTGGTTTTTAAATAGCCAGTTATACATCTCTTGCTCTTCTACGACGTAGTCTTGCAAGGAGACAACACCTCTACTTTGCAGTGTGCCTTTAGGATTTGCGATAACATCACGTGCTTTATCGGACATCTGCATATTATGCTCTTCGCAACAGGCTTGTGAAGCAAAGATACTAACACCCATGAGTAAGCCTGCTAAGGCTTTGTGTAAGTTTCTCACGTCTCCTCCTTTGAATTTTTATCCTAAAATCAAAATGATTTCATACTGATAATCTTAACACCGAAAAAGGGCAGAAAAGGGGGAAATTTAACAAATTATAAATTTTCGAAACTAATTGTAAATGCAACGTGGTTTTCATCCACATTTTTAGCAAAGATTAGGGCGTTGTTTTTGCGAGCGATAAGACGGCTCATATATAGCCCAAGCCCGCTACCGCTCTCTTTTGTGCTAAAGTGTGGCTCAAAGATGACCTTTAAAAATGAATTTTTTATCGCTCCTGCGTTATTTTGCACGCATAAATTCTTTCTGCCATCTTTTAAAAAGGCGCTTATCTTTATCACTCTTGGCTTTGTGTAGCTTTGTTTAAATGCGTCTTTGGCGTTGTTTATGATGTTTATTAAAATTTGGATTATCTCATTAAAATTTGCAAATACCTCAAAATTTTCTCTCACGTCAAGCTGCACTTCGATCTGATACTTTTTAAGCGTTGCGTTTAAAATTTTTATCGTTTGATTTATCACTTCAAGCACCTTAAACTCTTTTCTCAAGGTATTTGGACTAAAGAAATTTTTAAAGTCATCAACAGTTTCTGACATGAAATTTATCTGCTTGCTTGTCTCTTCTATAAACTCATAAATTTTCGCCTCATCAAGCTTTTTTCGCTCCTGATAAAGCTCTAAATTTATTAAAGATGAGCTTATCTGAGCAAGCGGCTGCTTCCACTGGTGCGAGATATTGCCTATCATCTCGCCCATCGAGGCTAGACGGCTTTGATGTATCATTAGCTGCTCAGTCTGCTTTTTGCTCTCCTCGCCTCGCCTGTGCATCTTATAAACAAGTAGCAAAAATAGCCCAAAGATAAGCGTTATGGCGCTCATTATGACGATGACCTCTTGCAAATGGTAGGTAAAAATAGCGCGGATTGGTATCTTAAAAGAGATCATCGCGACCGTTTCGTTCACGTCTGGGATCTCTATGCCCTCCATGCCGTATTTTTCTAGCATTTGTTGTGGGGCATTTGCACTGCTATGACAGGCTAGACAGCTTGGACTTTGGTTTTTTATAGGCAGACCCACAAAGAGCTGTGAGCCATTTTCATCTTTTATTATCTTTACAAATTCTTTAAATTTATTCTCTTTAAAGCCATGTAAGACGCCAGCTTCAAATTCATTTGGCTCGTGGGCTTTATTTAGCGGAGCGATGGCAACTAGCTTGTAGTCAAATTCTAGGTTGTATTTTTTCTTTTGGATGTTGTAAATTTCACGGCTTATATATGAAGATGATAGAAGTCTCTCGTCAAAAAAGTCCTCTTTTAAGACGCCCTGCTCTTTTAACTGCTCGATTAGCGGGCGCTGAACTCCAGCGATGTACTCTCTTACAGAATTTATGCCCTCTAAAACATAATACGCCTCTTTTTTGGCATCTTTCATCGCAAGATCGTTGTAAAAATTTAAAACAAGTGCCGAAACTAGCAGATAGACAAAGATAAAAGCACCGACTATTAGCTGAAATTTATATCTCACAAAGATAGCCCACGCCGTATAAATTTTTGATCACATCTTTGCCAAGCTTTCTTCTAAGCTCTTTTACGATCGTCTTTATAGCCTCTTTTGTCGGCTGCTCGTAGTCCCAGATGTAGTCAAAAATTTGCTCATAAGTGATAGTTTGGTTTTTGTTGTTTAAAAAGTACTCCAAAAGCTTGCTCTCGCTCTTACTTAGATGAGAAATTTCGCCATTTACATAAAGCGCTTTTTTGCCAAAATCATACTCAAGCTCGTTATTTAGCCTGATAGTTGGTGTGCGTCCAACTAGCTCAAAAGCCACATCTTCAAGTGCTTTAACAAAAGATTTTTTATCGTATGGTTTTGCAAGATATCTTGTGATCTTTAGCTCAACCGCGCGCCACAGATACTCTTGCTCGACGTGGCTTGAGAGTATTACGATAGGGATTTTTTGATTGATAGTTCTTACTTTTTTAGCGATCTCAAGACCGTCGATATTTGGCACGCTTATATCAAGCACCAAAACATCATAGGCATCGCTTAGTGCGAGCTCAAGCGCCTCAGAGCCGTCTTGCACGCCTGTCACCTCAGCAAAAAATAGCTCAAGTGACGCGCAGATATTTCGCAAAATCGCCTCTTCATCCTCTAAGCAAAGGACCTTTTTGTTTGATAAAACATCTAAAATATCATACTCTTGCATACGTCATCTCATCTCTTAAGCCAAAATGCCGACTTAAATAACACAAAATAAAAATTATTTCATAAATTTACATCATGATCGTAAGCTTAAAGTAAAAAACAGGCTCGCTACTTAAGTGATAAATTTAAAAGATAAAGTTAAATTTAGCCAAAGATTTGGCTAAATTTATCAGGTTCTAAATTTTGAAAGGCTAGTGTTTAGATTATCAGTCATCTTTGAAAGATGAGCGGCTGCTAGTGAGATTTCATCCATACTTTTTGAGTTTTGTTTTGAAATTTCATCGATATTTACGATGCCTTTTATCAGCTCTTCGACCTTATTTCCAGTCTCTAAATAATCCTTCGTAGAGGTCTCATTTAAGCTAACGCTCTCGTTCATTAGCTGATTCATATTTTCTATTTTTTCATTTATCTGGGCTGATTTTTTGCAAAGCTCGCCAGCTTTTTTAGCGTTATCTCCGATGGTTTGGCTTGAATTTGAGATCGCTTCAACGATTAAATTTATAGTTGCATTTATCTCGCTTAGGCTATTTTGCGTGCGCTCAGCCAGCTGCCTAACCTCATCAGCCACGACTGCAAAGCCACGTCCATGCTCACCTGCGCGCGCTGCTTCTATGGCAGCATTTAGAGCAAGTAAATTTGTCTGATCAGCGATGTCATCGATGATATTTAAGACATCTTTTACATTTTTAGCTTGATCAGCTAGGCTTTTCATCGAGCTAGCGAGTGAAATTTCGCTATTTGCAGCCTCATCTACATTTTTACTAAGCCCCAAAACATCGTTTGAAACTTCATTTATATATAGACAGGTTCTTTCAAGATTTTCTTTGCTCTTCTTAGCCTCCTCAAATGAGCTCTTTATCTCTTCAGACATAGTTTTTGCCATATTTGTCGTATCTGTGACGATTAGTGAAGATTTGTTGGTTAAATTTGTAGTTTGAGCTGAAGTTGAAGAGAGCTGCTCGGCGATAGAAGAGTTCTCATGCGCTAGACCTTTAACACTTTCTATAACAGATCTTAGCTCGCTTGTTAGGTCATTTATCGAGCTTTTGATGTTTGAAATTTCATCTTTGCCGCTAACTTCAAGCTTTTTAGTAAGATCACCTCTGCCACTTTTTATCTCATCTGACATCTCGGTTAAATTCGCAACGATATTTTTTATAGGTTTGATGATCGCCCTACTTAAGATAAATAGCACGATAGCTATCAAAACAACCGTGATCAGGGCGCAAGCGATGATAAATGTTTTTGTATTTTGGCTGTTTTGCTCGTTTAACACGACCTTTGTCTTTTCTATCTCGTCCGCCAAGTCATCGACATATACGCCACTTCCTAGCATCCATTTATATGGCTCAAAATTTGCAGCATAGCCAAGCTTCTCCACTGGCTCCTGCCCCTCTTTTTTCGCCCAGCCAAATGTAACAAACCCGCCGCCTTGTTTAGCCTTTTGGATGAGCTCCTTTATAAGAAGTAGCCCTTTTGGATCTTTTAGTCCGATTAAATTTTTACCCACAAGCGATGGCTTTTCAGGGTGCATCAAAACAACGCCGTCGTAGTCATAAATGAAGATATAGCCAGTTTTATCGCTAAAGAATTTTAGCTTTGAGACGACTCTAAAAATTTCTTTTTTTATCTCATCGTCGCTTAGCCCTTTTTCTTTGCCGCCATTGTAAATTTCACGCATCATTTGATTGATCATCTCGACGTCATCTTTTAAATTTTCTTTTCTGGCATTTACCAGCTCGTCGTAGGACTTATGGGTGAAAAACTGAGTTAGATCGCTTGAAAATTTGCTATTTAAAAAGATGAGCAAACAGCTGACAAGCAAAACTGAGAAAACAAAAGTGAGAATTATCTTTGTAGATATTTTCATGGCACACATCCTTGCATTTTGGGATCTCCTAAAATTTACGTGCCATTTTATACATTCAAATCTTAATTATAAATTAACTTTTGAAATTTAAGAAAAAAAGATAAAATTTGATGAGATAATTTACTCAAAGCCCAAAATAACGAATAAGTTACAAATATTATTATCTTAAGCTTTGAGTGTTAAAATTTTATAAAATTTAGTTGCCTCTGCTTCCAGGTTTAATCGCCTTGCTACCACTCTTACAAAGCGGACAGCGCTCTGGCTCATAAATTTCAAATTCAAAATTCCCCAAAGCAAAAAATGGCTTATCACTTGGCAGTTTTGCATTTGCCTTAGCTTCATTGCCTAAATTTGCAACCTTGCAAAAGCCGCGGTTCGCAAGTGCTGCAAAGCCAACCACCTCGCCACCAAGGCTCTCTATCACGTGCGCTGCTTCAAGTGCCGAGCCACCAGTTGTGATGATATCTTCGCAAACTATAAATTTCTCGCCCTTTTTCACTTCAAAGCCGCGCCTTAAGCTCATCACTCTATCAACGCGCTCTGTAAATATAAAACGCTTTTTCGCCGCGCGAGCTAGCTCATATCCAGCTAAAATTCCACCAAGTGCAGGAGAACAAACACTATCAAATTTAATGCCAAATTTCTCTATCACGCGCGCTAGCTCATCTGCTAGCTTTGCTGCAAGAGCAGGGTCTTCAAGCACCTTTGCACTTTGCAGATAAAACTGCGAGTGGTTGCCACTACTTAGCAAAAAGTGCCCCTCTAAATACGCCCCAGCGTCTTTATAAATTTTCTCTAAATCCATCGCTTTTTCCTTTTAAAATTTGCCAAAAATCTTAACACATACCCACTTAAGCCACTCTTTTTAAAATTTAATAAGCCCCACGCTTGTATAATTCTTCCAACATACAAAAAGGACACACATGCTTCTCTTTAATCCTGTTGTTTTTAGCATTTTGGTGATGACGGTGCTATGTTTGCTGCGCTTTAACATACTGCTTTCTATCCTTATCTCAGCCCTTGTTGCTGGGGTTATGTATAAGCATGGTTTTAGTGGATTTGAAAGTGGTTTGGCAAGCGGTTTTGAGAGCTTTTTTACGGCCCTAAAAGAGACCACGCAAAGCCTCATAAGCGGCATGCAAGGCAACCTTGAGACCTCGCTTAGCTACATCTTGCTAGGTGCTCTTGCAGCTGCCATCGCAAATACAAATTTAACAGCCATTTTGATAAATGCAATGAGTAAATTTCTTAGCTCAAACAAGGTCATTTTTACGCTAACTATCGCATTTATCGCTTGTTTGTCTCAAAACTTGATCCCAGTTCACATAGCCTTCATACCTATCTTGATCCCACCGCTTCTTGCTCTTATGAATAAAATGGGCATAGATAGACGTGCGGTGGCTTGCGCCCTTACATTTGGACTGCAAGCGCCTTATGTGAGCCTTAGCGTTGGCTTTGGTCTGCTTTTTCACAATATCCTTAAAAAAGAGCTAGCAAACAACGGCATAAATACAACTATCTCAGACATCTCATCAGTCATGTGGATCGGCGGTGCGTCGATGTTAGTTGGTCTTATCATCGCCATTTTTGTCTACGGCAGAAAGAGAATTTATAAAACATCTAAATTTGAAAAAGCCGAGC
This sequence comes from Campylobacter concisus, assembly GCA_018371455.1. GTDB lineage: Bacteria > Campylobacterota > Campylobacteria > Campylobacterales > Campylobacteraceae > Campylobacter_A > Campylobacter_A concisus_BJ. The sequence goes on along the minus strand of JAHAKV010000005.1, from coordinate 87,859 downwards.
TTGACGAGATCGAGCGCGCAAAAAGCCTTGAGATGACTAAAAAAGAGTGGGCGGTCTTAGCTGGTGCGGTTGTCGCCTTTGTCGTGCAAATTTATACTTCGCTCTTGCCACTTGGCGCGCTACTTGGACTTTTGGTCATGGTCGTTTTTGGAGGCATCGAATACAAAAAAGTAGATAAGATCATGGATAATGGCCTTGCTATGATGGGCTTTATCGCATTTATCATGCTTGTTGCTGCGGGATATGGCACCATTTTAAGAGAGAGTGGCGGTATAGACGAGCTTGTAAAATACGCTAGCTTGGTATCTGGCGGCAAGATAGGCGGAGCACTTTTGATGTTACTTATCGGACTTTTAGTCACGATGGGCATAGGCACTAGCTTTGGCACTATCCCTATCTTAGCCTCTATCTACGTACCGCTTTGCCTTAGCCTTGGCTTTGGTGTGCCAGCTATCATCTTGCTAGTTGGCATAGCAGCAGCTCTAGGCGACGCTGGAAGCCCAGCAAGCGACAGCACACTTGGACCAACGAGCGGTCTAAACGCTGATGGTGAGCACAACCACATATATGATACTTGCGTGCCTACATTTGTATTTTTTAACATCCCACTTATCATCGGTGGCGTCGTAGGTGCGTTGATACTTGGATAAATGTGTTACAATCATTAAAAAATTTAAAGGAAAATGCGATGCAAACAAATATTGATTATGCAAAATACGAGACTATGACACGTAAAGCATTATTTAATTCACTTGAAAAAGAGGAGAAAAAACTAAATTCATTGCAAGATACTTTAAAAAAACAATCAGAACTGATCCTTTATCTTAAAAAAAAGATAAAAAGTAAACTTGATGAGTCAAAAGATTATGAACTTTTAAATTCTCCAAGCATAAAAAAACTGGATATAGAATTTAAAAAACTCTCAAAAGCAGAGCAAGAAGCACTAATAGCGGAAGTTAAAACTGAAATGGGTGTTTAGTGTATAAGATCGTTATTAAGCACTCTGCGGACAAGCAACTAGATAAAATTTCAAAAGGTGATCTAAGAGCAGCTCTAAAAATACACACCTTTCTAAAAGAGCTTGAAAAAGTAGAAAATCCTTTTGCGACAAATAACGCAGAAAAGATGCAGGGCTATGATAATCGCTGGCGTTGGAGAGTTGGCATACATTACCGCATAATAGGGCTTAAGCAAGATGAAATTTTAACTATTGAGATAATAGAAATTTCATCACGAGAAAAAGCATACTAAAAAATACGATCACACAAAAATTTTCAAATTTTTCTCTTTTTGCCGATATAAATTTTGGAACATCTTTTGCTTTGAAAGATTATAAAAATTTAAAACGAGAAAAAGGATAAGCTCATGATGAGATCACTTTGGTCTGGTGTTTCAGGCCTACAAGCCCACCAGATAGCCATGGACGTAGAAGGCAACAATATCGCAAACGTCAATACTTATGGTTTTAAATACAACCGCGCAAATTTTGCTGATATACTAAGCCAAACTCCAAGAGTAGCTACCGCTCCACAAGGTCAGCTAGGCGGTCAAAACGCTATGCAAATAGGTCTAGGAACGACTATAAACTCAACTACAAGAATTTTCTCACAAGGCACACTAACAGCCACTGATAAGCAAACCGACCTTGCTCTTCAAGGAAATGGCTTCTTTGTTGTTTCTCCAGATGGCGGAACGACAAGATACTATACAAGAAACGGCGATTTTGTCCGTGATAAGGCTGGTAACTTCGTAAATAACAGCGGTTATATCGTTCAAGGCTGGACTAGAGATGACGAGACTGGCACTATCGACTCAACTGGCCCTATAAGCAACATCGTCATCAAAGAAGGTCTTACAACTCCAGCAAGAGCGACAACAGAAGTTAAGATAAAAGGCAACCTCGACTCAGGTAACAGCATCGGTCAAAGAAGCACACCTATATATGCTCTTGACTCAGTTGCAGGCGGACGCGACTACAATAACGATGGAATTTTAAATGCTAACGAAGTTCATAACGAAAACGATACAAATAATGATGAATTTTATACAAACTCAAGAAACGAGCAAATTTTAACAGAGCGTGGCGTCGATCTTGGTGTTACATTTGACGAGCTTGGAAACGGACTTGCACTAAGAGATGGACAAGGTATCTGGGTAAGCTACGCAAATGCTAAGACTGAAAAATTTAGCGTAGGTAGCGCTCTAGCACAAAATATCGGTCAGATCAACCCACCAGCTACACTTGATATAACACTAAATGGACAAAATATCAAAACTCAAGCTGGCACGATGACAAGCATCAGTGACGTTGCCGCTGCTATCAATGCTCAGTACAACAAAACTGGCGTTAGAGCTGAAATTTCAGAAGGCAATAAACTAACGCTTATAAACAGAAACAACTCAGGCACAACTGAAGAGACAAAAAACATCCACCTAACAGTAAATGCTGGAAACACGGTTGGCGGTCTAGCTAGTAAAGATATCATCACAGCTTATCAATATGTCTATACAAGCTCACAAACAACAGCTGTTCATCCAAATAACGACAAAATCGCAAGACAAATAACAACAACAGAAGATCTTCGTGCAGCTATGCAAGAGGATGCTAGAAACCACGTTGATTATAACGGCGATGGTCAAATAAGAGCAAACTCTGACGCACTTGATGCAGCAAAACTTGCAACTGCTGCTCACAAGGTAGCTCCAGGCACTGGTGGCGCAGCTATAACAAATCCAGCTTATGCACTAGCATATAACAACGCTTACGCAGCAGCAGCAGGCACACCTGATCAAAAACACGCAGCAGGTATCGCAGCACTTCAAGCAGCAGCTGGAGATGATACAAACGACGGCGTAAAGATCACTGTAAATAAACTAGGTCAATTTCAACTAGAAAACCCTACAAACGAAATGGCTGATCAAGCCCTTTATATGACTACAACTGGTCTTACAAAACCAGCTCAAGGCACAAACAACGCAGCGGTAAACGAAAACGTTCGCTTTACAAATATCATGAAGGCACTTGATGGCGCACTAAGCCCAGGTCAAGCACTAAGAGCGAGCGGTAAGATGATGATGTCAAGCCACGGCTCAACGGCTGAAATTTTTGACTCACTTGGCTCAAAACACACAGTTAGTATCAGATGGGCAAAGACAGGCACTACAACAGATGGCGGAACTGAGTGGAATATGATCATTCAAGTACCAGAGCCTGCTAAGATAAACTACACAGGCGAAGGCCCAGATAACGTCGTAACTGGCTCATTGAGATTTAACTCAAACGGCTCACTTGCTAGTTTTCACCCAGCTACGATAACATTTTCAGCTAACAACGGCTCACAAAGTGGTCAAAATGTTAGTTTAAATTTTGGTTTGGGAACAGACTTTAACGGACTAACAAGCTTTGATAAAGACTCTTCAACTGAGTCTATCTCACAAGATGGTTACACAGGTGGTACACTAAATGACCTAAAGATTGACGAAACTGGTACTATCATCGGTGCATTTACAAACGGCCAAAGCTTTGGTCTAGCTCAAGTGGCACTTGCTAGCTTTACAAACAACGAGGGTCTTCAAAGTGAGGGCGGAAACGTCTTTTCACAAACTGCAAACTCAGGCGAAGCAGTCATCGGCGCAGCAGGCACAGGCGATAAAGGAACGATCGCAGCTTCAAAACTAGAAGCAAGTAACGTCGATCTAAGCCGTGCGCTAACAGATCTTATCGTCATCCAAAGAGGCTTTCAAGCAAACTCAAAAACGATCACAACAAGCGATGAGATGCTAAACACGCTTCTTCAACTAAAACAATAATCATAAAGGGAGCACTCGCTCCCTTTTAAATTTACAAATAAAATCAGCCTTCTTTTTGTAAAATGCTAAAAAATTTCACAAAAAGAGAAAATATGCAAGTAACACTTCTAAATCACACCCCACTAAATATCTGCTCTCACGCGATCCGCACATGCTGGCAAAGCTTTGAAAAAGGCGACAATGGCGGCGAAAAAGATGTCGAGCTGATAGATAGGGTGGGTAATAAATTTAAACACGCATCAACACTAGAGCATCTTTACTACAACTTCTACATCCAAGGCATCTCTCGCGCACTACTTCAAGAGCTAGCCCGCCACCGATTAGCAAGCCTAAGCGTCAAATCAACCCGCTACACGCTAAAAGAGCTAAAAAAGGAGGAGAAATTTGAAGTAGGGCAGTTTGAGCGTGCGGCTAAATTTATCGTGCTAACAAATGACGAAATGGTCGATAACGCGAGCATAAAAGCGCTTGAAAATTTACGTGAAATTTTAGCCTCAACCACAAAAAGCCTTGATATAGTTAAATACTGCTTGCCAGAATGCTATAAAACCGAGCTTACATGGAGCATAAACGCTAGAAGCTTGCAAAATTTCATCTCTTTAAGAAGCTCAAAGTCAGCCCTTTGGGAGATAAGAAATTTAGCAAATGCTATCTACGACGCCTTGCCAAATGAGCATAAATTTATCTTTGAGAAGTGCTTGCCGGAGGATGAGGGGTAAAATTAAGTGTAAAACAGCACCAAAGTATAAATTTAGATATGTAAAAAAGTGTTCTAGTATCTTTTAAAAATATCTTGGTGTCTGCCTATTTTAAAAAGCTTTAAAATTTCATCATCTCTTTGATAAATTATTACCAAATCTCCAAAAACGTGGCACTCTCTAAAATCTTTTAAGCTTCCAGTAAGCTGATGATCTTTTAAATCATCAGCTAATTTTTCATCATTTTGTAGTTGAAAAACCACCTTTGAAATCGCTTTTTCATCCCATCCTTGCTTTAAAACTAACTTCAAATCCTTTTTATAAGTGCTAAAAATTTCTAAAATTCTCATCAATGATTTTCTTGTTTTATTTCATTGATCAAGTCATCATGATTTTTGTAAAATCCAACACTTTTTGCGTTTTTTAGATCAAGTAGTGTCTGCTCTGTCGGTATCTCTTGCTCTTTTGAACTATTGACATACTTGATCTTATATTTTGGATCCATAGCTTGTGCCATCGCTTTAAATGCCTCAATAGCTTTTTGACTGATGTTATCGCCTATTATTGTTATTGTTTGCATAGTATGCCTTTTTGTTTTTTTGGGGATTATATCATTTTTTGTTTTATTGTGTTTTTGTCTAAATTTACTTTTTCAAAACGTAAAGAAGTTCGTCTACGTGGATGTTTCTAGCTTTTAAATTTCTGCTGCCGCGGTAGGCGTTATACTTTTGGCGAAGAAGATGAACTTTGCCCATTTTATTTAGATTTTTGTCAAATTCATCTTGGTTGATAAAGCCCTCTGAGTTAAATGAGATGAGCACAAATTTCGCCTTTAAATTTGCTATCAGCTCGAAAAATGCCTCGCTTGCTGATGATTTTTTATTAAAAACTGATCTGTTCCAGTCCTTTGAGATGCCTGAAACTTTTGAAATTTTACTTGGCTCTTCATAGCTTGCGATGAGATTTAGCATGAAGTAGTTTGAGCCGTATGGATGCTGGTTATAAGGCGGATCAAGATAGACTAGATCAAGGCTGCTAAGCTCTTTTGCGAGCAAATTTGCGTCCTTTTGATAGACCTCAAATGGCACGTTGAAATTTGAAAAAATTGGCTTAGTCAAATTTATATCAGAGGTGATCCTTGAGATAGCGTTTTGCCCATGTCCTCCAAACTGACCGATGCCCTCTTTATTTTTATGAAAACCTTTAAAAATTCCACTCGTATTTGCATGAACACTTGCGTTATAAAGTAGTGGAGCTATGAAAAATTTTCTCATCTCCTCTGGCAATATCTCATCTATGAGCCTTCTTGCGGTATCGATGAATTTGGCATTTTTCCTTGTGTAAAAAACCCGCTCGCCAAAAGCGATATTTTCGTCATCTTGCGGGGCATAAAGCCTTGTTATAAAGCCCTCAGAAAGGTTATCTTCTATCTCTTTTTCAAGCTTTTTTTGCCAGAAATTTATCTCATCTCTTAGCTCATTTGTGGCGTTTTGCAGGTAGCATGAGTTTGTGATGAAGCTATAAAGCTCCAAGTCGTTTGCGACTAGAAATTCGCTATTTTGTTTTAAAAACCTAGCCACCACGCCGCTTCCGCTAAAGAGGTCGCAGCAGCTAAGCTTCTCTTTTTTAAGCTCGTCTTTTGCGTATTTTACGCCTCGCTCGATAAAGCCTAAAAGAGAGCGTTTGTTACCAAGATAGGTTAAAATTTGCTCTTTTAGATAGGCTTGATTTTCTTGTTTAGCTGGCTTCAAATCAGTGCTTTTTTAGTCCCATAGCATCAACGTCAAGCTTGATCTCATCGTTATTTATGATGACTAGACCTTGTGCTAAAATTTTGCTTGCTATGGCGTGCGCTTCATCAAGTGAGTGCATCTTGTAAGTGCCACATTGAAATTTATTTAGCTCTGGGATATTGTCTTGATCTTTGACCTCTAAGATATCTTTCATCGAAGCAAGCCATGCCTTTTTTACAGCTTCTTCGCTAGGTGTGCCTATCACGCTCATATAAAAGCCCGTCCTACAGCCCATCGGCGAGATGTCTATGATCTCCACACCGTTGCCATTTAGGTGGTTTCTCATAAAGCCAGCAAATAGATGTTCTAAAGTGTGAGTGCCTTTTTCTGGCAAAATTTCCTCATTCGGCTTGCAAAATCTCAAGTCAAAAACGCTGATATCATCGCCCTTTGGGGTCTTCATGCTCTTTGCTAGTCTAACTCCTGGGGCTTTCATCTTCACATGATCTACGCAAAAACTATCAAGTAGTGGCATATATTCTCCTTTAAATTTTTGGTAATTTTAGCGTAAAAAAGATTTAAAAATTTAAAGGCCCACGTAAATTTACATGAGCCTAGTAGTATTTTTGGGTATTAAAATTTATTTTTTCTAACGTCTGTTAGTATGACCTTTGCCATGCTGTCTATCTCGCTAGTTACTTCATTTGTGTTACTAACGACGCTTCTATTTTCTTTTGTGACATTATCTATTTGAGCGACACTTCTATTTATCATATTTATGCCCTCAGCTTGCTCTTTTATGCTCTCACTCATCTCGTTTATTGATTGAGCTAGCACATTTGTATTTGCCTCGATCTCGCCTAGACTTTTTTGTGTCCTTTCAGCTAGTTTTCTAACCTCATCGGCCACGACCGCAAAGCCACGTCCATGCTCTCCTGCACGAGCAGCTTCTATGGCGGCATTTAGAGCAAGTAAATTTGTTTGATCAGCGATGTCACGGATGATGACGATGATGTTTTTGATCTCTTCGCTTTGTCTTATGACGTCTCCTGTCTTTTGTGAGATAGCATTCATCGAGCTTGACATCTGCTCAACCGCAGCTGCACTCTCTTGGATAGAGTCAGCTTGTTTGCTAGCACCATCAGTTAAATTTCTCATAGACTCAGCAAGCATAGTTGCCTTTTCTTCTAAAATTTGAGCTTGATTTAGGTTGCTATTTAGCATAGCACTTATAGCGTCACCTGCGTTATTTATGCCAACCATCATAGCTTTCAAATCAGCCTCTATGTCATCTCTTAGCTCGATCTTAGCGGTGTAGTCGTTCTTTGAGTATGAATTTAAGATATTTATGACGCTGCCTAAATTTTGACTGATAGAGCTAAAGAAAGTGTTTAGTAGATCTTTTAGCTTGATAAGTGATGGGTTGTTTGGATTTTCACTTAGTTTGACACCTAAATTTCCTCTTATCATGTTATTTGCAGCTACATTTAGCTCTTCAAGCATGGTGTTATCTTTTTTGATGCCAGCTATGACTTTGTCGATATTTTTATTTATCTCTTCACTCATCACGCCAAATTCATCAGTTGTGTGGATGTCAAGCTTGCTTGGGGCGGTGCTGCTCTCGTAAGTGATAAATTTAAATGTATCAGAGAGCTTCTCTTGGATAACTCCGATAGGTTTAAGCGAGCGTTTTAGTAGCACGAAAACAATGGCTGAGAGTATGACTATAAAGAGTACTGCAAGCATTAGTTGTGCTTTTAAGATAGGCATAGTGTGGTTTGAAAATGTATCTGCACCTATGGCAACGGTTGCAAGCCAGCCATCTTCGTTGATAGGCAAAATTTTAGCCGTTACATCTTGGTTTTTAGAGTTTTTATATGAGATCAGACCATTTTCGTCAAATTCTTTATTGTTATATTTTTCTGAGACGACCTTTGTAGCTGGTAAGATAGTGCCAACTTCTGAAGCTACGTCAGAAAAGAGCATAGTGCCATCTTTTTTCATTATATAGGCATATCCACCATCGCCAGTGTTGCCTATCTCGATGATCTTGTCACTAACTTTTTTTACATCTATATCTATACCAACAACGCCAACAAATTTACCATTTTTAGTAACAGGAGCAGTAAAACTCATAACAAGATCGTTTGTAGAAGTGACCCTTGGCTCGGTATAAATTTCTTTATTTTTCTCTTTTGTGCTCTTATACCAGCCTCTAGTTCTTGGGTCGTAGTTGTCAGCTACGGTTGTTCTTTTACCATCTGACTGAAAGAAGTGTCCGTCCTCATCGCCGTAATAGACATATTTCACCGCAGAGTTTGCGACCTTTTTTTCTAATAAGACAAAGTTCATTATCTCATCGCCACTTTGAGCGCCTTCAACTGCTGATGAAATTTTCTTGACGTACTCTAAATTTTCATCAAAAAAAGTATTTGCAACACTCTTTATATCTTTAAGGACTTGATCCTCTTTGCCACTGACAAGTTCAACGATCTTGTCCTTTGAAGTAAAATAACTAACCGCCGAGATAGCACAAAACGAGATGATGAGTAAAATCATCAAGGCTAGTGCTATCTTATTTGTGATAGAACGAAACACCTCTGCTCCTTTAAATTTTGTTTGAAATTCATTTGCAAAACAAAATCGGAGCAAAAGTATAAATGTTTATAGTGTTCTCATAAATTCGATGCTATAAATTCCCTCGATGCGTCTTTTCATATCATCATGCCAGCCATTTGTAAGAGTGGTGAGGGCGTTAAATTTCTCTAGTAAATTTAAATTTTCACTTGGCGCGTAAAATAGCCTATTTATCTCTAAAATGCTCATATGAACGGGGTCATTTTCTATAATCTCTATCACATCGCCTGCTTTGCACGAGCCTGGCGTAAGAACGCGGTAGTACCAGCCAGTAAGGCCCGTTTCAAAGATGTGAGTTGCCATATTTTCATTGCCCCATCTTTTTGAGAGCTTAAAGCATGGCTTTCTAGGCTGCGAGACTTGAAGCACAAGCGAACCGATCTTATGGATATCGCCCACATAAACGCAGCTCTCATCAAGCCCATCAACGCATAAATTCTCCCCCATCGCCCCATAAGCCATATTTTTTAATCCTAAAAATTTCTCCCATTTAGCGTAGTTTGCAAATGAATTTGCAAAAACTGCCTTTTCAGGGCCGCCGTGATGCTTCGTATCAGCGACGCTATCGCCCTCAAAGCCAAGCTCATTTGCGAAAATTTCGCCATTTTGAGCTACTTTAAAAATAGCCGAGCTCCAAGGTAAATTTAGCTTATCAGTCGCATTTTTCGAGCCGTAGTTTTTCACATCTCCGATTAGTAAAGCTTTTAGTGTTGCCATATTTTTCCTATCAAATTTAGTTTATTCTTAAATTATTCGCGTGAGTTAGCGCAATAGCGATCGCATCGGTGATATCAAGCGGTTTTATCTCTTTATTTATACCTAAAATTTTTTTTACCATAAATGCCACCTGCTCTTTGTCAGCCTTTGCCTTGCCAGTGACTGTTTTTTTTACTTGAAGCGGCGTATATTCGGCAAAGTCCCCATGAAGCTGCAAAATTTTAAGACTAAGTGCCCCGCGAAACTGAGCGAGTTTTAAGACCGTTTTTGGGTTGTAGGCAAAGAAGATGTCCTCTATCGCAACCTCGTCAAATTTATGGTTTTTAAAGATGAGATCAAGCCCCTCGCAAAGCTCTGTTATTTGGTATTGAAGCGTGTTTGGCTTTATCTTTATAAGCCCAGCTTCAAGAAGTATGGTTTTAAATTTGCTCTTTTCAAGTATCGCGTAACCGCAATTTTTCGTACCTGGATCGATTCCTAAAATTTTCATCACAATCTTTTCAATACTTTTTCACGACTTTTTCACGGCGTGAAAAAGTTTGTCGGAGTTTAACAAAGGTTTTATTAAATTTAAGATAAAATCGCTAATAAAATTAATTACTTCAAAAGGGTTTAAATTTGCTAGCAGACGAGATTTTAGAGCTTTTACAGACAAAAATATCAGCTAATGAATTTGACTGCTACATCAAACAATTAAAATTTAACGAAAAGGCTTCAAACGAAGATTTTATAGTTTTTAACGCCACGAGTGAGTTGATGGCTAAATTTATAAAAACTAGATACGCAGAAAAGATCGCCTACCTTTATGAAGTAAAAACTGGCAAAAAGCCAGAGGTCGAGATAACTAGCCAAACAAAGCTAAAAAACATAAAGCAAAACCAAGTAAATGTAAAGCAGATCAAGGCGCAAAGTAGCATTTTAAACCCTGGATATACATTTGAAAATTTTGTCTGTGGCGACTCAAATCAGTTTGCCTTTCTAAACGCAAAAGCAGTTGCAGATAAGCCTGGCGTGCTTTACAACCCACTTTTTATATATGGCACGACTGGCCTTGGCAAGACGCACCTGCTTCAGTCAGTTGGCAACCACTGCCTAGATCAGGGCAAAGTAGTCATCTGCGTGACGAGCGATCAGTTTATGATTGATTTTACCACACATCTAAATAGCCACTCGATGACTAAATTTCGTGAAAAATACCGAAACTGCGACGTTTTACTAATAGACGACGTGCAGTTTCTTGGCAAAACAGATAAAATTCAAGAGGAGTTTTTCAACACCTTTAACGAGCTCATCGCCAAAAAAGGTCAGATCGTCATGACCTCAGACCGCCCAGCAAAGATACTAAAAGGCTTTGATGAGAGGCTAAAGTCTAGGTTTGAGCAAAGCATAATGGCTGATATCACGCCACCTGAGCTTGATACAAAGATAGCTATCATCATCAAAAAATGTGAATTTGATAAAATTTATCTAAACAAAGAAGTGATCGACTACATCGCTACAAATATGGGCGATAATATCCGTGAGATCGAGGGCGCTATCATAAATTTAAATGCCTATGCAAGCTTGATGAGAGTTGAGATAACGCTTGAATTTGCCAAAAACACGCTAAAAGATCTCATCAAAGAGAAGCATGAAAATATAAATTTAGAGACCATTATAGAGATCGTTAGCAAAGAGCTAAACATAAAGCCAAGCGACATAAAAAGCAAGTCAAGAGTGCAAAACATCGTCGAGGCTAGACGCATCATCATCTACCTTGCGAAGATGCTCACTACAAATTCAATGCCACAAATCGCAAACTATTTTGGTATGAAAGACCATAGCGCCGTTAGTCACAATATAAAAAAGATAAACGAGCTCATGGAGAGCAACGAAATTTTCAACCTCAGAGTGACTGAGATAAAGAATAAAATTTTAACAAAAGGATAAAAACAGAATGAAATTCGTGAATAAATGTGAAGAAATGAAAAATTCTTTTCACATTTTAAATAACGATGCTGGCGTGAGAAAAGATGGTTTTCACACTTTCACGCTACCAACTAATACAACAAAAAGAAAATTAAAAATAAGAGGGAGTATTTAATGAAGGTTTTAATAAACAAAAACATGCTTGAGAGCATAGTAACAAACACTAATCCATATCTCGAAAAAAGAGATCTTAGTGCTATCACTTCTCACATCTATATCTCTGCAAAAGATGGAGTTTTAAACATAAAAGCGACTGATCACGAGATAGGACTAGCATATAAACTAAGCAACGCAAAGATCGTTGATGAAGGCTATGCAACTGCAAATGGTAAAAAACTACTTGACATCATCAAAAGTCTAAAAGATGAAGAGGTAACGCTTGAAACTGTTAATAACTATCTTTACATCAAGCAAAAAAACTCAAAATACAAACTTCCTATGTATAAATTTGAAGACTTCCCAGAGTTTCCAACGATAGAAGGCAAGGCTAAATTTGACATAGACGCCATAATGCTAGGCAGAAGCTTAAAGAAAATTTTGCCATGCATCGATAGCAACAACCCTAAATTTGAGCTAAACGGCGCCTTACTTGACATAAAACAAAACTATATAAATATAGTAGGCACTGATACAAAAAGGCTAGCTGTATTTAAATTTGCAAATGAAGCGAGCAATGAGTTTTCACTGATCATCCCTAAAAAAGCGATAAATGAAATTCAAAAGCTATTTTTTGACAAGATAGAAATTTACTATGATGAAAACGTCCTCATCGCTCAAAGCCAAAATTTTGAGTTTTTCACAAAGCTGATAAACGGCAAATTTCCTGACTATGAGCGCGTTATACCAAAAGATATTGCAATAAGATTTGAGCTAAGCAGAGATAAGATGGTTGAAGGCATCAAGACTATATCGATGCTAAGCGATCAGATGAAGATAACTTTTTCAAAAGAGAGCATCACATTTGAGAGCATCATAGAGGACAACTCTGAAGCCAAAACGATGATAGAGTTTCAAACAGGACTTGAAGAAGATATCAGCATAAATGTAAAAAATAGAAATTTAATAGACTTCTTACAAAGCATAGAAGATGAGAAATTTGAGTTTGGATTTAAAGATAAAAATTTACCTTTCGTTGTTAGCTCAAAAGAGCTTTTAACGGTTATAAGTCCATTAAATATATAAGTTAAAAAAGGTTTATGATGGAAAATAATTACGGCGCAGAAAATATTAAAGTACTAAAAGGGCTTGAGGCGGTTAGGAAGCGCCCAGGCATGTATATAGGTGATACTAACATCAGCGGTCTTCACCACATGATCTACGAAGTCGTTGATAACTCTATCGACGAAGCGATGGCAGGATACTGCGATACGATAGATGTTGAGCTTACACGCGAGGGCTCAGCGATCATTAGCGATAATGGCCGTGGTATCCCAGTAGATATGCACCCGACTGAGAAAATTTCAGCTGCGACTGTTGTTTTAACTGTGCTTCACGCTGGTGGTAAATTTGACAAGGACACTTATAAGGTCTCGGGCGGTCTTCACGGCGTTGGTGTATCTGTCGTAAATGCCCTTTCTAAAAAGCTAGTCGTAAATATCAAACGCGATGGCAAGCTTCACAGACAAGAATTTGCAAAAGGTATCCCACAAAGCGATCTTGAAGTGATAAAAACTACAAACCGCACAGGTACGCAAGTCGAGTTTTGGCCAGATGATAGTATATTTGAAGTGACTGAATTTGACGATGAAATTTTAGTAAAAAGATTTCGCGAGCTAGCATATCTAAACCCAAAGATAACTATAAATTTTAAAGATCAAAGAAATGGCAGAAGTGAGAGCTTTCATTTTGAGGGTGGACTTGAGAGCTTTGTAACTGATATGAACAAGGCAAATGCTGTCAGCAAAGCAGTCTCATTTAGCGGCGGCGAAGATGATGTTATGGTTGATTTTGCCCTACTTTACAACGACACTTATAGTGAAAATTTACTAAGCTTTGTAAATAACATCAAAACTCCAGATGGCGGTACGCATGAGGCTGGCTTTAGAGCGGGCCTTACAAGAGTTATCACAAACTACGTTCAAGCAAACGCTGCTGCACGTGAAAAAGATACAAAGATAACTGGCGAAGATATCCGCGAGGGACTTATCGCAGTTGTGAGCGTAAAGGTGCCAGAGCCGCAGTTTGAGGGACAAACAAAGGGCAAACTAGGTTCAAGCTACGTAAAACCTATCGTTCAAAAGATGGTTTTTGATGTGCTTACAAAGTATTTTGAAGAAAATCCTATCGAAGCAAGAGCGATAATGGATAAAGCTCTAATGGCAGCTCGTGGTCGCGAGGCCGCTAAAAAAGCTAGGGATCTAACTCGTAAAAAAGAGAGCATGAGCGTAGGCACACTACCTGGCAAACTAGCTGATTGTCAGAGTAAAGACCCAGTAATTAGCGAGCTATATCTGGTGGAGGGCGACTCTGCTGGCGGTTCTGCAAAGCAGGGACGTGATAGAGTTTTTCAAGCGATATTACCGCTTAAGGGTAAAATTCTAAACGTTGAAAAGGCAAGACTAGATAAAATTTTAAAATCTGATGAGATAAAAAATATGATAACAGCGCTAGGTTGTGGCATCGGAGATGAATTTGACGCTGAAAAGCTTAGATATCATAAGATCATCATCATGACCGACGCCGACGTCGATGGTAGCCACATCCAGACACTGCTTTTAACTTTCTTCTTTAGATTTTTAAATAAAGTTGTAGAAAACGGCCACATCTACCTAGCTCAGCCGCCACTTTACCGCTATAAAAAAGGTAAGAAAGAAATTTATCTAAAAGATGAAAAAGCATTAAACGAATTTCTTATCGAAACTGGCATCGAGGGCGTTGATATAGAGGGCATTGGCAGTGCGGATTTGATTGATTTCTTAAAGATCGTTGCAGCTTATAGAAGCGTCTTAAAAGAGCTTGAAAAACGTTTTAACGTCCTTTCAGCGATCCGCTATATGATAGAAAATCCAGACATCGTTTCAAAAAGCTACAATGAAATTTTTGAAATTTTAAGAGACTTCTTAAAAGCTGAGGGTCACAACATTCTAAACCACTACGTTAGCGATGATGAGGTTAGAATTTATGTCCAAACTGAAAGTGGCCTAGAAGAGCTTGTGGTAAATGAAAATTTATTTACAAATCCACTCTATGAAGAGGCGCTTTACATCAGCCAAAAGATAAAAGAGCGCGGCCTAGACTTGCATAGCGACGTTATAGATGTGCTTGATGAAGTAGAGAAAAATGCGAAAAAAGGTGCATATATCCAGCGCTACAAAGGTCTTGGTGAGATGAACCCTGAGCAGCTTTGGGAGACTACGATGAACCCTGAGAACAGAAGACTTTTAAAGATCGATATAAACGACGCTATAAGCGCTTCTGACACGTTTAATCTCTTTATGGGCGATGAGGTCGAGCCAAGAAGAAACTACATCCAAGACCACGCAAAAGACGTTAAACACTTGGATATATAAAAGAAAAAAGGATAAAGAATGAGCGAAGAGATGAAGTATGGTGAGAAAATTTTAAAAGAATTTGACGTAGAGAGTGACCTTGAGGTCTGGGAAAATAAGCAAACAAGGGACTATGTCATAAAGATCACTCTGCCTGAGTTTTGCTGCCTTTGCCCTCGCTCTGGTTATCCTGACTTTGCGACCATATACCTTGAGTATATCCCAAATAAGCTAGTTGTTGAGCTAAAAGCGATAAAGCTTTATATAAATAGCTTTATGAACCGCAACATCAGCCACGAAGATAGTATAAATGAAATTTACTCTGTTTTAGAGAAAAAACTTGAGCCTAAATTTATGAAGATAGTTGGTGACTTTAACCCACGTGGAAATGTCCATACGGTTATCGAGATCAGCTCTGATCTAGTGGTAAAAAAGCCAGCTGAAGAGAAAGAATACGCTCCAAGAAGTAGGGAGAGAAGCTTTAGTGACAAAGCGCGTGAGAGACGTAGCAGAGGCAGCAGAGATGATAAATTTAAAAAAGATGACAAGCCAAGAAGAAGCTCAAATAAAGAGGGCTTTAGAAAGATAAGCTACGCCGATGATAAGAAGCCAAAAGTAGTCAAAAAGGATAAATAATGATAAGTGCTAAGCTTATAGAACATATCTTTAAAGCAGCATCTATATCACGTTGGAACGACTATCCAAAGATGACAAATTTAGTTGAGCTTGACAAGCAGGCTCATAAATTTATCATCGCTTATTTTATAGCAAAACAAGAGCAAGACGCCGATATGAACTACATCATAGAGGCTGGAATTTTTGAGTTTTTAAGCAGGGTCGTAGTCACAGACATACGCCCTGACGTCTTTCACCACATCCAAAAGACAAAAAAAGAGCAGATAAATAGTTGGGTTTTAAGTAACCTTGAGACGCTCATCTTAGATATCGAAGGTGGCGAGTTTTTAGAGAGATTTAAAAACCACTATAAAAACGACAAAAGCCACGAAAAAGAGCGCCTTATACTAAAAGCAGCTAGCTATCTTGCCACGAGGTGGGAATTTTCTATCGTCTATCAAACGAGCCAGTTTTTAAGCGATATCGACGAGCTTAAAGCTAAGGTTGAGGAGGAGATGGAGGATTATTACGAGTTAATTGGCGTTAGAAAGATCGCTATGAATCAAAAATTAGCCCGCCTTGTTGATCTAAGTGGCAGGCTAAGGTTTCAAAAGCGCTGGGCACAAACGCCACGCATCCCTGAAACTGCGGTCTTAGGACATATGCTAGTTGTTGCGATACTAAGCTACTTTTACTCGCTAAAAGCAAAAGCTTGCAAAAAACGCTTAGAAAATAACTTCTTTTGCGCACTATTTCACGACTTGCCAGAGAGCCTTACAAGGGATATCATAAGCCCTGTAAAATACGGCGTAAAGGGGCTAAATGAGATCATTAGCGAGTATGAGATGAGGCTTATTGATGAGAGGATTTTGCCATTTGTGCCTGAAAAGATCAAAGATGAGTTTAGCTACATCCTTGGCATCAGAAAAGATGGCGAGAAATTTATAAAAGATGAGTTTGAAAATAGGACTTACGAGCGCAAGATCATCTGCCACGAAGGGACTATGGAGAATGTAAATGAGGATAAATTTAACCCGATAGATGGCAAAGCGCTAAAATACTGCGATAAGCTCTCAGCCTACATCGAAGCTGGAATTTCCATAAGCTATGGCGTCAAGTCAAAAGAGCTAACTGATGGCTTTAATAATATGTATAAATTTTTTAGTGAAAAACCTAAGATCGACGGAGTGGATTTTTTAGAAATTTGCGATGATTTTAATGAGCATTTTGGTTTAGAAAGACCCCCTCTCAGATGACTGCGGCACACACTTAATACAAGTGCTCTGCTGTGTTCCCACCCTGAAGCGGTGCTCATAAAAAGCATTGCACAGGTCTAAGAAGGAGCTTCGCAATCATACAAAAACTATACTTAAATTTAGTTTTATAGTTACATTTTTAAAAATTTAGCTTTAAAAGTATATAATCTCACATAAATTTCACCAAAAGTAGGGCAATGTCAGGAAAGATCAAACTTCGTTTTTTATCGGCCTTTAGAGATTTTTTTGTCTATCATCACAAGTCTTTAGAGTTTCGTGCCAAAATTTTTGCTGCGATTATCTCGGCTAAATTTGACCCAGATGAGGATGATTTTTCCATTTTAAATGACATCGTAAATGAAATTTATGAAAACGATCAAACTAGAAAAGACTTCTTAATCCAAACCGTTAGAGAGTACGTGGCAAGGGTCAAAAGAAACGATAGGATCACGCTTGACACGCTTCTTTTAAGCATAGATAAAGATATGAAAGATCACAAAAGATATGCTAAAAAGATAGACTTTTCGCACCTTCGCCGCTTGATGAGTGGTTGCGAGGAGGAAATTTTAGTACAACAAAGAGTCTATGAGTTTTTGATAAACGAGGTCAAACTCTACTCGCAAAGCGCTTAAATTTCACCCTAAATTTAATCAAAAATTTTTCGTGGCTTGTAGTTAAATTTTCTCGTTTTTGACCTTGATTTTTCTCTATTTATCTAGCTAGCTTAGGCGATTTGTGACCAAAAATTTGAAACAACAATTCATCAGCTAAATTTACATTGATAAATGTACATTATTTTGTGATAAAGCTGTTGCCAAGATAAAAAATTAAGAGCATAGATTAGTCCGCTTTGTAACTTCTTAGTGGCACCTGCTTGCTACCCTGTAAAGTGCAAGACATAGGGCTTTTAAAGAGCATATTTACTCCATTATAAAAGAGAGTATCGACACAAAACTAGGTAAAAGCGGTCTACTTTGGCACGGAGTGAAATAAATTTAAGCTGCTTTTTGCACGGCGGCTGAGTGGGTTATGATGTCGTGTAAATTTAATTTGTCTTTTCTAAAAAAGCAAAGGCAAAGTCCGATGATGCTAAAGCCAGCAAATGCAAAGCAAATTTGACGCAAGATCGCGTGAAAAAGGCCTAGTTTTTTGCCGGTTTGTAAATTTATGAGATAAATTTCTTGTGCTTTGTAGCCTGGAGTTTGCGCTTTTATACTAAAAAATAGGCACATTATAAATGAGATGAGACTATTTACGCCAAAGATCGCAAGCTGGTTGTGCAAAAACGCCTCTTTGCCGTCAAGCAAAAGATAGGTCGTGGCGTAAAATATCGGCATGCCGATGATGAAAAGATCGATGATAGAGGCCTTTACTCTAGCCCAGATCGGTGCGATTTTCGCCTTTTGCTTTGACAAGTTACTTTCCTATTTTTATAAAATTCGGTTAAATTTCTCAACATCATGCGTGACGCAAAGCATAGTAGAGGTGCGCGAGACCTCGCCCAGTGATTATAAAGATCAAGCTTTTTTATCTCGCCCTTTTAGCACGCAAAACAGCCTATAAAAAAACTAAGATTTTTGATCTTAGCAGGCGTTTTTTGCTAAGATCTTGCATCAAACTAGCTCAACACCTTTGCCACTTACCACTTCGCCGATCACGTAGCCATCGCTATTTGCTAAGACAGCATCAACGTTTTCTTTAGGCACAACAAGGATCATGCCAACGCCCATGTTAAATGTCCTCATCATCTCGCTATCTTCTACTTTTTGAGCTAGGATTTTAAAAATTTCAGGCGTTTTTATAGCGCTTTTTTGCACCTTCGCGCCAAGTCCAGCAGGGAAGACGCGAGGCAAGTTTTCAACTATGCCACCACCTGTTATATGCGCCATCGCTGTGATCTTATCTTTTAAGTTTAAAAAGTCGCTCACATAAATTCTAGTTGGCTCAAGAAGCACGTCGATAAGTTTTTTATCGCCCACTTTTTCATCAAATTTTAGCCCAAGCTCGCTTACCACTTTTCTTGCAAGAGAGAAGCCATTTGAGTGCAGGCCACTGCTTGGAAGTGCGACTAAAACGTCACCAGATTTTACAAATTTGCTCCTGTCGATCTCGTCAGCCTCAGCGATACCCACGGCAAATCCAGCAAGGTCAAAGTCGCCCTTTTCATACATTGACGGCATCTCAGCTGTCTCACCGCCTATTAGCGCGCACTGCGCCTTTTTGCAGCCATTTGCGATGCTTTTTACCACCTCTTTGGCGCTCTCTATCTCAAGCTTTGCGGTTGCGTAGTAGTCGAGGAAAAAGAGTGGTGTGGCAAAGTTGCAGATGAGGTCATTTACGCACATAGCGACTAGATCCTCGCCCACGCCGTCAAATTTCTTAGCGTCGATAGCTAGACGAAGCTTCGTGCCAACGCCGTCGGTCGCGCCTAAAATGGCTGGATTTTTATATCCGCTTGGCAGTCTGACCGCACCTGAAAATGACCCGATGCCGCCTATGACGTTTGGTGTTTGCGTAGATTTTACGAAAGGCTTGATCGCCTCAACAAAGCTATTTCCAGCATCTATATCGACTCCGGCATCTTTATAACTTATCATTTTTACCCTTTTGGTTATTTTTTAAAACTTTAGCCAAAAGTTGCTAAAATTGTTATCAATTTTCAAAAATGGAGCGAGTTTGCAGAATTTTCCAAACGCCTACGTCATCACAGGCTCGATCGCTAGTGGCAAAAGCACGGTTGTAAATTTACTAAAAGAGCGAGGTTTTAGTGTGATCGACGCGGACTTGATCGCGCACGAGCAGCTTGAAATTTGCAAACGAGAGATAGTAGAAGTTTTTGGCGAGCAAATTTTAGATGAGGCTGGTAAGATAGATCGCAAAAAACTGGGTGTTATCGTCTTTAACGAGCCAAAAAAGCTTAAAAATTTAGAGCAAATTTTACATCCAAAGATAAAAGCTGAAATTTTTTTCAAAGCTTCGCAGTTTGAGGGTTTGGGGCAAGTTTATTTTGTCGATATCCCTTTGTTTTTTGAAAAAAAGGAGCGTTACAGCGAATTTAAAAATGTAGCCGTGATCTACGCGCCAAAAGAGCTTTTGCTAAGCCGTCTAATGAACCGAAATGCTCTAAATTTAGAAGCTGCAAAAGCTAGAGTAGGGCTTCAGATGGATATAGAGCAAAAGCGAAAAATGGCAAAATTTGTTATAGATAATAGCAGCGACATGGAGCATTTAAAGCTTGAGCTAGAGAAATTTCTAGGCCAAATTTGCGCTATTTCTTGATAAATTTACTAGCAAATTTATATGTTTGCATGGCCTCTTTACTATCCAAATCCCAGCTATCAAGCTCGGTTTTTACTAAATTTGGAAATTTCTTGCTTATATCTTTTATTGCATTGCCAACCGACTTTCTAAGATACTCGCTCTCGTCTCCTTTTAAGCTGGCTAGACGCCTAATGGCCTCGCTTGGATTATCTTTAAAATAGGGTCTATTTGTCCATATCCTAAGGCCCTCGCTTACGGCTCTTTTTGCATTTGCGTTGCCATTTTTTAGCCATTCATCGATCGTTAAAAGTGCCTGCTCGTAGCCAATTTTCTTGCAAAACTCGTCAAACGCCTTTGCTAGCACCTCTTGAACCCTCCAGTTTTCATCTTTTGAAATTTCATCTCTCATAAACGTCAAAATTTCTTCACTATCTGATAGGTGCCCAAAGAGAAAAACCGCATACATCCGCACTTGATAGACCTCCGAACTGTATGCTAAGCGTGCAAGCTCTTTGCAGTGCGCAGCTCCCTTTGCTTTATAGTCAGCCAAGGCCCTTTTTTCTTGCTCTTTAAAGCCATTTTCTATCAAAGAAAACTCTTTTTCTAAATTTAAGATGTAGCTCTTCAAAGTGGCTCCTTTAAATTTATTAATAACTCTTACCTAAATTTTAGTAAAATCAAGCAAAAAAAAGAAGGATGGCTCATGCAAGTCTCAAAATATAACGCCAGCGGCAACGATTTTGTCATATTTCACACATTTTTGAGCAAAGATAGAAGCGAGCTTGCAAGGCAGATTTGCAGCAGAACAAACGGCGTGGGAGCTGACGGGCTCATCGTGCTTTTGCCTTACGAAAAGGGCGTGAAATGGGAGTTTTATAACAGCGACGGAAGCTACGCTGCGATGTGTGGCAACGGCTCGCGTGCGGCTGCTAGATATGCCTATCTAAACGGCCTTGTAAGTTCAAGCGAATTTGCTCTGCTAACTGGCAGCGGTGAGGTGATGGCAAGCGTGAAAGATGAGTGCGTCGAGGTCGTGCTAACAAGCCCAAAAATTTTAAGCGAACCACTAAATGAAGGTGGCAAAACTTGGTACTTTTACGATACTGGCGTGCCTCATCTTGTAAATTTCACGCAAAATTTAGATGAATTTGACGTCAAAGAGTGCAGGGTGCTTCGCCAAAAATACAATGCAAATGTAAATTTAGCCAAATTTGATGGCGGTGTTTTAAAAGTAAGAACCTACGAAAGGGGCGTGGAGGACGAGACGCTAGCTTGTGGCACTGGCATGGCGGCTTGCTTTTACGGCGCTACTTTAAATTTAAACGCAGCACAATGTCTAAAAGTCTATCCAAAAAGCGGCGAAGAGCTTGGCCTTAGGCTAGAAAACGGCAAAATCTTATTTAGCGGAGCAGTTAAACACTGCTTTGATACGAGTATCGAAATTTAGCTTTTAGAGCGAGCTTCTAACGCTTGCTTTGGGTTAGTCAGAGCAAACAAATTTTCAAATTTATATCACTAAATTTGCACTTAATGGCCGAACTAAATTTGCAGCGGTACTGATTAAAATTTAAATACAAACCATTTAAGAGTTTAGCTACTTAAATATCTCAAGAATTAATTTATATGAAATTTAGTGGGGTGTAAAAATCTCCGCCGAAATTTTATTTACTGAAGCTTTGAAATACTGCTTTTATATGAGTATTGAAATTTAGCTATTTTGGCTGCTAGTAGTTAAATTTGGCTAGTAGTTTGTAAAAGTCGCGGGTAGTAAATTAAAACAAAGAGTTTTTAGAGATTTTGTTATTAAAATTTAAAGTGTATAAAAAAGAAGATCTCCGCCGAAGCGGAGAAAAGGTGTTATTTCAAAGCATCTTTTGCTTGTTTTGCAAGTGCCGCAAATGCCTTCGCGTCATTCATAGCTAGATCAGCTAAAATTTTTCTATCAAGTTCTATGTTAGCTTTGTTTAAGCCGTTGATAAATCTTGAATAGCTAATGTCGTTTAGTCTGCAAGCTGCGTTTATACGAACAATCCATAAACGTCTGAAATCACGTTTTTTCTGGCGTCTGTCGCGGTATGCATAAACTAAACTTCTCTCTAGTTGCTCTTTAGCTTTTCTAAAGTGTTTATGTCTAGCACTGAAAAAGCCACGTGCTAGCTTTAAAACTTTCTTATGGCGTCTTCTTCTAACTACGCCTGTTTTTACTCTTGCCATATTTATCCTTTTACAAATTGGCGCTCACAAGGTGAGTCTTGCCCCTAAATTTGGGGGAGTTTGAATGACTTTTTGTCAAAAACTTAAATCTACGCTGCTTATACGCCGAGCATTTTGCGAACGGCTGGGACATTTGTGCTATCCACGTATTGTGGGCCACGCAAATCTCTCATACGCTTACTAGGTTTTTTTGTTAAGATATGGCTTCTAAAAGCAGAGCCTCTTTTTATCTTATTTTTACCTACTTTAAAGCGCTTAGCAGCACCGCGAACGGTTTTCATCTTTGGCATGCTAATCCTTTTTGAAATTTTATACGCAAGTGCGTAAGATTTGGATTATAGCGAAAAATCCTTTAGAAAATTTAAATTTCACTTAGACAAAATTTGCAATAAATTTACATTTAACTTAAAAAAGTTTTAAAATTTAGAACTAAAATATTAAATTTGGCATATAATTACATATGAAAATTTTATTTTACTAAAGGAGTAAAAATGAAAGGCAAAATTCTCGCATCAGTCGTCGCTATGAGTGCGATTTTAGGCACAAGTAGCTTGGCATGCACTACTATTTTAGTAGGAGATAAAGCTTCAAACGATGGCTCTATGCTAGTGGCTAGAAGTGCTGATAGCAAGGCTATAAAAGCTCAAGTCTTTTTGATCCACCCAGCTACGAAAAACCAAACTGGCATGCACAGCTCAAAGGCCCATGATGGCGCAAATGACTTTACATATCCGCTTCCAAAAGATGGCATGAGATACACAACTATCGCAAACTCACACACCAAGCTTCACGGAGCGGTCGGCTACAACGAGGCTGGCGTAGGACTAAGTGGCACTGAGACTATCTACGCAAAAGATGAGCTTTTAAAGATCGACCCATATAACGAAGAGACTGGTATCACCGAGGACGACATCCCAGACGTGCTTTTGCCGCGTATGAAGAGCGCAAAAGAGGGCGTTAAGCTTCTTGGCGAGATAGTTGAGACAAAAGGTGCTGGCGAGGGCTTTGGTGTGGTATTTATCGACGCAAACGAGCTTTGGTACTTTGAAACTGGCACAGGCCATAAATGGATCGCTTCAAAGATCCCGCAAGATGAATACTTCGTCACTGCAAACCAAGGCAGACTACACGCTTACAAAGAGAATGATCCAAATTTTATGGGCGCAAAAGATGTTATCAAATTTGCGATCGACAACAAGACTTATGACCCTGCAAAAGATGGCGAATTTAACTTTACAAAGGCCTATACAAGGGACGATGAGAGAGATGTGACTTACAACTACCCACGTGTTTGCTGGGTTCAAAGTATGTTTAACCCAAGCTTAAAACAAGACTTTGCCGATGGTCAGAAATTCCCAGTATTTTTAAAACCAGAGAAAAAACTAAGTGTAGAAGATCTAAAAGCTGCGATGAGAGCCCACTACAACGGCACGCCATTTGATAATTACGCTAGTAAAGATGAAGATAAGAAAAACATCTACCGCGCTATAAGCGTCTTTAGAACATACGAGTCTCACGTCATGCAGGTGCGCCCATGGCTACCAAAAGAGATCGGCCGTGTAACCTACGTCGCTCTTGGCATGGCTGATCTTAGCGTTTATTTGCCGTATTACGAGGGGCTTGATGGCTTTATAAAAGGCTACTCAGATGGCTCATACGACGCTGATGATACTTCGATTTACTGGGTTTATAGAAAGCTTCAAACCCTTGTGATGACAGACTATGAGAAGTATTCGCCAGTGGTTAAAGAGGCTTACGCTAAATTTGAAAAAGAGTTGGCGGTAAAACAGGCTAAATTTGAAGATGAGTATGTAAAACTTTACAAAAAAGATAAGAAAAAAGCGGACAAACTCTTAAATGAATTTAGCCAAAAGACTATGCAAGAGGCTAAGGATTTAACCCAGGAGCTTACAAACAAGGTCTTTACTATGCTTACAGCTGATATGGATGCTAAGCTAAAATCCCTAAATAAAGGCAAAAAAGACTAAAAACTTTGGGCGTGAAATTTAGTAGCGCCCAAACTTTAAACAAAAATTTGGCAAAGAGCGTTTATAATGCGACAAAAATTCACTACAAAGGAAAAACGCTGATGCCTTGTCCCATGCGTAAAGCTCATTAATCTCGGCAAAAAACATATCAGCGATTTTCAAAAAACACGCAAATTTTTAAATGATTTTACATTTTTTCACATTGAGATAAATCCCTTTTTGCTAGCAGGTCCGCTGCATTGTAACTGCATTTTTAATAGCAAAGCTAAGCAATGCCTGAAATTTGGCAAGGATCTTTTTAGTAGGGTTTTTTATAAATTTTACTTTAGTTTAAGAAGAAGTGGGTGTCATCCACCGCATGCGGTGTGATCCAGACTTGTGCGCAGCGCAACAACATTGAACGTGCTGGGGGTTTGGGTTGTAGGGATGTACCTGCTAAAAATATTCAAGGTTGCTGTGCTTTGCACAGTTTTATAGTAGTCCGCAGAGCGAATTTTCGTCTGCAAATTTAAATTTAAAAAGGATAAAAATGATAAAAAGTTATGTTTTAGGTTTTCCAAGAATCGGAGAGAAAAGAGAGTTAAAGCGCGCGTTAGAGGGCTTTTGGGCTGGCAAAGAGGGCTTTAGCGAAGAGAATTTGCAAGAGACTGCAAAGACGCTTCGCCAAAGACACTGGAAATATCAACAAGACGCTGGCATTTCGGCTATTAGCGTTAATGATTTTTCATTTTACGACCTAATGCTTGATAACATCATCGCTTTTGGCGCTACACCTCCAAGATTTGCAAATTTAAGCGGCTTGGAGCAATATTTTGCTTGCTCAAGAGGCAACAAAAGTGGCGTTGCGATGGAGATGACAAAGTGGTTTAACACAAACTACCACTACATCGTGCCAGAGCTTAGCAGCGAGAGTAAATTTAGCCTAAAAGCGGACAAAATTTTAAATGAATACAAAGAGGCGAAGGTTAACGGAGTAAAAGGCAAGGTAAATTTGATCGGCCCTATCACATTTTTGGCTCTTTCAAAGACGACTGATGGCAGCTGCCCATTTAAGCACCTTGACGCGCTTGTAGGCGAGTATAAAAAGCTACTTGAGCAAATTTCTAAGCTTGATGATGAAATTTTAGTGCAGTTTGACGAGCCGATCTTCGTAACTGACAAAAACGAAAGCGACCTTTTACCACTTATCACAAAGGTTTATAACGAGCTAACAGGCGTTGCAAACAACATCAAGATCGTGTTTGCGACATATTTTGAGCATGCGATCAAGGCAGTTAGCGAAGTGGCTAAAACTAAAATTTGCGGCATCGCGCTTGATTTTATCCACGGCAAGAGAAATTTCGAAGCACTTGAGACTATCAAAAATAGCCATTTGACGCTATTTGCTGGCGTGATCGACGGCAGAAATATCTGGAAGAGCAACATCGATGAGAAGGTAAAACTTGTTCGTGAAATTTCAGAAAAAATAGGCGGCAAAGACTTTTACATCGGCACTTCATGCTCACTTCTACATGTGCCATACACTCTAAAATATGAAGAGAATTTAAACCCAGAGATCAAAAGCTGGTTAAGCTTTGCGGTTGAGAAGCTTGATGAGATCAAGATCATCACAAAACTAGCAAACGGCGAGAAGCTTGATGAGACTGAGGCTAAAATTTACGAAGAGAACAAAAATGCTGTTAAAACTCGCGCCACTTCAAAGCTCATCCACTCTGAAAGTGTTCAAAACCGCGTTAAAAATTTAAGCAAATTTGAGCGTGACGAGAAATTTGAAGATCGCATCAAAATTCAACGTGAAACGCTAAAATACGGCATCTTGCCAACAACAACGATAGGCAGCTTCCCTCAAACGGTTGATCTTCGCGTACTTCGCCAAAATTTCAAAAAAGGCGAGATCGACGCGGCCGCTTATGAAGCTGGCATCAAAAAATATATCGATCACTGCGTGAAATTTCAAGAAGATATCGGCCTAGACGTGCTAGTACACGGCGAGCCAGAGAGAAATGACATGGTTGAGTATTTTGGCGAGCAGATCAGTGGATACGCATTTAGCCAAAATGGCTGGGTACAAAGCTACGGCAGCCGCTGTGTCAAGCCACCACTTCTCTTTGGTGACGTAAGCCGCCCAGAGCCGATGACTGTTAAGTGGATGAAATATGCTCAAAGTATAACAAAACACGTAATGAAGGGCATGCTAACAGGTCCTGTAACGATGCTAAACTGGAGCTTTGTGCGTGACGATCTTCCAAGAAGCGAGGTGGCAAAACAGCTCGCACTTTGTATCTACGACGAGATCGCAGACCTTCAAAATGCGGGCATCAGAGTGATCCAAGTCGATGAGGCAGCGTTTAAAGAGGGCTATCCGCTAAGAGCTGAAAATATCCCAGCTTATGAGAAATTTGCGGTTGATTGCTTCAAGCTTTCAGTAAGCTCGGCAGAGGCAAAAACTCAGATCCACACGCATATGTGCTACTCTGAATTTAACGATATTATTAAGACTATTGAGGCAATGGACGCTGATGTTATCAGTATCGAGACTGCAAGAAGTGGCAACGAGCTACTTAAAATTTTCAAAGCCGTTGGCTACAAACAAGAGGTCGGACCTGGCGTTTACGACATCCACAGCCCACGCGTGCCAAGTGTCGAGGAGATCGTCGCTCAGATCAAAGCTCTGCTTGAAGTCTTGCCAAAAGAGCAACTCTGGATCAACCCAGACTGCGGCCTAAAAACTAGAAAATGGGAAGAGGTCGAGCCAAGCCTTAAAAACATGGTAGAAGCCGTCAAGATCGTAAGAGGTCTATAAAATTTAATTAAAAAGGATTTGAAAAATGAAAAGGATTTTTCTATTTGTAATATTAGTTATATTCGCGTCCGGATGTAGTTCTGGACGCCACTCTATACCACTCAATAAAGGTGCGTACAAGCAAACAAATATCTATAGTATCAGTGAGGCTTTAAATTTAGAAGCTGCCAAAAAAGAGCTAGCAGGCTTTGAAAATGTGAGGCTTGAGTTTGGCTCAAACGACCAAAATAAAAGTGTCATCAAGGCAAATGTAAAGGTTCAAAGATTTATCACTGATAGCGGAGATATAAAGGGCTATTGCCAAGAGGCTTTTGTCGCCGTCATAAAAAGATATATGATAGCTGCTAAAAAACAAAATGCCGATGTGGCAAATATCGTGAGCTTTTGGCAAGCCGATGCAAAATATCTAAAAGACGAGTTTGTCTGCATGTCGTCAAAAAGTTCTGTTGGCGTGGTGATGAGGGCTGATCTAGTTCAAAAGTGAGAAAATGCTAAAAGAGAAAATTTTAAATAAAGAAAAAGGGCTCTTGCTATATGGCCTTACGCCGCCAAAGGCTGAATTTGACGAGGCAAAGCTGCGTGAGATCTCAGAGCGCTGGACGGGGCGGATAAATGATATCAAGGCCGATGGGCTCGTGCTTTACGAGGTGCAAGACGAGAGCGAGCGAAATGATAGCGAGAGGACATTTGAGTTTAGTGGGACGCTAAGCCCAGAAATTTACTACAAAAAGTACCTAAACGTCGCAACACCTAGCATATTTTATCGCGTGGCTAGCGGATACGGCGAGGATGAATTTCGCACAGCACTTAAGGCTCAAAGCTCAAATTTAAACGTGCTAGTGGGGGCAACTTCAAGCACGCAAAAAGTGAGGCTAAATTTAGCTCGCGCTTACGAGATCGCTGGGGAATTTGAGGGCTTGGCAGTAGGCGGCGTCTGTATCGCTGAGCGTCACGGCAAAAAGGGCGATGAGCCACAAAGGATGCGTGAAAAGATCGCAGCTGGGGCTAAATTTTTCATATCGCAGGCGATATTTGACGCACAGCTAGCGCGTAAATTTTTAGAGGATTGCGCGGCTGCAAAGATAAGCGAGCCGATATTTCTTACATTTAGCACAGCAGGCAATGCAAAAACGCTTGAATTTATCAAATGGCTCGGAGTGAGCGTGCCAAGCTCGGTTGAGGAGAGGCTAAATTTAAGCTCTGACTACCTAGCTAGTAGCTGCGAGATCATCAAAGAAATTTGGTGTGAGCTAAAGAAATTTGGCGACGAAAATGGGCTAAATTTAAGCATAAATATAGAAAGTGTCATGGCAAAACGCGCCGAGATCGAAGCGAGCCTAGAGCTTACAAAAAGCATAAGAGAGTTGGTGTAAAGCCAGCTCTTGCTATAAATTTATACAAATTCTTTCGTAAATTTTCTAAAAAAGTCTTTTTGATGGTGCAATGGCACCACAAATCCACACAGAATAGTCGTTATCATTAGTGATTTTTGGCTTCTTTGTTACAAATTAAAAAAAGCCATTGTTTTGATGGTCAGTGGATAATACTAAATTTGTTTGTAGTAAAAACGATATATTTTCGTAAAAAGTGCTTTGTAATAGGCGATATAACTTGCTTATATTGTGAAAAAAGACGCTACTTTATCAAAAGCCTATCCTAGGATGCTTTGAAAAAAATAATGAGTTAATAAAAGATTGTTACAAGTTGTCAAACGGGTGCAGGATTTAAACAAATTTGATCCAAAAGTATAGAAATTTGCCCCTCAAATAAGATCTAAATTTGACTAACCCCTCACTCCACCTTATATCCAGTACCTCGCACGGTTTTTAGGCAGATAGTTGGGATTTTGGCTCTTATCTCTCGCACGAGTGATCTTATACACTCTTGCGATAAGGTTTCGTTTTTATATAGGTGGTGATCTATCTCATCATAGGTGACGACGTGTGGCGAGTTCTTGCATAAAATTTCAAGTAGCTGGTTCTCTTTTTTACCAAGATAGATGACCTCGTCCTCTTTTCTTATACACTAGGAGTCTTTGTCAAAGACAAGGCCATTTTTTAGCTCAAATTTAGAGCCCAAAAGCACCTTGCAAAGCCTAAAAACGTGAAATAAAAACTCTTCAGGGCAAAATGGCTTAATGATAAAGTCATTAACCCTAGCGTAGTAAATCCTCTTAAAAACGCTAGGGACGCTAACGTCTAGCAAAAGCATAATGGGAGTGATATTTTGGCTATCTCTTATAAATTTAACCAGATCGAGGTTTAAATTTCTAGCCTTTACGTCAAAAACGTAAAGATCGTATCTGTTGCCGCACTCAAAGTCTTTGATGACTTCACTGGCGCTTTTGAGCTGGATCATCCTAAACCCAAAGCGGTAAAGCGATGCATTTAGGATGACATTTTGCTCAAAGTCGCTTGAGAGCAACAAGATCTTCTTCATCAGCCAGCCATGCCACCGCCAGCTGGTTTTTTGGCATCTTTTTCAGCCTTTTGTTTTATAAATTCCTCTTCTTCTTTTGTAGGTTTGTACTCATCTTTGAAGAATTTTTGCTTAGTTTCGATCCTCTTTTCAAGCATCTTCTTGTCATAAATTTTATATGACGGCTTCCAATACTCAAGATAGTTTCTAAAGCCAGCGCCGTGACCTGCGTCGTAGTGGCAGCTTACGCATTTTAGCTCTTTAGGAGTGTCAAGGAGCTTTTTGTAGTGAGCGTGCATCTTTTGAGCTTGCGCTGAGGTTTTGTTGCTATCTATTACATTTGTATGGCAGCTTGTGCAGCCGTTGTCAAAGACGAAATGCTCGCGGTTTTTGAGGTTTTTATGCCAATCAATAGCGTTAGGATCGCCAAAGAAGTGCACCCAGCCCTCTAAAATGCCATTTTTCGCCTTTGTTAGGGCGTATTTTGCGATGTTGTCGTGTGGTATGTGGCAGTCTACGCATCTAGCTTTTATGCCTGTTTTGCCATTGCCGCTGTGGACGTCGTCGTTATAGGCGATGACCATAGGATCCATCTCGTGACAAACTATGCAGAATTTATCCCCACTCGTCTCATCAAGCGCATAATGAACTGGTAAAACGACTAAAAATCCAACAATTCCGCTTATTAATATGATAAGCGCTAGTAATTTTTTTGAAATTTTCATGGTGTTACCCCCATCCATTGCGGAACTTCATGCGCGTGGCACTCAGAACACATATTTGTAGACTCCTTATGCTCGTTGTGGCACTCGTCGCAGTACAAATTTGGACCGTCGTGGACTGAGTTGTGAGGATTTGCCTTTAGGGTATCCATGAATTTTAGTCTATCAGCTAGGAGTTTTTTACTCTTGTGGCAAGATAGACAGCCAGCGTCACCGATCGCTTTAAATTTACTAGGATCATCGCCCTGGTTTTGGTGACAATCAACGCAATCAAAGCTTAGGTGCTCGTGGTGAGGTTTGAGCTTGTGTTTGGCTCGTAGCTCGTCAGAGACTACTATTTTTGTGACGTTTAGATCGCCCTTTGGCATATCAGCACCAAAGAGATGAAGCGAAAATAAACAGGCAAAAATAGCAATGAATTTAAGCTTATTCATACCCTTTTCCTTTCTATTAAGATTTTATAAACATCAAATTTCAATGGAAAACTAATATTTTTACTTAAACTTGCTTTTATGAAATTATAGTCTTCGCTTGGTTAAATCTGCATTAATAATATTTTAGAGCGCTAAAATATAGACCAGTTTTATGAAGTTGAATTTTAAAAAAAGATAATTAAGCTAAATAAAATGGAAAATAAAATATAATCCCAAAACTTTGGTCCCGTAGCTCAGTTGGTAGAGCACTACCTTGACATGGTAGTGGTCGATGGTTCGAGTCCATTCGGGGCCACCATTTCTATTTCAAATTTCCCAAAACCTAAAATCAAATAAATAAAATTTAAAAATATTTTTTGTAACTCTGCCATTTTTAAATTTTAAACTAAATCCCTAAAATACGGCAAATTTTTACTAAATTTAACTCAAAAATTTATAACTTCACATTTCTAAAATGTCACAACTGTACCAAAGTACAATAGCTATAAAATAAATTTTTTACTTATAATTGACAACATAAAATACGCAAAGGGGAAAAATTATGAGTAAAGTTAAAGGACTAATAAAATCAATAATCGGCACGGATGCCATCGTCGCTATAGACGCTAACGGAAATCAAAGAACTCTAAAAGCAGGCGACGTGATCTATGACAATGAGGTCATAAAAGAGCAAGATGGCGTAAAGGTTGAGGTACAATCTGCGCAAACTCAAAATGAAAAAGCTAGCGATGAGACTGGCAAAGAGATAGCATCACTACAAGAGCAATTATTAAATGGTAAAAATATCTCTGATCTTGAAGAGACTGCAGCTGGCGGCACTCAATCAGCGGGCGGAGTAAGCTCGAATGGCGTGAGCCTTGGCGCTGCTGGCTTTGCAAATGGCGGTCATGAGTCAAACATCAATGCGAATTTTGGCGATCTAAGCTCTCAAGCAAATGCAAGTGCAGAGGCTTTTACAAATGTAGGCGGTGGCGCAAGCGAGGAGGGCTTTAGTCTTGATACACTTGCGGCTGCGATAGATAATGCATATAACAATATATTGCCGCAGCCACTAGAAGTATCTGTCACAGCAGTTGATGATAACGTAGTGACTGGAAATACAGATCAGGCAGTAAGCAGCAACCTTGACATCGAGGGCAATATCTTAGAGCATGAAAATTCACAAAGAACAGGCCTACATATCACAAATGATAACACTCCAACTTTAGTAGGTAAAGCTACTGCAAACTCTACTATAAGTATATTTGATGGTGAAGGTGAAAATGCACCACTGCTTGGCACGACAACTGCTGATAATGATGGCAACTGGTCATACACACCAACTTCGCCTTTAGCTGATGGGGATCATAAATTTACGATTGAAGCTAGTAAAGTAGCTGCAAACGGCGAAGAGCTAAAAGCTACAAGCAAGCAAGAGATAACTGTTGATACAGACAATAGCACCTTGTCTATCACAAAAATATCTACTGATGACTTTTCTGACCTGTCACACTATAATACAATGTATGATAGCAATAAACAATATGACTTTTCACCGACCATAGAGGGCAAAGCAGAGCCATTTGCTGAAATAAATTTGGTTATTAAAACAGCTGATATTATTAATCGTGATGGCTTAGGTAACTCTTGGCTAGGTAAAGCAGCTCAAGTAGTCGAAGAGCTAAGCGCTAAGGCTGATGCTGATGGCAACTGGAAAGTCGAAAGTAGTGTTTTAAACAATAGAGATTTTGAGTACACAGTCCAAGCTTCATCAGTAGATGAGGCTGGCAATAAATACGCAGAACCTCAAGCAACGACATTTTATATGCCACTTGAGCCTATAACTGTTGCTCCAACTGACCATCTATAATCATAAATTTAATGTGGAGAAATCTCTCCACGCACTTTTAAATTTACTTCAAATACTCTTTTACGTCGTACTCTTTGCCAGCATCGTGATCTTTTAAAAGTTTGGCTACAACTGGGCTTAGAAGGATAATGGCGATCAAATTTGGCACAACCATAAGACCGTTAAACATATCTGCTAAACTCCAGACAAAATCGACCTTTTGCAAGCTGCCTAAAAAGACAAAAACGACAACTAAAATTTTAAAAATTTTAACCGCTTTTGCGCCAAAAAGGTAGCGCACGTTGATCTCAGCGAAGTAATACCAGCCAATGATCGTCGTAAATGCGAAGAAAAATAGGCAGATCGCCACGAAGCTATAACCGCCAGTTTTGCCAAAGATATGTGACGAGAACGCCTCTTGCACCAAGGTGATGCCAGTAAAGACCGCCTTGCCGTTTTCAAAGCTGATGACGTTTGCAGTAAGCACCACAAAAACGGTTATATTTAAGATGACAAAGGTGTCTATAAAGACGCTCATTATGCCAAGGACGGCTTGATCGACTGGGTGTTTGACGTTTGCAGCAGCGTGTGCGTGTGGAGTTGAGCCCATGCCAGCTTCGTTGCTGAAAAGTCCCCTTGCGATGCCGTATCTCATAGCAGCTGCGATGCTAGCGCCAGTTGCCCCACCCCAAGCAGCCGAAGGGTCAAATGCAGCTTTAAATATTAGTGAGATCGCCTCTGGGATTTGGTGAAAATTTAAAGCGATGATAGCCACACCAACAACGATATAAAGTAGCGCCATTAGTGGTACGATCTTTTCAGCGACCCTTGCGATCGCCTTTACGCCGCCTATGAAAATTAGCGCGCAAATGAGAGCCAAAAACGCCCCTGTTAGCCACTGCGGTATGCCAAAAGCGCCGCTAAAGCCGTCTGATATGGAGTTTGCTTGAACCATGTTGCCGATAAAGCCAAGTGCGATGATGATAGCGATAGCGAAAAATCCAGCTAGAAATTTCGCCCATTTGCCCTTTAAACCGCGGCTTATATAAAAGGCTGGACCGCCTATCGTGTGTCCGCTGTCATCTTTTGTGCGGTAAATTTGAGCGAGGCAAATTTCAGCGAAATTTGTAGCCATGCCTAAAAAGGCTGCGCACCACATCCAAAAAATGGCTCCAGGACCGCCCATGATAAGCGCTGTGGTCGCACCCACGAGGTTTCCAGTGCCAACTTGAGCCGCGATAGCGGTTGCTACTGCTTGAAACGAGCTCATGCCAGCCTTGCCAGCAGCCTCGCCGTGAAGTGAGAAATTTCCAAAAAGTTCGCCTAAACCCATCTTAAATTTAAAAATCTGAACAAAGCCAAGTCTAATGGTGAAAAATAGTCCAGTGCCGCAAAGTAGGGCGATAAGGAAGTATGGACCCCAAAGAAATGAATTTATACTTTCAACGCAGTTATTTAAAATTTCAGCAAAATTTGTAGGCATTTTTTTAACTTTCGTGATTGATTTGGATTTGAGAAGTATATTTGAAAAAATATAAAATTTAAATTAACTACTAAAAAATCATGGCCGAGCTAAATTTTTACAAATGCGCCCTGCAAAACCATGCTTGAATAGTAGTAAAAGCTGTAAAATAGCCTATCGTCATAGCTTAGCTCGTCTTGATCCACGATATCAAGATACTTTGGCTCTAGCATTTGCTCCATTTTAGTAAGTGGCTTTGCGTGCTCAAGCTGCTCTAATTTCTCGCAAATTTCAAGCATAAGCTTAAAAAAGACTTCAAGCTTACGTGAGATAAATTTAGCTGCCTCGCCTTTTTCGCTTAGCGCACTTTTATAAATTTGCACTAAAAAGACTAGCGCAAAGGGCGTAGCGTGCCAAAAAGTCTCTTGATATTCACACTCACCAAAGATTTCATCAAGCAGCTCGCTAAGCTCTTTTTCATCAAATTTGCTCTTTTTTACAGCCTTTGTAAGTGTGTTTAAAATTTGTGCAAAAAGCTCCGCCGTGCCGTAACTGCAGCTTAGCCTATCCCACGGCACGTCTTTTATCTTTAAATTTGCTATATATTCTAAATTTTGCTCGACCATGCGCGTACCTTTTTAAATTTTGAAAGAGTAAAGCCTAAATTTAACCCTTTAACCTTATCTTTTCTAGCCACTCGTTTAGCGTTTTTTCAAAGCCTATGCCCTTACTTTTGTAAAAAACGAGCGGTTTTTCTAGGTATTTTTGCTCGACCCAGCCGCCAAAATCATGCGGATAAAGGTAGTCTTTGCTCTCTTTTGTGTGATTTTTAAGATATGGTGGAATTTTTAAAATTTCCTCGCTTTGCACGTATCTTAAAGCGGCATTTATCGCGTTGTAGCTGGAGTTTGACTTTGGCGAGCTGGCTAGATAGACGGCGCACTGAGCCAGTATGATCCTAGCCTCTGGAAAGCCTATCTCTTTTACCGCGCTTAGCGTGCTAGCGGCTAAATTTAGCGCATTTGGGTTTGCGTTGCCGATGTCTTCGCTGGCAAATATCGCCATCCTTCTAGCGATGAAGTCAGCACTCTCGCCAGAGTCTATGAGCCTTGCGAGATAGTATATGACGGCGTTTTCGTCGCTTCCGCGCAGGCTTTTTATAAAAGCGCTTGCCAGCTCGTAGTGCGTGTCGTCCTCTTTTGCCCCCTCTTTTAGGGCATTTTGGCGAAGTGTTTTTAAATTTTCTAGGCTCACATTTTCATCAAGCGTGACGGCAAATTCTAATAAATTTAGCATAGCTCTTGCGTCGCCGCCGCTACTTTTAAAAAGATACTCTTTTGCTTCTTCGTCAATGCTAAATGAAATTTGCTCTCTTATCTTGCTAAGAAGCTCCTCAAAGTCGCCACTGCTAAGTGGTCTAAACTCGAAGAGCATCGAGCGGCTTCTGATGCCTGAGCTTAGCGTGAAAAAGGGATTTTCGGTACTTGCCCCGATAACTAGGGCTTTGTAGTTTTCCATAGGTATCAAAAGTGCTTCTTGCTGGGTTTTGCTAAGCCTGTGGATCTCGTCTATGAAAAAGAGCGGCTTATTTAGGGCGTTTTCGTAGTTTTTTAAAATTTTGCGAAAGTCATCTATCTTTAAATTTCCGCCGTCAAACTCGTAAAAGTCGTAGTTTGCCCCGCTTGCCACTGCCCTTGCAAAGCTCGTCTTGCCACAGCCTGCTGGACCATAAAATATGGAGTGCGGTATCTTTTGTGTAGCTATAAATTTTAAAAAGGCCGCCTTAACCGCCTTTTGACCGCAAATTTCATCCAAGTTTTTTGGTCTAAACATCAGTGCAAGTGAGCTCAAATTTACTCCTTTACCGCTTTTGGTAAAATTTTGGCCTTTGCGCTAA
Source organism: Campylobacter concisus (assembly GCA_018371455.1). GTDB lineage: Bacteria > Campylobacterota > Campylobacteria > Campylobacterales > Campylobacteraceae > Campylobacter_A > Campylobacter_A concisus_BJ. Next base: position 51,910 of record JAHAKV010000005.1, on the reverse strand, counting down.
GGCTCTCTATCTTTAGCTCGTAAATTTTCATATTTTTTAGCCCATACTCGGCCGCCACGTCAAAGGTGCTCATCGCGTAGGAGGTGTATTTTTGGCTGAGAATTTTTAAAATTTCATATCTTTTGGCTTCATCTTTCACTTCGTAGGCTATTGTTTTTGCGATGGCGCTTTTGTATTCAGTCGTAAAGACCTTGCCACCAAGCGCCTTGCCGTCGTCTTTTATCATTTCTAGCTCGCTATCATTTAGGTGTGGGACCTTGTTGAAGCTAACGCAGACAAACTCCATTTTTCGCCCATTTTGAAGCAGTTTTGCCTTGCTGCCAGCGCTCGCTCCGTGGATAAAAATGCTCTCACCAACTCTAACTGGCGAGATCGGTACGCTAAAAATTTCTCCCTCATCATCCACGCATGAGATCACCGCGTATTCGCAATCATCGATAATCTCAAGCGCCTCGTCTTGGCTAAGCTCTCTATCTTTTCGCCTCATTTTTCATCCTTTTTTTGCAAAATATTTTAAAATTTAAGTGCTTAAAGGCTAGTATAACGCAAAAATTTCAAGGAAAAATATGAAAAAATTTGCCATTTTTGCCCTTTTTCTGGGCGTAAATTTATTTGGTGCAAGCGAGGTTTGCAAAGAGTATGTCAAGCAAAGCAGGCTCTATCTTGACGAGCTTTATGCCAAAGAGAGCAAGAAGCTTGCGGGTGACGAGAAAGCGCTAAGGCTTTTTGAGCTTAAATTTGATGAGTTTAAGCAAAGACAAATCGGCCAAGAGGCGATGATAATGCAAAATAACGATGAGAAATTTTGCAAAAGCGAGCTTGAAAAGGTAAATAAGCTTCTTAGTGAGCTTAAAAAATAGCTCAAATTTAAGCGTTTAAGTCCCACTCGATGGGCGTTTTGCCGTGGTTTGCTAGGTAGATATTTGCCTTTGAAAAGTGCCTGCAACCAAAAAACGCCCCACGAGCTAGCGGACTTGGGTGGGCTGCCTCTAAGATGAGGTGCTTGCTGGCGTCTATTAGCGGTGCTTTTGCCTTGGCTGGGTTGCCCCAGAGCATAAAAACTACGTTTTGTAAATTTTGGCTAATCTTTCTTATGACGGCGTCTGTAAAGCCCTGCCAGCCGAAGCTAGCGTGAGAATTTGCCGCTCCAGCACTTACACTTAAAGTTGAGTTTAGAAGTAGCACGCCTTGCTTTGCCCACTTTGTAAGATCGCCGCTATTTGGCTCTTTTATGCCAAGATCGGCGTAAATTTCTTTATAAATATTCACAAGGCTTGGCGGCACTCGCACACCGCTTGGCACTGAAAAGCTTAGCCCCATGGCTTGATTTGCGCCGTGATATGGGTCTTGTCCTAGGATGACGACCTTTACGGCGTGAAACGGCGTTAGGTTAAATGCGTTAAATATAAGCCCGCTTGGTGGATAGACGACGCCAGCGCTTTTTGCTTTTAAGAAATTCTCTTTGATGCGAGCGAAATTTTCGCTCAAAAACTCATCTTTTAGCACCTCTTTCCAGCTTGGCTCGATCTTTACGTCATCTAAATTTATCTGCATTTTCCTGCCCTTTTTTTGTTTTAGCGGTATAATTTTAACTAAATTTATCCAAAGGAAAGAGCTGTGTCAGAGCAAATTTTTAATAAAATCCACGAGCTTCTTAGCAAAAATGGGGCTAAATTTAGAGTGATAGAGCATGAGAGTGCGAGGACTTCAGAGGAGGTTGCGAAGATAAGGGGCACGAAGATGAGTCAGGGCGCAAAGGCGCTGGTCTGCTCTATAAAGGGCGTAGATGAAGAGAAATTTGGGCAAATTTTTAAAGATGAAAATGTGCTAGATGGCTACTTGCTAGATGACGAAAAGCCAGCGATGAAGGCTGGTAAAATTTACTTGCTAGCGGTCTTGCCAGCTGACGAGCAGGCTGATCTTGACGCGCTTACGCAAAAATTTGATGGTAAAAAAGCAAGCCTTGCTAGCCCAGAGGAGGTTACGGCCTTGGCTGATTGCGTATTTGGCTCGGTTCCGCCATTTAGCTTTCATAAAAATTTGCACCTTGTCGTGGATGAGAGTTTGCTAGAGCGAAACGAGGAGATCGCCTTTAATGCGGGGCTTCTTGATAGATCTATCGTTTTAAACGCAAAAGACTACGCCAAAATAGTAAGACCAACTCTTGTAAAATTTGTGAAAGAAAAGTGCTAGGCTAACCACTTCCTAGCACTAAATTTGTCGGGAGAAAAATGAATTTAAGTAATGCAAAGACGAGAAATTGCTAAATTCATTTCAAGAACAAATATTATCAGGGATAATCTTAAAATATAATAAAGTATATTGATAAAATATGAATATTTTAGGGCTTTTTATCTTTATATGTAAAAAAATATATTTTAAAATCCAAAAATTTTGGCTCAAATTTCATTAAATTTAAAAAGAATTTATAAAAATTTGCTTAGCAATTATTAAGTTTAGCTTAAAGCCCATTTCGATAAAATCCTTAATCGTTCTTTTATCGTAAAAAAGACAATTTGATATAAGGAAAAACAATGAGCGATATCATCGCATACAAACTAAATGGCGAAATAGTCGATACTCAAAGTATCGCAGGGCGTGAGAGTAGTGCTGAGCCTATCTATTTTGACAACTCAAAAGAGGCACTACACGTTATCAGACACTCCTGTGCACACCTCATGGCACAAGCTATCAAGTCACTCTATCCAAAGGCGAAATTCTTTGTCGGACCAAACGTAGAAGATGGATTTTATTATGATTTTAGAGTTGATGATGAGGGCACGAAGCTAGGCGAGAGCGATCTAGCAGCGATCGAAGATAAGATGAAAGAGCTTGCTGAGAAGAAATTTGACATAGTTAAAACCTGCTCAACCAAAGCTAATATGAGTGAGAAATTTAAAAACGACGATCTAAAACAAGAGGTTTTAAAAAGAATTCCAGATGGCGAAGTGAGCAGCTATGCACAAGGCGATTTTGAAGACCTTTGCCGCGGACCACATGTGCCAAATACTAAATTTTTAAAATTCTTCAAGCTTACACGCGTGGCTGGGGCATATCTTGGCGGTGATGAGAGCCGTGAGATGCTAACTAGAATTTACGGCACAGCTTACGCAGACAAAGAGAGTCTAAAAGAGCACATCCGCATCATCGAAGAGGCTAAAAAGCGCGATCATAGAAAGCTTGGCGTCGAGATGAAGCTATTTACATTTGATGAAGAAGTGGGTGGCGGTTTGCCTATCTGGCTACCAAATGGCGGACGCTTAAGATCAAAACTAGAGCAACTTCTATACAAAGCCCACCGCGACCGTGGCTATGAGCCAGTGCGAGGTCCTGAGCTTTTAAAGGCTGACGTGTGGAGAAGAAGCGGCCACTACGCAAATTACAAAGAAAATATGTACTTTACAACGATCGATGAGACAGAGTATGGCATCAAGCCGATGAACTGCGTTGGTCACATCAAAGTCTATCAAAGTGACATCCGCTCTTACCGCGACTTACCGCTTAAATTTTTTGAATACGGCGTCGTACACCGCCATGAGAAAAGTGGCGTGCTTCACGGACTTTTCAGGGTTAGAGAATTTGCACAAGATGACTCACATATCTTTTGTATGCCAAGCCAGATCAAAGAAAATATCTTAGAAATTTTAAAATTTGCTGGCACTATAATGGAAAATTTTGGCTTCCACTATGAGATGGAGATTTCAACCAAGCCAGCCAAAGCGATCGGCGGCGATGCAATTTGGGAAACTGCTACAAAAGCGCTAAAAGAAGCTCTTGATGAAAATGGCTTTAAATACGGCATCGACGAGGGCGGCGGCGCATTTTATGGACCAAAGATCGACATTAAGATCACTGATGCGCTTAAGAGAAAGTGGCAGTGCGGCACGATACAAGTCGATTTTAACTTGCCAGAGCGCTTTGATCTAGGCTACATCGACGCAAACAACGAAAGACAGCGCCCAGTAATGCTTCACAGAGCCTTGCTTGGCAGTTTTGAGAGATTTATAGGAATTTTACTTGAGCACACTGCTGGCGAGCTGCCATTTTTCATAGCTCCAACGCAAGTCGTCATCGTGCCTATTAGCGACGCGCATTTAGACTACGCAAAAGAAATTTCACGCGAGCTAAGAAAGATCAACGTCGATAGCGAGATCGCAAGTAAAAATGAGAGTTTAAATAAGAGAATAAGAACGGCAGAAAAACAAAGGGTGCCTATGATAGTCGTGCTAGGAGACAACGAAGTAGCGAACAAAAGCGTTGCGTTGCGCGACAGACAGGCTAGGACGCAGAGCGATATGAGCTTGGCGGAATTTATAAATTTAACGAAGGAGAAACTTAGTGAGGTACATTTTTGAGTAAGGAAAATGAAGTATTGCTCAATGAGGACATAAGGGCGAGAGAGGTAAGATGTGTAGGGGATGATGGCACGGCATACGGTGTCATCTCAAGAGATGAGGCTTTAGAGATCTCAAACAAGCTTGGGCTTGATCTAGTGCTTATAGCGCCAGATGCGAAGCCGCCAGTTTGCAAGATAATGGACTACGGCAAATTCCGCTATCAGCAAGAGAAAAAGCAAAAAGAGGCCAAGAAAAAGCAAAAAACCATCGAGATAAAAGAGATAAAACTCTCTGTTAAGATCGCCCAAAACGATATAAACTATAAGGTTAAACACGCAAGCGAGTTTTTGCAAGATGGCAAACACGTTAAATTTCGTGTATTTTTAAAGGGTCGCGAGATGAGCACCCCAGAGGCTGGCGTAGCCATGCTTGAGAAGGTCTGGGAGATGATAAAAGATGAGGCTGACCGCGACAAAGAGCCTATAATAGAAGGTCGTTATGTAAATATGCTTGTAACTCCAAAAAAGGGTTAAACTTTCACAAAGAGCAGGCTATGGCTTGCTCTTTTTCATTAAATTTTTAATACAAAAACTCATAAATAACTATTTTCAAAAATTCTATCATTTTTATATTTTCTAAATTTACGCGAGAGTGTTTGCTTTATTGATGTGGCTTGTGAGTTTATAAATTTAAGTGTTTGTGTGGGTGTTTGAAACCAAATTTTGTCTAATTGCAGGCTAAATTTGGCAAGAAAATTGATTATTTGTAGCTTAAATTTAGCAAATTTTAAATTCCATTGTCAGAATTTGATTATTTTGCTGTCACTCGCAAAAGCGCTGTGCCTAAAACTTCTTGCGACTTTTAAATTTCGTTTTTTATATGCTTGCATGAGAGTTTTAGGCTAAATTTGCCTATGAGCTAGATATAAATTTGGCAAAAAGAATATCGTTTTAATGATGCTTTTTACAAAATGTTTTGACTACTTTTGGTTTTATGTGGTAGGCAAATTTGGTAAGAAACTTGATTATTTGTAGCTTAAATTTATCAAATTTTAATCTTTGCTTAGCAGAATTTAATCATTTTGACATCGCTAGCGTGGGTTGCTTTGTTGAAATTTGACCAAGCAAACGCCATCTAATAAAGTAAATTTGAACTTCTTGCGAGTTTATAAATTTATGGTGCGTGTGCGAGTGCCGTGAGCTAAATTTCATCTAATAGGTTGCTGAACTTGACGAGAGAAATATAGCTTTAATAAGTGCCCTTTGCAAATCTTTTGACTGCTTTTATTTTATTCGGAGCTAAATTTAGCAAGAAATTTCTTTGTTTATAGCTTAAATTTATAAAATTTTAATTTTTGCTTGCTGGAATTTGTTCGATTTTTTATCGTTCGCATGGATGCTTTACAGAAATTTGACTGAGTGAGAGCCGCATACTAGAGTAGAAATGAAAGCTTCTTTTGAGTAAAATCGATATTTGTAGTGTTTATGCGAGTGCTTTGAGCTAAATTTTGCCTAATAGCTGGTTAAATTTAATAAGTGAAATTTGGTTTTTCTTGTAAAAATGCGAGTAGTTTTTATCGCTTTAAAATGCTTTTTGCAAAGGATTTGACTGCTTTTGTTTTATGTGGTAGTAAAATTTGATAAGAGAAATTTAGGTGTGGCTTAAATTTATAAAATTTAACTATCTCTTGCTCTTGCCAAAAAAGTGCTTTTAATTTTAGTCTTGCTCGCTTTTTGGCAGGATTTTGTCATTTAGCCTTACTATGTCGAAGTTGCAAGCGCTATGAAAATTTTTCGCTTGTGATGCATCTGCTACAAAGCTTCTTGTCGTCAAGTAGCCACGCATAGACCGCACCATTCGTGTAATCAAGCAAAATATCAACAGGATGCTCCACAGCAAAAACTTTCAATTTTACTGCTCAAATCTCGCCACTCCATCATTTGCCGCCATATCGGCTGTTTTGACAAAATTTATACTAAAAGCTCTAAAAATAGTGATCTGCTCGCCACCCTAGTAAAAAATTTAGCCAAGCTTCAAATTCACATCTACCACGCCAGCAAAAATTTGTCAAAAAACGCTCTATACACATCACATAAAATGCTTCAAAGCAGCATAAATTTGCCAGCTTGCTAGTAAAATTTGCCGTGCAAAAGCCAAATTCTATTTTGGCTAAAAACCCCGCCAGCCTTATATTGATTTACGCCCAAATTTAACTTGGACGTAAATTTACAGAGCCAAATTGGCCTACACATATCCTTGATCTATCATCGCATCAGCCACTTTTCTAAAGCCAGCGATATTTGAGCCAAGTACTAGGTTGCCCTCATCGCCAAACTCTTTACTAGTTTCATAGCTTAGTTCAAAGATGTGATTCATAATGCCATGAAGTCTGCGATCGACCTCCTCGAAACTCCACGAAGTCATGCCAGCATTTTGCATCATCTCAAGTCCGCTTGTGCCCACGCCGCCAGCGTTTGCTGCTTTTGCTGGAGCAAAGTGAAAGTCTTTTTGTGCAAGCATGAAATTTATCGCATCAAGCGTGCTTGGCATGTTTGCGCCCTCAGCCACGAAGCGGCAGCCATTTGCGTAAAGCACTTTTATGTCAGCTAGGTGAAGCTCGTTTTGTGTCGCACACGGGAAGGCTCCGTCGCATGGCACGTCCCAGACGCCGTTTCTGCCCTCTTTGTATTCGCTCACGCTTACATATTTTGCATTTGGTCTAAATTTGGTGTATTCGCTAAGGCGAGCGCGTCTCACTTCTTTTAGCTCTTTAAGCACCGCTAGATCGATGCCCTCAGCGTCATAGATATATCCGTTTGAGTCAGAGACGGTGATAGGCAGTGCGCCTGCTTGATAGAGCTTTTCGACTGTGTAGATGGCGACATTTCCGCTACCGCTGACGCTGCATTTTTTGCCCTCAAGTGATAGTCCAGCTTTTTTTAGCATGTTTTGTGTGAAATATACTAGTCCGTATCCAGTAGCCTCTGTGCGCGCTAGGCTGCCGCCCCAGTTTAGCCCCTTGCCAGTTAGGATGCCATCAAACCTGCCAGTTAGCTTCTTATACTGACCAAACATATAACCGATCTCTCTAGCGCCCACGCCGATGTCACCTGCTGGCACATCCACGGTGTTGCCGATGTGGCGGTAAAGCTCGCTCATAAATGCTTGACAAAATCGCATTATCTCGCCCTCGCTCTTGCCCTTTGGATCAAATGTGCTGCCGCCTTTTGCGCCGCCGATATTTACGCCAGTGAGCGAGTTTTTGAAAATTTGCTCAAATCCAAGAAATTTTAGCACGCCAAGATCGACGCTTGGGTGGAGCCTTAGACCGCCCTTGTATGGGCCAACAGCTGAGTTAAACTGCACGCGGTAGCCGTTATTTACCTTTGGTCTGCCATCGTCGCCTGTGTATGTCACGCGAAAGATCACCGTGCGCTCAGGGATGACGATACGCTCTAGGATCGCGTGTTTTTGGTACTTGCTCTCTCTTTTGATAAGCGGCTCTAGGCTGTTTAGAACCTCAGTCGCAGCTTGGACAAAGACGCCTTGACCTGGGTTGGTCTTCTTTATCCACTCCATCGTTTGTTCGATGTACTCGCTCATTTTTGCTCCTTTTTCCTTTTTTTGTAGTTAAATATTAGCTCGGCTAGAAAAAATTTTTATTTAAAGATATTTTAATATTTTTATTTTGGGCAATGAGTGTTACATATCGAAACTAAATTTATAAAAAGTGGTTTTTGCATCATTTGTTGTGATAAATTTATAAAAGAGGATTTGGCTAGAGTGAGCCTAAATTTACTAAATTTGCGCCATCTCTTGCCAAAAATCAAGTGCCGCGTCGTCTGCTTGGACAAAATTTAGGATTTGCTCGGATGATGGCATGGTTTCGCCATTTAGCCTTGCTATATAGGTGCTGGCAAGCGCTATGAAAAATTTTTCAAAGTCGCTCGCAACGCGCCTGCTGCAAAGCTCCTCATCTCCAAGTAGCCACGCATAGACCGCACCACTCGTGCAATCAAGCAAAAATATCCAAGGATCTCCCACGGCAAAAACTATCAAATTTGCTGGCCTCTCCTCGCCACTCCACCATTTTCCACCAAACTCATCTACGCTGTTTAGGCGCACTAACTCGCTTGCGTAGTCGCCTCTAGAGCCAAAGCTGACATTGCAAATTTCAAACTCTCCAAGCTCAAATTTACTTAAAAGCTCCGTAAATTTGGCTGGGAAATTTACACCAAGGCTCTTTTGTGCTTGCATAAACGCCGAAGCGTCCTTTTGCGGCAAAAGCCTCATGCCAGTCATACCCTCTTGCTCTAGCGGCAAGAAAATTTGATCTAGCTTCCTAGCGATCTCGTCTAATTTTAAAAACATATCGCTCCTTAAATTTGCTAAATTTGGCAAATTTTATCAAATTTAACCCAGCGTGCTTTGAAATTTGGGTTATAATCGCCATAAATTTAAGGAGCTAGCATGGTTAGATCATATCCTCTTGATATGCCTGGCGTGGAGTTTCGCGGGCACGGCGTAACTGGCATTTATGAGATGGACGAGCGCATTGCATTTGTGCATTTTGCTTTTGGGGTGCCTAGCGAGCTAGAGATAGCTCAAAAACTAACGCCAAACTACGTGCTACTAGATACATTTTCACGCGACTTTAGCGAGCATAAAAGATCAACGCTTACCTATAAACAAAGCGAAATTTTCATAGCCAGCAGTGCGCATTGCTACCCAGAAAATGGCTACTTCGCGCTAAATACGAGATACTACAAGGGCTACATAAACTCACCAGCCAAGCTCATAAAGATAGATGATGGGCTGATGAGCGAGCTCGGCGTTGCTAAGGAGCCTGTAAAAGAGATATATAACGACGCTAAAACGTATGAATTTGATGGCTTTTGCGTGCGCATGAGCTCGCCATTTATGATGGAGTGCAAAGAAATTTTAGACGGCGCAGAGTTCAAAAGTGCGGCAAAAGATGAAAATTTAAACGCTAATTTGCCGCCCAAAGAGCAGGGCACAAGGATAGGCAAGACCATCTGGCGGCTAAAGCTTGGCGCATATCTCTACACGCCAGTTTGCCTGAATGATGGGGTGCTTTACTTTGGCACCGCTGGCAAGGGCGGAGATCTATACGCCGTGGATGCAAAAAGTGGCGAGGTGATGTTTAAGTTTAAAACCAGCGGCACGGAGCATTTTGTTTGGGTCGATGGTCAAATTTTGCTTGCAAACCGCAAAAATAAGCCAGTTTTGATAAGCGCTAAAGATGGCTTGCTATTAAAAGAGATAGAGTTTGAGAAATTTAGCCTTAGCGCAGATCAGATCATGCTAGTAAGCGGTGGCAGGCTCTATGCTGTGGCAAATGACGGAGCTAAAATTTACGCAGTTTGCGTGGAAATTTAGCTTTGGCGAAATTTATCGCCAAAGCCACAATGAGATAAATTTATCTCTTCTTTTTATATCTTTTTATCGCCTCTACGATGACCTCTTCTAGATCGTCATTTGGCTCTTTGTTCATATCATCGTAGGTGTTTTCAAGGATAGTTTTTAAGTTTTTCTCAACGTAGCTAGTATCGAAAAATCCCCTTCTAAACTCCTTACTTTTGCTGATCGTTAGCAAAAATGGGATGATCGTTCGCACGCCCTCGATGGTAAATTCTTCAAGTGCTCTTTCAAGCTTATTTACAGCAAGGTCGTAGTCGGTCGCCTTGACGATCAGCTTTGCGATAAGTGAGTCGTAAAATGGCGGTATGGTGTAGTCTTTATAGACGTGGCTATCGACGCGCACAGATGGACCAAGAGCTGGGTAGTAGCCCTCGATCGTGCCTGGTGCTGGGATGAAATTCTCCCAGACATTTTCAGCCGTGATCCTTGCTTCTATCGCGTAGCCGCGTGGTTTGATGTCGCTTTGCTCGATCTCTAAAATTTCACCAGCTGCGATCCTTATCTGCCTAACGACAAGATCATGGCCTGTGATCTCTTCGGTGATGCCGTGCTCCACTTGGATACGGGTGTTCATCTCCATGAAGTAAAAGTTGTTGTAGTCATCTAGTAAAAACTCGATCGTTCCTACATTTGAGTAGCCCACAGCTTTTGCAGCAGCCACCGCAGTCACGCCCATGATCTTTCTTAAATTTTCACTAATCGAAGGGCAAGGTGCGATCTCGATGATCTTTTGGTGGCGCCTTTGGATAGAGCAGTCACGCTCGCAAAGGTGGATGATGTTGCCGTAGTTGTCGCCTAAAATTTGAAACTCGATGTGGCGAGGATTGACGACAAGCTTCTCCATAAAAACTTCGTCGTTGTTAAAGTATGCTTTTGCCTCTCTGGTGCATGATTCAAAGGCATCTTGCATATCTTCTTCTTGCCAGACCTCCCTGATGCCGCGGCCACCACCGCCACCGCTTGCTTTTAAGATGACTGGATAGCCGATGCGTCTAGCGTGCTCTTTTATGGCGTCCATGCTCTCATCATTTAATTTTTCAGTGCCTGGCACTATCGGTATGCCGTTTTTCTTCATCAGATATCTAGCGATGTTTTTATCGCCCATTTTCTTGATGACTTCGGCCTTTGGACCGATGAAGATGAGCCCAGCATCCTCAACTGCCTTTGCAAATTCGTAGTTTTCGCTTAGAAAGCCGTATCCTGGGTGAATGGCGTCAGCTCCGCACTCTTTTGCAAGCTTTACAATAGCTTTGGCGTCAAGATAGCCCTTGATCGGATCTTCGCCCACTTGATAGGCCTCATCAGCGATCCTGACATGCAAGCATTCGCTGTCTGGCGCTGTGTAAATTCCTACGCTTTGGATGTGTAAATCCCTACAAGCTCTGACTATCCTAACTGCGATCTCACCACGATTTGCGATAAGAATTTTATGTATCATAGGCTATCCTTTTTGAGTTTTTCTTATCATATAACTATTCGTTTTATTTTTAGATAAATTTGTTAAGTCTAGTTTTAAAATTTGAGTGCAAAGGCTAAATTTACACTCAAATTTCTTTATTTGCTAATGATCTGTGGGAAAGGTGTGGCTAGGGCTTTTTTGCTAAAGTCTTGCGACTCGATCGTGAAATTTGTAGCAAATCTTTGAATGCCCTCTTTTTTATAAGCACGCCTTTGGATGGTAAAAAGGACTAAATTTCCGCCTTGTTTGGTGTAGCGATATATCGAGTGCTCGGCTGTTGGAGTGCCATTTAGGTTTGAAAATATCGTGATATCAAGATAAATTTCATTTGCCAGCGATCCCTTTTTATAAGCTACTTTTAGCCCTTTTGCCTTTAGCTCTTTTAGATCATTTATCTTTTGCTCGACTGCTTGCTCTGGTGTAGCGTCAAATTTAAGGGTATTTAGCGAGAGCATGTAGCTAAAACTATCTATCTTCTCGCCAGGCAGCAAGTACTCCTGCGTGAATAAATTTGGCACAGGCTTGGCTGAGCCTGCTAGCGAGTAGAGTCTGTTGTCAAATTTTATCTGCATCGGCTCAAAATACTGAGTTGCTGCGAGCAAGAGCGCTGGCAAAGCGATAAATGCTAAAAATTTCTTCATCAAATTCCTTTAAAATGGATTTACTATCATTACCCAGATGATGATGAGCATCGCGATAGTTGGCACTTCGTTGTAAGCTCTAAAGAAGATGCCACTTTTATTACAGCGTTTCTCTTTAAGCTGCTTCATGTAGCGTCCAAGGTCTAGGTGATAGATAGCCATCAAGATGACAACTAAAATTTTGACATGGATGTGACCAGTTTTTATAAGATCAGGCATCGCGATAAGTATCAATATACCAGTGACAAATGAGCCAATTAGTGCGACCCAGCCGATGTAGTGATACATCTTGTACTCCATCACCTCAACCACTTTTACAAAGTCAGGCTTGTCCATATTTTCTACGTGATAAACGTAGAGCCTTGGCTGATAAAACAGCACTGCCATCCACGAGATGAAAAACAAATAGTGGAGGTATTTTAAGTAAAGATAATATTCTGCCATAACACGTCTCCTTATCTAAAAAGTATCTCTTTTCTAGCTTCAAATTCAGCCTTGCTGATCGCACCATTCTCAAAAAGCTCGTAAAGCCTTTTTAAGTCATCCTCTTTATCTTTTAGTTTTAGTCTCTCTTTTAGCTCGACTTTTTGTAAATTTTTCTCGACATAAGCGCCAACTAAAAATGCATCGATAAGCCACCAAATGCCCCAGATGATTAAAAATGGTATGCCTATAATGAAATAAAACGTAGAGTAGCCAACGAAAAATAGTCCCATCATCAAAAAGCCAGTGATAAATTTACCAAGGTAAATTCTATGCGCCCCAAGCCAGCCAGTAAGTAGCCAAAGCACGTATGCGACGTAGATATTATTTCCCACTCTCTCTCCTTTTTCTAAAACTTTGCCAAAGTATCATCACGACGCAAAGATCAATCATCACATCAGCAAAGTTAAAGACCGCAAAGTTAAACCACTTGTGCCAAAAGACGTAATCCACGACGCCGCCATGGATAAATCTATCTGTGATGTTTGAGCTGCCAGCTCCTAGCAAAGCTCCAAGCCAAATGGCATGCGAGCAAAGCAGTTTTTTCTCAACGACTAGATAGACAAAAACGCCTAAAATGAGGGCTATCTGGATAAATTTCAGCCACTCATCTAAAAAGGCAAACATCGAAAATGCAACGCCCTTATTATATGTAAGAACTAGCGAGAAAAACTCGCCCTCCCACGAAAAACCATCTATAAATATCATTTTTATCGCTTGATCAACGATAAAAATGACAAAAAACGCAATAAAAAATCTAACTAAGCTTTTACGCATTTAGGGCTTTTACAAAAAATTTCTCAACTTCATCCATGCGTTTTTCAACTAAAGTTTGATTTTTGCCTTCAAGCAAAAGTCTGATCAAATTTTCAGTGCCAGAGTATCTAAAGAGTGATCTTATGCCCTCTTTTGCGAGGCTAGCCTCAAGCTCTTTTAGCCCCTCTATCTTATCAAGTGGCTTTTTCTCTGTGATCTTTAAATTTAGTAAAATTTGTGGATACGGCTTTAGCTCGCCAAAAATTTCACTAGCTTTTTTGCCCTTTTTAAGCATCATAGCAACGACTTGCATCGAAGTAACAAGGCCGTCCCCAGTTTTAGCGTAGTCGTTAAATATGACGTGGCCGCTTTGCTCGCCACCAAAATTTATGCCATTTTCTTTCATCATCTCAAGCACGTATTTATCGCCTACGTTTGAGCGAAGTAGCTTGATCTTGTGAGCTTTTAGATAGTCATCAAGTGCGGCGTTACTCATCACCGTAGCCACGATGGCTCCACCTTTTAGCGCCTTTTGCTCGTGTAAAAATGCTGCAAGTGAGCCAAGTATTGCATCTCCATGCACAACTTCGCCGTTTTCATCGACAACGACAAGTCTATCAGCATCGCCGTCAAATGCAAAGCCGATGTCAGCACGAAGCCTTTTTACCTCGCTTGCTAGATCTTCTGGGTGAAGTGCGCCGCAGTTTTGGTTGATGTTGCTACCATTTGGCTCGTTGTTTATGACGATGACATCAGCTCCAAGTTCGCTAAATACAGTTGGTGCGACCTTATAAGCAGCTCCGTTTGCCACATCTAAAACTACTCGTAAATTCTTTAAATTTAGCTCTTTTGGGAATGAATTTTTGATCTGCACGATATATCTGCCGATAACATCGTCGATCCTCTTGTTTGCACCGATCTCTGTCATCGTCTTTTGGGCGTTTGCGATGAGCTCATCGTCGTAGAAGATTTTTTCTATCTCGGCCTCTATCGTCTCATCAAGCTTGTTGCCAAAGCTGTCAAAAAATTTGATGCCGTTATCGTAGTATGGGTTGTGTGAGGCGCTTATCATTATGCCAGCATCACAGCGCATATTTTCTGTTAAAAATGCGATCGCAGGCGTTGGCATAGGGCCTATTTGAAGGACGTTGTAGCCAACTGCAGTTAGCCCTGCAACGATGGCAGTTTCGATCATATAGCCGCTTTTTCTAGTATCTTTTCCAACCAAAATCACATTTGTCGCTGAGGTCTTTCTAAAGTAAATTCCAGCAGCCATTGCAAGGCGCATAGATGTTTGAGCTGAAAGCTTTTCGCCAGCCTTACCACGAACTCCGTCTGTTCCAAAAAGTTTCATCAATTTATCCTTTTTATTATAAAATGGTGCTATTTTATCAGAAATTATCAAATTTAAAATCTAAAATTTTTATTTGTTTTAAAGCAGACTTAAATTCAGTTACAATTAAATATATTTTTCATATAATCACGGACTAAAATTATCAAAAAAGGTATATTATGGCAAACCATAAATCTGCTGAAAAAAGAGCTAGACAAACTATAAAAAGAACAGAAAGAAACAGATTTTACCGCACTAGACTTAAAAACATCACAAAAGCAGTGCGCGTAGCTGTAGAAGCTAAAGATATTGAAGCTGCAAATGAAGCTTTAAAAGTTGCTAACAAAAGCATCCATAGCTTCGTAAGCAGAGGCTTTTTGAAGAAACAAACTGCTGCTCGCCGCGTTAGTCGCCTTGCTCAATTAGTAAATACTCTAAAAGCTGCTTAATCTATTAAATTTTAATGTTTGCTGATAAACTTCATCCATTTTTGGATCGCTATGATGAAATCTCTACGCTTCTAAGCGATCCAAATATAGCAAACGATATCGAAAAGATGACAAAGCTCTCAAAAGAGCAATCATCTATCGAACCAGTCGCAACTGCTGCAAAAAAATATCTACAAATTCTAAACGACATCGAAGAGAATAAAGCCTTACTTGAGGATTCTGAGCTTGGCGAACTTGCAAAAGATGAGCTTAAAAATTTAGAAATTTCAAGAGAGAAGCTTGAAGAAGAGATCAAAATTTTACTTCTTCCAAAAGATCCAAACGATGATAAAAATATATTTTTAGAAATTCGCGCAGGTACTGGTGGTGACGAGGCTGCACTATTTGTTGGAGATCTTTTTAACGCTTACATCAGATATGCAGAGCTTCGTGGATATAAATTTGAGATTGTTAGCCAAAGCGAGGGCAACACTGGCGGCTTTAAAGAGATTATCGTGCTTATAAAAGGCAAAGGCGCTTATTCTAGGCTAAAATTTGAAGGTGGCACACATAGGGTTCAGCGTGTACCAGAGACTGAGAGCCAGGGTAGGGTGCACACCTCGGCTGTGACTGTGGCTATCATGCCAGAGGTTGAAGATAGCGAGATCGAGATCAATCCAAATGATATAAGAGTTGATGTTATGAGAAGCTCGGGCCACGGCGGTCAGTCAGTAAATACAACTGATAGTGCTGTTAGGATCACGCACATACCAACAGGACTTGTTGTCACAAACCAAGACGGCAAGAGCCAGCACAAAAACAAAGAAGCTGCGATGAAGGTGCTAAAAGCTAGACTTTACGAGATGCAAGAGCAAGAGAGGCTTGCTAAAGAGACTAGCGAGCGCAAGAGTCAAGTCGGTACTGGAGACCGCTCAGGCAGGATAAGAACTTATAACTATCCGCAAAACCGCATAAGTGATCACCGCATAAATTTAACACTTTACCGCCTTGATGCGATCATGGCTGCAGGATTATTTGACGAGATTATCGAGCCGCTTATCACTCACTATCAAGCAGAAGCTATGCTTGAAGCTGGCATCTAAGCACAAAATTTATAAATTCTTACTAAATCACTAAAAATCAAAAATCTACAAACTAAGATCTAAAGTCATCTGATCTTGAAACGATCTTAGTTTGTCTGTTTTATAATAAAAAATAATATTTATTTATATATTTTTCAAAAATAATTTAAATTAAATTTTTAGATTTTAGTTCATTTAGTACGATATTTTGGGCTTTGGTAAATTATAAATCTTTACTTATGATATTAAAAAATTTTATTAATTGATCATAAGTTCGCATTAATAATAATACTCTATAATACCCAAACATTAAATCAAAATAAGGAGAAAATATGTCACTAAGTGCAAGAAATCAACTAAATGTTGAGATATCAGAAGTAAGAACAGGTGCGGTAAATTCGTTAATAGCTGGCAAACTAGCGGGTGGTGAAGTGCTAAAAGCAACTATTACAGTTGATAGCGAGAAAGCTCTTGATCTTAAAGTTGGTAAAAAAGCTATATTCTTATTCAAAGCTTCAAGCGTTATCGTTTCAAAAGACGACAGCATCAAGCTTAGCGCAACAAATCAAATCAAAGGCGTTGTTAGCGAGATAAAAGACGGCGCTGTAAATGCTGAGGTTATCATCGACGCAAATGGCAGCAAAATTTCAGCTATTATCACAAGAGAGTCAGTTCATAACTTAGCTTTAAAAGCAGGCGACGACGTAACTGCGATCATCAAAGCAACTCAAATCATAGTTGGCGTAAAATAATTTATCGGAGCAAATTTGCTCCGATACTCTCCTTTTAAACTAATTTATAAATTTAAGCAAATATCAAAAACTAAATCCTAAAATTTCTCATAAATTTTTCAAAATACAAAATTTAATTAATACTTATTTTTTGTAAATTTAAAAATAAAAATTCCAAACTTTATGTCAAATTTACTTTAAAAGCCAATTTAGCGTAAATCTAAAGTCAAATTTAAATGAATATAACCCCGTTAAATATTATCAAACTACGTCCCACTCGTAATTAGCTTTAATAAAATTTAATTATAAAAATTAAATTGCAAATTTTAATAAATTACCCTATAATGCCTAATAGCAATTATCTTACTTCAAAGGAGAGAGCATGAAAAATTCAGGTTTATCTAGAAGAGATTTTGTGAAATTTAGCGCTATCGGAGCCACGGCACTTGGCATGGGCGCTACAAATTTAATGGCCAGCCCAATGAACGAAAAAGATGTCAAATGGGACGAGGAGTATGATGTAGTCATCATCGGCTCAGGCTTTGCAGCTCTTGCAGCTGGAGTCACATCAGCTAAAAAAGGCAACAAAGTCGTCTTGATCGAAAAGATGGGCCGCACAGGTGGCAACTCTGTCATCAACGGCGGAATTTTTGCCGTTCCAAATAGCGACATGCAAAAGAAAGCTGGCATCAAAGATAGCACCGAACTATTTATCAAAGACTGCTTGAAAGCAGGCCGCGGCATCAACCACGTTGATCTTTTGGCAAAGATCGGCGAGAGAGCGCAAGATGCCTACAAGCTCACACTTGATTGTGGTGCAAAATATATCGATCAGATCACTCATGCAGGCGGTCACTCAGTGCCAAGAAGTCTTCAAACAGAGGTCGGCAGTGGCGCTGGCATCGTGCTTCCTATGACTGCGACATTTGAAAAATTAGAAGGCGCATCGATCAAAAAAAGGACAAAATTTGATGATTTTGTCTTTGACGACAAGGGCGCAGTTGTGGGTGTCATCGTCAGAGAAAACTACAAATTTGATGGCAATTTGATGAGTGACGACGTCGAAAACAAAGGCGGCGATACAAAATATATAAAAGCTAAAAAAGGCGTTGTACTAGCAGCTGGCGGCTTTTGTAGAGATAAAATTTTTAGACGCCTTCAAGATCCAAGGATCACACCTGAGACAGACTCAACAAACCAACCAGGCTCAACAGCTGGCGCACTTTTAGCGGCATTTAGAGCGGGCGCTTATCCAGTTCAGCCAAGCTGGATCCAGTATGGACCATGGGGATGTGCCGATGAGACAGGCTTTGGCGTGGGATCGATGTTTAACGTAAATGGCTCTTTTCCATTTGGAATTTCAGTCAATCCAAGAACTGGCAAACGCTATATGAACGAGCTAGCTGACCGCAGGACAAGAACTGAAGCGATGTTTAAAGTCATCCACGAAAAAGGCGAAGATGATAAAAACTTCCCTATCAACTTCTGCGACTCAAGAGCCCTTCCTCACATGCTACCAGCTCACTATGAAAAGGCTATCGCAGCTGGAATTTGCAAGAAATTTGACACACTTGATGCTTTGGCGGCTGAGTATAAGATCCCAGTTGAAGAGCTCAAAAAAACAGTCGCAAGATACAACGAATTTGTCAAAAAAGGCGTTGATGAGGACTTTGGCAAGCCAGTTGTTGAGACTACGACAAAGGGCATTGATATCTCAGTCCCGCCATTTTACGCAGAGCGTGGCACACCAAAAGTTCACCACACAATGGGCGGCCTAAATATCAACACAAAAGCTCAAGTCATGAACTCTCAAACAGCTATGCCTATACCAAATTTATATGCAGCTGGCGAGATCACTGGTGGCGTTCACGGAGCCAGCCGTCTAGGATCAGTGGCTATAACTGATTGCTTGACATTTGGCATGATCGCTGCTGAGACTATCGGCTAGAAAGAAGTGGCAGGCATTTGCTTGCCACTATAAATTTTTAAATCTATAAACTCCGTTTTTTACTCGTTCAAAAATTTTCTTCTCTTCAAGCAGCTTAAACGTGCTTATCACGGTTGGTTTGCTTACATTTAGCTTTTCGCAAATGTCTGAAATTTTAAGCACGATAAAGCCATTTTCATCGCTTAACTCGCAAAGTAAATTTATGATCTCTACCTTTTTCTCGCCAAGAAGCGCCTTGTAAATTTCTTTTTCTAGCCCCAAATTTTATATCCTATCGCTACGCACCAAAGCGAGCCACATAAGAAATTTGTGATCATCACGGCCGCACTTCCAGCGTCCTTTGCCGCCTTTGCTAGGGCATGATAGTCTGGGCTTGCAAGATCAGTTACTCGCTCTAGGCCCGAGTTTAGGCACTCGCAAACTAACACAAATGCCATGCTAAAGATCAAAAATAGATTAAAAATAAGGTCAAATTTCCAAAAAAATAGCGAGATCGTAGCTATCAAAAATATGCAAATTTCTATGCGAAAGCTCTTTTCGTTTTTAAAAATTTCAGCCAAACCCTCTCTTGCGTAGCCAAAATTTTTAAAAAATTTATACGTTGGCTGGTTTCTCATAACTTTCCTTTTTGTGATTTTTGGCATAATTATAATTAAAAAAAGGATGAAATTTGAAACTTATTAGCTGGAACGTAAATGGGCTGCGTGCAGTCGTGGCAAAAGATGGCTTTGGCTGGCTTGATGAGGTTAAGCCTGATTTTTTGGGACTGCAAGAGATCAAGGTCAAAGAGGATGACGTGCCAAAAGAAATTTACAACCTTGGCTTTAAAGATATAAGTGTAAATTCAGGCGCAAGGGCTGGCTACTCTGGCGTGATGAGCCTTGCTAAATTTGACGTGCAAACGCAAAAAGCGGCCTTTTTTGACGACACGGAGGGGCGAGTTTTGGAGCATAGATTTGATGATATCGTGCTTTTTAACATCTACTTTCCAAACGGCCAAAAGGACGATGAGAGGCTAGCTTACAAGATGGACTTTTACGAGAAATTTCTAGCTTACTGCAAAGAGCTAGTAAAAAGTGGCAAAGAGGTGATATTTTGTGGCGACGTAAATACCGCTCACCGCGAGATCGACCTGAAAAATCCAAAGGCAAATGCCAAAACTTCAGGCTTTTTGCCTATCGAGCGCGCGTGGATAGACGAGGTGCTAAAAAGTGGCTTTATAGATACCTTTAGAGCCGTAAATGGCGACGTTACGGACGCTTACTCGTGGTGGAGCTACCGCTTTAACGCAAGGGCGAAAAACGTCGGCTGGAGGATTGATTATTTCTTCATTTCACAAGGACTAAAAGATAGGCTAAAAGACGCCTTTATCTTGCCACAGATCGTTGGTAGCGACCACTGCCCAGTTGGCATAGAGATAGAAATTTAGATCACTCCCTCTTCTAGCAGGTGGGTGATGAGGATTTTAAAGCCTAGAAATATAAGTATCGCGCCACCTAAAAAAAGCGCCTTTTTCTCTAAAATTTCACCCATAAATTTACCGATGTAAAAGGCGGCTAGGCTTAGCACAAAGCAGACTACGCCGATGATGAGTGCACTCTCAAATATACTAACCGCTTCAAAGCTAAGCGTGACACCAACGGCGAGTGCGTCGATGCTCGTGGCAAATGCACCCACAAAAATGGTCTTAATATCCATGCTCAAGGACTCGCCAGCCTCGCTGCTACAGGCCTCTTTTAGCATTTTAAAGCCAAGAAAACAAAGTATAAAAAATGCGATGAAGTGATCAATGGAGCTTATAAATTTAGCAAAGCTAATGCCAAGAAAATAGCCAAGAAGCGGCATGAGAAACTGAAAAAAGCCAAGCATAAAAGCGATAAATAAAATTTTGCCAAAGCCAAGGCTTTTATACATTGCGCCGTTTGCCATATTTAGAGCTGCGCTATCCATGCTAAGAGCGAAGCTAAGAAGTAAAAGCTGCATAAATTCCCCTCAAAAAAGGGTGAATTCTAGTGCAAAAATATTAAATTTATTTTAAGCGTTTAGATATTTTTTGTATGATTTTGCTTTAAATTTAAAAAAGGAGAGAAGATGAAAATATCTCTTGTTATTCTTTGTGGCGCGTTTGCTTTAAATTTACAAGCCGCAAGCATGGATGATATGATAAATAAAGGCGTCAAAATCGCCACTCACGCATCAAGTGGTGACTATAAAAGCTTAGTTAGCGAGGCGCTAAATGCAGCTGTTGGCGAGCTTTCAAAAGAGGGCTTTATAAACAACGCCACAGCTAAAATCCCACTCCCAAAAAGCCTTGAGATGGCGTCAAATTTAGCCAAAAAAGTGGGCGGCGAGAAGTGGGCGCAAGACCTTAGCAAGTCGATAAACAACGCTGCGACCACGGCCGTGCCAAAGGCTGCTGAAATTTTTAGCGAGAGTATAAAAAATATGAGCGAAGCTGACGTGAAAAAGCTCTTTAATGGCGGCAGCGACAGCGTTACGAAGTATTTGCAGCAAAGCTCCAGCCAAAAGCTAAAGGCGGCATTTACGCCGATAATTGAGAAAATGATGAGCGATAATAGCTTTGCGACTGCCTATAATGGGCTAAATTCTTTCATCGGCGGCTCAGCAAAAAACAACGAAACGATAAAATCAGTCAAAAGCCTAGCTAAAAATTTAGGCGCAAGCGAATATGTGCCAGATGATGGCGAAGACCTAAACGCATATATCACGAGAAAGACGCTAGATGGGCTATTTAACGTGATGAGCGAGAAAGAAAAGGGGCTAAGAAGCGGCTTTAGCCTAGATAGCGGCAAAAAGGTGCTAGACTCGATCTTTAAATGAGAAATTTAAGCGCTCAAAACAAAGCCGACATCGCTCTTATCGTAGTTGCCGTCGTTTGGGGCGCTACGTTTTTACCCATGGCAAACGCGCTAAAGACAAATGGCGTCTTTGTCATGCTTTTTTGTCGGTTTTTTCTCTCGGCTATCTTTATGGGCTTTGTTGCGCTTAAATTTACTAAGAAATTTGACAAAAAGAGCGTCATCTACGGCGTTATCCTTGGCACGGTGCTCTTTTTGTCATTTGCCACGCAAACTTACGCTCTAAAGCTTACTTTTAGCTCTAGCGTCGCCTTTATCACGGGGCTTGAGTGCGTGATAGTGCCTTTTATGGCGGCTATCTTTTTTAAAAATAAGATAAGCATTTTTGCCATTTTGGGCGCTATCATCGCTATTTTTGGGCTTTGGCTCTTAAGTGGCGCCACGCTAGCACTTGGGAGCGGAGAGGCGCTAGCTCTTATTTGCGCGATATTTTACGCACTTTATACTACGCTAAATGGCCACTTTGTAAGAAAGAGCGAGCTTTATTTGCTTGTCTTTGTGGTCTTTCTCACCGTCTCTTTGCTCTCGTTTGTCTTTGCGTTTTTTGAAGGTAGTGTTGTGCCAAAATTTGATAGGGAATTTTTCATAGCGATATTTATCACGACTGTGATTGGCACCATATTTTGCTACTTTGTGCAAACTATCGCTCAAAGATACACGACCGCTAGCAAGGCGGCTTTGTTTTTCTGCCTAGAGCCAGTCTCTGCTGGGCTAATAGGCTACTTTTTTGCAGGCGAGATACTTAGCATCTGGCAAATTTTTGGAGTCATGCTTATCATCTTTGGCGTCATTTTTAGCGAATTTGGCAAGCAAATTTGCTCTAAATTTAAGCTCTAAAAGACAAAAAGCTTCATTTGCGAGTCTATTTTCTCATCTATAAACTCGCCCTCAAATCTCTCTTTTAACATCACTAAAACCGTCTTTTCATCGTAGTTTTTAGCTCCGTTTATCTCAAGGTGCCAGCAGATATTTTCAGCTGCTTCTTGCACGCTTCGTCTAGCGATCCTTGTCTCATTTAAAATTTGACTCTTAAAAGCGATGCCTTGCTCATTTAGCCACGCTTCGAGCCTATCTACTACGTTTTTTTGGGAGAGCACTCGGCCAAATTTTTCAAAAAATGGCTCAAGCAGATCAGAGCTTCTAGGCTTGTCCCAGCCAAGATAGAGCTTTTGCTTGGCGCAGTTTTGAAATTTAGCAAAGTCTTCATCGCTCGCAATGGCCGGACTCATCGTGCAAATGGCGATATCAAAGTGTTTAAGGGGCTTAAATTCTCTCCACGAGCAAACCTCGCTGGTTAAATTTGTCACGCCAAATCTCTTTGCGTCCTCGTTTAAAATTTCTATCATCTTCTCTGAGCTATCAATGCCAGTTATATGCTTAGCCGTTTTTGATAAAAATATGCTCCAAACGCCCGTGCCACAGCCGATATCAAGGATATCTTTGCCACTAAAATCAACTCCCCAAGCCAAGGCTTTACCAAAAATTTGCTGCTGGATAGCGCTGATCTTGCCGTCAAATCTTTGGTAGTTTGACGCCTTTTTATCCCATAAATTTTGCATTTTAGCTCCTTATTTTTGGTTATAATTTTAGCAAAAAAGGTCAAAAATGAGAGATTTTATATATCACGTCATCATCCCGCCACAAGCCATCGACATGCATGGTCACATGAATAATGTCTATTATTTTACCCTTATGCAAGAGGCTGCATTTGCCCACTCCGCCGCTGTTGGCGACACGGTCGAGGCGCAGTATAAAAGGGGAGAAATTTGGCTCATTAGAAAAAATGAAGCAAAATATATAAAAAGCGCAAAGCTGATGGACAAGATAGAAATTTACACCTACACGCAAACTGAGGGCAAGGCGACATCTTGCAGATATTTCGAGTTTAAAAAAGATGGCGAGCTAATAGCAACTGGCAAGACGGAGTTTGTCTATATCGATCTAAAGACAAACCGCCCAAAAGCTATCCCGGCTGAGATCATCGCGCTTTACTCGTGACCGCATTCGTCGCAAACGCCCTTTATCACGGCGCTTTTTATATTTTTAGCGACACTTAGGTGGGGCATGTCGATGTTTGTTACTTTGTGGCAGACGTCGCAGATGAAGTAGGCTTTGGCTTCATTTGCCAGCTCGTAGTAGCTCTTGTGGTTGTTTTCGGTTTTTATAACGAGATTTTCTTTTTCGAAAATTTCCATACTTCTATAAAAGGTCGTCTTGTTTGCGTCAAGGCTCTCTAAAATTTCGTCGTAGCTTAGCGGCGCTTTGGCGTTTTGTAAAATTTCAACAAGCTTTATGCGAAGCGTCGTAGCCTTGATATTGTGCTCTTCTAAGAAATTTCTCGCGTTCATCTTTGCCCTTTTGATTTTTCGTATATTAACGCTAAAAGATTTAAACTATATTTAAAAGAAAAGGCTAAATTTAGGCATTTGCTTTTTAAGTTGCAACCAAGTTGCATTTTGCTAAACTTCGCAATTATTTTTTAAAGGAGAGATAATGAGAAAAATTATCGTTTTTTTAGCTGTTTGTGCTTTGTCTCTTTTTGCAAAGCCGGTTGTGACTACTAGCATACTGCCAACGAAATTTTTTGTCGAGCAGATCGCTGGAGATACGCTAGATGTAAATGCTATGGTTGGCAAAGGCGCTGATCCACACACCTATGAGCCAAAGCCAAAGCAGATGAAGGAGCTTGAAAAGAGCGAGCTTTACTTTGCTATAGGCATCGAGTTTGAGGACGCGTGGCTGGATCGCTTCTCAAAGACGTTTAAAAATTTACGCATCGTAAAAACGCAAGAGGGCATCGAAAAGATCGCTATGAGCGAAGAGCATGAACATGAAGAGCACCACGAGCATAAACACGAGGGTGAGCATAAGCATGAGCACCATGACCACGAGGGCGAGCACCATCATCACCACCATGACGGCCTTGACCCACACATCTGGCTTGACCCTATCTTAGTAAAAACACAAGCTGATAACATCGCAAAGGCGCTAATAGAGAAATTCCCTCAAAATGCAAAGCTATATGAGGAGAATTTGGTTAAATTTAAGGCTAGCCTTGACGAGCTTGATAGCTTTATCAAAAACGAGCTAAAAGATGTCAAAACTCGTGAATTTATCGTATATCACCCATCTTGGGGCTACTTTGCAAAGCGCTATAACTTAGAGCAAATCGCCATCGAGATAGAGGGTAAAGAGCCAAAGCCAGCCGAGCTAAAAGAGCTCATCGAAGAGGCTAAAGAACACGGCGTAAAGGTCATTTTCGTGGCTCCACAATTCCCAACAAAGGCTGCAAATTTGATCGCAAAAGAGACTGGCTCAAAGGTCGTCATGATAGATCAACTGCCTGAAAACTGGCTAGCCGAGATGAAAAAAACGGCTGAAATTTTCGCAAAAAGTCTATAAAAATGTTAGCACGCCTGATCGTCATTTGCCTACTATCGATAAATGCTTTCGGGTGTGCTCTATGCTCGCTTTATAGCCCAACAGCTCACGTTAGCGCGAAATTTATCGCACACGAAAATAACATCACGCAAATAGCCTTTACTTGGACCTTTTCGCAAAATTTCTCAGACCTGATGAAGCAAAATTTTGACCTCAATCAAGATGAAAAGATAGATGAAAAAGAGCTTAGAAAGATCCGATTAACTTTACTAGACTACCTCGTGCCAAGGCACTATCTAACGGACATTGAGTACTATTACAAGGATGAAAACGCCACTAAAATAGAGCCAAATTTAAATAATTACAAGCTCTATTTTGATGAGGGCAGGCTTAAATTTGATGTGAGTTTTAAGACAAATTTAGTGATCGCTGACGGTCTTGTCGTGTCGGTTGATATGGAGGATAAAGAGGGCTATTTTAACTTCAAATTTACGCAAAATAACGCATTTTTGGTGGGTGAAAGCTTCTGGGCGATACCAAATTCAAACTCAAATTTGATATTTTTTACATTTTCAAGCAAAGAAGCGGCCAAAGCTCACAACGAAAAGCCAGCGCTTAAAGAGCTGCTAAAAGAGCCAGCAGTAGGCGCGAGCGATGAGAATTTAAGCCAGATAGATAAGATCGATGAGGCTAAATTTGACATCGTCTCAAAAACAAGCCTAAGCTTGCTTGATAGGCTAAAGCAAATTTTAAGAAGCGTGGATTATAAAAGTCCGCTTGCGCTGCTATTTTTGGCATTTATCTCATTTGGCTATGGCTTCTTGCACGCTGCTGGAGCAGGCCATGGCAAGGTGCTAACAAGCTCATATTTTGCCGCAACTGGTGGCAGCTACAAAAGGGCGTTTTTATTTGCCTTAAAGATCGGCTTTTTGCATGTCGTGGGCGCATTTGTCTTTGTCTTTGCTAGCTTTTTACTGCTTCGTGAAGTAAGCAGCGACCTTACAAGAGACACTGCTAGTATAACGACTGCGTTTTCTGGCGTCGTGATCTTTTTTGTGGCGATTTTTATGCTCGTTAAAAAGATCAAATTTTATCTTTCAAACAAAAATGAGACTAAATTTTATATTTTTAGATCAAATCTAAGCCAAAATTTGAGTAAAAATACAAAATTTAAAAGTGAATGTGGCTGTCAAATTTGCTCAACCAAAAAGCCAAAGAGCAAAGAGGAGTGGCTAGTAGCGGCCGCTGCAGCTCTGGTGCCCTGTCCAGGCACGATACTAGTCTTTGTGTTGGCAAATGAGATAGGTAGCTACTTTGCAGGAGTGATAAGTGGCGTATTTATGGCGCTTGGCATGAGTGTGGTGATATTTGTAGCGGCAGTTTTTGGCTCAAAGATCAGCACGAACATTAAGCTAAAAAGGTTTAAAATTTACGCGGAATTTGCAGCCCTTAGCGTTATGCTCTGGCTTGGACTTTTCATTTTTATCACGACATTTACGCAAAAGAGTCTGTTTTGAAAGATATCATTAGGATAAGAAATTTAAACTTTAGCTACGATAGGCAGGTCGTTTTAGAAGATATTAACTTAGAGTATAGTAGTGACGAGTTTTTGGCGATAATCGGCCCAAATGGCGGGGGCAAAAGCACACTTTTAAAGCTCATTTTGGGACTGCTTAAGCCTCAAAGTGGCGAGATCAAGCTCTTTGGTAAAGAGCCAAGCGAGGTTAGTAAATTTATAGGCTACGTGCCGCAAAATTTCTTATCAAATCAAAGCTTTCCGATGATGGTTTTAGAAGTCGTTTTAATAGGATTAATCGATAAAAAAATCTTTGGTTTTTACTCAAAAGATGAAAAAGCTCTAGCGCTAAGTGCCCTTGAGAAGGTTGGTATGAGGGAGTTTGCAAATGCGAGGATCGGCGAGCTAAGCGGCGGTCAAAGACAGCGCGTCTATATCGCTAGAGCGCTTTGTGCAAATGCAAAAGTGCTTATCTTAGACGAACCAACAGCCAGCATCGACACAAAAGGGCAGGCTGAAATTTATGAAATTTTAAAGGGCATAAACGAAAATGGCGTGGGCGTGGTTCTAGTCAGTCACGACCTAAATATCGTGCTAAATTATGCTACAAAGATCGCTTATGTGAGTAAAAATTTACACATTCATAAAACGCATGAAAATCTTGCAAAGAGGGAATTTATCGAGCATCTAGCTAGAACGCATAGCCATTTTTGTGATGTCGAGATCGCACTTGGCGAGTGCGGTTGTGAAAAAACAAAGAGCAATGTTTTTAAATTTTAAAGAGAGAAAATGAGCGAAATTTTAGAGTTAAATTTTATGCAAAATGCCTTTATTGCGGGCATTTTAGTAAGCATAATATGCGGCATGATAGGCTCGCTTGTGGTGATAAACAAGATGACTTTCATCGCTGGAGGCATCGCACACGGCGCGTATGGCGGCATAGGGCTTGCATTTTTCTTCTCACTCGAGCCGCTTTTTGGAGCGAGTATATTTTCACTATTTTTAGCGCTCATCATCGCCACGATCACGCTAAAAGATAAGACAAACATCGACTCTGTAATAGGCGCTATCTGGGCGATTGGCATGGCGATTGGCATTATCTTCATCGATCTAACACCTGGCTATAACGCCGATCTTATGAGTTATCTTTTTGGTTCGATACTTGCAGTTAGCGGCACAGATATTGCGTTTATGAGTGTTTTAGACCTCTTGTTTTTAGCTCTCATCGCACTTTTTTACCGCCAGTTTGTGGCGATCAGCTTTGATGCGGAGTTTGCAAAACTTCGCGGGGTAAATACGACATTTTTTCACTATCTGCTAGTTTGCATGATGGCGCTTTGCGTGGTAGCTACGATCCGCGTGGTGGGGCTCATACTTGTCATCGCGCTACTTACCATACCGCCTTATATTGCTCAAATTTTTGCTAAAAGACTAGGGCTAATGATGCTAATCTCAGCCATTTTTTCTATCATTTTTTGCTTTATCGGCCTTGTGATCAGCTTTTATTTTAATCTCACAGGCGGAGCTAGTATTATCTTAGTCGCTTCGCTTTGCTTTTTTGCGTTTAGCTTTAAATTTAAAAGCTTGCGCTCGTAGCTCTTTTTAACCTAAAAAGCGTCCAAACTAAAAAGCAAATCGCCGTAAAATAGACGCTAAAAAAGAGCGCTAGCCACATAAATTTGATCTCAAGTCCTAGCCAAAAGACCACCACGTAAAAGAGCGAGCATTGAAGCACAAGCTGCCTAAAGCCATTTAGCAAAAAGATCGCCACTGGGCGTTTTATCGCTTGTAGCGTGCTGCCTGAGATGTTTATCGTGCCGTAAGCCATGTAGGCAAGTGAGTTGATGCCAAGGTAGAGCTTTGCCACTTCTAGCACGGCTGGCGTGCTGTCAAAGAGCTTGATCGCGCTTTCGCCAAAAAGCCTGATGAAGATGTAGGCAAAGGCGCAGTAGATGAGCAAAAAAAGAAGCGATAGTTTGTAGCACTGCACCGCTCTTTGAAAGCTCTTAGCGCCGTAGTTTCTTGAGATGATGCTAAGCACCCCTGCTGCCATGCCGATGGTTGGAAGCACTAAAATTTGCTCGATCCTTAAGGCTATGCCATAACCTGCCACTGCATTGACGCCGTAAAAGCTCACAAATTTTAAAAGCACGAGCGAGCCAAGCGACATTGAGAGATAGTTTAGACAAGCTGGCAAGGCTTGCTTTAGTATCTTTGCCCAGACGGCTAAATTTGGCACGAAGTAGCCTAAATTTCTAGGCTCTATCATCTTGCTTTTTCTAACTTTAAAAAAGAGATAGATCATGCCTAAAAACTGCACGCTAGCCGTTGCTAGAGCAAGACCTTTTACGCCAAGAGCAAAGATAAAAGCAAAAAGATAGCAAAAAAATGCGTTGATAAAAAGGCCACAAAATAGCCAGTTGCGGTAACTTTTAGTATCGCCAAGTGCGACAAGTATGCCATTAAGCGATTTTATAAGCAAGAAAAATGGAGCCGCAAGAAAGATGACGCCAGCGTAGTCAAGTGCTTCTTTGATGTAGTGATGATCAGCACCTAAAATGACTAGTAAATTTGGCGCTAGTAAGTAGCCACAAAGTCCCATAAATAGGGCAAAAAGAAGCACAAAAACGATGCCATTTGCAGCATAAAGTTTAGCCATTTTTGGTTTGTTTGCGCCTAGGCTGTTGCCTATTAGCGCGGTGAGTGCCGAGCCAAAGCCAAGCCCGATACCAACGACACTTAGATAGAGCAAAAAGCTCATCGCCATGCCAGCAACTGCAAGGGTTGAAATTTTAGCGGCGAAAAATGTGCCAGTGACGTTGTAAAGCGTGTTAAACATCATGCCCACGCCAGCTGGCAGCGAGAGTGAGATGATTAGTTTATTTAGCGGGTCTTTTAGTAGGTCCAAGCTGCCTTCTTGTTAAATTTCATCTGGGCTAAGCTCTATCAAATTTCTGCCATAAATGTATAAATTTTCATTGCCCCAAGTGCTCCGTTTCGCCTAGCGACGCCAAGCTCTATCTTCACACCTTTTGAAAGTAGCTCCAAGTGCACGTCCTCTATGTCATTTTTAGCTAAAAGCATATATCAGCTCTACCCTTTGTTGGATGCTTTGCCGCAGGTAAAAACTCGCCCTCAAACCTATGTAAATTTATCTTTTGTGAGCCAAAATTTAGGCTAATGTGACCGTCTTTCTGGGCTGGTCGCATGCCTAAAATGTCGCAGTAAAATTTAAGCGCCTCTTTAACGTCGCTTATAACTATCACGATGTGATCTAAATTTTTTATCTGCATTTTGGCTCACATTTTTATTTTTGATCTCTTGATGCCCTTTTTCTAGCGTAGATATTTAGGCATTCAACTGCTAGCGAGAAGCCCATCGCAAAGTAGATGTAGCCTTTTGGCACATGCACGCCAAAGCCATCAAGTATGAGCGCGAAGCCGACAAGCACCAAGAATGCTAGTGCGAGCATTTTTATGGTTGGGTTGTTATCGACAAATTCTGAGATCGCCTTTGAGGCAAACATCATCACGCCAACTGCGATGATGACGGCAAGTATCATGATATCGATGTGCTGAGCCATGCCAACTGCGGTGATAACGCTATCGAGTGAAAAGACTATGTCTAAAATGCCTATCTCAAGTATAGTCGCAAAAAATCCTGGATGAGACTTGCTCTCGTGAGCCTCTTCATGCTTGCCAGTGACGTTTGCGTGGATCTCCATTGATGATTTTACTATCAAAAATAGACCACCTATTATAAGCACTAGATCGCGTCCAGTGATGCTAAGCTCGCCTATGCTAAAGAGCGGCTTTGTAAGCTTCATGATCCAAAATAGCGAAAGTAGCAGGATGATCCTAGTGATCATCGCAAAGCCAAGCCCTAAAATGCGGCCCTTGCCCCTTTGCTCTGGTGGCAGTTTGCCTACTAAAATAGCGATAAATATGATGTTATCTATGCCTAAAACTATCTCCAAGCCAGTTAGCGTAAGTAGCGATATCCACGCCTCTGGCGAACTCAACCATTCAAACATTTACTTCCTTTGTTAAAATTTTTATTATGCTCTGGGGCAAAATTTCATGCTCTATGGCGTGAATTTTAGCCTCCCACTCATCTAAACTCATGCCGTTCTCGCGCTCAAACGCCCTTTGCGCGATCAGTTTGCCCCCATCAAGCTCCTCACTCACGTAATGCACACTCACACCGCCTATCATCATATCGCTCTCAAAGCTCTCCTTTATCGCATGCGCGCCCTTAAAAAGCGGCAGGATAGATGGGTGAAGGTTTATGGCTTTTATCTGCGCCGTAAAAACTGGCGTTAGTATCCTCATGAAGCCTGCAAGCACCGTTAGATCAGCACCGCTTTTTAAAATTTGCTCCACCAAAACAGCGTCAAATTCCTCACGATTTTTAAATTTAGCGCTTTCTATGACGAGCGTTTCAAGGCCAAATTTCTTAGCTCGCTCGATGCCAAATGCACCAGGTTTGTTGCAGATACAAAGGCAAACTTCGATCTTTACGCCGTTAAAAATTTGGTTATGAACTTTTTTAAGTATCGCTTCTAAATTTGAGCCACTGCCGCTAAAAAGCACGGCTATCTTTTTCGTAAGCATTTTACTCCTTTGATGATGTCTGTTGGCTCCAGCGCGTAGCTGTTTTTGTCAAAATTTCTAAGACTAAGCGCATGAGCTAAAGTGGCTGAGATGGCAGCATTTAGTGGCTCATAGCCTTGAGCCAAAAGTGCTAGCACAAGACCGCTTAGCACGTCGCCACTGCCGCCTTTTGCAAGCGCGCTTTTACCATAAGACATGACGTAAATTTGCCCATCTTTGGCGATTATGGTGTTTGCACCTTTTAGCACAAGCACAGCCTTAAATTTCTCGCTCCAAGCCTTAGTGTAAGCGTATCTGTTTTTTTGCAAAGTTTGCACATCTATATCGGCCATTTTGCAAATTTTTAAAAGCGAGCAAAACTCCTTTGGATGAGGCGTCAAGACGCAGTTCTCGCTTAGTAGGTCAAGCGCTTTTGGGCTGTAAAAGATATCAGCGTCAAGCACAAGCTTTTTGCCCTTTAAAATTTGCACCTCAAGCTCTTCTACGCCCTTTTTGCCAAGCCCCATGCCAAGGGCTCCAGCGTTCATTTTCTCGCTTATCTTGCTAGCTTGCATGATATGCGTTGGTAAATTTAAACCCTGCTCGCCTATCACGCTAACTAGCCCAGCCCCGAAGGCAAATGCCGCCTTTGCGCAAAGCTTGCTAGCCCCTACGTGCTCGCCAGATACGATAAATGCGTGGCCAAAATCGCCCTTATTTACGCACTGATTTTTTCTATTTGGAAGCACGAGGTCGCGTTTTTCAAGCAGGTGATAGTCGCTCTCGCACTCGTAGTTTTGCGCGCTTATGCCAAGAGTAGCGACCTTTATCTTGCCCACGTAGTCCTTTGCCGCGTCACTATAAAGCCCTAGCTTTCTAGCTCCCATCGTGATAGTGGCGTCTGCTTTTACGCAAGCGCCAAGCACTTTACCCTCGCTACTTAGCCCGCTTGGCACGTCGCAAGCGATGATATAGGCAGTGCTGGCGTTTATTTTTGAGATGAGGTTAGTTAAATTTTGATCCAAAGCTCTATTTAGCCCTGAGCCAAAAAGCCCGTCTATGAGGCATTTTGCGCTATTTAAGCTATTTTCTGCGTCTTTGCTCTCTCGCACGCCAGCAAATTTAGCACGTTCGAGCTGTTTGGCGGCAAGCGGCTTTAAGCTTTGGCTAGCTAGTATAAATTCACACTCATACTCGCCCTCTAGTATCCTTAAAGCACAAAGCACGTCAGCGCCGTTGTTTCCGCCACCACAAATGCCAAGCACTCTCTCGCCTTTTTTAAATTTCTTGCGGATGAAATTTACTATGCCTGCGGCTGCATTTTCCATTAAAAGCTCTTCGCTAAGGTCAAATTTCTCGCTTGCACGCTCGTCTAAAACTCTCGTATCTAAATATAAATTTTTCATTTTATGCCCTAAAACTAAGCGCCTCTAAGATGTGGGGCTTTAAAATTTGCTCGCTCTCATCAAGATCGGCGATGCTTCTAGCTACTCTAAGTGTCCTTTTTATGCCTCTTTGTGAGAGGTTGTACTTCGTGGCGGCCTTTTGTAAAATCTCACTCGCCTCGCCGTTTAACGTGCAAAATTTAGCCACCTGCGCGTCATTTAGCTTGCCATTTAGCTCATCTTGACCGCGCCTTTTTTGAAAGATAAAGGCTTTTAAGACCATCTCGCTCATCTGCTGTGAGCTTAAACTCGCCTTGTCGTCTGGCGAGCTCTCGTCCATAGCGACCTTTAGATCGATGCGGTCAAGCACTGGGGCTGAAATTTTGGCTTTGTAGTTTTTTATCTCATTTTCGCTGCATTTGCAGTTTAGGTTGCGAGAAAACAAATTCCCACAAGGGCAGGGATTTTGAGCGGCTACGAAGATAAATTTAGTCTCATAAGTCACTTTTGAATTTACCCTTGCGATGTGGATTTGATTGTCTTCAAGCGGTTCTCTAAGGCTTTCTATCACCTGTTTAGGAAAGTGCGGAAACTCGTCAAAAAATAGCACCCCGCCATTTGCAAGTGCGATCTCGCCGATCTTTGCGACGTTTGAGCCTCCGCCAAAGATCGAGCTTTTAGTCGAGGTGTGGTGCGGCGAGCGAAAGGCTCTAGTGCTTGTAAATTCGCTATCTTGCAAATTTAGCGAGCGGTAGGCGGCGGACTTTAGCACCTCTTCTAGGCTTTGTGGTGCCATGATATAGACGAGGCGTTTTGCGCACATGCTCTTGCCGCTGCCTGGGCTGCCTTCAAATAAGATATTGTGCATGCCAACAGCTGCGATGATGCAGGCTCTTTTGGCTCTTTCTTGACCTAAAACGTCCTTAAAATCAAGCTCGTAATTTAAATTTGGAACATATCTTTTGCCAGAAATTTCTATCACATTTGAAAATAGCTCGTGTGTGGCGCTAAAATGCATGCTTTTAGCAAATTCTACGTCACTAAAAAACTTTATCGCCTCTTCTAGTGTGCTAACGCCATAAACCTCTAAATTTGGTATCATCGAAGCTTTTGCAGCTATCTCACTAGGCACTAAAATTTTTGCCTTTTGCACCTGTGTGCTTAAAAAGAGTAGGATCGAAAATAAATTTGCCGTGCTTTTTACACTGCCATCAAGTCCAAGCTCTCCAAAAACAAAAATTTTCTCCAAGCTTTTTGCCTTTTGAAGAGCGATTAAAAGGGCGATACTTAGGTCAAAATGCGAGCCACTTTTTGGTAGGTCTGAGGGGGATAAATTTATGGTTATTTTTTGCGCTGGAAAGGCAAAGTCAAGCGCTAAAAGTGCCGCCTTTACACGCTCTGTACTCTCTTTGATACTTGTGCTTGCAAGGCCCACGATGCTAAAGCCAGGAAGCCCACGAGAAAAGATCGACTCAACATCAATGATCTTTAGTCCGTCGCCGTAAGTAGCACATTTTAGGGACTTCATGATGTCTTTTCTTTTTTCTGCTTTTTGTATTCCTTGTCGAATTTCTTGCGTTTGTTAAAGCCTATTTTTTCTATAAAAAGATGTCCGTCTAGGTGGTCATTTTCATGCTGGATAGCGATCGCTAGTAGCCCGTCAGTTTTTAAGGTCTGCTCCTTGCCAAAGCGGTCTTGAAATTTGATAGCAACTACTTCACTTCGTTTAACATCCTCATAGTAGCCAGGTACGCTAAGGCAGCCCTCTTGATAGACGCACTCGCCCTCACGTAGCTCAAATTTTGGGTTTATGATCTCGATTAAATTTTCTTTATCTTGCACACCCTCTTCGTTGGCTAAATTTATGATAAAAATTCTCTTTGCAACGCCTATTTGTATGGCTGCAAGACCGATGCCTTCTTTTGCGATCATCGTCTCATACATATCATCAAGAAGTTTGTGAAGCTTCTCATCGAAGACTTCGACCTCTTTTGAAATTTCATAAAGTTTTTTATTTGGATAGGATAAAACTTCTAGGATCAAACTAATTCTCTGCTTTCTCGTCTAAAAATAGTGGCTCATTTAGGTCTTGGTTGGTCTCTAGCTTGTCAAGCGCGTGAGAGAGCAGCTCTTCGGTGCTCCTTGTCTTTGAGATCATGCTTGAGACGATCTGCACGTCTAGTTTGCACTCTTCGTTGTCGATCTTCCAAGGCATAGATGAGAGCATGTTTAAAATTCTCGCGCACGCTTGCTTTGTGCCATTTTCGTCGGTGTATTTCATCACCATAGCAAAGCAGCCATCGCCGTAGTGTGCGACTATATCGCTCCTACGTGAAGTCCTTAAAAGAAGCTGCGACATGCTTTTAAACATATTGTTTCGCTCTTTTAAATTTTTAACTCGGTTTGCAAATTTATCTTTTATCTTGACTAGCAAAAATGAGGCATTATAGCCGTAGCGCCTAACAGACTCGATCTCGCTGCTTATGGTCGCTACTAGAAATTTCTTGTTATAGACCTCGTATGTTGTGTCGTAGATTGACTGCTCTTCGATCGCTTTAAACATCTTGCCGACCTCTTCGTAGCTCATCTTGATGACGTCAAGGTGCTTGTCCATGAGGTCGTTTAGTTTGATAAGGTCTTGGTTAAAGGCGCTTAAGACATTTTGCAGTGCAAGGACATTTGTGTTGTTTTTAAGCCCATCCATACGCTTTTGCACTAGGCCTCTCATAACGCCTAAATTTTTATAGATGAGCACGACTGCTTGAAGCATGCTCTTTATCTGGATAAAGCCTTGTTTTACCTCTTTCTCGATAGAGATGTTGCCATTTGTTGGCACTGAGCTTTCAGAATTTGCCACGATGATATCGCCGATCTCTTTTCTAAACTCATCTGACTGCCCATCAAGCATCTTTTCAAAGTAGATAGAGTAGTTTGTCGGCGTAGATGGGACGTTGTCGTCACTTAGCTCGTGCAAAACGTCCTCTGAAAATTTATAGATATTTACCTTTTCTTTTTTGACAGCTGATTTTGCTTCAGCTGCTTTTCTTTTTGGATCTGGTGCGTTATCTATCTTTATCACTTTGGGCCTTATTTAAAACTTTTCTCCAAAATTTTATCGACAAGTCCGTACTCTTTAGCTTCAGCTGAGCTCATAAAGAAGTCACGCTCAGTATCTTTTACGATCTTGCTTAGCTTTTGGCCTGTATTTTTTGCCAAAATTCCATTTAAAATTTCTTTCAAACGTAAAATTTCGCGAGCTTGTATCTCGATATCGGTCGCTTGTCCTCTAGCACCGCCAAGTGGTTGGTGTATCATGATACGAGAATTTGGCAGTGCATATCTCTTGCCAGGTGCGCCACAGCTTAGTAAAAATGCGCCCATACTAGCAGCCTGACCGATGCAGATAGTGCAAACATCTGGCTTTATGTAGTTCATCGTGTCATAGATGCTAAAGCCACTTGTTATCACGCCGCCTGGTGAGTTTATATAAAGGTAGATATCTTTATCTGGGTCTTCAGCCTCTAAAAATAGCAGCTGAGCGACGATAGAAGCAGCCATGCCGTCCTCTATCTCGCCACTTAGCATAACGATCCTGTCTTTTAAAAGACGGGAGTATATATCATAGCTTCGCTCACCTCTACTAGTTCTTTCAACTACGACAGGAACGTAATAGCTCATTACTCAGCCTTCTCTTTTTTGCTTGCTTTTTTCTCGTCTTTTTCTTTGTTGAAAAGCTCGCTAAATAGCTTCTCTTCGATCATCGACATCTTTATAGCCGGAAGCATGCCTTGGTTGCGGTACATATCAAGGTGTGCTTTTGGATCTTGGCCACTTCTATACGCCTCAAAATAGATCGCTTGAACTACCTCTTGATCGCTCACTTTCACGCCTCTTACGCGAGCTAGCTCATCGATGATGAAAGTTAGACGAACGCTATTTTCAGCGTCTTTTCTATACTCGTCACGTTTTTTAGCTAGAGCGTCTTTGTCTTCTCTAAATTTCTTCATATCATCTGGAGTAAATGAGCTCCATGCGTTTCTAAACTGCATATCGATCTCTTGCTCGACGATATTTTTTGGCACGTCAAATTTAAATTTCTCAACCGCAGCTTCAGCAAATTTTGGTTTTAGCTCTTCGTTTATAAGTTTATAAATTTTCTCTTGGCGAATTTGCTCTTTTATGCGCTCTTCAAGTAGCTCTTCAGTTGGTTTTTCTTCATTTGGAAGGATAGTTTTTAGCATCTCTTCGTCTAGTTTTTCAGGGATCTTTCTCTCTTGAATTTCATGAAGTTTGACTTTAAAAACAGCGTCTTTGCCAGCTAAATGTGCAGCGCCGTAGTTTTCTGGGAATTTAACCTCGATATCTTTTTCGCCGCCAGCTTTTATGCCTACCATGCCATCTTCAAAGCCTGGGATAAATTGGTTTGATCCGATCTCAAGCACGTAGTTTTCAGCCTTACCACCTTCAAATGCAACACCATCAACAAAGCCCTCAAAGTCAAATTTAGCAAAATCGCCAACTTTTAGGCCTCTTTTGCTCTCTACTTTTTCAAGTGGAGCTATCATTTTTAGAAGCTCAGTTTTTTTCTCATCGATATCTTTTTTCAAAACGCGTGGGTTTGAAAACTCAGGTATCAAGCTCTCATAGCCGCTCACATCGACGCTTGGCTTAAATGAAACTGTTAGCTCAACGTCGATCTTGTCATCTTTTCTGTCAAATTTTGAAACGATAGGCTCGCCGATAAGATCGTCATTTTTCTTGCCTGCTTTTTTGATAGCCTCTTCGACTACATCTCTTAAGACATCTTGCTCAGCGTCGTTTGTTAGCTCTTTCTCGTAGCGTTTTAGCACGACAGCTACTGGCACATGGCCTTGTCTAAAACCATCTACTTTCATAGTTTTTGCTGCTTTTTTTGCTAGTTTTTCTACGCTAGACTTTATAGCATCTGCACTTATGGTTGTGCTTGCTATGGTATTTACGCTATCTAGAGCTTTTGTTTTGATTTCCATCGAATTCCTTTATGAATACAAATTTTTAGCCCAAAATATAGCAGAATTTTCCTTATTTCATTGTAAATTTGTAAATTTTTATAGATATAAAAGGCGTTTTAACGTAGAATTTGGCGATAAAATTATGGAGAAAATTTATGCAAGAGAGTTTTGAAAATTCAGTTAAAAATATGCTAACTATCATCGGCGAAGATCCAAACAGAGAGGGGCTTGTTAAAACCCCAGAGCGCGTTTATAAAGCTTTTAAATTTCTAACTAGCGGATACGATCAAGACCCAAAAGAAGTCCTTGGTGACGCGCTATTTACTAGCTCAAATAACGAAATGGTTTTAATGCGAAATATCGAGTTTTACAGCCTTTGTGAGCACCATTTACTGCCTATTATCGGCCGCGTGCATGTCGCGTACATCCCAAATGGCAAGGTTGTTGGCCTTAGTAAAATTCCACGCATGGTAAATATCTACGCCAGACGCTTGCAAATTCAAGAGCAGATGACCGAGCAGATCGCAAAGGCGCTTGAGGACGTTATCGCTCCAAAAGGCGTTGGAGTAGTCGTCGAGGCAAGGCATATGTGCGTTGAGATGAGGGGTGTGGAGAAGATAAACTCGACTACCACGACCTCTGCGCTTAGGGGCTGCTTTATCAAAAACGCAGACACAAGGCGAGAGTTTTTCTCGCTTATAAATTCGCCTAGGGAAACGCATTTTTGAGTTTAGAGCGCATAAATTCAAGGCTTAAAGAGGGCGTGAAGCTCTCAAATACCTTCGGTGTTATCACAAAGATCACAGCTACTACGATAGAGATCACCGGACTTCGCCCAAGTATCGGCGACATCGTGCGCATAGTGGCAAAAGACAAGAGTAAAAACGGCCTTGGCATGGTCACGCAGATAAAGACAGATGGCGCTTATATCAGCCCATTTGGCTTTGTCGAGGGCTTTAGGATAGGCGACTTTGTCTATGAGAGCGATCAGGGCATGAGCATACCGGTGGGACCAAATTTGCTAGGTCGCGTGGTCGATCCGTTTATGAAGCCCATTGACGGCAAAGGGGCGATCGATACGACTGAATATATGCCGATCATGAGAGCGCCGATAGATGCGATGAAAAGGGGTCTTATAAACGAGCCTTTTAGCGTTGGCATAAAGACGATAGATGGGCTGCTTACTTGTGGCAAGGGGCAAAA
Source organism: Campylobacter concisus (assembly GCA_018371455.1). Taxonomy (GTDB): domain Bacteria; phylum Campylobacterota; class Campylobacteria; order Campylobacterales; family Campylobacteraceae; genus Campylobacter_A; species Campylobacter_A concisus_BJ. Next base: position 13,323 of record JAHAKV010000005.1, on the reverse strand, counting down.
GCTGGGAATTTTTGCAGGTTCAGGCGTGGGCAAATCAACCCTTATGGGCATGATCGTAAAAAATACGCTAGCCCCCATAAAAGTAGTCGCGCTAATAGGCGAGCGTGGCCGTGAGGTGCCTGAATTTATCGAAAAAAACCTAGGTGGCGACCTAGAGGGCACGGTCATCATCGTAGCGACCAGTGATGATAGCTCACTCATGCGAAAATACGGCGCATTTTGCGCTATGAGCGTGGCTGAATACTTCAAACAGCAGGGTAACGACGTGCTTTTCATCATGGATAGCGTCACGCGTTTTGCGATGGCGCAGCGTGAGATCGGCCTTGCACTTGGCGAGCCACCGACCTCAAAAGGCTATCCGCCAAGCTCGCTCACACTCTTGCCACAGCTAATGGAGCGCGCCGGCAAAGAGGAGGGCAAGGGCAGTATCACGGCGTTTTTCACCGTGCTAGTCGAGGGCGATGATATGAGCGATCCGATAGCTGACCAAAGCCGCTCTATCCTAGACGGCCACATCGTGCTAAGCCGCGAGCTAACGGACTTTGGCATCTACCCACCTATTAATATCCAAAACTCGGCTTCGCGTGTCATGGGCGACGTAATCGGCAAAGAACACAAGCTAAATGCGATGAAATTTAAGCGCCTCTACTCGCTTTTAAAAGAAAATGAGGTCTTGCTTCGCATCGGCGCATATCAAAAGGGCAGCGACAAGGAGCTTGACCTTGCGATCTCGAAGAAAGAATTTATGGAGAGCTTCTTAAAACAAAGCTCAGAAGAGGCCTTTGCGCTTGAAGAGGTCGAAGAGCTGCTTGATAAGATCAATCAGTAAATTTCTATATAAATTTGACTACTAAAATTTCATAGCCTTTTAAATTTTTTATTATTAAAAAGTTCGGTAAATTTTGCTTTTTTTGGTGCGAAAGGCGCTGTTGTGAAAAGTGTGGAAGTAAATTTTTAAATTTACTGGGCTTTTTGGGGCTGAATTTCGTGGAGTGGGCGGCTTTTGTGTTAGGAAAAACAATAAAACGTTATAAAAAGCAGTCACGCCCACGCTTCATACGGCGGATAAAATTTAAAATTTTTGGCTTTTTAATAAAAAATGCGGTAGTAAATTTGAAGCGGTGAGCCAAATTTACATTAAGCAGTTATGAGCGCATTTATCATGCTTGTAGTTTTTGCAAATTTGCATAGATAAAAACAAAATTTAATGCAAAAGCATACGCAACTAGAGATATGCACTTTGCACGCTTGATGTTTAAGGCATAGTGGATATATTTCAAATTTTTTTGGTTTTTGGATAAAACTACCATTTTGCAAAGGCTAAGGTAGTAAATTTATACTAGTGCCTATAAGTTGGTTGTAGTTTTTTGCTCAAATTTAATTTCACACTTTGTCCCGCAGTCATCTACCTTAATGAAAAAGCCCGCAATAGGCAAAAAAGCGATAAAACATCTTATGTAAAAATTTATCTGCCTAAACGTGAGTTGCAGAGCGGATAAATTTCAAAATTTGGGATTTTTGAAAAATGATTGTTTGCAAAAGGACGCGGTAGTAAATTTAAGGCAAGTGAGTTAAATTTATGCAAAAAGCCTATGGGCGAGTGTCTATCCTATCGTAGCTTTTGACAAAATTTAATTGTAAAAAATTCCACATTTAGTTTGGCAAGTACCGATGTTTTAGACTTTGCCTCGTGACGTAAAGCGTATATTTAATAAAGCGCAAGAAGAAAATCTCTTTTTTGCCAAAGATTCAATTTGTTTGCGTTTTTCTATAACTTTTAGTGGCAGCCTTCGTGTAAATTGAATAGATAAAAGCAAATTTGATATCTACACTTTGTCTTTGTGGTGACGTAAAGCCTGCAAGATACTTTAAAAAGCCAAAAAGTAAAGCTTTTTATCCTTGACAAAGTTTGAGTTTATTTTCACACTTTCGATGTTATTAAAAGCAAAATCAAAATTTCACACTAGTAATCACCCGCTCTTTTTATCGCCAAAGTTTAAATTTAACTCGCGCTTTTAATGTTTTTATCGGCAAAACTCTTCTAAATTTTATTGGGTAAAGCAAATTTCTTATAAATGTCAGTGATTTTTTGCAGCGCAAAGTCAAATTTATAAAATAAGATAAGGCTTAAGAGCCAAATCCCATCTTTTTATCCTCGCCAAAGCTTGAGTTTAGCTCGCGCTCTATCGTGTTTTTGAAGTCCTCAAAGGTAAAAATCCCATCATCTTTTATCGCCACTTTCAATGCGGTATTTTTTAGCGCAAGGACGATCTGCGCGCCACTTAGGTTAAACTCAGCCAGTCTTTCTACGCTAAAGCCATCTTCAAAGCTTGCATTTTCAGGCAAAATTTTACGCCAAATGGCGAGCCTGCCGTTATAATCAGGCTTTTTAAACTCGATCTTATAGTCAAACCTCCTAGAAAACGCCACATCAAGGCTTTGCAAGAAATTTGTCGTAGCGATCAGCACACCCTCAAAGCGCTCGATCTGCTCTAAAAAGATATTTTGCATTTGATTATGCATCTTCTCAGCCCCGCTCGAGCTCTCCACTCTCGTACTTAAAAACTGATCGGCCTCGTTTAGCAAGAGCACTGGCTCGCTGCCACTTTTTTTGCAAATTTCTTTGTAAGTGTCAAAAATTTTCCTTACATTTTGCTCGCTCTCGCCGACATATTTGCTTAAAATTTTTGAGCAGTCAAAGCTTAAAATTTGCTTCTTTAGGCTCTTTGCAAGCCCAACTGCGCTCATCGTCTTACCAGTGCCAGGCTCGCCGTAAAAGATGATCTTAGCGTCTATATTTTTCCTAGTTTTTATGCCCCAGCTGCTAAGTCTGGCGAGCACTTTTTTATCGACTTGCTTTAGTATCGTGCTTAAAAGCTGCTTCGTCTTTTCGTTTAGCACGACGTCTTCTAGGCTCGTTACTGGCTCTATTAGCTCAAAAATTTCTTGCTCTTTTACTAGGCTTTCGATCTTGATTTTCTTGCTGTTTTTGTCATTTTTTGGATGCATTATGCTTTGCAAAATTTCTTCGTTTATAAAAAAGCTTTTGCTCACATTTCCATAAGCGTTTAAAACCTCGTCGTAGTCAATCAGTGCGCTCTCGATGAGCCTTGAGCCATCCTCTAAAAGAGTGCGGTTTTTGATGCGTTCAAGCTCATCTTTGCTTATTAGCCCAACTAGCGTGTTTAGGTCGCGGCCGTTTTCGAAATCGCCCGCATACTCCTCTTTTAAAAGGGCTAAAAATATAATCTGTTCTTTTTCATCAAGCGAATTTTCTTTAAAAATTTGCTCTATTTTTAGGCTGATCTTGCTTAGTTTTACTCGCTCGTTTATGCGCTTTGTAAGCTCAGAAATTTGCTCGTTTATGCGCTTTTTAGCGTCATTTGAGCCACCTTCAAATATCGCAGCCTTTGAGTAAAGCTCTATCTTTAAAAACTGATCTTTTAAATACTCCAAATGATCTTCATAAGGCGCAAGCTCTGGTAAATTTATATCAGCGTTGCCATCTTCTAGAATTTTTAAAAATGTGCTTGAGAGTGAAATTTCAGAGTGAAGTAGCGAAAGCAGCCCTTGGTTTGAGCTTTTTTGCGGGCTCTCTGGCATTTTAAAAAGGCCGTAGTTTTGCACTATCCAGCCACTATCCAGCAAATTTTTTATAAATTTAAGGTATAAAAGCTGCTTGTCGTTTTGCGTGCCAAAAACAGCTCCAAGTAGCTCAAAAACGCTCATACTAGCTGTGCCTTGCACGTAGGCTTTGCTTAGGTATTTTAAAATTTCTCCCTCTTCATCGCCGCACTTTATAAGCTCGTAAATTTTGCTTTTTTTGAGGTCTTGGTTTAGAAAATCAAGCAGATATTTCACTAAATTTTATCCTTTATCTGCTCTTTTAGCACGCGTTTTAGCACCTTGCCAGTTGCGTTTCTAGGCAGCTCCTCGGCAAAATAAATGCTTTTTGGAATTTTGAAATTTGCTAAATTTTTCTTTAGATGCTCTCTAACCGTCTTTTCATCAAGATCCATACCATCTTTTACCTGTATGAAAGCTACGACCTCTTCGTCTGCGTGCACGTCTTTTACGCCTATGACTGCTGCGGCTTCGACGGCTTCAAGCTTATAGATGACCTCTTCGATCTCGCGCGGATAGATGTTTATGCCCTTTGATATAATGAGGTCTTTTTTACGATCGACGATGTAGATAAAGCCCTCTTCATCTATCTTGCCAAGGTCCCCTGTCTTTAGCCAGCCATTTATGATAGTCTCATCAGTTACGCCTGGCATGCCGTAGTAGCCTTGCATGACGCAGTCGCCTTTTACGATGATCTCGCCGATCTGGCCGACTGGTAGCTCCATCATCTCATCATCTACGATCTTAACCTCATAGCCATTTAGCGCAGGGCCTACGCTTAAAAGCTTTTGCTTGTCAAATAAATTTGCCGCTACGACTGGCGAGCATTCGCTAAGGCCGTATCCTTCAACGAGCGTCGCGCGCGGGAATTTCACTCTAAAATCATCGATCGTTTGCTTAGCAAGCGGAGCAGCACCACTTACAAATAGCCTTATGCGGTTAAACCATCTAAAATACCAAGGAATTTTTGCCTTGCCGATGGCTGTATATATGGCTGGGATACCCAAAAATACAGTGACTCTTTTAAGTAGCGTCTGTTTTAGCACGTTTGAAAATGGAAAGACCGATCTTACAAGCACCATCGAAGCGCCCGCATATATCGGTAAAAGCACCATCGCTGTGAGCGTAAAGCTATGAAACATCGGTAAAAATACGATAAATCTATCGCTTTTTTTAACCTTAAAACGCTCATGAGCGCCGATGACGTTTGAGAAGATATTTTTATAACTTATCATCGCACCCTTTGGCTTGCCTGTGGTACCTGAGGTGTAGATGATATGCATGAGATCGTCTATTTTAGGGTATTTTGTGATGCTTAGGGTGTATTTGTGATTTAGCGCTTCGCTGAAATTTACATTTTTTACAACGCCGTTATTTTCATAGCCCTTGCTCATATCCTCTTTTGAAATTTGTGGAGTTGAAGATAGATAGGCACTCTCGCCATACTCCTCATCAACGCTTACATAGTCGTCCTTTGAGGCGCTTTGAAGTTTTTTTGGCGTTTGACCGATCCAGATGATCTTTCTTAAAATTTCAAGCTCGCTAAGTGCGATTAGCTCCTTTGCAAGTGAGCTAGAGGCAAAGAGCACCCTTGCGCCACAGTCGTTTAATATATACTCAAACTCATTTGTCTTTAAAAAGGTGTTCATCGGCACTGCGACCGCGCCGATAGCCGTGATAGCAAGGTATGAGATGATAAACTCTTTCGAATTTGCCACCGCCATAGCCACTTTGTCACCAAAATTTACCCCACAAAGCTGCAAGTAAGCCGCCAATTTATCGACATTTTGCTTTAGTTCGTGGTATTTTAGCTTCTCTTTTTCGTCAAAGATCGCTATCTGGTTTGGACTCTGCTTTGCTACTTTGGTCAAAATTTCATAAAAATTATTATAAGAGTATTGCATTTTTAGCCCTAGAAAGAGTATTTAAACGTCATTGCAGCTATCTGGACGCTACTTGCGTCAAATTCGCCAGACATTGATCCGGTGCCGTTGCTAGTACCATTTTTTATATCTGTCGCACGCTTTTTGTCTCGGTGCTGATAGAGATAGCCTAGTCCTAGCTCTAAATTTGGCGTAAATTTATAGTTTGCCCCAAACGAATATGCCTGAGAGGTGGTGTTTGGAAGCTCTAGGCCAGTGTGTTCGCCACTAGTTATATCCTCATCGTATGAAAAGCCAGCCATTAGTCTAAGCTTCTCATTTACGTCGTAAGCAAGGCCTATCCTATATGTGTTTGTATCCTTTGCGTTTTTAACGACTGGATCGTCCATAAATGCCTTAAAGTATCCGCCCAGAATAGGGTGTGAATGAGCTGCCGTCTTATCATCATATTCAAAGTCATAATCTTTAAATTTAGACCAGTAAGTTCTCTCGAAAGCTAGCAAAAGGGTAAAGTCGCTAAATTTATATCCAGTTGCAAGCACTAGCTGAGCAGGCAAAGGGATCTCAACTCTTGTTTTGCCATGATAGCTTATAGGTGCAAACTGGCCGTTAAAATCAGCATCGGCGCTACCTTTAAGCTCTAAATTTACCTTCGAGCGGTAAGTCACTGCAAAGCTAAGCTCTTCAATAGGTCTATATGTAAGAGCGACGTTGTAGCCGTAGTTTATGCCATCGCCTTGTATCTCTCTGTAGCCAAAGCGTCCAAAGTCACTTGCTATCTTGCCCTTGCTATAAACGCCTCTAGCGCCCAGAGCAACGGCAAGCTTGTCATTTATGCGGTAAGCTACGGTTGGATTTAGCTCGACAACTTGTAGTTTAAACCTCTTGCCAGTAAAAGCAGTCTCTGGATCCTCCCACGAGATGCCAACAGCAGCAGGCACAGCAAGGGCTAGTCCAAATCTCCAGTTTTCATAAATTTCTGGCGTTACAAAGCTAAATGTGCCAGCAAGAGAGTCAAATTTCTTTGAGCTGTAGCTCTTGCCATCATCGCTTTTAAAGTCGATGGAATTTATATGAAACCAACCAAGCGTGCTTTCAAAATGGTGAAGCCCGTCTAAAAACATCATATTTGCAGGGTTAAAATAAGCTGCATCAGCCCCAAAACTAAAGGCTACGTTACTAGCAGCAAGCCCCAAAGAGTCAGCACTTTGCTCAGGGACCTTATAACCCCCAGCATTTAATAAAGAACACGTCGCAACAATGCTTAAAAGCACTCTTTTCATAGCTTTTCCTTTTCTAGGTTTCTTAAAATTTTGATCTCATCTTCCCAAATACTCTCATCAATCGTCTCTAAAATCAAGGGAATTTCGCCTATTTTATCATCATTTATTATATTTTCAAAAGCGCCAAGCCCAAGCTCGCCCTTGCCAAGGCTCTCGTGCCTGTCTTTTTTTGAGCCAAGCCCAAATTTAGCGTCATTTAGGTGCATACCAGATAGAAATTTATAGCCGATGATCGCGTCAAATTCGCCCATCGTCTTAGCGTAAGCCTCTTTGCTTCTTAGATCGTACCCAGCGGCAAATGCGTGGCAAGTGTCGATGCAAACGCCAACTCTGCTTTCATCGTCTGCTCGCTCGATCAAATACGCCAGCTGCGCAAAGTCAAAGCCTAAATTTGAGCCTTGTGCGGCTGTGTTTTCGATGACTAGTTTTACGCCACTTGTGCGTTTTAGCGCTTCGTTTATGCATCTTGCGATGTTATCTAGGCACTCATTTTGGCTTATTTGCTTTAGGTGCGAGCCTGGGTGGAAATTTAAAAGCTTTAGTCCAAGCTTACTTGCTCGCTCTATCTCATCGATAAATGCTTCAAGGGATTTAGTCCTTGCCTCTTTTTCTGGATGGCCTAAATTTATGAGGTAGCTTGCGTGTGGCAAGACGTGATCGGCGCTTATGCCAGAGTTTTTTAAATTTGCTTTAAACTGCTCTATCTCGCTACCACTTAGCTCTTTTGCGCTCCACTGGCGTTGGTTTTTTGTAAAAAGCGCAAAGGCATTTGCTCCTATTTTTGCAGCATTTATCGGTGCGTTAGATACGCCTCCAGCCGCACTTACGTGAGCTCCTATGTATCTCATTTTAACTCTTTTATTATCACTTTTATTTTATTTTTGCTGTCGATAAATTTGACGTAGTTATCGCAAACTTCGTATTTTATAAAATAAGAACTTAGATCTTGTCTAAAGCCGCACTCTGTGGTGCTTAGACCCTTGCCGTCATAAATTTTTTGCCTTTGCAAAATCTCTTCAAAAAGGCTCTCATAATGTGGCGCTAGAAAAAATTTCTCGTTAAATTCAGTCTTTTTAAAACAAGCGCCATTTACACAAATTTTCTCTTTTATATTGATATTTGCGGTATTTACGCCAGAGCTATAAATTTGCAAATTTAGATCATTTTTATAAGTGTGAAAAAATCCAACATCATTTATCTTTATCATCGGAGAAAATAAAGTGACCTGAAAAGCTTGTGAGCTTTGCGGTGTTTTAGTCGCAACACAGCCTGAAAAAATGAGAGCAAATAATAAAACAAGTGAAAATTTCTTCAACGATTTGTCCTTTTATGTAAATTTAAGTTAAAAAGTAATATAATCCCAACTTCATAACCGACCGTGGCCCATTCGTCTAGCGGTTAGGACATCGCCCTTTCACGGCGGTAACACGAGTTCGAGTCTCGTATGGGTCACCACTTCTAAAAGACAAAATCTTATCCACATAAGCTTTAAAATCTAGTTAATCCAAATTTCAAGCTTTCTAAAAACAAATTCTTAAATTTTCGTTTTGTAAAAAGAGATCAAATTTCACGTCTAGCAAAATTTAAAAAAGAGGTTTCGCGTGAGTATAAAAGCAAAAAGCAGTTAAATTTAGCCTTTTAAGTGGCTCTAAATTAACTGCAAAATTTACATCTGATGTGGCTTGCCTAGTAAAAATCCCTGCGCATACGAAATTCCAAATTTCTTTATATATTCTAAAATTTCTTCGTTGCTCACAAACTCGGCCACTATCTTATAGCCTTGTCTTCTAGCAAAGCTCACGATAGTCTCAACCAAAACCCTTGCGTTTTCATCGGTTGGTAGCTTTTTGATGATCGAGCCATCTATCTTGATATTATCTATATCAAGCTCTAAAATTCGGTAGTAGTTAGAGTAGCCAGAGCCAAAGTCATCGATTGAGATTTTACATCCATATTTTTTAGCTCTTTTTATAAATTCATTTGCCATGCCGTAGTCGCTAAGCTCTTCGCTCTCTAGCATCTCAAAGCAAACTCTACTAGGATCTGGGCAGCTCTCTAGCTTTTCATCTAAGATTTCTCTTACGCCAGGATCTGTTAGATCCGAGCTTGAAAGGTTGATAGAAAATGTATAATCTGGATATTTTTTAACTAGATCAAAGGCTAGGGCGATCACCTTTTTTGTTATCTGAAGATAAAGCTGCGTTTTCATCGCGATCTCTAAGAACTCGCCTGGGTAGCGGATCTTGCCGTTTTGATCGACTATACGCACCAAAACCTCGTAGTATTTTGCCTCTGTCTCATTTTCTTGCACGTTAAAAATTCCCTGACACTCAACTATCACCTTGTCGTTTTCTAGGGCGTACTCGATGAGTTCGGTTATGAGTTGGTTTTTATAGTATCTCATCTCGATCGCGTCGTTTTCGAGATAGTAGTAGATCTCGTTGCCGCTATCACTTGCTTGTTGATTAGCTAGGATTGACTGCATTAGACGATTTGTTTGCGGTGTGTCATTTGATAAAGATACGCCAAGAGTTATCTTGATACCAGGTAGGTTTTCAAATTTACCATCTATCTCGATGTTCATCCTGCTAAAGTTAAAATACTCTTTTATAAAGCCGATATCTCTAACGATGTCATCGCCTTGATACCAGATGTAAAACGCATCATCTTGAAATCTAAATAGTTCAGCATTTATAGAGTAGGTATCAACACAGAGTTTTAGTGTATTTGCCACCGCTTTTAACATAGCGTCAATAACCTTTGTCTGGTAGAAAAATCTTAGCATCTTGTAGTTTTTGATGCTTATGCTGATCAAAATTCCATCTTTTTTCGCCTCTATCATCTCAGTCAGAGCAAAATAGTTTCCAAAGCCAGTTAGCTTGTCGATTGAGGATTGAATTTTTATCTGCTCATTTTTTTGAGTTAGCTCTTTAAGCATGCTAAGCTCTTTTGTCCTATCAAGCTTTATAGCCATGTAGCCCTCTAGCTTGCCCTCAAAGAAAAATGGCGCAAAACGCACCTTTTCATAGAGCAGTTTGCCACTTTTTGTTCTGCTTATCAGCTCGTCGCTTTCCCAAGAAGTATGCTTATTTATGGCATTTCTTATCTCAGCATAAAAGCTCTCTGGGTGCATATTTGATTTTAAAATTTTAGGGCTTTTTCCGACAACATCTTTTAGTTTATATCCACTTTTTGCCTCAAAGGTTTTATTTACATATAAAATTTTATTGTTATTGTCACAAAAGACTATCGAGCTGTGTCCCGCATCCACTGTCGTTTTTAGTAGTTTTATCTGTTTTTGCTGCTTGGTTAGCACCCTTGCTTGATAAAAAGTTAAAGCGCAAAATAGCACAAAGCTGATAAAACAAAGCACTTGCATTATCACTATATTTCGTATCATTATTTTGTAAGAGGCTAGGGTATCATCTCTAAATTTTCTTAGTGTTTCTCCAAGTTTTAGATCAACAGAGTCTTGAGCTACGGCACTTAGGTTTTTTGCAAATTCAAGTGCGTAAGTTGCCTTGTTTAGCACCAAGATCGCTTTTGTGTCGTTTTTGTAAGTATCTTTATACTTTTCTATCTGCTCTTTTGTTTGATTTAGCGTTTCGGGGCTGATTAGGGCTGAGCTTTTTATCGCGTGAAATATCACATTAAGCGCATCTAGCTTCTTCTCTGATGCTATTTCAAACTCACCTGATAAGATATAAGCAGCCATTGACGAGCTAGCGTAGTTTGACCTATCTACAAGCCTTTGTTTTTTTAAAAAGTCGTCGTTTATGACCTTTAAAGTTTTGGCATTTTTCTCTTGGTAAAAGACCTGTATGATCGCGTTTAGCTCATCAAGCTTGGTTAAATTTTGATCAAAACTCCTTAAATTTTTATTTACATCGTCGTAGTTTAAGCGAAGTACGTTGTTTTCTAGGGTGAAGCTTAGCTCATTATCTAGTAAGATAAGACTTAAGATCGTATCGTTAAATTTACTAACAGCAGTAACTGCTTTATTTGCCATGTAGATATAGGTTGAGCTAAAGAAAAAGATGATTGCTAGGACGATTAAGATGATATTTGCTTGTCTTTTATTCATTTAGTATCCTAGGTCTGCGTCCATTTAGTGTTAGCAAAAATTTATAAATTTGCCCTAACTCTTCGCTATTTAGTGTATGGATTAGTTGATGATAGCTCACAAAGCCTATGACTTCTTTTAGATCGCTCATTTCGCCACTACTTAGATATGGAGCTGTTCTTGCTACATTTCTAAGCGAAGGCACACGCATAAGGCGCCTGCTCTCACTAGCATCCTTTAAGCCCACGTTTTGCATCAAATTTCCACCTAAATTTCTACCATTGTGGCAAGCCACACAGCCTACTTTATTAAAGAGCTCAAAGCCCTTTTTTGCCTCAGCGTTTATGGAGTCGTCATTGCCAGCTAGATACTCATCAAATGGCGAATCAATGCTTAAAACTGCCTTTTCAAATTCTGCCAAAGCACCTACTATATTTTCATAGTTTATGCCATCACTATATGCATCATTAAATAAAATCCCATACTCGCCTATACTTTTTACCTTTTTTACTATCTCATCTTTGTTTGAATTTAGCTCATTTCTGGAATTTATCGACTCTTTTACCTGATCTTTTAAGCTTCTTACCCTGCCATCAGTAAAAAATAGAAAATTTAAAGCCGAATTTAGCACGCTAGGTGGGTTTATGACGCCCTTTTGGCTGGTATAAGATGAGTTTGTACCGCTTAAATTCCAGTATAGATTGTGGCAAGTTTCGCATGAGTAGTTTTCAGTGGTGCTTAGCCTTTTGTCAAAAAAGAGCTTCTTACCGATGTAGGCTTGTTTTTCGTTATATTTTGATGAAAGCACTGGCTCAAATGATGAATTTGCGCTCAAAATACAAAAAGATACTACCATCCAAAATAAAACTTTTTTCATAAAATCTCCATATTCTTGAGCGTCATTATAGCGGAATTCTTTTTCATAACTACCAAATCGGCTAAATTGTAAAAAATTTAGTTTTTATTTGCCTTTTGAAAAAAATGTTGTATAATCCGCGAAAAATTACACAAATTTCAAGGAGGAACCATGAAAAAAGGTTTTACAATGATCGAGTTGATCTTCGTGATCGTTATTTTAGGCATATTAGCCGCAGTCGCTATACCAAGACTAGCTGCAACAAGGGATGATGCAGAGATAGCTAAAGTTGCCACAAACATTCAAACACTTGTTTCTGACTTAGGTTCATACTACACTTCACAAGGTAGTTTTGATACAGATATAGGAAAGATGACAAACGTTGCAACTCCAGTTAAGGCAAAAGATAAATCATGTCTTGACGTAACTGCACCTGCTGCCAATGCACAAGCAATATCTGTATCAATACATAATACAACTAACGATGGACTTTGTGCGCAAGTTTGGAGTTTACCAGGTTTAGCGAATATTTCAAAAATGATATCTGCAAACAACAATACGCTTAAATTTGGCGGTATGGGTATAAAATACCAATAATTGTATAGCTCATTAATTTTTGGCAAGGAGAAATTCCTTGCCACTCTTCTTTAACTTAATTTTAAAATTTATCTTTCATTTATAAAAATTCTAGCTATAATCTCGCAACTTCAAATTCAAGGATGAAGTAATGAAAAAAGCTTTTACTATGATCGAACTAATTCTCATTATAGTTGTCATCGGCATATTAGCTGCGATCGCTATCCCAAGGATCAGCGCTACAAGAGATGATGCGGTCTTAGTAAAGACTATGGCGGAGATTAGAACGGCTATCGAAGAGATAAATGCCTACTATATATCACAAGGCAAACTAGCTCTTGATACTACAAACAATAAAGTTAAATTTAAAGAGATGACAAATGCTGGGATTGTGGATAGCTCTGGCGATCTTGGCTTTTTTGCTAAAAATGAAAAGTGCATTTCATTAAAATTCTTTGCCGCAGACCAAAGCTGCTTGGGAGTAGATATTAGCGAGCAAGGCTTATGTAAAAAGCTTTGGGAGGCTCCAGAATTTAAGCGCTTTATCCAGACCATGATAAAGCCAGCACAAGGAGCATTGCCAGCTCATATCAGCTTTAGCGCTGTTCGCATCGTTTTTTAGCTAGGTATTTTTTCAAAAAGCTTTAAAGTCTAAAATTTACACTTAATTCTTGAGAATTTATAAAAATAAAGTCCAAAACTAATTTTTTCTTGACAACAATAACATTTTTAGATACAATGCGACTTTTTAATGAGGTAGTGGCATAAACTTACAAACACGACTCAGGCGGGGTGTAGCGCAGTCTGGTTAGCGCATCTGGTTTGGGACCAGAGGGCCGAAGGTTCGAATCCTTTCACCCCGACCATGTTAAATGGTGAGTGTAGCTCAGTCGGTTAGAGCATCAGATTGTGGTCCTGAGGGTCGTGGGTTCGATTCCCATCACTCACCCCATTTTGGGCGCTCGTAGCTCAATTGGATAGAGCGACAGACTTCGGATCTGTAGGTTATGGGTTCGACTCCTATCGGGCGCGCCACTT
>JAHAKV010000031.1:0-4431 GCA_018371455.1 Campylobacter concisus | reverse complement strand
TATTATTTAATCATAATAGACTGGCTCAATCGATCACTTGTTTAGATTTCAAAGATTGACTAATAGTTTAACAATTGTAAGTTAAAAGAACAACGATAAGAAAAAGGCTTTATTAACGTTGAAGTTAAAGGTGGTTTCTCGTTTCGTGAGCTGGAATTATATATGAGGGATGCTTAAAAATAGTTGAAATAATTGCAAAATATTTTACAAATTTAAATTTTATTTTTTATGTAGAAATTTGGAGAGCTTCCTTGCTCTCCGTTTGATTTAACGCCACCACTTTGATAGCAAATTTACATCTATGATTACATAGGCTGTGTTACTTCGTCCTTGATCTCGACAGTAACAGTTGTTCCGCTAGTATCATTTGTATATGCGGTATAGCCGTCAGTTGATGCACCTTTTTGCCAGCCAGTATCTTTAAATTCTACTTTGTCTCCAGCATCAGCTGTTATTTTTAGTGTATTATCACCATCTGTTAAGCTTATGACATCACTTAGTTTTACGCTTAAAGTAGTATTTTGGCTCTTGTTAGAGATATTAAGCTCCTCAAAGTTATGTGCATGATCTGCGATGCTATCTAAATTTATAGATCTGCCTGGGTTGGTAATAGCTAATTTGTCATAGCCATCTCCGCCATCGATTTTACCATTTTCAATATTACCAACGGCTATAGTATCATCGCCAGCACCTAAATCTATCAATGATGATTTATTTTTTACATCTCCGCCAATAGTAACCTTATCACTGCCAGCGCCAGTTAAGAGGGTAGATTTATCAAAATCATCATCAATGTTAATAGTATCAGCACCTTTTCCTGAGATAATCTTAGTGTCACCATTTATCCATGACTCAACAGTTAAAGCATTATCTCCGTCACCTAAGTTTATAATAGAGTTTGTTACGTAGTTACCAACATTTACTATATCATCCCCATCGCCAGTTGTAACTATACTTCCTTTAATATAATTTTCAACGGTTAGTTTATTGTCACCATTACCTAAATTTACACCATACTCTTCATTGGTTCCGGCTATTTTTCCACTAGCATTTAATATATAGCCGCCAACTTCTACAACATCATCTCCACTACCAGTTGCGACTTTAGAGCTATCTATGTTTGTGCCAACCGTTAATTTATTGTTACCATCACCCAAATTTATGTTAGAGTGATTTGTTATATAGCTATCGTTAGCATGTTGCCATTTTCCAACAGTTACTACATCATCGCCATTTCCTGCTATAACTGTTGATTTGTCGATATTTGTACCTACATTTAGTGTATTATTGCCTCTACCTAAATCTAGCTTCGAGTCTTCATTTATCCAGCCCCAGCCATGTTTATTGTTGACAGTTACGATATCATCACCATTGTCTAATTTAACTTCCGCACCATGAGTAAATGTTTTAACATCTATTTCTACAGTTTTTCCTTTAGCTGCTTCAGTGATTTTTTGATCGCTCTTTCTTCCATGATCTAAAAGCAAGAAAGTTTCATCACCATTTCCATAAATAGCGCTAGCATCCAATTTTGTGCGAGGTGCGCCAGTAAAGTCAAATACTATTTCATCTTGCCCTTTTTTACCTATATTTCCAGCAGCATCACTAAAATAAGCCTCTGCAACATAAGAGTCACCGTTAGAGCCTATACCAAAAACACCTATTTTGCCGTTTGCCTGACCTTGGTTGTTTTTCATCTCGCCCATATAGCCTCTATCTATTTCAGCTTGAGATACTGGGCGCTCATGCCAACCAGTTTCATCCCATTTATAGTGGAATATATCGCCAGCTTTTACAGAGCCGTCTTGTGGGATGATCGCCTTCCAAGATAAGCGTCCAGGATGCTCATTGGTAAGATTTTCATTCCAGCTAAATTTACCATCATTGTTTTTATCCTCGATAAACTCAACTCTTGCATCCACTATCTTCGTATCAACAGTTATGGTTACTGGGGCAGCCTCGGCTGTGTTGCCAGCTTTGTCAGTAGTTTTTACCTTAAGCTCATGCTCGCCGTCGCTAAGCGGAGTGCTCACTTCAAATTTCCAAGAACCATCAGCTTTTGCCTCTACTTGACCGATCTTGTTTGTACCATCAAAGATCTCTACAGTTGAGCCAGCCTCTGCCTTGCCTGATAAAGTTGGTGTGTTATCGTTTGTTAGGCCTTTTAGTGTTTTGCCCTCAACTGTCACATCATTGCCCTTAACATTACCATTTACAACGCCACCTGCAACATCATCGATAACGCTATCAAATGTAACCTTAGTACTTGTATCTACTGTTATAGTAGCTGGGTCAGATGCCTTGATCGCATTTGAAGCTGGAGATGAAGCTGTGATACTATGAGCACCTTCACCAAGTGGAGTGACCGGAGTGATAGACCAGTTGCCAAATTTATCAGTTGTTGTGCTACCTATCTTAGTCGTGCCATCATATAGCTCCACTACTGAGTTAGGGTCCGCCTTGCCGTTAAATGTCGGAGTGCTGTCGTTTGTTAGTCCTTTTTTAGTTACGCCATTTACTACTACGTCGTTATCTTTGATATTGCCGTGATCTACACCACCTGCAACGTCGTCGATCACCTCTGTGATAGTGACAACATTTACGTTTGCTAAGAATGCAAAACTTAAATTGCTTCCACTGTCGTTACCATTTAGGTTAAGGTGGTCTGTGATAGTAGCATCAACACCAGTTGCATGGACATAATCTGACTTCAAAACGCCATTTTCATACATATTATATAGTGGCACGCCAGTTATTTCGATAGCGTTGTTATTTAGCGCTGGGATGCCTGCATGTGTGACATTGCCAACTGCATCGACCTCGTCAAAAGTCACAGTGCCGTCAGCCGCTTTGTGAATGACAAATGCCTTAACAAATGTTGGCTCTGGGTTATGTGCTGGGTATTGTTTTACACCAGTGTCAGCATAAATTTTGTTGTAGTCAGTTACAGCAACTGTTAGTTTATCGCCGTCTGAGAACACTTTTGGCAATGTTATGCGAGCTGTAGTGTGACTGATATCGCCGTCCTTTATAGCGTCAGCTACGCTTATGCCAGCATTTAGTGCGCCTGAGCCACTTCCTGAAACACTTGGATTATAGACTTTGTTGCCTTCTATAAATTCAACCTTCGGAGCCTCCATGCTATCTCTAAATATCCATGTATTTCCGTTAGACTGCTCTGCACGGTCATCACCTTTTACGGTCACTTCTATACCACGTGCGTGTGTATGATTATAGGTAGTTGTTGGCATATCGTGGATATCTATACCAAATTTCTCGCCAGCACCATTTGTAGATGTAAGACCAGCTTTTATAGGTGTCTTATCAGTCGCTGAAGCGATCTGATCAACCGTCATAGAGCCATCAGCTGCTTTATGAACTAAGAAATATTTATAAGCAGTTGTATCTGTGCCACCTGTTTTTGCAAGAGAGGCTGCATCTGGTCCATATCCATATTTTACAGTTACTACATCGCCGTCTTGAACATTCTCAGGTAGTGAGATGCGTGCTGTGGTGTGGTTGATATCACCATCTAGCATAGCTGTATTTCTATTTTGATTTGTTATTTGATCTGATTTTTCATTTAGAACATTGCCATGCTCATCAAGCTCAACAAATTTAACTTCAGCCTTACCAACATTTTCAAATTTAACACTTGAAGTAGCTTTAAGGGTTGTGCCCTCTAGCTCAGCTGTGATGCTAGCTGCATTTCCGAGGGCTGTTTGATAGTGGTTATAGTCGTAGCTAACCTTTATGCCATTATCCCCGTCAAATACATTGTTGCCTTTTGTATCTATAACGCTTGTAACATTGCCACTAGCATCTTTATGAACTGTATAATAGTCATTTATGCCAGTGCCTATGACATGTATCTTGCTGCCGTCCTTTGCAAGGTTTGGTATGCCGATAGTTACAGTAGCTTTTGCGCCATCCTCAGTATAGTTCTCACCTCTTGTTATAGTGCCGTTGCCATCTGCATCATCATTAAATTTGATAGTAAATTTATCTGGAGCAGTAGTCTCGCCTGTGGCTGTGTTGCCAGCGCCATCAGTAGCCTTTGCAGTCACTGGGGTGTTGTCTTTTGTTGCATCGTCGCTGATAGTGACCTTGCCACTATGTGGATCAAGCTTGAAAGCACCTGTTGGAGCTGTCGTCTTGCCAGGAGTGCTATCTACGACCCAGCCAGCGCTTGGGTTTTTGACCACGGTTATAGTTTGCGTGTTGCCACCATTATCTGTGTATGAAATTTCAACTTTTGTCGCGTCATTGTCGTGAGGCACTACATCAACTGTGCCGTCAGCCTTTGGAGTTAGATCTACCTGCGGCGGCACAACGTCTGATACTGGAGTAGTAACTGGTGTACCATTGCCTGCATCATCTTTTGGAGTAACTTTTACCTCAGTACCTGGTTTTAGTGGTTCATTATTTGGT
>JAHAKV010000004.1:0-164131 GCA_018371455.1 Campylobacter concisus | reverse complement strand
ATGCAAGAGAGCTTTTAAATTTCAAAGAAAAAAGAGGCATAGACGTCTTAGAGCTTATGCAAAAGATAGATAAGAAGCAAATTTTAAATAAGATGGCTTGATGGATAAAGCAGAGCTAGGATCATTCTCTACCTTGTCATAGGATGACTTAGCAGTGGCTCGTGCTAGATATAAAGCTAAACCTTTTTATCGACAACCTTTTTACCATTTTCTTCAAGCTTTTGCATGATACGAAGCACATCGATACCTCGTTCTCTCTCAAGTTCTTGAAGCTTAAGTAAAAACGAAAATTTCTCATCCTTAGCAATATCATAAGTTTCAGTGTTTTTGCTTTCAGCTTGGATGGGAGTAAATTTTTTCTCTTTGGTGTCGTCTTTTTCTTCTTCAACGCTCTCTATATCTTGAATACCCTTTTCATTCATCTCTTTTAGTATATTGACAGCATTTTTAGCATCTTCGCCAGATAAAGTTATATTAAACCGCTCTTTTAGTGCATATTTAGCCCACTCCTCTTTAAACTCATCAACGCTCATATCACTATCAAGCAGATCAATAGTCCTTGAGTTTTGCATAAATAGCAGCTGGCGATTGCCACGATATTCATTTAAAAATTCATTTACAGTGTATGGGGTATCTCTCAAAATTTTTGGCTTATCGTTGTCTGGTTTTGCTTGCTGACCTTGTATATATTCAACAAATAAACCCTTGCTTTCATTTATGAAATTTTTAAGATCTGATAACTGCTCGCTTGTAAAGTCAGGATCATAGCCTCTAAGCTTTCCTATGATAGTGACTTTTGCTTCATCACCTTTTGTAAAGCCAGATAGTGGATATATGTGCCTATCATAAGCTGCAGCTTGAGCTTTTCTATCAAGCCTTGCGTATTCAGGAAAGCTCATACCATATCCCATATCGTTACTAAGTATTTCGTTTATATCGTTAAATTTAAACCCCATCTCACTAGCTATGTGCTCTCTAGACAGATAAGGATAAGGCGAGCTAGAAATTTGCATTTTACTATCCTTAGTAAATTTTAAACTACTCAACGATTTTTCAAAATTTATTTGAGTAAGGTTTTTCTTTGATTTAAATCGACTTTTCAACAATTTAGTTTATATATGACTTCTCTCTATACAAAATGCTCCCTTGTTGATAAAAATTTTCGGCACAACTTTTGCTTACTCTTTGAAGTAAATTTCAAGGAGTAAGCTATGAAAGTCTCTTATAACTCCATCTTAACAAAACAGCACTACCAAAAACATACAAAAAGCGAAGGTTTTGCAAATTTCTTACCTAACACTCCAAATATAAATTCGATCAGCCAAGCCACTATTCCTAAGAATGACTTTGTTTCATCTAGCGCTATCGACTCTCTTTATCAGGCTAAATTTACTTCACAAGAGGGCTATGGATATAGTGCAGATGCTAAAGGATTTATGGGAGCTGACTTTAACAAAGTAGCAGGCTTGCCACAGGACTTTAAAATTCACAAAAGCACGCTTGATGCAATAGTGCTACACAATCAAAAACATCCAAATAGTATAAATTTTTCAATGGAAACAAAGAAAGATAACCAACTCTTTGGAGAGGATAGTTTTGCAAATATCGACCTAGCAGACACTATAAAGCAATACTATAAAATTTTTGATCAAATTTCAGCTGGAGTTATTAGTAAGGGTAAAGAGTTTTACTCAAATGAAGATCTGGCAAAGATGCCAAAGGGCTACTTTTCAAAAGATAAAAAAATGGATCATTTCGAATATCTAATGGGTAGGATGACTAGCGATGAGATAGATGGGCTAACCGATAGAAGCAATGAAAAGATAACTCATGTCTTCAGGACAGCTCAAGATGCAGACGATGCACGTAAGCTAATGAATGATCTAAAAGATATAAATATAAGGGTTAATGGAAATTTTCTTGACTTTTCTCCAGAAGTGATGACAACTGAGCATACTATCCCTTATATGTGGGTTAGCAGTGCTGGATATGACTTTAAACCTGATATGTCTGTATATGATAATGAACAAGGCTATACAAAGGAGCAAATTTTTGTAGCATTTTTGAAAAACGAACAAGGTCTTGTGCTGCAAGGTGGCACAACAAGAATAACCGATGAAGCTCTTAGTGTATATAAAAATTATCAAATTATTACAAAGCAAGATAGAAGCGAGATAGGCATACCAAAGGCTTATTATGATGAGATACTATCTGGCAAGAAAGATCTAAAAGATATACTAGCTAGGATTTTAAAGCTTAGAAATTTAGAGCTTAAAAAAGATCAAACACTTGAGGGGCTAGCAAGTAAGATAATGGACGTTTTAAAAGAATTTGATGAGAGGATGAAGGTAAAAGCCTAAAGTCCGTCAAGCAAAATTTTATAAAGGCGGTTTATCTCATCGTCATTTAGCTCGATCGTGCTTTTTGTATCAAACAAATTTTTGATCTTGCTAGCGTCAAATTCGCTTCTATCAAGGCAATGCTTGTGAGATGGCAAAAAGCCACGGGTTAAGCAAAGCTCGCTTTCTATCTCCTCGTCGCAGATAAAGCACTCAAGCTCGCTGTGAAGCCTACCTTCAAACTCTAAAATTTTGACGTAGCTTTCGATGATGAGACGCTTTGGATTTTGCAGCTGCATCTGTTTGGCGCAGCGATCAAGCTCGTTAAAGTAAATTTCATCGAGCTGCTCGACCTCTTTTAGATGATCATAAAGTAGGCGCATGAACTGTTGCCAAATGATGAGTTTGTCGCGCTCTAGCAGCCATTTAAAGCCAAGATGAAGTATGCTTCTAAGCTTTGGTAGAAATTTCGCCTCTTGCTCGAGCTCGAAGTCGATCTTGTAGCCAGTCATGATGTTTGAGTGGCGAGCGCCAAAAAATCTATACGACTTTACGAGCAAATTTGGCGTTAGCACAAAGACTAAAAGGTCCTCGTCTCTGACCTTTTGCACGCGCAGGATGTAGCCTTGCATCTAGGCAAAAAACTCCCTTATGCGCTCTCTCATCGCTGCCATATCTTTGATGAAATTTACATCGTTTCTAAAGGTTGTTGCGCCGTCTATACCCTTGCTGTACTGGTGGAGGTGCTTTCTAAATATGCAAAGTCCGTGCTCGCCGTAGTGCTCTATCATCGCATCAAAGTGAGCTAGGATGATCTCTTGTTTTAGCGCCTTATCCACGCTACTTTTGGTCTTTATCTCGTGAAATATCCAAGGGTTGCCGATGCTTGCCCTGCCGATCATTAGGGCGTCGCATTTTGTGAGATTTAAAATTTCATCTGCATTTTGCGCGTTTATATCGCCATTTGCAACGACTGGGATTTTCACGCTCGCCTTTACTCTAGCGATCGCTTCGTAATCAACCTTTGCGCTGTATCCACCAGCTCTGGTGCGACCATGTACTGCGATGTAGCTTGCGCCGGCTTCTTCACAGGCTTTTGCTATCCGCTCTTCGTTTTTGTCGTTAAAGCCAAGTCTAAATTTAACGCTTAGGCTCTCTTTATTTGAGACGCTTTTTATGGCTGAGATGATGCTTTGAAGTTTGTCTAGATTGTTTAACAAAGCCGATCCAGCGCCTTGTCTAACGACCTTTGGCACAGGGCAGCCGCAGTTTAGATCGAGCCCATAAATTCCATCAAATTTATTGACTATCTGCACGGCTTTTTTTAGATTTTCTATATCGCTACCAGCTATTTGGACGACGTAGGGCTCTTCATTTGGGGATTTTTTAAGCATTTCAAGGGTTTTGTCACTGCTCTCATAGACCAGGGCATTTGCACTGATCATCTCGCTAACAGTGACATCGCAGCCAAATTTCTTGACGACGCTTCGTAACGGCAGGTCAGAAAAGCCAGCAAGTGGCGCTAAGAAAAGTGGCTTTTTACTAAAGTCTATCATTTAAAAAATAGCGAGCTAGGCACCATTTTGCCATTGTCTCGTAAAAATAGTAAAACCTTTATCTCTTTAAACTCATCAGGGTCGCTACCCTCGATAGCCTCTCTTACTTTATCAAGCATCTGAAGCTCAAATAACGCATATACGTAGGCTTCATCAGCGTCAGCATGGATGCTTTTTAGCTTCTCAAAGATGCCGATAAACGCATCTGGTTTTAGTTTATTTTTAAGCATTATGGCTGCTTTGTCGTATTGTGCTTTTGTCACTTTTGCGTTGTTTAAAAGATCAAAAATTTCATCGCTACTTAGGTCGATCTCATCATTTACAAAACGCGTGATAATGGTCATTATATCTTCGCTTGCTAGCTCTGGATCAATTTTTTTGATCTCGCTAAATGAAGCTGTTTTTATGAGTTTGTTAAAGGCTGCCTTTTTAAGGCTCTCGTTTTGTTCTTGATTTTTAAGCACGTCAAGATAGTAAGTAGGCAGCTGCTCGATCTTGTTTAGCTCGTTTAGGATGTTTAGCTTGCTATCTTTTGCTAGTCTAAATTTCTTTAGATCGACGATCTCTTTGTTTTTTATGCTTTTTATGGTTTGTAAGATGTTGTTTATCTCACCGTCATCAACGCCAACATCTTTAAGCTCGCCTACTGGAGAGATAGAGCGAGTGAGCTGCGAGGCGATCTTGTAAGTGTCAGTTTTAAAGTCTTTGTTGCTCTCAAAGCCAAGAAGCGTCTCTTTTGCAAGGTCTTTGTAGAGCTGGCTATCTTTTTTTATCCATTTTTTATATCTATAAAAGGCGTATCCATGATATGCGATGTGAAGTAGGGCAAGGAGCGCCAAAAGAGCTACTGGAAGTGCCACCCAGACAGCTACTGGCAAGGTTATGGCTTGACCTAAGAGCTCAAAGGTGAAGTCTGAACTATTAAGAGAATAGGTAAGTCCTGCAACAACTGCTGTGTAGATGATGCAGTAGACGAGAAATTTTCTGGTTTTCATATTTTCTCCTTAGTTTTTTGCTGTTTTTTCTATTATCTCACGACAAGCTATGCAGTATTTTGCATGCGGTTTTACTTTTAGGCGAGGGATGCCGATCTCCTCCTCGCACATGTCACAAATTCCATAAGTCTTGTTTGCTATCTTCTCAAGCGCTTCGTCGATCTCGTGAAGTTCGGCTCTTTGCTGGGTTGAGATAGACTGCTCTATAAGCTGGTCGGTATTTACTGAGGCGATGTCAAATTCATCGCTTACGCCACTGTCTCTTAAACCGCTTACTTCAACTGATGAGTCATAAATATTTTTTTTGATTTGTAATTTTCGCTCTTCAAGTAGCTTTTTGAAAAAATTTAGCTCGTTTTGAGTCATTTTATATTCCTTTATTTGTGATATGGGTGGTTTGCATTTATGCAAAGCCCTCTAAAAATTTGCTCAAAAAGTACGAGCTTGGCGACTTTGTGCGCCATAGTCATCTTGCTTAAGCTTACGACTTTTTGTGCCTTGTTTTTTAAATTTTGGCTAAGCCCATAAGCTCCACCTATGAAAAAATTGATCTGTGAATTTGAATTTAAAATTTGAGCAAATTCTTGGCTGTCAAGCTGTGAGCCATTTTCATCAAGCATCACGCAAAAGCCTTTTAAATTTGGCTCGTAAATTTCATCATAAGCTCTTAGTGCGTCACTTTTGCCACTACTTTGAGCCTTTGCTATCTTTTCATTAAATATGATTTTGTCGTTTATCTTGGCAAATTTTGCACTCATTTTTATATATTCTTGTATCTCGTTTTCAAAGTTGTCACGCGATGATTTTTGAATGCTAAAAACCGAAATTTCCAAACTTACCCTTTGGTTTTTAGCTTTAGCTCAAAGCCAGCTTCGTTTCCAGTTGTCACTTCGCTTTTAGAGATCATAGCTTTGTTATTTGTAAGAAATTTAACCATATCGCTTATATATTTTTTGTGCTCGCTTCTTGGCACGATGTCATCTATGAGGCCATGCTCAAGCAAAAATTCAGCCCTTTGAAAGCCCTCTGGAAGATCAGCGCCTATGGTTTGTTTGATGACCCTTTGGCCAGCAAAGCCTATTAGCGCGCCAGGTTCAGCGATTATTAGATCTCCAAGCCATGCAAATGATGCGCTAACGCCACCCATCGTAGGATCTGTAAGGATAGAAATATATGGGAGCTTTGCTTCATCAAGAAGTTTTAGGGCTGCTGAAGTCTTTGACATCTGCATCAAAGAGAATGTGCTCTCTTGCATTCTAGCACCGCCAGATGCGCTTACGATGATTAAGGCTTGGCGTTTTTCGATCGCGCGTTTTATCGCTCTTACGATCTTTTCGCCCTCAACTGAAGCTAGTGAGCCGCCCATGAAGCCAAAGTCAAAAACAACTAGCTGGATCTCTTGTCCGTTGCATTTGCCTTCGCCACATATCACTGAGCTTGTGCGTCCTGTTTTTTCTTTATTTTCTGTGATTCTTTTTTTATATGATTTTTTATCGACAAAATTTAAAGGGTCTACTGGTTTTAAATTTGCGTCAAATTCTACAAAGCTACCTTCATCGCAGATCAAATTTATGCGATCATCAGCTTTTAATCTCATGTGGTAGCCGCATTTTGGGCATACATTAAAACAAGCTTCAACTTCTTTGTAATACATCAGTGAGTGGCAGTTGTCGCATTTTACCCAGTGTGTAGGTGCTTCTTCTGGACGAGGTTGAGCTTTTCTTATCTTTGAAAAAATGTCTGAGAAATTCATCTTTTTACCCACTTATATTAAAAGTTGTGGGATTATATCTAATGTTAGCCTTGCTTTTTCTTATATGACTTAAAGTTTGTTTGTTTGCGGGGAATTTAAGGGGCAAACTAGCCCCTTAAAAGTATATTATTAGAAGCGTCTTCCGATAGTAAATTCAAATGTATTTGTATCATCGCCCTCTTTAGGTTTAAGAGCTTTTGCGAAGATTAGTTGAAGTGGTCCGATAGGTGTTATCCACTCGATACCTGTACCAACTGATGATCTTTTTATCTCATTTAAGCTATTTTCGCCAATCATGCCGTAGTCATAAAATACAACGCCACGCATTTTGACACGATCTATTATAGGGAAGCTCATCTCAACTGAGTTGTTAAATGATGTTTCGCCGCCGTATTCATAGTAGTCGCCATTATATTTTACTTTTGGAGATACAGTTCTGCTCTCGTAACCACGTAAGCTTCTTATACCACCAAGGTAAAGTCTTTCGTTGATCGGAGTATAGCCTCTCTCCCAAATTTTGCCAAAGCTTGCTTTATATCTTAAGATAAGATCGTAGTCGATGTACTCTCTAAGACCTAGATAGTAGTTGAAATTTGTGCGGTTTTTAACAAAATCCATATCACCACCAAGTCCTGCTATCTCAAATGATGTACTAGCTATGATACCGCGTCTTGGCAAGTAGTAATCATCAGTGCTATTATATGTTAAAGCTGGAGTTATAGCGCTTTTTATAGCCTTGCCTTCTCTATAAATTTCTTTGCCTGTGTATCTATTAATATCTCTTAGCTCATCATCTTTTAGAGTAACTTTACTTTGCTCGATGTTATAAGTAAGTGATGCACTTAAATTTCTGGTTAATTTTCTACCTAGTGTTGTGCTAAAGCCGTAGCTTCTCTCTTTATATGTTCTCCAGTCATAGTCGTTTGCATAGAGTGTTCCGCCAAGGCTATACTCTGAGTCAAAAATTCTTGGATTTGTAAGACTTATCTGACCAGAAAGCTCTCTATCACTCTTATCTACGCTTACTTGTCCTTGAAGACCAGAGCCAAAGATGTTTGTGTCAGAAAGTGCAGCGTTAAGTAGCAAGCCGTCGCTACTTCCGTATCCGATACCACCGCTTATCGAGCCAGTTGAAGCCTCTTTTACTTTTACTTTTAGATCGACTGTATTTTTATCAACTGGATCTTCTTCTATCTCGACATCGTCAAAGTAGCTTGTTCTTTTTAATGCATCTTTTGAGTCTTGAAGGTCGGTTCTACTATATAAATTTCCCTCAGTTAGGTATAGCTCACGTCTTACGACACGATCAACTGTTCTATCATTGCCTGAAATTTGAACATTTCTTATATATACTTTTTCGCCAGGATCAACTTCGTAGTCGATATCAACTGTTTTATTTTCATCAAATTTGTCAGTCTTTGGATAGACTTTGACAAATGCATAACCCTTGTCAGCTACCATATCGTCAAGCTTTTTCATATCTTGGCGAAGTCTTGCTGAGTTCATCGTATCGCCAGCTTCTAGTCTAAAGTCATCTATGATCTTTTTAGTATCAAGTCCTAGCTCTTCAGGTGCTGTGATGCTTACATTTGAAACCTTATAAGGCTCGCCCTCGTGGATGTAGTATGTAAGATCAGCTGTGTAGTTATCAAATGATGCATTTAGGTAAGGTGACGAAACTGTCGCGTCTAGATAGCCTTTTTGAAAATACTTATCTTGAATCCTTGCTGGGTCATTTTCAAGCTCAAAAAGTTTAACTTTTCCGTCGTTTCTACCCCAAAGCCAGCCCATAAATTCTCTACTTTTGTTTGCAACTACTGGCTCGATATCATCATAGTCAAACTCTTTTGCGCCGACTAAATTTACCTTTTTGATTATCATATTTTCGCCGCGGTTTATATTTAGAGTGATAAAAAGTGAGCTGTCGTTGTCTGCAACTGGCTGTTTTTCTACATCAACAACTGTGTCAAAGTAGCCCTTTGACTCGTAGTATTGGCGAATTCTCTCTTTTGTTTTTTCGATAGTTAGCTCATCATACATATTGCCAGGTTTTATGTTGATTAGCGACTCAATCGCAGTTTTGTCGTTTGTCACAACGCCCTTTAGATCGACTCTAGCCACGCTTGGCTTCTCTTTTACTTTTACTAAAAGATTGCCACTACCTGTATCTTCTATGTAGATATCATCAAAATAATTTTGCTTGTATAAATTTGTGATAGCCTTATCGCTAAGCTTTGGTGTTAGCTCTTGACCGACTTTTAGCCCCATTATCTGCGTGGCTACATCAGGCGAAAGGTGGATTAGACCTTTGAAATTTATTGACTGAATTGTTTGTGCATTTAGACCGCTTAAAGCTAGTGCTAGTAAAAATAATTTCTTTTTCATTAAATTTAACCTAGAGTTTTAGTATAAGTGCGTATAATATCATATTTTATTTTTAAAAAATTTAAATTTTATAATTTTAAAGGTTTTTTATGAAAATAGGTATCATCGGACTTGGTCTTATGGGTGGCTCGCTTGGTCTTGCATTAAAAGATGAAAAACTAATCTCATGTGTCAGCGGATATGATAAAGATGAAAATCACAGCAAAAAAGCGCTCGAACTTGGCTTGGTACACGAAATTTTAAGCATCGATGAGATGAAGAAGAAGTGTGACATCATCTTTTTGGCTGTGCCAGTCGAAGCTATCGTGAGCATCGTGCAAAATTTAACTGATATTAGCGAAGATACGACGATCATTGACTTTGGCTCGACAAAGCAAAAGATAATAGAAGCCGTGCCAGAAAAAATTCGTAAAAATTTCATCCCAGCTCACCCGATGGCAGGTACTGAGTACTCTGGACCTGAGGCTGCATTTAAGTCACTTTACACAGGGGCTACTGTCATAGTTTGCGACTTTGCTGAGAGCGCAGAAAAACATGTAAAAAGAAGCGTTGAGCTATTTTCTTGCCTTGGTATGAAGATCATTTTCATGAGTGCAAAAGAGCATGATCATCACGTGGGTCTTATCTCGCATCTGCCTCACGCTATTGCATTTTCGCTTGCTAGCGGGATCTTAAAAGAAGAGGATAAAAGGCACATCGTTGCACTTGGAGGGCCGACATTTAAGGGCATGATACGCGTCGCAAAGAGTTCGCCATTTATGTGGAGTGATATCTTTAAGCAAAATAAAAACAACGTTGTTGCCGCGATAAATATGTTTGAAAAAGAGCTAAATTTATGCAAAGATCTCATAAAAGATGAGCGCTGGGATGAGCTTTTTGATTGGATGAGCGAAGCTAGAGCTGTAAGAGAAATTTTGTAATTAACTAAAAATTTATTGATTAAATGTAAAATTTCGCAAATAAAATTTAAGGTAATAATATATGTATAGACGTGGAATAGGCGGTTTTGGTATTGTTGTAGTTTTACTTGTTTTGATATTAGCTGGTGGTTTTGGTTATGCTTTGATGTCGAAAGACTTTGAGCGAAACGAGCCAATTATCGGCGTTGCTGATAAGGTTTATTGGAACCTTCGCTCGCCTATGAATATCAAATTTAAAGATGACAGCGGCATAAAATTTGTGCGCATTAGCATAAATGACGGCAAAAATGACCTAAATTTACTAAATCAAATCATACAAAATCCAAGCACTGAGCTTGATGTAAATTTAACCTTTCCAAAGACTGGCTTTTTTGCTCAAAAAGATACTTATGAGATGAGCATAGAAGCGGTTGATACTAGCAAATGGGGCTTTTTTACAGGCAACAAAGCAAGCAAAAAAGTTGAAGTCGTGCTTGATACCTCTAAGCCTGATCTTTACGTGCTTTCTCAGTCTTATTCTATCTCAAAAGGCGGTAGCGCAGTTGTTGTCTTTAGAGCGACTGATAATCAGCTAAAAGAGGTCTATGTCCAGACAAATTTTGGTAAGAAATTTAAGGCCGTGCCATTTTATAAAGAGGGCTTTTACGCAGCACTTGTTGCTTGGCCAGTGCAGGTTGAAAACTTTAGCGCTGAGGTCATCGCAAGAGACTTTGCGGGCAATGAGAGCAAATCTCACGTGAGATATTTTTATGAAAATGTAAAATACAAAACTTCGACCATTGCTTTAAATGATAGATTTTTAGACGGAAAGATCGTTGATCTAACAGATCAATACGCTAAAGATCCAAACGCTCTTTCAAGGCTTGAGAAGATGAAATTTGTCAATGAAACACTAAGAAATTCAAATGAAGAGAAGATAACAGCACTTACTTCAAATGTCGATACTGACATCACAAACGGCTTTAATATCATCCCATTTTACCCGCTTAGAAATGGCAAGAAAGTAGCTGACTTTGCCGACCACCGCTTCTATACATATAATAACGAACAAGTAAGTGAGTCATGGCACATGGGTATAGATTTTGCAAGCGTGGCATCAGCTCCGATAATAGCTAGTAACGCTGGTCGCGTCGTGCTTGCCTCTGAAAATGGAATTTATGGTTTAAATATCGTGATAGACCATGGTTTTGGACTTTACTCACTTTACGGACACTGCTCAAGTGCAAAGGTAAAAGAGGGCGACATGGTTGCTGCTGGCGATCAAATAGGCACAACTGGAACGAGCGGTCTTGCGCTTGGAGATCACCTTCACTTTGGAATTTTGGTCCAAGGTGAAGAGGTAAGACCTCAACAATGGATGGATAAAAAGTGGATAAAAGACAATGTGACAAGTGTCTTAGATGCCGCAAAGGCAATGATAGATAAGAATTAAATTTGCAAATTTGATTTTTTAGTGCTATCATAAGCGAACAAAAAAATATAAGGAAAATTTTTGAAACAAACTACTATCGCAAGACGCGTTGAGACCGTTGGTATAGGGCTTCATAAGGGTGAGCCGATAAGACTTATACTAGAACCTCTTGATGCAAATTCAGGTATTATTTTGCACCGCGAAGATCTTGGTATTAGTTTTAAAGCTGAGCCTAAAAACGTTATAAATACGCAAATGGCAACCGTCGTTGGCAACGAAAAGGGCTTTATCAGCACGATAGAGCACCTAATGGCAGCTGTAAATGGATACGGCATTGATAATATTAGAATTTCGGTTGATGCAAATGAAATTCCTGTCATGGACGGCAGTGCGATAAGCTTTTGTATGTTGCTTGATGAAGCTGGTATAAGACATCTTGACGCTGGTAAAAAAGTCATCCTTGTCCGCCGTGAGGTCGAGGTGGTTGAGGGGTCAAAATTTGTGCGAACTTCGCCGTCAAGAAATCCAAAATTTGACTATACGATCAAATTTGACCACCCAGTTATCGGCGAGCAAAGATATGTTTTTGAATTTAGCAAGAGCTCATTTGTGAAAAATATCGCTCGTGCTAGAACTTTTGGCTTTTTAAAAGATTTACAACGCCTGCAAGCTCAAAATTTAGCACTTGGTGCATCGCTTGATAATGCCGTGGCTATCGATGATACGCATATTTTAAACCCAGAGGGTTTGAGATTTGAAAATGAGTTTGTAAGGCATAAAATTTTAGACGCAGTTGGCGATTTGAGCTTGCTTGGAGCACCTTTGCTAGGTGACTACACGGCATTTGCGGGCAGCCACGATCTAAACCACAAACTAACACTTGCTTTAATGGCAGATGAGAAAAATTACGAGATCGCAACGCTTAGTGGCGAGCTTTTAAAAGAGTATCAAAAGGTATTTGCATAAAAAATATTGAAATTTTAATAGTCTCTTTATCGACTCCGCTTTTAGTTGGATTCTATAAAGATGGCGTAAAATTTGATGAGATCACAACTGACGAGCACGTCAGCGAAGCCTTGATAAAAATCCTAGAAAATTTATCCTCTAAATTTAACATCACAAAGATTATCTACGCAAATACACCAGGTAGCTTTATGGGGCTAAAGGTGGCCTACGTCATCTTAAAGACTTTTTCTTTGGCAAAGGGCTGTGAGTTTTACGCAGTTAGTGGCTTTAGTCTAAATGGCGGCCAAGCGATCAGGGCAAATAAAAATTTAAGCTTTGTCTTGAAAAATGGCGAAATTTCGCTTGAAAAAGTTGAGCCTGTGAGATTTGTGTTGCCTTTAAATTTAGATGAATTAAAACTAAATTCAGATACACTTCCAAATTATATCATCCAAGCTGTTTAGGAGAAAATTTGAATATCTTAATCCCTGCCACAAGTGCAAATTTAGGACCTGGTTTTGACGCTTTAGGACTTAGTTTAAAGCTTTTTAATAGCGTAAAGATCGAACCATCTAAATTTAGCTCAGTCTCGATAAATGGCGAGGGAAGTGATAGCACAAATTTAAAAAGAAACAACATTTTTCTGAGCATTTTTAATGAAATTTTTTTAGAGCTAACTGGAAAAAATGAAAATTTTAGAGTCGTCTTTGAAAACAACATCCCGTTTTCAAGAGGGCTTGGTAGCAGCTCTGCAGTGATCGTTGGAGCCATAGCTTCAGCTTACGAGATGGCTGGATTTAAGGCTAGCAAAAGCGTCGTTTTAAATAAAGCTATCATCTATGAAACCCATCCAGATAATATCTCGCCAGCAGTTCATGGCGGATTTATCAGCGCGGTCGTAAAAAACGGCAATGTTTATGCGAATAAAATAAATTTAAGCGATGATATAAAAGCAGTCGTCGTTATCCCAAATAAGCCGATGAGCACCGCATCATCAAGACAAATTTTGCCAAAAAACTACACTATGAAAGAGTGCGTAAATAACCTCTCTCATGCTGCATTTTTGACCTCTTGTTTTTATGAAAAAAGATATGATCTTTTAAGGGTAGCAAGCGAAGATATGATGCATGAAGAGCGCAGAATGAGCGCTTTAAAAGAGCTTTTTGAGGTACGAAAGGTAGCTTATGAAAATGGAGCGCTAATGAGCACACTTTCAGGTTCAGGCTCAAGCTTTTTAAACATCGCTTACAAAGATGATGCTAAAAATTTACAAGATGTTTTAAAGAGTAAATTTAGTGATTTTAGAGTGGAAATTTTTTCATTTGATAACGATGGATACGAAATTACGCAAAGCTAAAAACAAGTTTAAAAAGGTATAATGAATAAAAATAATCCAGTAAGGACATGCGTCGCTTGCAAAGTTAAATTTTCTCAAAACTTGCTAAAAAGATACCGCTTGGTAGGCAAGAATTTAGAGTGCGGCAAAGGAGATGGCCGCAGTTTCTATCTATGTGATGACTGTTTGCAAAAAGACGACAAAATTTTAAAAAAAATAATTGATAAACAAACTAAAGGTGCCCTCGGACTTGACGCACCGAAGTTAAAGGAGATACTCTTAAATGAGCAATGTTAGGATTTCAGAGATCGCAAATGAGCTTGGCTACCCAAGTAAAGAGATAGTAGAAAAAGCTCAAGAACTAGGCCTAAAGGTCAAAACTCACTCAAATGCTGTGAGCCTTGAAGAGGCTGAAGCAATATATGAATACGTTCAAACTGGCGTAATACCAGATAAATTTAAAAAGAAAAAGAGTGAGCCAAAGGCAAAAAAAGAGCCTAAAAAAGAGGCAGAGAAAGAGCCATCAAAAAAAGAAGAAAAACCTAAAACTGAGCCTAAAAAGGCAGCTACTAAGGCTGAGCCAAAGCCTGAAAAAGCAAAAGCTGAGCCTAAAAAAGAGGTGCAAATTTCAGAGGAAAAGCCTAAAGCTGAGCCTAAAAAAGAAGAGCCTGTAAAGGTCGAGCAAAAGCCAGCTGAAGCGCCAAAGCCAAAAGAGAGCTTGGCTGATGTGACCCAAAAAAGACGTGGCCTTGTGATAGTTAAAAAGAAAAAAGATTACGAGGCGCCAGCTCCTGTAAAAGAGGAGAAAAAGGCCGAGGCGGCTGTTACTAACATTAGTGATTTTAAGAGTATGTTCTCTGCTAGCGATGAAAATTTGGCCAGAAAAAAGAAAAAAGAGAAAAAAGTAACAGTTGTAAGCAAAAAAGATAGCACTGAGAAGATGGATTTGCTCGGTGGAAGCGACTTTGGTGACATCGTGCTTGAAGATGAGGATGTAGTAGTGCTACCTGATTTTAGCTTTAAAACCCCAGCTCCAGCTCCGATGCAAAGGACAAAACAGCCAAGTGCGATGAAGACAACCGTCAATAACACGATAAATTCGTTTGGCGAGGGTGGCATACAAAGAAGAGCTAGAAAAAAACACAAAAAGCCTGAAAATAAACAAAATAGCGAAGCTGTAACTTCGATAAATATCCCAAAAGAAATTCGTGTTTATGAATTTGCTGAGAAGCTAAATAAGCAGCCGAGTGAGGTCATAGGCAAGCTATTTATGCTTGGTATGATGACAACTAAAAACGACTTTTTGGATGAAGATGCGATAGAAATTTTGGCTGATGAGTTTAACGTAGAGGTAAATATCATCGATGATCAAAAAGAATTTGACTACGTAGCAGCCTATGAAGAGGAGATAAAAGATGATGAAAATCTCCAGCCAAGAGCGCCAGTTATAACCATCATGGGTCACGTCGACCACGGTAAAACCTCGCTACTTGACTACATAAGAAAGTCTCGCGTAGCAGCTGGTGAGGCCGGCGGTATCACGCAGCACGTGGGTGCCTATATGGTAAATAAAAATGGCAGAAACATCACATTTATCGACACTCCAGGTCACGAGGCATTTACAGCTATGCGTGCAAGGGGCGCTGGTGTAACTGATATAGTTATCATAGTTGTTGCAGCAGATGACGGCGTAAAACCACAGACAAAAGAGGCAGTTAGCCACGCAAAAGCCGCTGGTGTGCCAATAATCATTGCGATAAACAAAATGGATAAAGAGTCAGCAAATCCTGATCTAGTAAAAACCGGTCTTGCTGAGCTTGATATCATGCCAACAGAGTGGGGTGGCAAGTATGAATTTGTGCCGATCTCTGCAAAAACAGGCATGGGCATAGATGATCTACTTGAGATCGTGCTTTTACAAGCTGATCTTTTGGAGCTAAAGGCAAATCCAAAGGCAAACGCAAAAGCTACTGTCATCGAGAGCTCACTTCAAAAAGGCCGTGGTCCAATAGCTACCATCATCGTTGAAAACGGCACACTTCATGTTGGAGATACTGTCGTAGCAGGCGTTGCATACGGTAAGATAAGAAGCTTGCTTGATGATCAGGGCAGGTCGCTAAAAGAGATAAAACCAGGCGAATGTGGCGTGATAGTGGGTCTTAGCGAGATAGCAGAGGCTGGCGAGACGCTAATAGGCGTAAAAACCGATAAAGAAGCTCGTGAATACGCACAGAAAAAGGCTGAATATATCCGCCAAAAAGAGCTTAGCAAGAGCACAAAGGTTAGTATCGATGAGCTTAGCGCTAAGATCGCTGAGGGCGAGCTAAAGACACTCCCAGTCATCATCAAAGCTGACGTTGGCGGCTCACTTGAAGCATTAAAAGCGAGCCTAGAAAAACTAGCAAACGACGAGATCAGAGTAAATGTGATCCACTCAGGTGTTGGCGGCATCACGCAAAGTGACATTGCACTTGCAAGCGCAAGTAACGACTGTATCATCCTTGGCTTTAACATAAGGCCAACTGGCGAGATAAAAGAGAAGGCAAAAGAGAGCGGCGTCGAGATAAAAACTTACAATGTTATTTATAATCTAATCGACGACGTGAAGGCGATTTTAGGCGGACTAATGTCACCTATCATCAGAGAAGAGCAGCTTGGCCAAGCACAGGTTCGCCAAGTGATCCACGTGCCAAAAGTTGGCACTATCGCTGGATGTATCGTCACTGAGGGCACGATAAACAGAGGGGCAAAAATTCGCCTTATTAGAGAAGGTGTGGTCGTTTATGAGGGCTTAGTTAGCTCATTAAAACGCTTCAAAGATGACGTAAAAGAGGTTGCTAAAGGCTACGAGTGTGGCGTTGGTATCGAAAATTTCAACGACATTAGAGAAAATGACTACATCGAAAGCTTCAAAGAAGTCAAGGAGAAAGCTACTCTATGAACGCTAACGAAATAAAGCGTATGAGAACAGAGAGTGTGCTAAAAGAGCTCATACCAGAGGCTCTAGCCACTCTTGAAGATAGCATTTTAAAGGGGCTTTGCGTCACTGACGTCGAGTGCAAAAAGGGCAGATACGACGCCTTTGTCTATCTTGACAAGATGATGTTTGATGAGCGCGAGCAAGAGTATATTTTGGGGCATTTAAAGCGCGTTTGTAGGCACTTGCAAAACCACTGCATGGCGGCTGAGGGCTGGTATAGGTGTCCAAATTTTCACTTTAAATTTGACGATAGATTAGAGTATCAAAACCATATGGATAAGTTGTTTGATAAAATTTCAAAGGATTTAAACAAAAATGGATAACTTAGACAAACTAATACGCGAATGCGGCGTTGAGCTTTACGACAGCGAGATCGCAAATGAAAATGGCAGGGCTATTTTTAGAGTTTATATCACAAAAGATGGCGGAGTGAGCCTTGATGATTGCGAAAAAGTGAGCCGTCTGCTCTCGCCTATCTTTGACGTGACACCGCCAGTTAGCGGGGATTATAACCTTGAGGTTAGCTCGCCTGGCCTTGAGAGAAAGCTTAGCAAGCCATCTCATTTTAAAGCGAGTGTTGGCGAGCTAGTTAAAGTTCAAACAGAGGCTGAGAAATTTGCAGGAAGACTCGTAAAAGCGGACGAAGAGAGCATCGCAGTAGAAAACGAAGAGGGAATTTTTGAGATCAACATCAGTGAGATAAAAAAAGCAAAAACATATTTGGAGTGGTAAAATGCTAAGCGACATCGAGATAACTCACCAAACTAAACTTGAACACATCAGTAAAGTTGCCGCAAAACTAGGCTTAAACGAAGACGAGCTTGAGCTTTACGGCAAATTTAAGGCCAAAATTTCCCCTAGACTTGAGCCATCAAACTCAAAGCTCATCTTAGTCACCGCGACTAATCCAACCCCATACGGCGAGGGCAAAACGACTATGTCGATCGGTCTAGCTGACGCACTAAATTCACTTAATAAAAAGGTTTGCCTAGCACTTCGCGAGCCATCTTTGGGACCAGTTTTTGGCATAAAGGGCGGAGCAGCAGGTGGTGGTTACTCGCAGCTTGCGCCGATGGAGGATCTAAATTTACACTTCACTGGCGATTTTCACGCGATAACTTCGGCAAATAACCTCATTTCAGCGATGATAGATAATAGCCTCTATCAAGAAAACCCACTAAAAATCGAGAAAATTTTATGGAAGCGCTGTATGGATATGAACGACCGCGCGCTTAGATTTATCACTGTGGGTCAGGGCGGCAGAACGGACGGCGTGCCAAGAGAAGATGGCTTTAACATCACCGCTGCAAGCGAGATCATGGCTGTGCTTTGTCTAGCCACAAGTCTTTCTGATCTAAAAGAGCGCGTGGCAAACATCATGGTCGCCTATGATAGCGATAAAAAGCCTATCTACGTGCGTGATCTAGGCTGCCAAGACGCTGTTTGCATACTTTTAAAAGATGCGATCAAGCCAAATTTATTTCAAACACTAGAGCACACACCTACACTCGTGCATGGCGGTCCATTTGCAAACATCGCACACGGCTGCAACTCAGTCATCGCAACAAAGACAGCTCTAAATTTAGCCGACTACGTCATCACAGAAGCTGGCTTTGGCTCAGAGCTTGGCGCGGAGAAATTTTTAGATATAAAATGCAGGGTTGCTGAGATTAAACCAAGCGCTGTGGTGCTTGTAAGCACGATCAGATCGCTAAAATATAACGGCGAAGCAAATAAAGACGAGATCACAAAACCAGATATGAACGCCCTTAAAAAAGGTATAGAAAACCTTGGCGGGCATATCGAAAATTTAAAAGGTAAATTTGGTCAAAATGTAGTTGTAGCGCTTAATAAATTTGGCTTTGACACCGATGAAGAGATAAATTTCGTAAAAGAGTATTGTCATGAACTTGGCGTAGAAGTAGCTGTTTGTGAGAATTTCTTAAAAGGTGGCAAAGGTGCGCTTGAGCTTGCCGAGCTAGTTTTAAAAGCGTGCGATAAGCCAAGCAAGATAAATTTCACATACGAGATGAGCGACGATACGAAAACTAAAATAGAAAAGGTCGCTAAGGAAATTTATGGAGCTGGCGAGGTTGTCTTTGAAGAGGCTGCTCTTAAAAAGCTTGAAATGATAAAAGAGCTAAATTTGAGCCATTTACCAGTTTGTATCGCAAAAACTCAGTATTCATTTAGTGACGATGCGAAGCTTTTGGGTAGAGCAAAGGGCTTTACATTTAGCGTAAAAGACCTTGATATTAGAACGGGAGCCGGCTTTATCGTCGCGGTTTGCGGTAAGATCATGCTAATGCCAGGACTTCCAAAAGTGCCAGCTGCGGTCAATATGAGGATAGACGCAGACGGCAAGATCGACGGCTTGTCATAAATTTATGAAAACACACTGGCAAAGGCTAGTGTGTTTTTTTAAAGAGACATGGATGAACGACGAATTTTACATGGGTCTTGCTTTAAGCGAGGCTTGGAAATTTCAGATCCTGACCTACCCAAATCCAGCCGTTGGATGCCTTGTCCTTGATGAAAATGGGCAAATTTTATCTTGCAAGGCTCATGAAAAGGCTGGATATTTACACGCTGAACTGACAGCGATACTCTTTGCACTTTGCAAAAAAAGTGAAAAATTTAAAGATGATTTTATAAAGGCATATAATGCCAAATTTGCTTCTAATATAAAAGAGGGCGAATTTGGCCTTTTAGAGCCAAAATTCAGCTACGAATTTATACTAAATAATCACTCAAATTTACTAAAAAATGCAAAAACTTATGTCACGCTTGAGCCTTGTTCGCACCATGGCAAAACGCCACCTTGTGCAAATTTGCTAAAAGAGCTTGGTTTTAGCGAGGTCATAATTGGCAGCCACGATGAAAATAAAATAGCAAGTGGCGGTGGAAATTTGCTTCAAAGTGCTGGAGTGAAAGTTAAATTTGGCATTTTAAAAGAGCGCTGTGATAAGCTGCTTGAGCCATTTTTGGCATATCAAAATGGTGGATTTAGCTTTTTAAAAATCGCTCTTAGTAAAAATGGCGTGGCAAGTGGTGGCATCATCACAAATGAGCTTAGCCGCACGCATGTGCATAAACTAAGAAGCGTCATAGACACATTGGTGATCGGTGGCAACACAGTGCGGACAGACCGACCAAGGCTCGATACCAGACTTATAAAAAATGGCAAAAACCCAGACGTCATAATCTACTCAAGAAGCGATAAATTTGATGAAACATTGCCACTTTTTAGCGTGCCAGATCGCAAAGTCAGCATTCAAAAAGAGCTTGATCTAAAAGGACTTTGCATGTTTGAAGGAGCTGGCGAGTTTTTAAAACTTGCAAAAGAGGGCAAGCTAGCAAATGTAAAATGGCTACTTATATATCAAAGCTCAAATTTCAAAATTGGTGAAAATTTGAGCATTGATCTAAATTTAAAACCACTTTTTAGTGGGAATTTTGGGGATGATAGTTACACTTGGTATGAAATTTTGGATTAAGCATCTAGTCCAAAATAGTGTTTAACCAAAAAGCCGATGCCAAAAGATATGATCGCAACGCCAAAAGTTATCACGCACATCTCAATCACTCTTGGTAAAAATTTAAGCTCCTTTGCCACGCTTATATAAAAGTTGTAAGTGATGATGGCAACTAGCGCAAAGAAAAACATCGACAAGACGGCGTAAAGACCGCTTGTAAAGATGAAAAATGGAAGTATCAAAAATGCCGTTGTTATGATGTATGAACCGCCTGTGTAGAGTGAGTAGGTAAGCGGTTTGATCTCATCACTTGGATTTTCTTTTGATTCAAGATACGCTGAGCCAGCCATAGAGAGTGCAGCTGCCACGCCCATGATAAGGCCTGTTGCGCCAACTGATTTTGTATTTGAAAATGCAAGCGCGATGCCGCTAAGTGTGCCTGTTAGCTCAACTAAAGCATCATTCATGCCAAGCACGATGCCACCAGCATTTACGAGCTTTGTGTCTTTTAGCATGGAGATTAGACTATTTTCGTGGTTCATCTCCTCTTCGTAAATATCACGAGCTTCAGGATATTCATCTACTATGTCAAGATAAAATTTCTCCGCATTTTCTTCGCGTGATTCCATAAATTTTAGAGTAAAAGAGGTACCAAAAATTTTAACAAGTATTGTGTATAAGATGACTTTGAATAAATTTGCACTTCTGCTTTCGCCAGTTATCTTTTGACAAAAAGCATAGTGGCGTCTCTCTTCTGCAATTAATTTTCGAAGTATTTTTTTATTCTCATCGTCTTTTTCGCTAGCTTCAAGAAGCGAGTATATAGCGGCATCGTCTGCTTCATTTTGTAATTGTTTTAAAGCAAGTTTTTTATCTAACATAAAATTTTCCTTTTTTATAGCTTAGAAATTTAAGGTTTTGATTTAGAAAGAGAGATAAGATGGTGCGATCAGCGAGACTCGAACTCGCACACCTAATGGCACTACCCCCTCAAGATAGCGTGTCTACCAATTCCACCATGATCGCAGAAAGAACAAAAGCCCCAAAAAAGGGGCTAAATTTAAGCTTTACGTTAGCCAAGCATTGGGTTTGCGTAAAGAACGATAAGTGTAATAACAAGTGCGTAGATAACTTGTGCTTCGATCATCGCAAGAGCGATAAACATTGTAGTCATAAGTTTGCTACCTACACCTGGGTTTCTAGCTGTTCCGCTGATAGTTGCAGCAGCTGTGTTACCCATACCTATAGCACCGCCAAGAGCTGCAAGGCCAAGGCCGATACCGCCAGCGATAACTGAATATGATCTGATCATCTCGCCGTCAGCGCCAAATGCGAATGCAGCAAGACCAAGAATTAAAAACACGATCTTTTTCATCGTTGCTCCTTTAAAATTTTAAAGCTCTTTCGGATCTGTCCCCTACTTAAACTTTATGAGCCGTAATATTACAAAAACAAAACTTTGTTTCAAATAAAAACACTAAAAATTTAAATTGCCTATAAAAAATTCTTGGCTTAGAAAAATGAAAGTTTTTTTATGCTATCTTTGAAAGAATTTAATTTATTCTTAATCTTAGGTTTTCAATGATAAACGAGAAATTTTCAAAGATAGGCTTTGTCCTTGCTATGGCTGGTTCTGCTGTGGGTCTTGGCAATGCTTGGAAATTTCCTACAATGGTGGGAAATAACGGCGGTTCAGCATTTATAATTTTATATTTGCTTCTTACATTTGCTATCGCATTTGTGGCGTTTTTAGCAGAGCTTAGCATCGGCAAACTTGGCGAAAGCGACATCGTAAGCTCTCTTTACAAGCTCGCTCCAAAAAATAAAAAAGCTTGGTCGCTCTCTGGCTTTTTCATGATCGGCGCGATACTTATAGCTTCATTTTATATGGTTGTTATTGGTTGGATTTTAAAGTATATCTATCTTAGTTTTTCGCCACTTTTATCTGACACAAAAGCGGCAGGCGAGCAGTTTAACACGCTTTTATCAAATGATCTAAGCAGTGCTGTGCTTTGCTTTAGCCTAGTTTTTTTGATGGTATTTTTTGCTGTTTCAAAAGGGGTAAAAAGTGGCATCGAAAAGCTAAATATATGGATGATGCCAAGCCTTTTTGTCTTGCTTGTTTGCATGCTTTTTTACGCGCTTAGTATGGGTGATGGCTTTGTAAAGGCGGCTAAATTTTTATTTGTACCAAATTTTAGTGCGATCA
This sequence comes from Campylobacter concisus, assembly GCA_018371455.1. Classification (GTDB taxonomy): domain Bacteria; phylum Campylobacterota; class Campylobacteria; order Campylobacterales; family Campylobacteraceae; genus Campylobacter_A; species Campylobacter_A concisus_BJ. Next base: position 141,826 of record JAHAKV010000004.1, on the reverse strand, counting down.
CGCCAGATGTTATCTTACAGGCTCTAGGCCTTGCGTTTTTCTCGCTATCTATGGGCGTTGGTGTCATACCGACATATGCTGCAAATTTACCTGAGAAGACAAATTTAATAAAATCAACGCTCTCTATCATCTTTATAAACATCTTAATAGGCATTATGATGGGCCTTGTCGTATTTACATTTATATTTGCTTATGGGGCTGATAGCACGGCAAGTGGTCCAGGTCTTATCTTTATCTCGCTTGTCACGCTTTTTGCAAAGCTTGGCGTCGTTGGCAATGTCATGGCGGTAGCATTTTTCGTATCACTTTTGTTTGCTGGTATCACGAGCGCGGTTTCGATGATCGAGCCTTTTGCTTATTATTTGGTTAGGAAATTTGAAATTTCAAGAAAGATGGCGCTTCTTTACATCGGCGCCTTTGTCTATATCTTAGGCATCTTTTGCATACTTTCATATTATTCAGATACATCAAGTGCTTTTAGCGTTTGTGGCAAGCCATTTTTTGACGCGCTTGACTTTCTCACATCAAATATCATGATGCCAATAGGCGCTATCGTATTTAGCTTTTTTGTTGGCTATAAACTTAAAAAAGAGAGTTTGTATCTGCTTTTTGGCGATTTTATGGGAAGAGCATTTTTTGAAATTTGGTACTTTTTCTTAAGATATGTCGTGCCAGTTGCCATTTGTGCGATAATGATCTATCAGATGGCAGGTAAATAATGGCAGAGAGATTTAGTAAAATTGGCTTTATCCTTTCTATAATTGGAGCGGCTATCGGTCTTGGTAATGCGTGGAAATTTCCATACATGGTCGGCAGTAACGGCGGTTCGGCATTTATTCTTATATATCTATTTTTTGCCTTTGCTGTTGGTCTTAGCATATTTTTTGCTGAGATGGCGATGGGTAAAATTTCACGCCTTGATACGGTTGGAGCGTTTAAATCTCTAGCTACAAAAGGGGCAGGCTCTTGGAAATTTGCCGGTATTATCATGGTGACTGGGCTATTTATCGCATCTTTTTACACACTCATCATTGGCTGGGTTTTAAAATACGTCATTTTAAGTCTTAGCGAGCTACCTAAAGATATCGCAAGTTCAGAGACACTTTTTGTAAATTTCACCTCAAATGGCATAGGCGAGCAAATTTTATACTTTAGTATCGCATTTTTTGCCTATTTTTTCATACTTACAAAAGGCGTAAAAAGCGGCATAGAGCGCATAAATGTCTATCTCATACCAGCTCTTTTTATCTTGCTTTTGCTTATGCTTGGCTACTCTTTTGGCATGGAGGGCTTTGATAAAGCGGCTAAATTTCTACTAGTGCCTGATTTTTCAAAGATAGATCAAGCAGCTGTTTTAAACGCTCTTGGACTTGCTTTTTTTACGATGTGCGTTGGCATTGGCTGCATACTTACTTACTCATCAAGTCTAAGCGATGATACAAATTTATTTACCTCATCGCTCTATGTCGTCTTTGCAAATATCATAATAAGCGTCATCATCGGCCTTATCGTCTTTACATTTACATTTGAGTTTGGCTCAGAGCCATCAAAAGGCGCAGGGCTTGCTTTCATCTCGCTGCCAACGCTATTTGCTAAGCTTGGTTTGCTTGGAAATTTCTTGGCATTTACATTTTTTATATCACTATTTTTTGCTGGCATCACCTCGGTTATCTCGATGGTTGAGCCATTTATATTTTTCTTAAGCAAAAGCCTAAAATTTAGTAGAAACAAATCGATCTTTATCGTTGCTTGCGTGGTTTATATCTTAGGAATTTTATGCGCATTAAGTGGCACAAGCGAATTTAAAGATGCGCTTACATTTTTTGGTAAGAGCTTTTTTGACCTGCTTGATTATCTCAGCTCAAACATCATGCTTCCACTTGGTGGCATCTTGTTTGCTATCTTTGTTGGCTACTTTATGAAATTTGAGCTTTTAAAAGAGCTATTTGTGCCTTATATGGGCAAGGTTGTATTTAAAATTTGGTATTTTTTAATTAGATTTGTGGCTCCACTTTTAGTTCTGGTGGTGTTAATAAGGGAGATCTCATAATATGGCAAAAGAACAATTTTCTAAAATAGGCTATGTCCTAGCAGTCGCTGGATCGGCTGTCGGACTTGGCAATGCATGGAAATTTCCATACATGGTTGGTGAAAACGGCGGTTCGGCGTTTATTATCCTATATCTTTTGATAACTTTTCTAGTCGGCGTGCCTATCTTTATGGCGGAGCTTAGTATCGGCAAGCTTAGCGAGAGCGACAGTGTAAATGCCTTTAGAAAGCTAGCAGCTAAAAATAAAAATTTATGGCAGCTGGTTGGAATTTTAGCTATGGTGACAGCGGCCATCATCTCATCATATTACATCGTGATAATAGGCTGGGTGTTTAAGTATTTTGTCCTATCTTTTTCTGGCTTGCCAAGTGATATAGATAGCTCAAAAGTGATATTTAATGATCTTTTGACGCATGGTCTTGGAGAGCAGACGCTTTATTTTGTTATAGCATTTGCAGCTTGCTTTTACATCCTTTCAAAAGGCGTAAAAAGCGGCATAGAAAAGCTAAATGTTTGGATGATGCCAAGCCTATTTATCATGGTTTTGATCATGCTTATATTTTCTATGACGATGGATGGCTTTTCTAAATCAGCCGAGTTTTTGCTCATCCCTGACTTTAGTAAAATTTCATTTAACTCACTCTTGCTAGCTCTTGGACTTGCATTTTGGACGCTATCTCTAGGTATGGCAGCGATCATTACCTATTCAGCTAGCCTAAGCGATGATACAAATTTAGCCACTTCAACGCTAAGCATCGTCTTTATAAACATAGCGCTTGCCATTATGATAGGTCTAGTTATCTTTACCTTTATATTTGAATTTGGAGCTACTCCGTCTCAAGGACCAGGACTTGTCTTTATCTCGCTACCAACGCTATTTGCTAAGCTTGGTGTGATAGGTCAAATTTTGGCTGTAGCGTTTTTTGCTGCGCTCATCTTTGCTGGTATCACTTCAGCGATCTCTATCGTTGAGCCATTTGTATTTTTCTTGATCAGAGAGTATGGCATGAGCAGAAGAAAAGCTCTTAGCATAGTTGGAGCTGGGATTTTCATAGTGGGATTTTTATGCCTTTTATCAAATATAGAAAATGTTGGCGATAAATTTATGCTCTTTGGTAAAAATTTCTTTGATTTTCTTGATTTTACCGCTTCAAATATTTTGCTACCTATTAGTGGTATCGGCGGAGCGATATTTGTTGGATATTTTATGAAAAGAGATGCTTTATATGTGCTATTTAGCCCATATATGAGTGATTTTGTATTTAATACATGGTATTTTTTACTAAGATATGTAGCACCAGTTTGTGTGCTAATCATCATGATAAATGAACTATTAAAGGTTTTTAATGGATAAAATTGAGAGATTTTTTGACAAGGCTGGCGATATAGTCGGCTATATTTGTATGTTTATTATGGCTTTGATGATAATAGACGTATTTTTTAACGTTGTGGCAAGATACTTTTTCTCTTACGGCAACGTTGCATTTCAGGAGCTTGAGTGGCACTTTTTTGCTGTGATATTTCTACTTGGCATGAGCTATGCTCTAAAAGAGGACGCACATGTTAGAGTTGATATCTTTTATGCTAAATTTTCAGAAAGAAATAAAGCCCTTGTAAATATGCTTGGCACTGTATTTTTTATCATACCATTTGCGCTTTTGGTTTCAAATTTATCATTTGGATTTGTAGGAGATGCTTATAGCTCGGCAGAGGCCAGTGCAGATCCAGGCGGTCTTACCCATAGGTGGATCATAAAAGCAATGATCCCTTTTTCATTTTATGTGCTTGTATTTTTTGCGATCGGCTTTTTTATAAAAAATTTAAATCGCTATAAGAAAGCTAGTAAGGAGAAAATATGGCGGGATTAATAATGTTTATAGCCGCGCTATTGATGCTTGGCATTGGCTTTCCAGTGGCATTTACCTTTGGTGCGGTTGCGATGATATTTGGCATGGTTGGTAGTGTTGTAGAGAGCCTTAGCGATGGCGATGGACTACTTGGCAGTATAGAAGTATTTAAAGATATGTTTAACTTCATGCCTTATAGGATTTTCTCTATCATGGAGAGTAGAATTTTCATAGCAGTTCCACTCTTTGTCTTTATGGGCGTCGTGCTTCAAAAGTCAAAGCTAGCTGAGAGATTACTTGAGAGCATGGGTATGCTATTTGGTGAAATTCGCGGTGGTATCGCGATAAGCACTATCTTAGTTGGAGCGCTTCTTGCTGCATCAACTGGCGTCGTAGGTGCAAGTGTTGTTGCTATGGGCGTTATAAGCTTACCTGTAATGTTAAAGTACAAATACGACCAATCCCTAGGATGTGGCACGATATGCGCTGCTGGTACGCTTGGTCAGATCATCCCGCCTTCTATCGTGCTTATCATCTTGGGCGACATCTTCTCAGTGCCAGTTGGCGAGCTTTTTCACCAAGCCATTGTGCCAGGACTTACGTTAGTTGGGGTTTATATAGTTTATATTTTGATAGCTGCTTATCTTAAGCCAGAGGTCGCTCCTATCGTAAAAGATGAGAGCGGCGTTAGTAAATTTAAGCAGATTGTTAGAGCGCTGATTGCGATCTTTCCGCCGCTTTTGCTAGTTATTTGTGTGCTTGGCTCTATCTTTGCAGGTATCGCTACACCGACTGAAAGCTCAGCATTTGGCTGCGTTGGCGCTATCATCTTGGCAATATTTTATAGGACATTTTCATTTTCTATGATGAAAGAGGCTTTGGCTGAGAGCGTAAAAACTACAGCTCTAGTCTTTGCTATACTTGTTGGTGCGACTGCCTTTTCTATGGTCTTTAGCTACACTGGAGGCGATGAGATAGTTGAAAATTTTATGACAAATTTACCAGGCGAGAAGTGGGGCTTTATCATCTTTAGTATGGCTGTTATCTTTGTGCTTGGCTTTTTTATAGATTTTGTTGAAATTTCATATATCGTGCTTCCTATCTTGGTGCCAATCGCCGCAAAACTAGGCATAAACCCAGTCTATCTAGCGATCTTAGTTGCTATGAATTTACAAACTTCATTCTTGACGCCGCCATTTGGATTTAGTCTATTTTTCTTAAGATCAGTCGCACCTGCTGAGATAAAAACAGCTGCTATTTATAAAGGCGTGGTGCCTTACATCATCATTCAAGTGGCAGTTTTAGTCTTTTTCTGCGTCTTTTTGATGGAGATAAAGCCGGTGCTAGATGCGAGCCACGGCGGATTATTTAACTTCTTACTCTCACTTTTTAAATGATATAAAAGTTTTTGGTTGTAAAATACCAAAAACAAGCAAAATGGCTAATTTGAGTTTCTGTCAAATTTAGCCATTTTTTATGACCGCTTTTTAGTAAATTTATAAATTTAATGAGGTGAAATATGGCAAAGAAATTTATCGATGTTATGGATACGACCTTTAGAGATGGCTTTCAGTCGGTTTATGGCGCTAGAGTGCTTATGAACGACTTTTTGCCCGCGCTTGAAGCAGCCAAAGAGGCTGGCATAGAGCATTTTGAATTTGGCGGTGGGGCGAGATTTCAAAGTCTTTATTTTTACCTAAATGAAGACGCTTTTGCGATGATGGATAAATTTAGAAGCATCGTAGGACCAAAAGCAAACCTTCAAACCCTAAGCAGGGGCGTAAATACTGTCACCCTTGACACTGGTAGCCGCGAGCTAATAGACCTTCACGCAAAACTTTTCAAAAAACACGGAACAACTACTATTAGAAATTTTGACGCACTAAATGATGTTGAAAATTTAAAATATTCAGGCGAGAGGATCGCTCATCACGGGCTAAAACACGAAGTTGTCGTTACTATGATGGATCTGCCTAGTGGCTGTGTGGGAGCTCATGATGTTAAATTTTATGAGAAAATTTTAAGAGAAATTTTAGATGCAAATATCCCTTATCACAGCGTTTGCTTTAAAGACGCAAGCGGCACAAGTAGCCCACAAAAAGTCTATGAAACCATAAAAATGGCTAGAAAACTACTCCCAGAAAAAACTCATATCAGACTTCACACACACGAAACTGCAGGCGTAAGTGTTGCTTGCTATCTTGCAGCGCTTGAAGCTGGCGTTGATGGCATAGATCTAGCTGCAAGCCCAGTAAGTGGCGGCACAAGTCAGCCAGATATCTTAACCATGCTTCACGCAGTAAAAGGCAAAAACTACGATCTTGGCGGACTTGACGTGGAGAAAATTTTAAAATATGAAAGCGTTTTGAATGACTGCTTAAAAGAGTATTTCTTACCGCCTGAAGCTGTGCAAGTAAGCCCTCTAATACCGTTTTCACCTATGCCAGGTGGCGCACTCACTGCAAATACCCAGATGATGAGAGATAACAACATCTTAGATAAATTTCCAGAGGTCATCCTTGCTATGCGCGAAGTGGTGCAAAAGGGCGGATACGGCACTTCGGTAACCCCTGTTAGTCAGTTTTACTTCCAACAAGCATTTAATAACGTGATGTTTGGCAAGTGGAAAAAGATCGCTGAGGGATACGGCAAAATGGTGCTTGGCTACTTTGGCAAGACCCCAGTTACACCTGATAAAGAGATCATTAAGCTTGCTAGTGAGCAGCTAGGGCTAAAACCAACTACAAAACATGCAGTTGATATAGCCGATAAAGATGAGAGTAAGTCGCTTGCGCACGTGAAAGAAATTTTAAAACAAAATAAGATCAAAGTTACCGAAGAAAACGTCTTTATAGCAGCAGCTTGTAAAGAAAAAGGCATCGCGTTCTTAAAAGGCGAAGCCAAAGTAAATGTAAGGAAAGTTGATCCAAATACTAAGGCAAACGAGGGCAGACAAACTCAAAGCGGCAGATATAGCGTAGTCGTAAATGGTAGTCGCTACAACGTTGAAGTAAGCGAAGGTTTTAACGACAGTATCCAAGTAAAATCAATCACTGAAGTTGAAGGCAAGAGCGTAAAAAGCGCCAAAAGTGCAGTAGCAGGCGCAACAGAAAATGACATCGTCGCAAGCTTGCCAGGCGCTGTGCATAAAATTTTAGTTAGTGCAGGAGATCATGTCAAAAAAGGTCAGGCCATAGTCGTGCTTGAAGCGATGAAGATGGAGATAGAGGTCAAAGCCCCAAAAGATGGCATCATAGGCTCTATAGAGGTTAGTAAAGGCCAAAGCGTTGCAAACAATCAAGTGGTGGCTAGATTTAAATAAATTTGCCACTTTTAAAAAGATAGTGTTAAGCGAAATTTGATTAACATTTTGATGACTTTTAGGTCAAATTTATAAAGAAACGAAATTTAAAGGAAACAACATGATAAATAAGCTAGACGAGCTAGGTCTAAAAGAGATCAAAAAGATAAATCACAATCTAAGCTACGACGAGCTTTTTGAGCTTGAAAAGGCAAATAACGAGGGCAGAGTCTCAAGTAACGGCACATTTATGGTCGATACTGGAATTTTTACAGGCAGAAGCCCAAAAGACAAGTACTTTGTCAAGCAAGACCCAAGCCAAAAATATATTGCTTGGGGCAAGATAAATCAGCCTATCACAAAAGAGCTATTTGATAAGCTTCTTAAAAAAGCAAAAGATCAGCTTAGTGGCAAAGAAATTTTCATCCAAGACGCATTTTGTGGAGCTAGCAAAAAGAGCCAAAAATCAGTCCGCTTTGTCACCGAAGTAGCGTGGCAAGCGCACTTTGTAAAAAATATGTTTATCCGTCCAAGTGAAGCAGAGCTGGCTAAATTTGAGCCTGATTTTGTAGTATATAACGCTTGCAAGACAAAAAATGAGGACTACAAGGCTGACGGATTACATTCAGAAGTCTTTGTTATCTTTAATGTCGAGGAAAATGTCGCGGTAATCGGTGGCACATGGTATGGCGGCGAGATGAAAAAGGGTATTTTTTCTATGATGAACTACTGGCTGCCACTTGAAGGCAAGCTAAGCATGCACTGCTCTGCAAACGTAGGTGAAAAGGGCGATACTGCGCTATTTTTTGGCCTATCTGGCACTGGCAAAACGACACTTTCAACCGATCCAAAACGCAAACTAATAGGCGATGACGAGCATGGCTGGGACGATGATGGCGTGTTTAACTTTGAGGGCGGCTGCTACGCAAAATGTATCAACCTTGATCCAAGTAGCGAGCCAGAAATTTACGCAGCGATCAGGCGTGACGCACTACTTGAAAACGTAGTGGCTGACGAAAACGGAGTGGTTGATTATAAAGATGGCTCAAAAACTGAAAACACACGCGTGAGCTATCCGATCTATCACATCGACAACTACGAGCCAAGCTCAAGCGCTGGACATCCAAAAAACATCATCTTTTTAAGCGCTGACGCTTTTGGCGTGCTTCCTCCAGTTGCGAAGCTGACAAAAGAGCAGGCGATGTATTATTTCTTAAGTGGCTATACAGCAAAAGTTGCTGGCACAGAGCGTGGTATAACTGAGCCTGTAGCTACTTTTAGCGCTTGCTTTGGCGAGCCATTTATGCCACTTCACCCAACTGTTTATGCAAAACTGCTTGGCGAGAAGATCGATAAACACGGCGTCAATGTCTATCTTGTAAATACAGGCTGGAGCGGCGGTGCTTACGGCGTTGGCAAGCGTATGAGCATCAAAGCAACGCGTGCTTGCATAAATGCGATCCTTGATGGTAGCATCACAAAATGCGAATTTGAAAATTTTGATAAATTTAACTTCGCTATACCAAAAGAGCTAGGTGGCGTCGAGACAAAACTGCTAAATCCTATAAACACATGGGCAAATCCAGCTCAGTATAACGCTTCACGCGACAAGCTTGCTAAAATGTTTGTTGAAAATTTCAAACGTTATGAAGATGTAAAAGAGGGCGTCGAGTACGCAAAAGCTGGCCCAACAGCTTAAATTTATAGCCTTGTGGGTATTTTGCCTACAAGGCTTTTTAAATTTAAACTATCAAATAGTAAAAATTTTAGAGCTATAAAATATAGCTCTTTTTCAAACTTCTAATACAAAATTTAAAACATTTTGCGAAATAGCTCGGTTAAATTTAACGAGACTTTCTAAAATTTTCTCATCAAAAAATTACTCTTTATAAATGCTCGAAAAATTTAATCGCCTGACATTAGAAATTTTAATATAAGTGATCTTTGTAGCTAGAGCTAAGATTTAGCCAAAATGCACCAGCTAAATTTAAATCAAAATACTAAATTTCACTAGATTTTCTAAAGCTTCTCGTTATAAAACCACACTTATTAAGCTCTAAAAATCACCCTTCAGATATCAAAAAATTTTAATTTAAGCAATCTTTACAGTTAGAGCTAAAATTTAGCCAGAACACTCCAGCTAAATTTGATATCAAATTTCTACTATAAAAGTCGCTGTTGTATTTAGTGTAAGTTGTAGTTAAAACAAAAATTTAGCCAGGTATCTGGCTAAATTTAATCAAAATACTCTCTTTTCTAGTCCAAATTCTACGCCAGCTTTTGCTAGCTCAAATGTCGCATCTATAAATTTATACTCGCTGCTGATAAATGGTAAAAACATCGGTATCTCAGTGCAGCCTGCGATATAAACGTCAGCTTCAATGTTAGAAAGCACTTCGTAAAACACTGGCACATACTCTTCTAGCTTGCCAGCTTTGACGCCTTTGTAGATGCACTCCATGATGACATCTTGCGTCTCTTTGCTAAAATCCACGCTCTTTAGCCCGCGCTCTTTTAAAATTTGATCATAAACGCCAGCCTTTTTTGTGCCACTTGTTGCGATGACAGCGATATTTTTAGCGTGTGGATATTTCTTTTGCAAGGCATCTATGGTAACTTTTGCAATGTGCAAAATTTTCACTCCAGCCTCTTTTTCGATGCTTGGGGCAAAGTAGTGAGCTGTATTACAAGCCATTAGCATCGCCTCGCAGCCAGCATTTTTTAAAAGTTTAGCACTTTGAATTAGCTTTGGAAGCGGACTTTCTCCCTCACCCATGATAAATTTTGTCCTATCTTCTATCTGTGCGTATGAGTCGATAACGATGTGTAGGTGCTCTTGATCGCAAGTTGCTGGGGTTATATCGATGATCTTCTTGTATAAATCAGCCGTGGCAAGTGGTCCCATGCCGCCTATGATGCCTAATGTCTTCATAACTCCTCCAAATTAAAATTTTCAATAATTATAATATTAGTTTCTATATTTAAAAATAAAATTTCTAAATTTTCATTGGGTATTGCAAAAATAGGGGATAAGCACTTTAAGTTTTGAAGTAAATTTTAAGATAAAAAGGGGCGATTTGCCCCTTAAAAAATTCTATTATGAGTGGAAGTGAAATTCGTCTGGATGATCTAGTGCGTATCTAAATTTCTCCATATCGACCTTTTTATCCCAGATAGATACGATCATGCAGCCAACGGCATTGCCGCAAAGGTTACCAACAGCACGCATCTCTGACATAAATTTATCAACGCCAAGTAGCACAGCCACGGTGACTACTGGTATGCCAGTGCTTGGAAGTGCGCTTAGTGTGCCAGCAAGGACGACAAAGCCAGATCCTGTAACGCCAACCGCGCCTTTACTTGTGATCATTAGCACGATTAAAATGCTTATTAGGTGCTCAAAACTTAGCGGGATATTAAACGCTTGAGCTAAGAAGATAACGCTTAAGCTTAGATAGATATTGGTGCAGTCAAGGTTAAATGAGTAGCCAGTCGGGATGATAAGGCCTACTGCGCCTCTATTTATGCCAGCTGCTTCTAGCTTTTGCATAAGTGGTGCAAGAGCTGTCTCGCTCGAGCTTGTAGCAAAAACTACCAAGACCTCTTTTGAGATAAAGCGCATAAATTTAAAGACATTGACCTTGGCAAAGTAGCAAATGACGCCAAGCACGACAAAGATGAAAAAGCAGCTTGCAAGTGCCATAACAACAAGAAGCTCCATCATACCAAGAAGCGTTCCGATGCCAAATTTACCGATCAAATAAGCCATCGCTGAAAAGGCAGCCACTGGGCTAAATAGCATAAGCCAAGTAAGTAGCTTTAAGACGTAGTGCTGGATAAATTCAAGCGGTTTTAGACAAGCTTGCTTTTTATCATGCGCTAGCAACGAAAGCACGATGGCAACGACTATCGCCATGAAAAGTACTTGAAGTGTGTTTGACTTTATAAATGGATCAAGTATGTGCACGTAAGGGAAGATGTCATCTACTGGCACAGCACCTCTTAAAAGATGAAGTGTATGTGCTAAAAAGCCGCTATTTGCGTCCATATTTCCAGCTTGAGATGTAAATTTAGCCACGCTTGAGGCGTCAAGCTGAGTGTAGTCAAGGTTCATGCCGTGCCCCGGACGAAGCGTCTCACCAAAGATGATACCAACAGCAAGAGCAAGCGTACTAACTATCTCAAAGTAGATAAATGCCTTAAGTCCGATGGTGCCAAGATCTTTTAAGCTTTCAAGTCCGACGATGCCTGAGACGATTGTTAAAAAGATGATAGGGCCGATTAAAATTTTAAGGGCTTTTATAAAATAATCAATGCCTGGCTTGCTCGCTATGCCAAGCTCAGGTGCGACCATACCGACGATAACACCGCCAACTATACCTATCACAACCCAAATGGCGAGATTGGTAAATAGTCTCACAAAGAGACTTTTTTGCGTTTTTGCACTCTCCATAAATTCCCCTTTTATAGGCTCTCTTTGATCTCTGCTGAGAGGATCTTGTCGCCTTGTCTGATAGCATCAAGCACCTTTAAGCTCTCGTCATCAACGCACTTTCCAAAGACTGTATGCACGCCGTCAAGATGAGGTTGCTTGCTGTGGCAGATGAAAAACTGCGATCCGCCAGTGTCGCGACCTGCGTGAGCCATGCTAAGGCTGCCACGCTCGTGTTTTACCTTTTGATTGTCGCATTCGCATTTTATCCTCCAACCAGGACCGCCTGTGCCTGTGCCATTTGGGCAGCCGCCTTGGATGACGAAATTTGGTATAACTCTGTGGAAATTTAGGCCATTATAAAAGCCTGTTTTTATCAAATGGACAAAATTTGCAACAGCTTGCGGTGCATCCTCGGCAAAAAGCTCAAGTTTGATATCGCCTTTTTCTGTCTTTAAAACTGCAAATTTATCTTTTTTTAGCTCGTCTAAATTTATATCATAAACTTTTAACTCATCAAAACGCATGTTGCTCCTTTTTACTCGATATTTGTATAAACTGCTTGGACGTCATCGTCGTCTTCTAGCTTGTCAAGAAGCCTCTCAACCTCAAGCATTTGCTCTTCATCTAGGCTCACGGTTTGATTTGGTAAGTACTGAAGCGAAGCTTTTTTAACTACTAAATTTAGCTTCTCTATGCCTTCATGAAGTGTGCCAAAATTTGCGTAATCACCATAAACAAATAGTGCGTTTTCATCTTCTTCGATGTCGCTTAGTCCATAATCAATCAACTCAAGCTCGATCTCTTCGATATCTGCACTTGGTTTTTCAAGCTCAAAAACGCTCTTTCTTGTAAACATAAAGCTAAGGCTGCCACTTGGCAAAATTTCTCCGCCATTTTTGCTAAATATCGCTTTTACATTTGCAACTGTTCTTGTTGGGTTGTCAGTAGCGCACTCAACGATGATTTGCACGCCGTGAGCTGCTTTGCCGTCATAAAAGATAGTCTTGATGTCAGCGCTATCTTTGCCATTTGCTCTTTTTATAGCCGCATCGATGTTATCTTTTGGCATATTTTCAGCTTTTGCTGCTGCGATGGCTGCACGAAGTTTTGGGTTCATATCTGGATCACATCCGCCATCTTTTGCCGCTACTGTTATAGCCTTTGCAAGTTTTGGAAATACCTTGCTCATCTTATCCCATCTAGCTTCTTTTGCTGCTCTTCGGTACTCAAATGCTCGTCCCATAAATATCCTTAAATAAATTTTTTACGGATTATAACTAAAAAAATTTTATACTTTTTTAAAACATTTTTAGTTTGCCTGCTAAAGTGCATAATTTGCAATTCTGAAAATAATATTTGGTAAAAATTTAAACTAAAGGCATATAATCATACTCATGATAAAAAATGCTCAAAAACAAGATGCAAAAATCTGCATAAAACTACTAAATTTAGCGATGGAGGATATCGCCTACAAGCTAAGTGGCTACGACGATCCAGTAAAAAGCGATGAAATTTTGGAGAAATTTTTTATAAGCGAGATAAACAGACTTAGCTATAAAAATGTTTATATCTATAGGCGTGACGAGCAGATAATCGCTGCTATGTGTGCATACTTTGGTGGCGACGCGTGGCTGCTTGATAGTGAAATTTCACAGCATCTAAAGGCACTTGGCAAAGATGCCAAGGTAGAAAAAGAGTGCTTTGACGATGAGTTTTATATAGATAGTATCGCAGTTGATGAGAAATTTAGAGGCCAAGGGCTAGCAAAAGAGCTTATCTTGCACTCATTTGCCAAAGCAAAAGAGCTAGGACATAAAAAGGTCTCGCTGATAGTTGATGTAAATAAGCCAAAAGTTCGTAAATTTTACGAGAGCCTTGGCTTTAAATTTAACACCAAAAAGATCATAAATTTACACGAATACGACCACATGATAAAGGAGATAATATGAAAACATTTGAGGTAAATAACGTGCATTGCCAAAACTGCGCAAATACTATAAAAAACGCACTTGAAGATGACTTTGGCGAGATAAAAGTCGATCTTAGCAAAGAGCCAAGGCAAGTAAGCCTTGATATAAAAGATGGCGATGTAGAGAAATTTAAATCAGAAATGGCTGATCTGGGATTTGACGTTATAAAGGAGCTTTGATATGCCTTTAAAAGTCAAGCTAAATATAGCGGGAATGAGCTGCGTAAATTGCTCAAACGCTATCGAGAAGGTTTCTAAAAAGATAGATGGGGTGCTTGAAGCAAATGTAAATTTCGCAAACGCAAGCGGTGAATTTGTCCTAAAAGACGCTAGCGTGCGTGAAGTTTTAGAGCAAAAGATAAAGAAGCTTGGCTACTTTGTGGCGACAAATATTGATGAATTTGAAGCCAAAAGAGACGAGCATATAACCTCGATAAGAAATAAATTTATATTTGCATTTATCACAAGCATCGTGATAATGGCGCTTGAGATGTTCGCGCCTCATAACTTGCTAGTAAATTTACTCATGCTAGTTTTAGCGTTTTTGGTGCTAGCTTTTAGTGGCAAAGACTTCTTTGCTCACGCCATAGAGGCTGTTAAAAACAAAAACTACGATATGAACGTGCTTGTAGCTCTTGGAAGCGGCAGTGCGTTTTTATACTCGCTTTTTGTTGTGATCTTTTCAAATTTCATCCCAGATGATCTAAAAAACGTCTATATCTCGGGCGCAGCGATGATAATAGCCTTTGTTTTGCTAGGTAAGTATCTTGAAGAGCGCTCAAAGGCAAAGGCAGGCGACTACCTAAAGACGCTACTTAAAATTTCACCAAAGACCGCCTTTTTGGTCATGCCAGATGGACAGAGCAAAGAGGTAAATGTAAATGAGCTAAAAGTAGGCGACATCGTCATCGTAAAAAATGGCTACAACATCCCAAGTGATGGCGTGATAGTTCAAGGTGGCGCTGAGATAGATGCTTCTATGCTTACAGGAGAGAGCTTGCCAGTTTATAAAGAGGTGGGAGATGGCGTATTTGCCGGCACTCTAAACACAAATGGCTACATAAGCGTAAAAGTGACGAAGAGCTCTTTTGAAAGCTTGCTATCTCAAATTTTAAACCTACTAAGCGACGCTAGCTCCAAAAAGATGCCTATCGGACGGCTGGCTGACAAGATAGCAAACATCTTTGTACCAAGTGTGGTGGCGATCTCAGTTCTTACATTTTTAATATGGATAATTTTTAGTGGAAATTTCGCCTATGCGATCTCTAGCGCGATCTGCGTGCTTATCATCTCATGCCCATGCGCACTAGGACTTGCCACGCCAATAGCAATCGTAAGCTCTCTTGCTCGCGGCGCAAAAGCTGGGATTTTGGTGAAAAATCCAGAGGTTTTGGAGCTTATAAAAGATGCTAAATTTGTAGCATTTGACAAAACTGGCACGCTAAGTAAGGGGCTAATTAGCGTCAAAAGTTCAAATTTGAGCGAAAAAGAGCTAGAGCTAGTGGCATCTGCTGAAAATTTAAGCGAGCATCCGATCTCAAAAGCGATCGTAAGATACGCAAAACAAAATTACATAAATTTACAAAAGCTAAATGGCAAATTTCAAAACGTAGTTGGTCAAGGCATCGTCTATGAAGACGAGAGTAACAAGATAATAATAGGTAACGAAAAGCTGCTCGCAGCAAACGATATCTTGCTAAATGAAGCAGATAGTGAAGCGATAAAAGAGGCTGCAAATGATGGAAGCGGCGTCATACTTTGTGCGCTAAATCAAAAATTTAGTGGCTTTTTAACGCTAAGCGATGAGCTAAAAAATGAAGCAAATGACGTTATAAACGATCTTTCAAGGCTAAATTTACAAAGCGTGATCCTCTCAGGTGATGATAAAAAAGTAGTGGCAAATATCGCTAGCAAGCTAAATGTGAGCGAATATTATGCAAATATGCTGCCTGAGGATAAATTTAACAAGGTAAAAGAGCTCATGAGCCGAGGTGGCGTGATCTTTGTAGGGGACGGCATAAACGACTCGCCATCGCTTAAAGAAGCAAGCGTTGGCATCGCTATGAACTCAGGCTCAGACATCGCTAAAGGCGCTGGCGATATCGTGCTTGTAAAAAATGACTTGCGTGGCGTAAGCGGGCTTGTAAAGCTTGCAAATGCGACTATTGCTAACATAAAAGAGAATTTGTTTTGGGCATTTATGTATAACGCCATTTGCATACCAGTGGCTGCTGGCGTGCTCTATCCAGTATTTGGGCTGCTTCTAAGCCCAGTTTATGGCTCGATGGCGATGTGCTTAAGCTCGGTCACTGTTGTGCTAAATGCGCTTAGACTTAGATATTTGAAGCTTAAGGATTAAATTTGAGACTTGGAGAGCTTTACAGCGTCGTAGCAGCTGCACTTGCTACAAATTTTAATGGCATCTTGGGCGTCTCATCTTTTATGCGTATCAAAAAGACAAGTGCGTGGATAACGCAGACAAAGAGTGATGCGAACGTAAAAGGAAATGAGCTTTACGCTAAATTTATCAAAGATGAGAGCAGTGCGGCTCTGTGTGATGATTTTGTCATTTTAAAGGCAAAATTTGAAGCAAGCTACTATTTTTCAAGTGCAAAAGATGATTTGGCGCAATTTTATAAGGCAATAAATTTTGAGCCAAAAATGGGCGAGGTTGATAGTATCTCAAATCAGCTCATTTTGATAGCAAATATATTAAAAAAAGAGGCGACAAAAGAGTCTATGCAGCTTCTTGCCGCTTTTAGCCTCTCTTTTTTCTTGCCATATGCCGAGCAACTTGCAAAAGAGCTTGAACAAAATGCTAACAGTAACTTCTATAAGTCAATGGGATACTTTTTAGAGGATTTTTGTTTGGTTTTAAAAACTATTATCGGTAAGGCTTAGTCTTAAGCCTGTACCATTTCTGTCATCTGAGTTTTAATACTTAAAATGTTATTCTGAATGCTTGATTGTTCTAAATTTAGATGATGAAGCATCTGCATAGAATCACGATCTTTCAGGTGCTGGATGCTTGAAATTTGATCAGCTATATCGCTTCTTTGATCTTGTAATTTTTCTAAATTTTTTTGTAACTCTGTGACATCTTCTTTTCTAATAATTGTAGGTTTTTGTCTAACTTCTTCTCTTTGTTCGACATGCACATCATTACTTCTAACGATATCTTTTGTACCATAGCCAGAAGATACTAATATGCTGGTTTTAGCGCTACTTGATGATATAGATGTGTAGCCATTATGATAGAAAACATTTGAGTTCATATTGGCATCTATTTGCATATCGTTCTTCCTTTCTTGGTTTATTTATTCATTTAAAACTATATCGGCAAAAAATCAAAAAACTTGAAATAGTTTTTAAAAAGTTGCTGGGCGAATTATATTTTAATAACCTTAAATGTAAATTATATATATAACTTTTTTACTACTCTAGCATAATTTTTATATTACATTTCACTTTTTTGACCAAAAAATTTATTTTTAAAATGCTCGTAAAAGCCTAGTTAAGCACCTTTTTGTTAAAATCGTGCAAAACTAATCAAAGGCAAAGCTATGAAAAAAGATGAAAATGCACATAAAAAGATGTGGGAGGGTAGATTTAGCGAGGCTAGTTCGAAGTTGCTTGAGGAATTTAACGCTTCTATAAATTTTGATAAAAATCTTTTTGAAGAGGACATCGCTGGCAGCAAGGCGCACGCAAAGATGCTTGGAGTTTGTGGAATTTTAAAAAAAGATGAGTCAGAGGCGATCATAAAAGGGCTTGATGAGGTTTTGGCTGAGATAAGAGCTGGTAAATTTGCTTTTAAGATAGAAGATGAGGATATCCACATGGCGGTTGAAAAGCGTCTTAGCGAGATCATCGGAGCTGAGCTTGGTGGCAGACTTCACACAGCTAGAAGTAGAAACGATCAAGTTGCGCTTGATTTTAAATTTTACGTTTTGAAGAAAAATTTAGAAATTTCATCTCTCATCAAAGTGCTCATCGCCACGCTTACAAATTTAGCCAAAAACCACAAAGATACGCTAATGCCAGGCTACACGCACCTTCAGCATGCCCAGCCAGTAAGCCTTAGCTACCATTTGCTAGCCTACGCTTTTATGTTTAAAAGGGATTTTGAGCGATTTGTTAGCTCATATGAGCGAAACAACCTAAGTCCACTTGGCTCAGCAGCCCTTGCAGGCACGCCGCACAAGATAGATAGGAGCATCGTTGCAAGCGAGCTTGGCTTTGCAGGCTGCACGCAAAATGCGATGGATAGCGTGAGCGACCGCGACTATGCGCTGGAGATTTTATTTAACATTAGCGTTTTTATGACGCACGCTTCTAGACTTTGCGAGGAGCTCATACTTTGGAGCTCGCAAGAATTTGGCTTTGTAAGCATTAGTGATGCTTATAGCACGGGCAGCTCCATCATGCCTCAAAAGAAAAATCCAGACGTCGCTGAACTCATACGCGGTAAAACTGGGCGTGTAAATGGAAATTTAGTAGCGCTGCTAACTACGATGAAGGGCTTGCCACTTGCTTACAATAAAGATATGCAAGAAGATAAAGAGGGCGTTTTTGATAGCGTTGCGACCATTTTAAGCTCGGCTACTATCCTAAATGAGATGATAAAAACGGCTAAATTTAATGAAAAAAATATGCTAAAAGCGACAAAAACCGGGCATCTAAGTGCCACTGATCTAGCGGACTATCTAGTGCGTGAGAAAAATATCCCATTTAGAACGGCTCATTTCATCACCGGAAAAGCTGTCGCAAAGGCTGAGAGCTTGGGGCTTGATCTAAGTGAGCTAAACAAAGAGCAGCTAAAAAGTGTAGATGAAAATTTAGATGAAAATGCCATTAAATTTCTAGATCTGCACGCTTCAAAAGAGGCTCGCACTTCAAAAGGCGGCACGGCAAACAAAAGCGTTGAAGAACAAATTAAAATTTTAGACGACTGGCTTAAGTAAAAAGAGTTATAATTACGCGTAATTTACAAATTTTAAAGGATGAAAAATGTTTTTTGACAGCAAAAGCAAAGAGCTTGGTAGTAAAAATGAAGCTTTAGAAAGAGAAAATGAAGCTTTAAAGGCTGAAATTTTAGCACTTAAAAATGAGCTAAAAAATGCCAAAACTTGCGAGCCAAAAGAGCAAGCTAAGGATAAGCAAGAGGCTGTAAATTTGCTGCTTACTAGCTATCAAGATGGTATGAATTTTTTGCAATCAACCATCGAAGAAAATTTAAAAATGCTTGAAAATATAAACTATTTAAATGAAAAAACCTTCAAAGAAACAGGCGAGCTAAAGTCTCAAACGGCTGAAATTTTAAGCTCGATCGAGCAAGTGAGCCAGATGAGCGGCGATCTCTCAAACGACGCCTCTTCGCTTGATGGAAGCGTAAATTCTATCGTTGAGATCATAAATCTCATAAAAGACATCTCAGATCAGACAAATTTGCTAGCGCTAAATGCTGCTATCGAGGCGGCTCGTGCGGGCGAGCATGGACGAGGCTTTGCAGTCGTTGCAGACGAGGTTAGAAAGCTTGCTGAGCGCACGCAAAAGGCGACACTTGAGGTTGAAGTAAATATAAATGGCCTTAAACAAAGTGCGAACACAATGATCGAAATGAGCGAGAATTTCTCTAAAATTTCAGCAAATGCGATGCAAATTTTAGGTGGCTTTGAAGGTAACATCTCAAGCGTAAATGCCAACACGCAAAACATCCTAAACCAAGCTCTAAACGTAACAAACGAGGTCAATGTAAGTAACGGCAAGATAGATCACATCAACATGAAGCTAAATGGCTACCGAGGCGTCTTGCTTGGTGAGATAAATAAAATTCAAAGTGTGCATGAGTGTAGATTTGGCAAGTGGTATGAAAAGGATGTGAAAAATACCATCATAAAAGATCCAAGAATCCTCTCAAGCATAGCTGCACACCACGAAAATGTCCATCACGGACTAGATAAGGCTATGGCGATTTTTGCTGACAAAGATAAGGGACATTTAGCAGGTGTCGAGATATTAAAAGATGTCGAGCACTCAAGTAAAGCAGGCTTTGAAGAGCTACTTGAAGCGGTAAAAGCTGCTAGGAAATGAGCAAATATAAATGGCTGGATTTCTAGCCATTTAAACGCAACTATCTTATCTCATACCTTTTTGAAACTACGTGGTAGTAAAAGGCTCCAGCGAAAAATAGGCTTCCCATAAAGGCTGCGATCATCTCCACGCTTAGTCCAAGCTCGTATAAAAAGCCAATCGCAAATGAGATAAGCGCACTAAATCCAAGAAAAACCATATCGTTATACGCGATCACGCGGCCGTAAAACTCTTTTTGGCAGTTTTGCTGAAGCAGTGTGTAGGTGTAGCTCCAAAGGCTTGAGGTGCAAAAGCCTGCAAAGACGATGCCAATTAGCGAGAGATAAAAATTTCGCAAAGAGAGCGCCCAGATGATGATGCCAAGCCCTTGACCGATGTAGATGTAGATGAGAGTTTTTTTGTTCATAAATTTACTAAGCATGGCCGGTGCAAACATGAGTGAGATCGACCTTGAAGCGTTTAGTAGGCCAATAACTAGCGAGGTTGAGAGCAAATTTGCGTATCTATAGTCAGCCAAAAGTGCGATCAATGCGTCATAAGCTGTGATGCCAACAAAGGCGTGCAAAAATATAAGATGCACGATGAGCCTATTTTCTTTTAGATATTTAAGGCCGTTTTTTAGCATTTTTAGAGGTTTTTCTATAAATTCTGGCTTTAACTCGTCTAGTTTTAAAAGATATAAAAAGCCAAAACTGCAAAGATAAAGAGCTCCGTCAAGCAAAAAGGCGCTTTTGATGCCAAAAAAGTGTATATAAACGCCTGCAAGCCCCATGCCAGCGGTGTATGAGACCGCCCAGATGATAGAGTGGATCTCGTTTGCAAGCTTTAGGTTCTCTTTGCTTAAAATTTTTGGTAGCACGCTCATTTCTACTTGAAAATACATCCCGCCAACGCCGTTTCTAATAAAAATGATAAGCAAAAGCAGCCATAAATAATCAAGCGAATTTATAAAAAGCAGCATAAAAACGCTTATGGTCTCAACCGCCATCATGATAACAAGCATCGGTTTTGGGCTAAATTTATCAACCAAAATGCCACTAAATGGAGCGATGACAACGCCTGGGATAAACGCCATCGCCGCACTTAGCGTAAGTGCCCACACAGGAGCGTCAAGCGAGATAAGAAGCGTAAAGATGCCAGTGTGCGAGAACCACACACCAAAGTAGCACATGAGCTGGATGGTGCTTAAAAGGCGGAAATTTCTCTCATCCTTTAAAAGCTTAAGATACTCTTTCAAGCTACTGGTTCCACATCAGAGTTATCTGTTCTATCTGTGCCTCGTCTGGGATCTGGTTTAAGCTTGTTATCTCTTGTGCGAGCGGATTTTTAAGCTTTATGAGCATGTCGTGGCTATCTATTTTTAGGTAGATATTGTTTGTATCGCTTTGAAATTTAGAGATAACAAGGGCGTTTTTTATATCTTTGAAATTTGATTTTAGGCTGATATTTTCTGGAGTTTTAAACTCGTTTGAGTAAATTTCAATGCTTGTAATGATGCCATTTAGCAAGGTGTATTCAAAAATTCTCTCGTTTTTGCTTGTGACGATGTAGCTATTTTCTTTTTTAGTATTGTCTCTTTTTATGTTTTTTGCGCCATAAAATTTCATCACATCAGCATTTGCTGACTCGTTTGTAAGTTTTGCAAAAAAGCCCTTGCCAAAGAGGCTAGATCTGCCTTTTTCTCTTTTATAGTGCCCGCTTATGTGAGCATTTTTGCAAATTTTATCATTTGCGATTATGAAGATGTCGTTAGCGGTTTTATGCACGCTTAAAGCCACGCCTTTTTCATCCAAAAGGTAAAAAATGCCCTTGTCATAAAGCAGCTCTGAGTTAAATTTACAAAGTGGTAAGCCATCTTTTAGCGATGAGTAAAAGCTTATCTTTGCGCCATTTTTACTAGGCACAAGCACAAGCTCTAAAAAGCCATTTTTGTCTTTAAATTTAGAAAATCTAGCAAAAAAACTATCTTTATAGGCCTTATTTACTGGCTCGTAGTTATAAATTTGAGCTAGCACGCCAACTCGCTTATTTTTCTTATCATCAAGCTGAAGAAGTGAGTTTTTGTTTGGCACAAAGTAGCTTAGTGCGCCACTTTCATCTTTTAGCACGATAGCGCTCTCATCGACATCGAAAGTGCCGCCTTTTTCTACCAAGGTAGCAGCCTTATCCATCGTAAGCATAGTTTTTGTGTAGGTTTTGTCTTTATTTAGAGTTAAGATAGTCTTCACGCCCTCGCAGTTTGAGCATGGCAAGGTGGTGTAGTAGCTCGTGTAGATAGAGTTTGAAAGTATTAGTTTTTCTGGTTTTTTGGGTTTTTCGTCTCTAAGAAGTGGTTTTTCTTCTTTTGATTTTTGTGTTTGCTCTTGGTTTTGTGGCTTTAAATTTTCATTTTTCGCGCAGCCAATGATGAAAAATGAGATAAGTATGGCAAAAAGATATTTCATTTGCAACTCCTTAAAAATTGCAAAATTATATCATTTTGCCTTTAAAATTTATTTTACGCGTTTGAAGATGTATTTGTCTTTTAGCTCGCCAGTGACCTCTTTTTGATCCATATCAAGCATCTTTAGATTTTCACCCTCGATCTTATAAAAGCTCTTTTCTTTATACTCATCAACGGTTGTGATAACGCCGTTTTTGACTGAGTATTTGCCCTTGCTAACGGCTTTGTAGTTGTCTTTTGACTTGTAGTTCATCACACTTTCAAATGTGCCGTCTTTTTTAAGCGTAAGAGTTGAGTCTATGCCCATGCAGCTAGCGCAAGGTAAAAATGCCTTGTAAGTGCCCTCGATGTTGCTTACTGGAGCCATGCAGCTACCTTTTACTTCACATTTGCCTTGTGGGACGCTTGTGCTTTGGTTTGACGTAGCGCAACCTGCTAAAAGTAGAGCCGCACTTAGTGCAAAGATAAAATTTTTCATGCTGATCCTTTTTGAAAATAAAATTTAAAATGTATTATAATACTTAAGAAAATAACAAATTATAAATTAAAGGAGAGAAGATGCAAGTTGAGACATTTGGCGTTTTAGTCGTTGTTTTGGTCATTTTTGCATTTTTGTTTTTAAAAGCTGGCATCAAGATCGTATCGCAAGCAGATAACTTGCTGATCGAGCGACTTGGTAAATTTCACAAGGTGCTTGACGGGGGATTTCACATCATAATCCCATTTGTCGATCAGATAAGGGCGATAATAACTATAAAAGAGCAGCTTGTTGATATCACAAAACAGCAAGTCATCACAAAAGATAACGTTAATATTAGCGTCGATGGCATCGTCTTTTTAAAGGTTTTTGACGCAAAAATGGCGGTTTATAACGTAGATAACTACAAACGCGCCATTGCAAATTTAGCCATGACAACGCTTCGTGGCGAGATAGGAGCGATGAATCTTGACGACACACTAAGCTCTCGTGACCGCCTAAATGCCGCACTTCAAGTAGCTCTTGGCGACGCTGCTGGTAACTGGGGCGTAAAGATCATGCGTGTGGAAATTTCTGAAATTTCTGTCCCACTTGGCATCGAAGAGGCGATGAATATGCAGATGAAGGCTGAGCGTGAAAAGCGCGCTATCGAGCTAAAAGCCTTGGCTGAAAAAGAGGCACTCATCCGCAACGCAGAGGCACTAAAACAAGAAAAAGTGCTTCAAGCAGAGGCGATAGAGCGTATGGCTGATGCGAAAAAATACGAGCAAATCGCCATCGCAACGGCTCAAAAAGAGGCTATGGATATGATAAATGACAGCATGAGCAAAAACGCAAATGCGGCTGAATTTTTGCTTGCGCGTGACAGGGTCGGGGCATTTAGCGAGCTAGCTAAAAATAGCTCAAAAGATAAAATTTTAGTCCCTTACGAGGCGACTGAGCTAATTGGCTCGCTTAGCGTTTTAAAGAATTTCTTAGCTAAGGATAAGGCGTGATAAGTCCTTTTATAATGATAGCCATCGGCGCGCTCTTGTGCGCGGCTGAGCTTATGCTATTTTCATTTTATCTGCTCTTTTTTGGCGTCGCTTTTATCATCGTTGGAGCAGTAAATTTTGGCTTTAGTTTTGAGTGGAGCTTTCAAATTTTAGCTGTTTTAGTGCTTGCCTTTATCTTGCTTGCACTCTTAAAGGCGCCGTTAAAGAGCAAATTTATGTCTAGAAAAGAGAGCTTTAATGAGGAATTTTTAGACGAAGCTGGCGTTGGCGAGATCAGAGAAAATATGGTCTATTTTAAAGGCACTCTTTGGAAGTATGACGGAGCGCTAAAAAACGGCGAGAAAGTGCAGGTTTTAGGCACTAAAGGCGACAAAGTTATATTAAAATAAAGTGCCATTTGGCACTTTAATTATTTTGCGTGAGCTGGGCAGTCTGCTGGCATTTGCTCATGCATCGCACCTTGCATGCCATGATGTGGGCAGCTTGGCATATTTTCTTGCATCATTTTTTGATGATGAGCACATCCACAACTTGCATCTTGAGGCCCAGCTGGCTTTGGTTCATTTTTGGCACAACCAACTAAAAATAGCCCGCAGATAACGGCAAATATCATCTTTTTCATAACTCGCTCCTTTAAAGAATTTCTCACATTTTAGCCTTTAAAAATTAATTTTTCATAACGCCTGATTTATCATATTTAAAAGCATTTTTGGCTAAACTCTCGCCCAAAAATAAGCAAAATAAAAGGTTAAATTTGAAAAGACTTAGTGTAAATGAAGCCATCGATCTTATAGAAAATGCACCGCTTCACGAGCTTGGCAAGATGGCGCTAGCTAGAAAAAAAGAGCTTCATCCAGATGGCATTACGACCTTTATCGTAGATCGCAACATCAACTATACAAACGTCTGCTGGGTGGATTGTAAATTTTGCGCATTTTACCGCCACGCAAAAGAAGAGGACGCTTATGTGCTAAGTTTTGAGGAGATCGGCAAGAAGATTGAGGAGCTAATCGCCATTGGCGGCACGCAAATTTTATTTCAAGGTGGCGTTCATCCAAAGCTAAAGATCGAGTGGTACGAGGAGCTTGTAAGCTACATCAGCAAGCACTATCCAAGCATCACGATACATGGCTTTTCTGCCGTTGAGATCGACTACATCGCAAGAGTTTCAAAAATTTCTACAAAAGAGGTCTTAAGACGCCTAAACAAAAAGGGCTTATACTCGATGCCAGGGGCTGGAGCGGAGATTTTAAGCGACCGCGTTCGCGACATCATCGCCCCTAAAAAGTGCGACACCGCAGACTGGCTTCGCATACACAAAGAGGCGCACGAGCTTGGCATGAAGACGACTGCGACGATGATGTTTGGCACGGTTGAGAGCACTCGTGAGATCGTGGAGCACTGGGAGCATATCAGAAATTTACAAGATGAAACGGCTGGATTTAGAGCCTTTATACTTTGGAGCTTTCAAGGGCTAAATACAAAGCTCATGCAAGAAATCCCTGAGATCAAAAAGCAAAGCTCAAACGTCTATCTAAGGCTTCTTGCGGTTTCAAGGCTCTTTTTGGATAACTTTAAAAATATCCAAAGCAGCTGGGTCACGCAGGGCAGCTACGTAGGGCAGCTAGCGCTTCTTTTTGGCGCAAACGACCTTGGTAGCACAATGATGGAGGAAAACGTCGTAAAGGCTGCAGGGGCTAGCTTTAGGATGAATCAAGACCAGATGATCGAGCTTATAAAAGATGTCGGAGAAATCCCAGCTAAGCGTAACACAAACTACGATATTTTGGAGAAATTTTAGATGAAAATTTTAGATATCAATGTAAAAAATGTAAAAATTCCAGTCGTTTTTGAAAGCTCAAAAGCGATGCCAGTAGTGAGCCTAAAGCTAGTTTTCAAAGCAGCTGGTAGCTCGCAAAATGGCAAGCTAGCAGGCCTTGCAAGGCTAAGTGCAAATTTGCTAAACGAGGGTGATATGAAGCTAGGCTCGGCTAAATTTGCTAAAGAGCTTGAAGTGCGGGCGATTAGCCTAAATGCAAGCTGCGGCTTTGAGACATTTTGCATCGATATAAATTGCCTAAAAGAGCACTTTACCTTTGCGTGTGGCAAGCTAAAAGAGCTTATAAGCGCTCCAAATTTAACAGAAGAAATTCTAAATAGGTGCAAAACCGTCACACTTGGCGAGATCGCAGCAAATGAAAACGACTTTGACTACGTGGCAAGGCAGGGGCTTTTTGAGCTTTTGTATCCAAAAAGCGTGCTTGCTCAGCCAAGCATCGGCACGAAAAAGAGCGTAAAAGCGATCACACTTGAAGATGTAAGCAAATTTTTAAACGAGCATTTAGACCTTTCAAATTTGCTTTGTGTGCTAGGTGGCGACATCGACGAGAAGCAGACAAAAGAGCTGGCTAGCGTTTTAGAGATACTAAAACCTGGCAAGGTGCGAAAGCTAGAGCGCTTTAGCCCAAGCGACAAGTGCGAAAGTAGCGAGATCATCAGGCAAAGCGAACAGGCCTACATCTACTTTGGCGCGCCATTTGATGTAAAGCCAGAAGAGAAATACAAGGCCGCAGTGGCGACATTTATCCTAGGCGAGGGTGGCTTTGGCTCGAGGCTAATGGAGGAGATACGCGTGAAAAGAGGGCTTGCATACAGCGCCTACGCTAGAAATTTGCTAAATCTCTCTTACAGCCAGCTTTATGGCTACATGCAGACAAAAAATGAGAAAAAAGATGAGGCTATCGCCGTTATAAAAGAGGAAATTTTAAAATTTAGTAAAAAAGGCGTTAGCAAGGCCGAGCTTGAGCAGGCGAAGAAATTTTTACTTGGCTCGTTGCCACTTAGACTTGAGACGCTATTTAAGCGCCTTGACATCGCGCAGGGCGAGTTTTACGAGCATGGCGAGCTTGGGGCATTTTTAAAGGACCTTGATAAAATTTCAGCCCTTTCGCTAAGCGAGCTAAATAGCTTCATAAAAGCCCACGCAGAGATCAACCAGCTAAGTTTTTGCGTCTTAAAAAATGAAATTTGAAGCAAGCGACAGAGCAAAACTTCTAAAAATAGGCGTGCTTAGCCTGCTTGACCTTGCTCTCGTGCTACCAAAGGGCTTTGAGGATACGACGATCGCTAAGAGCCCAAGAGAGGGGCAAGTCTGCATAAATGTAAAGATCACTTCGCTCGCCTCACGCCCTGGCATGCTGACAGCACTCGCCTTTTGCGAGCAGTGGCAAAGTAGCGTAAAGATCGTCATTTTTAACGCAAAGTCTTGGCATTACGGCGCTTTTAAGGTTGGCAAAGAGATGGCGATATATGGACTTTGCTCCTACGCCTTTGGCTCGTGGCAGATAGTAAATCCAAAAATCACCACAAAAATAGGCCAGATCGTGCCTAAATTTAAGACCGAGTTAAAAGACGAAGAGCTAAAAAAAATAATCTTAAAATATCTAAATTTGCAAAATTTACTAGCCGAGGGTTTAAACGAAAAAGAGGCTAAATTTCTAGCTGATTTGCAGCGGCTAGACGAGCAAAGCGTACAAATTTTATACCGCTTAAAAAATGATAATGATGGCGTGGAAATCTTAAAATTTGTAGAAATTTTTAACTACATAAAAAAGCTAAGTGCGAAAAAAACCTACTTTAAAAGCCCAAAAATCAAGCTTTTTGACATAAACTCTTGGCTTAAGAGCTTGCCATTTACGCCGACAAACGACCAGCTAAACGCGATAAATGACATCAGAGACGACCTTAGTGCCGTGCAGGCAAAAAGGCGCGTCATAATGGGCGACGTGGGAAGCGGCAAGACACTTGTTATACTAGCAGCCGCGCTTAGCGTATATCCTCAAAGTGCCATTTTGATGGCGCCAACAAGTATCTTAAGCGAGCAAATTTATAACGAAGCAAAGAGACTGCTACCGCCTTTTATGAATGTGATGTTGGTGCGAAGCGGGGAGAAAAAGATAGACTTTAGTGGGGTAAATTTGATCGTTGGCACGCATGCGCTGCTCTTTCACGAGCTACCAAATTCGCCCCTTGTCATGGTCGATGAGCAGCACCGCTTTGGCTCAAATCAGCGCAAAAAGATAGAAGAGCTTGCCTCAAACGAGGACGAGCGAGCAAATTTCGTGCAGTTTTCAGCTACGCCCATACCTAGGACGCTTAGTTTGATCCAGTCTGAGATCGTAAATTTTAGCTTTTTAAAGCAGATGCCGTTTAAGAAAAATATAATGAGCCAAATTTTAGGCGCTAGCGAGTTTGGCTACCTGCTCGCTCACATCAAAAAGCAGCTTGCGGGCGGCTTTCAAGTGGCTATCATCTACCCGCTCGTTGAGAGTAGCGAGAGCTCAAACTACCAAAGTCTAAGCGAGGCGCAGGGCTTTTGGCTAAAGAATTTCAAAAATGTATTCGTCACGCACGGCAAAGATAAGGAAAAAGAGGAAATTTTAAGGCGGTTTAGAGAAGAGGGCGAAATTTTGCTCTCAACCACCGTTGTTGAGGTCGGTATCTCGCTACCAAGGCTAAATACGATAGTGATCGTGGGTGCTGAGAGGCTGGGGCTTGCCACGCTTCATCAGCTGCGAGGCAGGGTGGGGCGAAATGGCGGCGATGGATACTGCTTTTTATTTACCAAGCTAAAAGAGGCGCCTGCTAGGCTAAAGGAGTTTTGCGCGACAAATGACGGCTTTAAGGTGGCCGAGCTTGATCTGAAAAACCGCCAAAGCGGTGATATACTAAATGGCTTTTTTCAGCACGGAGCGACCTTTAACTTCTACGACTACGAGGATGATATCACTCAGGCTGCAAAGGCTAGAGTGGCGGAAATTAAAAATAACGTTTAGTGGCTATTTTAGTCTAAAATTTTGATTTTCCTCTGCTAAATCTTTTAACTCATTTAAATTTTTCTCACTTTGCTTTAAAAGTTCATCAAATTTAAAACCAAGCATGATCAGACGATAAAGCTCTGGCTTGTTTTTTCTCCAATTATAAAGAGTTTTTGTATCAATTTTTAAAATTCCTGCAATATCTCTTTTTGATAGATTATTTCCCATTTTTTGCCTTTTTATGGGAATTCTTTTTAAAATGTACTTACTTATCAACTAAGTAATTATTACTTATATCAACTATTATTTAAGAAATAATTACCTAAATTTAAATTTTATTAAGGTTTATTTATATAGTATTTTGAATTATCTTTAAAGGAGTAAAAATGGCTTACAAATTTGATTTAGATTTGGAGTTTTTAAAACAGCTTGATAGCAACGAACTAAATGATCTCGTTGATATTATAAAAGGCAAGGAGGGTGATGAAAGGATTACGCAAGATCTTACAAGCAATGACTTGTATAAAAGATTTTATCCAAATCATAAAGAGTACATAGAACTTATTATGGGTGAGCTTCAATGCTTTGGTGGCAACAGCTTTGCAAATGTATTTAGAGGCGGTGGCGTACAATACAAAGAAATTTTATGTGATGTTTGTGATAAGCTTAAAGTTAATTACTCTAAGGCTCAAAACACACAAATGATAGAGCAAAATATGTTTATGAAAATTCTATCTGATAGCTTGGAAAAAATGAGTGAAGAGGAATTAAAGCAAGTAGCAAATGAATTTGGCTTAAATACTACCGATTTTAAACCGCAGGCGATAACGGCTGCTATGCAAGCAAGTATTTTGGTAAGTGGTTTTGCTATGTATAAAATTGCCCTTATTGTTGCAAATACTATTATCAAAATTTTATTTGGTAGAGGACTTGGTCTTGCAGCAAATGCTGCTCTAACTAGAACCATTGGTATATTTGCAGGTCCAATAGGCTGGGTTGTAACGGGCCTTTGGACATTAGCTGACGTAGCAGGTCCTGCTTATAGGTACTATACCAGCGGTAATTCAAGTTGCTTTCTTGAGGCAATACTTAATAAACAAACAAAATAATTCAGAAAATAACTAATCTAAAAGCTCTCAAAAGAATTTATCTTTTGAGAGCTTAAATTTATAGTGGATAAGTGAGGCAGCAGTTTCTTTTTACTTCGTCGATGTAGCTCACGTTTAAATTTAGTCCGTAAAGCTGGCTTAAATTTTCACTTCTGATGATCTCATCAACCGTGCCAAATCCAACCTCGCCATCACCTTTTACAAGAGCGACATATCCGCCAAGAAGCACGGCAAAGTCAGGGTTGTGAGTGGTTAGCACGACCGAGTAGCCAAGCTCTTTTAGCCACTTAACTGTGCGTAGGAATTTATACTGGTTGCCAAAATCAAGCGCGCTCGTTGGCTCGTCAAATATGATCATCTTTGGCTGCGCAGCCATCGCACGAGCGATCATACACATCTGCTTTTGACCGCCACTCATCTGCGTGATGAAGCGATCTTCAAGATACTCGATCTCAAGCTTTTTGGTGTAAATTCTAGCGATCTCCTCGTCCTCTTTGCTAGGTCTTGCAAAGATACCAAGGTGCGCCGCACGGCCCATCGTGATAAACTCAAGCCCTGTGTAGTCATACTCGGTAACCTCGCTTTGAGCGACGTATGCCATGATCTTAGCGCGCTCTTTGTTGCTTAGGCTATCTACGTTTTTGCCATCAAGGAAAATCTCTCCTGAAACTGGCTTTAGTGAGCCGCTTATTAAGCCTAGAGTTGTTGATTTGCCAGCTCCATTTCGACCAAGAATGGTTAAAATTTCCCCAGCGCCTATCTTTAAATTTACATTTTCTAGTTTGCCAGCCCCATTTGGGTAGCTAAAGTTTAAATTTCTAACTTCAAGCATCATGCAACCTTTTTATTTCGCCATAAAACCCATACGAAAAATACCGTGCCGATAAAGCCAGTAAGTACGCCAAGAGGCACTTCGCTCACGCTTATGCTACGCGCTAAGGTATCGACAAATAGCAAAAATATTGCACCCATAAATATGCTTGCAGGCATGCTTTTTATGTTATTTGCGCCAACTAACATGCGCGCTAAGTGAGGCATGAGAAGTCCCACCCAAGCGACTATGCCGCTTATGCAGACGCTGCATGCTGTAAGAAGCGTAGCGCAGATGATGATGACAGCGCGCTCAAATGAGACATTTACGCCTAGCCTTGCCGCACTCTCGTCGCCAAGAGATAGCAAATTTATACGCCAGCTCATGGCGATTAGCAAAATGGCGCAGATGATCATCACTGGAGCTATGTATTTTAAGTTGTCACTATCAAGCTTTGCAAGACTACCAAGCTGCCAATAAACAATGTCAGGTAGCTTCGTCTCAGGGTCGGCGACATACTTTAAAAAGCCGATAACTGAGCCCATAAGGCCACTTACGATGATACCAGAAAGAACTAGCATAAGCGTGCTCGTGCGCCCCATCATCTTTGGTATGGCTAGCGTGATAGCAACGGCTGCTAGGCCAAAGCCAAAGGCAAAAGCCTGCACCCAAAATAGCGATAGATCAAAGATGATAGCAGTGGCTGCTCCCACGCAAGCACCAGCCGAGACGCCTAGAAGATCAGGGCTAACTAACTGGTTTTTAAAGACGCCTTGATAGGCCGCACCGCTCACGCTAAGAGCAGCTCCAACAAGGATAGCTGCGATGATGCGTGGGATGCGTAAATTTTCTATCACGTTTGTGATGTTGCTAGCTGCGCCATCTCCAAAACCAAAGCTGTGAGCCAGCACGCTAAAGACGTCGTTAAATGGTATGTAAAATCTACCAACGCCCAGTGCGACAAAGGCGCAAAGAAGCGTTAGTAGAGCTAAAAAGATAACAACTATTGAAAAATTTGCGTTTTTCATATCTTACTTGCTGCTACCGTCTGGATTTAGACCTTTTAGGATATAGCCGTACTCTGTATCGCTAAGATCGTGATTTAAGAACTCTTTATAAAATTCTTTTGTTTTTGCTTTTATATCGACATCTTTAAATAGATCTGGTTGGATAGTCTTTGCTGCCCATAAAATTTGAAGTACGTTTTCAGCACCATATCTATCCCAGCTAAATACACCTTTTGGGTTGCCATAAACTTTGCCGTTTTTAACAGCGTTTGAGCCAGAGAATGCAGGGTGCTCTTTTATCTTTTTGATCTGTGCGTCTGTGTCATTACCGCCAACGATGATGATATCAGGATTTGCATTGATGATCTCTTCAGCGCTAACTTCGATCATTGAGCCCTCAGTATTGATAGCATTTACACCGCCACCTAGCTTGATCCAAGTGTTTTGGATAGTGTTTGTACCATCAATTTTTAGCAAATTCGCTCCGCCAAGAAGGTGAAGTACTTTTGGACGTTTAGCGTCAGGGATGTTTTTTGTTCTTGCTGTTACAAACTCAGAGTTATCGTGGATTTTATTAGCAAGTTTTTCAGCTTTTTTTCTAGCGTCATCAGTGCCTATGACTTCAGCTGTTGCGTAGATGCTTTTCTCCATATCTGGATAGTCTCTAAAGATCAAATTTACCGCGCTAAAGCCGTTTTTGATAAGTTCGTCTTGGTAGTTTTTGTTAAAAACTATGATAACATCAGGAGCAAGTTTAACAAGCTCTTCGATCTGAAGGTCTTTGCCGTTTAGTGCAGCTGGCAAATTTTTAAGTTTTGGATAGACGTGCTCAAACCACTTGTTGGTTTTGATTAGATCAGTTGTGGCTACAACCTTATCCATACCGCCAAGTGCTAGGATGATCTCGTTGTTTGCATTCCATAATGCAGCGATCTTCTCAACCTTCTCAGGTACGCTTACTTTGACGCCTTTCATATCTGTGATGCTTCTAGCAGACTCAGCAGCGCTTAGGCTAAGAGCTGCAAAAAGTGAAGCAACAAGGCCTATTTTAGCCACTTTGTGCATGAAATTCATTTGCATATTTTTTCCTTTTTTCGTGTGAAATAGTTTGATTGATATGTTACTGCTATTTACATTAATGTTATGTAAAATTTGCATGTTTATTGTGAAAAAAATGCATATTTTTGTAAATTTCTATAAAACTAATAGGATAAATATTCTCTTTTTATTGATATATGTCATTAGTCACTATTTTGAAATGAGATAAACTTTCTCCTAAATTTTAAAAAAGGAGAATCAATGCGTGAATACAAAAGATACTGGCTCGCACTTGTTGCTGTGCTGGTAGTTTGCTTTAGTATTTTAGGCTACTATGGCGTTGAGGTTTATAGAAATTCGCCTCCAGTTGTAAATTTCACTGATGAAAATGGCAAGGTCGTAATCGACAAAGAGAGTATCTATAAAGGTCAAGAGGCTTGGCAAAGCATAGGCGGTATGCAGGTTGGCTCTGTTTGGGGACACGGAGCATATCAAGCGCCTGATTGGAGTGCGGACTGGCTTCACAAAGAGCTAGTTGCCTTTTTAGAGATCAAAGCTGATGAAATTTATCATCTAAAATACGCTGAACTAAATGACGAGCAAAAGGCAAATTTAAAGGTTTTGCTCAAAAAAGAGTATAGAGAAAATAGCGTAAAGGACGATAAATTTGTGCTAAGCGCTGATAGGCTAAAGGCAATAAGTCAAGTAGCTAGCGAGTATGCTGCGCTTTTTGGTAATGACCCTAAATTTAAGCCTTTAAGAGAAGCTTATGCGATGAAAGAAAATACGCTTCCAAATGCTAGCGACAGAGCTGATCTAAACAACTTCTTCTTCTGGTCAGCCTGGGCGACAGCGACAAACAGACCTAGTAGCGAGGCAACTTATACAAACAACTGGCCGCACGAACCACTAATCGATAACGTGCCAACAAGTGAGAATGTCTTTTGGTCGATTGCAAGCCTCGTGATACTTCTAGCTGGCATTGGCTTGCTTGTTTGGTTTAGCTCATTTTATGGCAAAAAAGACGATGAAAAGCTTGAGCCTATCAGCGAAGATCCGCTTAAAAAGCTAAATTTAACACCATCGCAAAAGGCGCTTAAAAAGTATCTCTTTGTCACGCTGGCACTATTTGCGTTTCAAATTTTAATAGGTGGTTTTACGGCTCACTACACAGTCGAAGGACAAGAATTTTATGGCATAAATTTATCAGCCTACATTCCTTATTCGCTTGCTAGAACGTGGCATATACAAGCTAGTATCTTCTGGATAGCGACCGGATTTTTAGCAGCTGGACTATTTTTAGCCCCTATCATAAATGGCGGCAAGGATCCAAAGTTTCAAAAGCTTGGCGTTGATCTGCTCTTTTACGCGCTACTTTTCCTTGTAGTTGGCAGTTTTGTGGGCGAATATTTAGCTATCGCAAACATCATGCCTATAAATTTAAGCTTCTGGCTTGGACATCAAGGATATGAATATATCGATCTTGGACGAGTTTGGCAGATCATTTTGTTTGTTGGTCTTGTCATCTGGATGCTTTTGCTTCTTCGTGGATTTGCAGGTGGGTTTAAAAACAAAGGCGATAAAAATTTACTTGCTATCTTTGCTATGTCAGCGGTTGCGGTTGGCTTGTTTTACGGAGCAGGGCTATTTTATGGTCAAAGAAGTCCGCTTCCAGTGATGGAGTACTGGCGCTGGTGGGTTGTACACCTTTGGGTTGAGGGCTTTTTTGAGGTATTTGCGACAGCATCACTTGCCTTTGTCTTTGTTTCTTTGGGTCTTGTCTCAAAAAGATTTGCGACATTTTCAACGCTTGCAAGCGCGTCACTCTTTATGATAGGCGGCATCCCAGGCACATTTCACCACCTCTACTTTGCAGGCACTACAACGCCTATAATGGCTATTGGTGCAAGCTTTTCAGCGCTTGAGGTCGTGCCTTTAGTCTTGCTCGGAGCTGAAGCGTATGAGCACTACAGACTTCAGTTTGCTCAAAGCTGGGCCAAAACGCTTAAATGGCCACTTTACTGCTTCATCGCAGTTGCCTTTTGGAATATGCTAGGTGCTGGCGTCTTTGGATTTTTGATAAATCCTCCGATTTCACTATTTTACATCCAAGGGCTAAATACAACGCCGGTTCACGGACATGCAGCGCTATTTGGTGTTTATGGATTTTTGGCACTTGGCTTTGTTTGGCTTGTGGCTACTTATCTATTTAAAGGGCAAGAATTTGATGAAAATCTGATGAAAGTTGGCTTTTGGGGCTTAAATGCAGGCCTTATGCTAATGATCGTGCTTTCACTACTTCCAATAGGAATTTATCAAGCATTTGCAAGCTTGGAGCAGGGCATGTGGTATGCAAGAAGTGCTGAGCTTTTACAACAGTCACACTTGCAAAATTTAAGATGGTTAAGGATGCTTGGCGATACGATTTTAATAATCGGCGGCATCTGCTTCTTTGCTCAGCTTTTAAAATTTATGCTTAATAAAAAGGCTTAAATTTATGGGGGCGCTTTGCCCCTTTATTTAAGCTATCTTTTCATAAAATAGTGCAAATTTAAAGGATAGAAATGATGACATTTTTAAAGAGAATTTGCGTTACATTTGTCGTGCTTTTGCACCTGTTTTTAGCCCTTGTGGTTGATTTTTCATTTCCGCACTACGCAAGCGTGCAGATAACTGGCGGCGACGTAAAACGCATGGATAAAGATGGCATCATAGACGCTAAAAACCCAGCCGACGGCCCTGTAAGAGATGTCTATTTTATCTACACAAAAGATGCGAAAAACGCTGAAAAAGTTATGGCTTATAGAAACGAAGATACGGCGTGGGGCTTTCCATTTTATTTTAAATTTAACTCAGCCGACATCCAAGCCAAGGCTCAAGGCTTTACAAATAGCGATAAAAACGTCACTATCAAATACTATGGATATAGAATTTCTATGCTAAACGAGTTTAGAAACGCGATCTCGATAAAAGATAGCGGCACAAATACCAGCTGGCCTATCGCTAGCTACGTCCTTTACTTCATCTTATTTATCTCGCTTGTTATCTGGATAAGAAAGATAAACAAGGCTTTTGCGCCAAAAGTTGAAAATTTAGAGACAAAAAAAGAGGCTCTTTAATGTAGGGGCTTTATCAGCCCTTTTTGTTTATAAAATCAATGAGCCTAACGTCCTCGCTTCTTACGATTAGGCTCTTTGGCAAGTTAAATTTAGCTATCACCTCGCACTCTTTCTCTCTCATCTGCCCGTCGTCTTTTTCGTGATCAAAGCCTAAGATATGCAGCAAGCCATGTGTGAAAAGTAGCGCAGTTTCGGCATCTTCGCTGTGATTTAGCTCGGCTGCTTTTTCTTTTACCATATCTTTGTTTATGACGATTGAGCCAAGTGGGGCATGGACGATGAGCTCAAGGGGAAAGCTTAAGACGTCAGTGGTTTTATCTATACCTCGCTCAGATCTGTTTAGCTCTCTCATCTCATCTTTATTGATAAAAACTAACTCAACTTCACCGGGCGTTAGATGTGAGCAAATTTGATCTAAAATTTCTGGATAACTCTCTTCGCAAAGTATCATTTTTGGCTTGTCCTTAGTAAATTTTTGTATAATTTTAGCAAATTTAAAGGGCAAAATATGAAAAAAGCAGTTTGTATAATGAGCGGCGGTATGGATAGCACACTTTGCGCTGTGATGGCAAAAAGGGCTGGATATGATGTGGTCGCACTTCATTTTGATTACGGACAAAGAACAATGAAACGAGAAAAGCGCGCGTTTGACGAGATATGTGAGCAACTGGGTGTGGTTAAAAAGATAAACCTTGATGTTAGCTTCATCGCTCAAATAGGCGGAAATTCGCTAACTGATGCGAGCATGCAGATAAGAAAAGATGGCGTTAGCAAGGAGGTGCCAAATACCTACGTGCCGTTTAGAAATGGCGTATTTATCTCAATCGCCGCAGCACTTGCTGAAAAAGAGGGGGCGCAAGCTATCTACATAGGCGTGGTCGAGGAGGATAGCTCTGGGTATCCTGACTGCAAAGAGAGCTTTATAAAAAGCATAAATGAGGCGATAAATTTAGGCACGTCGGCTGATTTTTCTTGCGAGATCGTCACACCACTTGTAAATTTAAGCAAGGCTGATATCGTCTCAAAGTCGCTTGAGCTTGGCTCACCAATAGAGCTTACATGGAGCTGCTACGAGAGCGAGGATGAGGCGTGCGGGCTTTGTGATAGTTGCAGGCTAAGGCTAAATGGCTTTAAAAAAGCAAATGCCGTTGATAAAATCCCTTATAAAAAGTGAAATTTAGCTTGAAATTTAAGAGCTAGCCACTATAAATTTAGTAGCTAGCCTAAAATTTACTCTAAATTTAGCTCGCTTATCTGCTTAGCAAGTTTCTCTTTGTATTCAGCCAAAGAGCTTTTGATGATATTTGCATAGTCATTTTGATTTACTAAAAGATACTCCTCTTTGCGTTTTACAACCGTGTTTAGCTCCTTGTTATTTACGCTTAAATTGGTGCTTATATCGGCATTTAGACCAACTTTTACCGCTCCAAGCGTTAAGTAAGTCCAAAGTTTTTCTATCTTTGCATTGACGCTTATCGTATCCTTATCTACTTCGTTTTCATTTTTTATGACCTGGTAGCCGTTGCTTCTAAAGGCGTCCTCTATGCGCGCTCTTACTACGCTAGTTGTCCTTTGTTTATTTTCTAAAATGACGTTCCATAGCCCCTTGCCATAGCCATTTCTCGTCCTGCCGATGTATTTTTGTTTCTCTTTTGCGCTAACTTCATTTACATTATGCTTGTATAAAGATGGGGTGCTTGCTTGTTTTGGGTCGTTTTCAAAAGCCCTCACATCTTTGACGCTTTCGATGTAAATTTTTGTCTTTTTGCTAATGCTTGAAGGCGCTTGCTCGTCTGGCAAACTCACAAATAACCCCTTTGGAGCGCAGCCACAAAGCATAAAGGCGGCAAATATCGCCAGTAATAAATTTTTCATTTTCATCCTTTTAAATAAATTTCAAATGTAAATCGTTTTTTTGTAAATTTTTTTAACTCTTTGTGACAAATTTCAAATTTATATTTTGATATCCATAATCATAAAATCTTAAATTTAACAACTAAAATTTAAATTTAACTTTTCTTGACTGCTATCAACTAAAATGGCTAGCCACATAGGATAAAATCCGCTTAAATTTTTAAATTCACAAGGAGAAAAGATGAAAGATATGAAGATGTTTTGCCATCAGTGCGAGATGAGCGCTGAGGATGGATGCGGTGCAAAGGGCCAGCCTATGGGCACCTGTGGCAAGAGCGACACACTAGCGCTTTTGCAAGATACGATGGTTTTTGGCTTAAAAGGCCTTAGTGCATACCGCCACCACGCGCACGAGCTTGGCGCTGATACTAGCAATGTTGATCGCGTTATGGCTGATACGCTTTATTTTACGCTTACAAACTCAAATTTCAACTTTGATGAGCACATCAAACAGCTTCTTGAAGTAGGTGGTGCTGGCGTTGAGGTGATGAATTTGCTAAGCGAGGCTCACACAGCTAAATTTGGTATCCCAACACCAGTTAGAGTGAGCCAAAACAAGGTTGAAGGCAAGGCGATCTTAGTAAGCGGTCACAATTTGCACGCCCTAAAAGCGCTACTTGAGGCGACAAAAGACAAAGGCATCAACATCTACACTCACTCAGAGATGCTCCCAGCTCACGGATACCCAGAACTACGCAAGTATAGCCACCTAAAAGGCAACGTCGGCAAGGCGTGGTTTGACCAAACTAAGCTATTTAACGAATTTAAGGGCGCGATACTAATGACAACAAACTGCATCGTGCCACTACGCTCAAACTGCACATACGCTGACAGGCTATTTGGCTACTCGATCGCAGGCACAAACGGCGTAAAACACATCGAAAACGACGACTTCACGCCACTTATCGAGTGCGCACTAGCCTGTGGCGACGTTAGCGGCTTTGATAGCGACGAGAGCCTAGTAACTGGCGGCCACTACAAGACTATCCTAACTTTAGCCCCTCAAATTTTAGACGCGATAAACACTGGCAAGATCCGCAGATTTTTCGTCATCGCTGGCTGTGACGCGCCTGGCAAGGGACGTGAGTACTATAGAGAGCTAGCTGCTAGCCTTCCAAAAGACTGCGTGATACTTACTTCAAGCTGTGGTAAATTTAGATTTAACGACATCGACTTTGGCAACGTCCCAGGCACCGAGCTACCACGCTACATCGACCTTGGCCAGTGCAACGACAGCAACGGCGCAGTTAAGATCGCTCTTGCACTAAGCGAGGCAACAGGCATCGCAGTAAATGACCTACCAGTTTCTATCGTGCTAATGTGGATGGAGCAAAAAGCGGTCATCATCTTGCTAGCGCTATTTAGCCTTGGTATCAAAAACATCAACGTAGGACCAAGTTTGCCTAAATTTTTCAATGAAGAGATCATAAATTTCTTAGTGGATAAATTTAACGTTAGACCAATTAGCGGCGACGCGCAAGCTGATCTAAAATATTTTTTGGGTGAGTAAAAAAACTGCCAGGGCTTAGGCTCTGGCTCTAAATTTAAAAGAGTCCGCTTTGCTCTTTGCTTTGGCTTAGACTGTCAAGTAGCTCCTCTTTTTTGCAAAGCACAAGGGCATAGACGAAATTTTGTAGCTCTTTTATCTCGTCTAAGTTTTCATAAAAAATGGCGTTTTCAACCTTTAGCGTACTATCTTTTGGCAGGCAAAATTTAAGCTCGCTTTCGCTGAAATTTCGCCTTAGAAATATGCTTTCAGTCAAAAATAGCTCTTCGTCTTCTTCGGCTATCACCGCTCTAAAACTGCTACCAAAGCCAACTGGCTTAAAGTCTTTGTCGATAAAGACTGGGTCAAAGTGCGATGAAATTCTGCTCTCTGTCACTTTAAAGCCGATATTATTTTTCTTAAGATAGCCAAGAAGTCCGCAAAACATCCCAGCAAAAACCCGTGGGATAGATAAATTTTGATAGTATTTGTCATCGTAAATGAGCGTTGTAAAAAAGATCGAGCTTGGATTTAGCACGCTTATATTTGTATCAGTCCAGGCTGTCTCGTAAAGAAGCGAGAGCCTTTGAAGTATCCTCGTATCGTCGCTAAAAAATGTGTCAAACAAATTTGCATGGAAAATTTTATAAAAAAGCTCGGTTAAATTTTCAGGTATGACGTGGGCGTTTTTTTCAAGGTGCGACTTCTCTAAAAGCGCTTTTATGAAGGGATTGACCGCGCAAAATTTGATGTTTTTGTGGATCGCTTCAAAGCGCATGAGCTTAATGATAGCTGTTTGTAGGCTTGCTACCTTGATAAAGGCTATCTCCTCGTCGCTTGGCGTGATATCCTCTTCACTAATGATAGCGTATGCACCTTGCTTTATCGCAGGTACGATCTGATCGCTTTGCGTGGCGATGAGAGCGTAGCCTCGTTTTATATTTTTAGCCTCAAACGCGAAGCTAGTCACGCTTGAGATGCTTGGGTTGTTTAAAATTTGCCCATTTATTATGTGGGTTAAATTTTCTATCGTCATTTAGCCAACGATCGCGCCGTTTTTGACTTTGCCCTGCGTGCCAAGAAGCGTTAGCGAGCCGTCTGATGCGCTTAGGATCATGCCTTGCGAGACATATTTTTTCATCATCGTTCGCTCTTTTAAATTTGCTAAAACGCAAACTTGCTTGCCTACAAGCGAGCTAGGCTCGTAGTATTTGGCGATGCCAGATAAAATTTGACGTGGCTGCTCCTCGCCAAGATCTATCTTAAATTTAAGCAGTTTCTCACTACCATCAACCCTCTCACACTCAAGCACTTCGCCTACTTTTATAACGATCTTGGTAAAGTCATCGATGCTAATGATATCTTCTTCTTTTTTCTCCTCTTTTGGCTCAGCTTTTGCCTCTACTTTTGCTTCTTCTTTTGGCTTGCTAGCCTCGCCCATTAGCTCTTTTTCTATCCTTGGGAAGAGTGGCTCAGTA
The DNA here is from genome assembly GCA_018371455.1 of Campylobacter concisus. Classification (GTDB taxonomy): domain Bacteria; phylum Campylobacterota; class Campylobacteria; order Campylobacterales; family Campylobacteraceae; genus Campylobacter_A; species Campylobacter_A concisus_BJ. The sequence goes on along the minus strand of JAHAKV010000004.1, from coordinate 101,436 downwards.
GCTTTTGCCACAAAATTTGAAATTTCATTTTTTAATACAAGACTTTCGTAAGAAGCCGTATCTATGCTAAAGCCAAGCGTATCAGCTATCTTAGCGCAAGTTTTTGGCATAGCTGGGCTAAGTAGTATCGCCACTTTTGCAAGTAAATTTGCGCAAAGTGCCACAAGTGCATTTGCCTCGTCACTTTTGCCAGCTTTTACGAGCGACCATGGCTCATACTTCGCAACGGCTGCGTTTGCAAGCGTTACGACCTTCCAAAGATCCTCTAAATAGCGGTTTGTCGCTAAATTTTCTAAATTTTTAATAGCCTCATCAAGATAGCCCTTCGCCTCATCAAGCTCGGCTTTGTGAAATTTGATCACATCTTTTGAGTCGATCTTGTAGTCGCTATACTTTGCGCTCATGCCTACTATGCGGCTTAGCAGGTTGCCAAGTCCGTTGCCAAGCTCTGAGTTTATGCGCTCGATCAAGGCTTTTTGGCTGTAGTCGCCATCTTGTCCAAAGGGCACCTCTCTAAGCAAAAAGTATCTGAAATTTTCAAGCCCATAAGCGTTTGCGACCTCTCTTGGATTTATGACGTTGCCCTTGCTTTTGCTCATCTTTTCGCCATCTATCGTCCACCAGCCGTGCGCTGCGACGTGTTTTGGTAGTGGCAAGCCAAGGCTCATCAAAAATGCCGGCCAATAAACTGCGTGAAAACGCAAAATGTCCTTGCCAACGATGTGCGTCGTATGCGGCCAAAAGTCCATTCTAGCGTTGTCTCTTGAGTATCCTAGCGTTGTTAGGTAGTTTATGAGCGCGTCAAGCCAGACGTACATAACGTGCTTGTCGTCGTTTGCGCTCTTTGGTAGTTTTATGCCCCAGTCAAAGCTCGTCCTTGTGACTGAGAGGTCTTTTAGTCCGCCTTTTACAAAGCTTACGACCTCGTTTTTCTTACCCTTTGGGATGACGCAAAGCTCGTCGTTTTCATACCATTTTAAAAGTGCGTCTTCGTATTTTGAAAGCTTGAAAAAGTAGCTCTCTTCTTTAACCAAAGATGTCACGCGGCCGCAGTCTGGACAGCGGTTGTCCTCAAGTAGGTCTCTTTGGTTAAAAAATGTCTCGCAGCTAACGCAGTAAAAGCCCTCGTACTCGCCTTTGTATATATCGCCATTTGCTTGCATCTTTTCAAAGACATTTTGCACGGTTTGCTTGTGCTCTTCGTCGGTCGTCCTTATGAAGTGGTCGTAGCTTATCTCAAATTCGTCCCAAAGCGATCTAAATTTCGCACTGATCTCATCAGCGTACTCTTTTGGCGTTTTGCCTCTAGCGCGAGCTGCTTGCTCGATCTTTTGACCATGCTCATCTGTGCCAGTCATGAAGTAGGTCTCTTTGCCTTGCAAACGGTTAAATCTAGCAAGTGTGTCAGCGATGATAGTCGTGTAGGCGTGGCCGATGTGTGGCACGTCATTTACGTAATAAATCGGAGTGGTTATATAAGCTTTTTCTTTCATATTTTTCCTTTAAATTTAAAAATCAAATCCGCCGTCACTGCCGGTGTTGCCTTTTGACATCGAGTTGTAGCAGCTATTTACATACTCTATCCTCGTCTCGCAGTCAAAAAATGCCTCGCAGTTAAAACAGCTTTTGCGACCTTTTTGCTCTTGGCACTCTTGCATGATCTTTGCCTTTTGCTTTAGGGCTAGCTCAAATGCGTCAAGTGGCTCGTTTGCTTGTGCTTCTTGCATTATTTTTGCTCGTAAAATTTATGCAAAAGAGAAATTTCATCACGTGAGCCAAAGAAGCATGGCGTTGTTTGGTGAATTTTTTCTATTTTTATATCAAAAAGTGTTTGGTTTTTGCCGTTTGAGGTTGCGCCCTTTGCGTTTTCATATATAAAGGCAAAAGGGAGTACCTCAAAGACAACCCTTAGCTTGCCATTTGGGTGATCGCTCGTTGCTGGGTAGCTAAAAAGACCACCACCTTTTAGTAAAATTTGATGCAAGTCGCTTACCATAGCGCCTGAATATCTTAGCCTGTAGCCCTCGTTAAATAGCTCGTTTATGAAATTTCTATGAGTTTGGCTCCAGCCTTTTTGCGTAGCTCCTGTGGCGTTTAGCTTGCCTTTTTCTTTTAGCTCAAGCTCTTTTACAAATTTAAACTCGCCATCTTTGCCAAGCCTATAAAATTTAGGCAAAGCGCCCTTTTTCTCGGCAATTACAAGTTCAAGTCTTGGACCATAGATGCTGTAAGCTGCGGCTATTAAATTTTCTGGTTTTACCTCGTCTTCGTAGATGCCAAAGATCGAGCCAACGGCGAAATTTACATCAACTAAGCTTGAGCCATCAAGTGGATCGTAAGCGATGATAAATTTAGCATTTTTATTTATCTCAAGTTCGTCCTCTTTCTCTTCGCTAATTAGCGCTTTTACGCATGAAAGCTGCTTAAATTTAGCCGTGATGATCTCATCGCTTTTGACGTCAAGCTTTAACTGGGTGTCGCCAGTTGCGTTTTCGTGAGTTGTGTAGCCAAGATCGGCGTATTTTATGACCTCGCTTATCTCTTTTGCGATATCTTTAATGGTGTTAAAAATTTGGTTTAGTTCTTGCATTATACAGCCTTTGCATTTTTGATTATCCACGCACAAATGGCGTCTATATCGTCTAAATTTAGATTTGTGATCTCGTAGGGGATCTGCTTTTTATAAGTGGCGATCGCGTCTGAAAAGCTAAGATATGCTTCATCGATCTCGCCTCTAAAGACGCTTAGTCTTGGCAGTGGTAGCGTCTTTAGCCCCTCGACTAAGAGAATGTCAAACTCGCCGATCATCCTTATGACCTCGTCTATGCCTTGTGAGCTTTGCGAAAAATAAGTCGTTCTAGTAGGGCTCATCACGACTACATCAGCTCCTGCCTGAGAAAATTTAAAGCTATCCTTGCCTTCAACGTCAAATTTGGCCTTGTCGCCTGGGTCGTGCTTGACTACAACGACCTTTAGCCCATCATCTATAAATTTTTTTGCGACTTTTAAGATAAGCGTCGTTTTTCCGCTATTTGAAGGGCCAGAAAAAGCAATGGCAAGTCTTTTCATAAGAGCCTTTTTCGTTAAAATTTCTTGCGATTATAGCTCATATTGGCTTTAAAATTTATGAGTGAAATTTAAAAAATAAAATGCTAAAATGCGAGAAAATTTAATATTTTAAGAGTTTTTTATGAGAAAATTTACACTATTTTTTATATTTATTTTGATGATATTTGGCTGCGCCGATCAAAAAGTGATCGTGCATGAGCCACTAAAAAATGAGCTTTTAGCCTACACAAGCAAGAGTGAGATCATCGATGGCACCGATAGAACGCTTATAATCGCAACCTATCTAAATCCAATATATAACTCAAATTTAGACGAGAGTAAAGAGCACTTTTTAGTAGCCATAAACCCAAAAGAGCATGCGCAAAATTTGAGCAATATAAAGGTAAATGGCGACTCAAATGCCACAAATGCAAGGCTGCTTGATGAAAGTGACGAGATGCTTAAATTTGCTGGATTTTCTATGCCTTGGGCGGTCTATTACGAAGTGACCGCACCAAGTAAGCAAAGTGACGATCTCGCGCTTAGTTTCGAAATTTATCAGTCAAAGCCGGTTTTGTTAAATTTTCGAAAAGTTGCGAAATCTTTATACTGGAACCATTAAGCGCCATATAGATCACATAGTTTGCAAGCACCTTCTTGCCGTAGTTTCTAGTCTCAGCCACTGGGACTAGCTCGATCGATAAAAACGGCTCAAATTTTCCCTCTTTAAACATATCATCTCTTGTGATGACCTTTTTGGTAAAACCGATACCACCGTTATACGCGTATGCGGTAAAGAGTGGATGATAAAGAAATTTATCAAGGTAGTTTAGGTGGTGATTTGCAAATTTAAATGCAACATCAGTTTTAAAAAGATCGTCTTGGTCAAAATTTGGAATTTTTAGCTCTTTTTTGCCGATCGCATTTGCAAGAAATGGCATAAACTGCATCATGCCAAGGGCGTAAGAGGTAGAAACGACGCTTGGGATAAAGAGGCTCTCTTGCCTTGCTAGTGCGTAGATCATCGACTTTCGCTCAGTGCTGATGCCCTCAAGCTCTGGTGAGCTTGGCATCAAAAAGTACTGCTTCTCCCAGCCGTGCGCCTTTTGCATGAAGTATGCGTATGCGCCGATGCTCTCGTTTGTGTAAAATCTCATCGCAAATTCGCTTGCCTGCGTGGCGTTCATATCCTTTGCAAGGGCAGCGGTTTTGTTCCATAAAAACGGATCGCTCACATCAAAATTTTCGATATTTTGCTTGCTGGGTCTTGGTACGATCACCTCAAGTGGCTCTCCACCGACCAAATCTCTTGCGTAAAGTGAGTAGATATTTGCATCTTTGCTAGCACTTAGCTCTTTTAAAAAGCTCTCATCGCCGCTTAGCTCATACTGCCAAAAGGTTGCATTGTCACTTTGCCAAGTCCTATCAAAGGTGTTTTTAGCTCTTGTGAAAAAGCTAAAAGCAACGTCATTTTGACCAAGCAAGATGGCGTTTAGCCCAAGTGTAAATGCATCGCCTTTTTCGGTGACAGCTGGATCTATGCTAAGTAAATTTTTTCTAAAGCCTTCATATTTTTTATTAAATACGACATCGTTTAATAAATTTGTAAAGCCCTTTTGCATGTAGAGCTTATTCATAAAATTTGTTTCAAAATTTACGCTAAAAAGGACATTTTTACTTTGCGGATTTGAAGCGTTAAAAAGCTCTAAAAAGCTCTTTGTATCGTTTGTATTTGCAAAGCTAAGAGCAGGATTTGCCTCGTTTAAAGTGCGTAAAATCCTAGCTTTTTCTGGATTTGTACTTGCAATATTTGCCGCTAAAATTTCACGAGTTTGGTTATCAAGCTTTAGAGAAAAGCTCATCGTTGTTAGTAAATTTTGGCAAGCCAAGCTAGCACTTGTGATGTTGCTTGCGTTTATGCCAGGACATTTGCTAGGGGCTGCTTTTGGCGGCAAAATTTTGTTGATTGATTTTTGAACTAAGCCGCTTTTTCTAAAAACGTCGCGTGAAAGCTCAGCTATCTGCTCTTTTGTGTAGCTACCTTCGTTGATGAGGCGGTTTATATAGTAGTCTTTTGCAAGGCTTTTTGGCTCGTTTTTTAGCTCCTCGTAGGTGTAAATTTTAGCTAAAAGAGCAACGCAGGCCAGAGAGATGATACTAAAGAGACGCAGCAAAAACAAATAAAAGCCTTATTAGAAATTGACTTAAAAATTGAAGTGCCAAAAGCACGATGAGTGGGGCAAAGTCGATGCCGTTAAATTCTGTTTTTATATAGCGTCTAATGAAGCTATAAACAGGATCAGTCAGTCTGTAAAGTAGCTGCACGATCGGCGAGCTAGGATCAGGCTTGACCCAGCTAACAAGCGCTGCTGCGATGACGATCCACGTATAGACATTGACGATGATGCTTAAGATGTTTGCGATCGCTGTAAATAGTGTCGAAAGTATCATTTTTGCTCCTAGATTAAAATTTTGCCTAGATCATCTTTTATCAGCGGGTAGAGCTCGCTTAGCTCAGGGCCATGAAGGTCGTTTGTAAGAAGCGCACGTAGCGGCATGAAAAAGTTTTTACCTTTTAAATTTGTAGCGCTCATAAGCTCTTTTTTAAACTCATCAAATGTTTCGCACGCTTTTAAATTTAGAGCTGCTTTTTTTATGATCTCAAATTCGTTTTTGTACTCATCTGGAGCTATTTTTGGTGAGTATATAGCCTCTACTTTTGCCTTTATCTCAGGCACAAGAGAGCTTTCTTGAGTGTAAAATTTAACTAGCTCAACCTTGCTCTCATCCACGCCAAAGATCTCTTTTATGCGCTCTTTTGAGGCAAGTTTGATGTGCTCTCTATTTATCTGCTCAAGTTTTTTTACATCAAATCTAGCAGGTGAGCGTGAAATTTTAGTTATATCAAACCACTTTACTGCATCTTCGATCGTAAAAATTTCAGTTGGAGTTTTGTTGCCAAGAAGTATCAGATAGTTTGCGATCGCCTCAGGCAAAAATCCCTGCTCAAAGAGCCATTTTACGCTTGATTCGTTCTCGCGTTTGCTCATTTTTTTGCCCTCTATATTTAAAAGGATAGGCAAATGCGCATAGTTCATCTTGCCAGTGTAACCAAGCCCCTCGCGTATGAGGTCTTGCTTTGGTGTGTTGCTCACGTGATCCTCGCCGCGTATGACAAAGGTGACGCCCTCAAGCATATCATCAACCGCGCAGGCGAAGTTATAAGTTGGAGTCTTGTCCGCTCTCATGATGACAAAGCTATCAACTGCGTCTGGCTCGAAGCTTAGCTCGCCTTTGATCGCATCTGTAAAGCTCATCGTGCGTGTTGGTTTTTTCATGCGGATGACAAATGGCTTCTCGCAGTTTAAAACTTCAGCGTCGCTTAGCCTCTCGCAGGTGCCGTCATATCTATATGCCACGCCTTGCTCTTTTGCTTTTTGTTTTTTTGCCTCAAGCTCTTCTTCGGTGCAAAAGCAGGCAAAGGCCTTTTTGTCGATGAGAAGTTTTGATGCAAGCTGTCTGTGAAATTTTAAATTTTCACTTTGGATGTAAATCTGCTCTGGTTTTATGCCAAATTTGCTTAAAATTTCTAAGATATCTTTCTCTTTTCCCTCGATATTTCGCTCTTTGTCGGTATCTTCTATGCGTAAAATAAAGCCACTTTTATCTTGCAAAGAACAAATATAGTTGAAAATAGCAGCACGTAAATTTCCTATGTGCATATCTCCTGTTGGAGAGGGTGCAAAACGATACATAAGCTCATTCCTTACGTTAAATTTGAAGTTTGGATTATAACACTAGCTTGATAAATTTAAAGTTATGTAATTTTAAATTTTTAGGCTAAGCAAAGCATAGTTTTTATAAAATCCGCACGAAAATTTAACTATTTATAGGAGAAAGCAATGAGTTTTATAAGCGAATTTAAAGAATTTGCAATGCGTGGAAATGTCATAGATATGGCAGTTGGTGTTGTTATCGGTGGAGCATTTGGAAAGATTGTCTCATCACTGGTTGGTGATATTATCATGCCAGTTGTTGGTGTTGTAACAGGCGGTGTAAATTTCACTGATCTTAAGCTAACACTAAAAGAAGCAGCAGAGGGTGCGCCAGCTGTTACGATAAACTATGGTTCATTTATACAAACAATGGTTGATTTCTTAATCATTGCTTTTTGTATCTTTTGCGTCATCAAAGCTTTAAATACACTTAAAAATAAACTACCAAAAGAAGAAGAGGCAGCTCCTGCAGAGCCTGAAACTCCAGCTGATATAGCACTTCTAACTGAGATCAGAGATCTTCTTAAAAAATAATTTCTTTAATCAAAGGGAGAAAGCTCCCTTTGAAATCCGTTAAATTTTGTCCTATTTTTTATGCTAAAATGCTTTTTTATCTTAAAAGCGAGTAAAATATGATAGAACAGATCCCATTTTTCCAAGGCCTTGACGCAGAGGACCTAGCTAAACTTGAAGCAATCAGTGTTGTTAAAAAATATAAAAAAGGCGAGTTTTTATTTATAGAAGGCGAGGAGCCAAAGTGGCTTACGTTTTTGATAACTGGCTCAGTTAAGCTTTATAAAACTACGGCAAATGGCAAGGAAATTTTTATCCACCAGCTTGCACCTATGAATTTTGTAGCTGAAGTCGTAAATTTTGAAAATATCCCTTATCCAGCAAGCGCCATTTTTACTATCTCTGGCGAGGTTTTAAAGATAAATTATGAAAAATTTGAAGCACAATTTTTAACAAAGCCAGAAATTTGCATGAAATTTCTAAAATCAATGGCGCAAAAGATAAGAATAACAACAAATTTACTCCACCAAGAACTAATACTAAGCTCCGAAGAGAAGGTGGCTAGGTTCATTTTAAATCATGAAGATCTATTTAATGAGCTAAAGCATACAAAAATTTCATCAATACTCAATATGACGCCAGAAACTTTTTCGAGAATTTTAAATAAATTTAAAACAAATGGTTTGGTTAAACTTGATGAGAAGAACCAAATTCTGGAAAAAGATGTAGGTGGCCTACAAGAAATTTATTCTTATTGAAAGTTAATATCAAATAAATATTTTCATTTACTTAAAGAAAAAATTTATATTTTTTTGGATAACATTCGTCTAAAATTTTCGTAAAAATTTACGATATATTGATAAATTCAGGAGGAAATTTTGGCTGAAGTTAAGAAGAAATTTTTTGTTTGGTCATCTGTGATAATAGGCATCGTAATCGGCCTTATCGCTTCTATGGGCATAGCTGATGCACTTCATGCTACTGGTAGCGGCTACATCTGTACCATTTGTCACACGATGGATCCTATGAATGCTGCATATCATGAAGACGCGCACGGCGGCAATAACAAGCTTGGCATAAAAGCTGAATGTTCAGCCTGTCACCTAAATCATACAAGTGCCTATACCTATGTGCTTACAAAACTTAAAGTATCGATAAATGATGGCTATAAGACATTTTTTACAGATACAGACAAGATCGATTGGCGTAAAAAACGCGAGCATGCATCTCACTTTGTCTATGATAGTGGATGTTTAACCTGCCACTCAAATTTAAAAAATGTTATTCAAGCTGGTAAATCATTCTTGCCACATAGAGATTATTTCGTTCTTGGAAATCCTAATAAAAAATCATGTGTTGATTGCCATGAGCATGTTGGTCACAAAAATTTAGGACTACAAATCGATAAATTTGAAGCAATTAAAAAACAAGAAAACAATAAAACCAAGTAAGGAGGAGAGATGTTTAAAAAGTCGCTAATGTTATTAGCCTGTCTAATGTCTTTTGGCTTTGCCGCAAACATGGATGCAAATAAATCTGACGCTTTAAACCTTAATGTTGTAAAAAACATTAAAGTTGCTCACAAAATGTCAGACTTATCAAAAAGCTGTGTTGAGTGCCACGCTAAAGAGACACCCGGCATAGTTGCCGATTGGAAAAATAGTCGCCACGCTCACGTTGGCGTAAGTTGTATGGATTGCCACTCTGTAAATGCAGATAATCCTATGGCTTCAGTTAAGGTGCATCCAAAAGATTCTAACAACCATGTTTCAATGCTAGTTAGCCCAAAAACTTGTGCTAAGTGTCACGAAAATGAGGTTGAAGAATCTGTTAAGAGTGGTCACGCAAGAGCTGCTATGCAAATGTATGCTAATCCTGCAATGGTGAAACTAATGTATCACTATGAGGGAGCAGATCATCCTGACTTTAAAATGGCTCCAGATGCCACTGGTTGTTCTCAGTGCCACGGAACCGTCATCAAACTAGACGCTGATCACAAACCTACAAAAGAGACTTGGCCAAACTATGGTATAGGCAATGTTTATCCAGATGGTGGCGTAGGTAACTGTAAATCATGTCACAGCGCGCACACATTTAGCGTAGCTGAAGCTAGAAAACCAGCTGCTTGTGCATCTTGCCACCTTGGACCTGATCACCCAGATATTGAGATCTTTAACAACTCAATGCACGGACATATCTATAACAGTGAAGCTCACAAATGGAACTTTGATGCTGCTCCTGATACATGGGATGTACCAGACTTTAGAGCTCCAACTTGTGCAGCTTGCCACATGAGTGGTGTTGGTGAAACAACAACAACTCACAACGTTTCAAGAAGACTAAAATGGAACCTATGGGGCATCAGCAGTAAGCTAAGAACAGCTGGTGATGAACAAGCTGCTGTTGTTTACGAAAAAACTGGCAAACTAACCATAGGAACGCCACTTGCAGGTCATCCAAATGGACCAGAAGCAGCAAGAGCTGAGATGAAACTAGTTTGTAAAGCTTGCCACTCTACAACTCACACAGATAACTTCTTCATTATGGGTGATAAACAAGTAGAGCTTTATAACGTTTATAGCGCTGAAGCAACTAAGATGCTTGAAGAGTTGAAAGCTAAAAACCTACTACTAGAAGATGCTTGGTCAGATGAATTCCAAGATGTCTATTATCATATGTGGCACCATGAAGGTCGTCGTATGAGACAAGGCGCTCTAATGGGTGGCCCTGACTACTCACACTGGCATGGTGTATTCGAAGTTAAAAATGATATAAGAAAACTTCGCAAGATCTACAAAAAAAGAATGGAATCTGGTAAAGTAGAGTAATGCTTTTTAAGGTGGGAGTTTTCCCACCTTTTTATTTTTAAATTCCAAAATTTTATCTTTTAGTTATTATCCTAAAGCAAATACCTTTTAACAATTATTTTTATAAATTTAAATTATAAAATCATACGGCTTAGCACTACAAATTGTTCTAAATAATTAATAAAATCTATAATGTAAATTTAAAAATATAAAATATAATCTTTGTTTTTAAGGAGATATTTTGGGACTTTTTCGGATCATTATCGGGGCATTTATCTTTAGTGTTCTTACAAATTTATACTCATACAAACGTTTTATCAAAAAGGTATCTTTTTTTGCCCCACACCTTAAAAAAATTCGCATATTTTTCTATATTATTAGTGTGTTTGAGTTTGTATTTGTTCTTCAACTAAGATTTTCCTTTTTAAATATAGAGCTCTATCTGATAGCAGGAACGCTCATTGGTTTTTCTCTATTTTTATTTGGCATTAGTTTGTTTTATGATGTTGTTAGATCCATTTGCTCAAAAGCTCATTTTAATCCCACAAGACGAAAATTTATTAAATTTTGCTTTGATGTGACATTTGTTGTTTTTATAGTTGCTTGCTTTTTGAAAGGAATTTTTAATGCACTTACTCCGCCAAAGATCAGACAGGTTAGTATAAAAATAAAAAATTTACAAAGTGATCTAAAAATAGCCATGATAACCGACGTGCACATTGGTGAGTTTTTGCAAAAGGATTTTGTGGCTGAGCTTGTGAAAGAGATAAATTTAGCTAGACCAGACCTAGTGGTGATAGTTGGCGACTTGGTTGATATGAGAGCTGAGCTTATAGGGGATTTTTTAGATCCATTAAAAAATCTTAAAAGCACCTACGGCACCTTTTATGTCCCTGGCAATCACGAATACTACCACGGAGTTGATGGGATACTAGAAAAAATTCGCGCTCTTGGCATTAGGATACTTGGCAATAAAAATGAAAAAATAGCTGGCATAAATTTAGCTGGGGTTTATGATCTAGCTGGTATAAGATTTAAAAATTTAGAGCCAAATTTAGACGAAGCGCTAGCTGGACGCGACCCAAATTTGCCTACCATCCTACTCTCTCATCAGCCAAAATTTATAAAAACTATGCAAAAAGACGTCGATCTAGTCCTTTGCGGTCACACGCACGCTGGACAAATTTTCCCTTTTAGTATCTTAGTTTTGCTGGATCAAGGTTTTTTACATGGGCTTTATAAGATTAATGATAAAATGCAAGCTTATGTTAGTAGCGGTGCAGGATTTTGGGGGCCTCCGGTTAGGATATTTGCTCCTAGTGAGATCGCTATTTTAAATTTAAGCAAGGACTAAAATGAACAAGGACAATCTCTTTTCTCAAATTTTTGGCAAGGTTGCAAAAATAAACTTTTTCAAGCCGCTTCAAGAGCTTATCAACTCCTTTTATGTAAAGCTATTTAAGATCGATATGAGCGAGTTTAAGCCAGCAAGTGAGTATAAAAATTTAAACGAACTTTTCACCAGGGAGCTTATAAAGCCAAGAGAATTTGACGCAGCAGATGAGATATTTATAAGTCCTGTTGATGGTACCTGCCTTAGTTTTGGCACCACGAAAGAGCTAGAAGCTTTTAGTATAAAAGGCATGAGATACGGGCTAAAGGAGCTTTTGGGGCAGGGCGAGCTTGAGGGCGAGTTTGACTTTGCCAACATCTATCTTAGCCCAAAAGACTATCATCACTATCATGCACCTTGCGATATTACAATAAAAAAAGCGGTCTATATCCCAGGTAAGCTTTACAGTGTGGCAGTAAAATGGCTTGGCAAGGTCGATAGCCTTTATACCAAAAACGAGCGTGTGGCGCTACTTTGTGAGATGAAAAATGGCAAAAAACTTTGGCTAGTTTTCGTGGGTGCGCTAAACGTTGGTAAGATGAAATTTTGCTTTGATGATCGCATCCAGACAAATGCGATGGCAAATTTTACGCAAATTTATGAGTATGAAAATTTACATATCAAAAAGGGCGAGCGCCTCGGAAATTTTGAGCTTGGTTCAACCATTGTCATACTTAGCGAAAAAGATGCGATCGAATACAACCTCTTTGAAAACAAAGAGCTTAAATTTGTTGAAGCTATCGGTAGGATCAGAGAAATATAAATTTACAGTTAATTTTTTAAAACTTATTAAATAAATAAAAAGTGTTTGGTGTTTTTGCAAGATTGTAAAATTAGTTCAAGTTTTATCCTTGTTGCAAAAATATAAAAGAGCGAGAGCTAAATTCCATTGACTAATGTTAATAAAAAGAGAAAATATATTCTAAGTAGAAATTTAGTATATAAAAAATTCCTTTTATAAAAAAATATCAATAGTTTTTTGGTATTCTTTTTACTCAACATACTCATTGATGTGATTTAGTATTAATAGATAAAATCAATGTTTTATTATTAAATTTGGCTTTATTGTCCTATTTTATGTAAGTATTCTGTAAGCATTAAATCACAATTCGCTCTTGAATATTCATTTTTATCTCTGAAATCAAAATACCATTTTCATCATTTTTTAGCATTTCAGAAACCAAATTTTTAGAAAAAGTTACGGTATTATTATCTATATCCGCCTTAAACATATCTGTATATTTTTCTTGTAATAATTTTGATAGCGTACTGCTAATACCACAGTTTAATAACGCAATTTTAGCTTTATCGTCTGTTCCATATTTTATTTTTAAATAAAGAGACTCTTCAATAAGTTCTAAAGAATATAATATTTCTATATATTTTACTAGTTCATTATCTATAAAATCATATTCTTCTTTCAATCTTACGATAGCTAAATTAACCTTTTCATATTCGTTTTTTTCTGTAATGTCAGTCCAATACTCTTTACGTCCACCTCTGGTTCTATCCCCCCACTTACCAACATAAACAATTTTTGATTGCCCCTCTCTAAGTGCATTCCAATATCCAACCATCTTTTCTATCATTACCTTCATGGTAAATCCCATTATTCTCCAGTTAATTAGCATTTTATAAAAACTTTGTGCTTCAGGTTCTTTCAAACGCTTTAAACTATTATATTCTCCTTTACTATCATTTATTTTAGAAAAAAATAAATTGTCTATTATATTGAAAACTATATCTATATTTTGAGCTATATTTACGTTTTCTATCTCATTATCTATTTGCTTCTCTGTTTTAAGTATATCGAATATATTAATATTATTTTCAAAACACAACTGCCCAACTTTTGTTTTTGCCTTATTGGAGTTATTGTCTGTTATAACATCGCAGTGAGAAATATTTTCTAAAATATCTTCTGCTTCTTTCTTTTTAGCTTCATCAGTATCAGAATTAACTAGCAGTGGATTTTTTACATCATCAGTGATTTTATCATAGTCTTCAACTAATATTTTTCGCCCTTTAATAAAATTTTCTACTTTAAAATCTTTTCTACAATATTCTCCCTTAACAATATGAATTTCTGGCAATAAGTATTTTAAATCTCCGGTATTACTATTAAAAATTTCTCCAAATCTGCATACTCTTCCCACTAAATTTTTAAATGCGGATGGCGATAAATAGCTTTTTCCCCTGCAAGGATCTAATATAAACATCCTCGTTGCAGGAAAATTCACGCCTTCAAGTAATGTAGAATTAGCAATAAGCATTTTTATTTCAGATATATTAGCGTACAAGTCCTCAATAAAGTATCTTATTGGCTCTGGTATCGAACCATGATGATAAACAACCCCTTTTTCAATATAATTAGCTAATTTATAATCTTCATGTACATATTCTCGTAAATCACTGGCAGCTTTATTTAGTTTAAGTGTTTGCTTTTCTTGAAGTTTAGAGAATAGTTTATAAGCAAAGTTTTCAAGTTTTTTAGGGCTGTTTAAATATATTATATTTTTTTTATCACAATTAGCAATAACTACATCTGCATCGTCTCCTAATTCATCAACCTGAATTTCAATCAATTTGTCCTTCATAGTAGAATACTGATCCAACAAAACTTTCTTATTTTTTTCTATGTCGTAAAAATAAAACATTTCTGACTTGACATCTTCTGCAACACTATACCATTCTGCAACATTAGAAATATGTTTAATTTTTAAACTATCTTTAGATATTAAAAATGGTGTCAAATATTTACACACAAGATTATCATTTCTTTTTTTACAAATAATAATAACTGACGCTAAAATCACACTACGTGATCTCTCGTTTGAAAATTCGTCTAAGATATTGTGAGCTTCATCAATAACTAATAAATCAAGTATTAAATCCGGATTGCTCTGTAAAAGTCTTAACAATCTTTCCTGAGTCAAAACAGCAATCATTTCATCGTCTTTATTATTATTATACATTTCCGGATAAGTTATTATTTTCCTATACCCAAATTGATTTATAATCCTTTTCTTTGTTTGTGCCAAAAGAGATTTAGTAGGTGAAATAATACATATTTTTTTAAATTTAGTGTGATCAATAAATGATAATATCAATTCTGTTTTTCCATAAGATGTTGGAGCCACAATAATCTGAGATTGCAATATTGCTTCTTCTGCTTTCTTAAATAACTCAAACTGTCCTATTGTTTTATACGAATTGTTCCACCTAAATTCATCGTTCTCTATACTATTAATTTCAGTATAGAGATTCCCATAATTTTCTGAATAATATAAGTTTTTTTCTATAAATTGGGATATTGGAATAAGTCCTTTATTCAAGCTTAATTCATATAACGGTTTATAATCGTCCGTTATTTTACTATATAATAAAAATAATCTGTATCCTAATCTTTGTAAATTTTTATCACATAACTTAGTCAAAAAAATCCCTATAGATAGTATTTTTTCTAGTTCTATATTAGATAACTCTACACCTATATTTAATTTTTTACATAGTCCAAGAAAATCAGTGTTATAAAGTTTTCTCAATGTTAATCTATCCACATCAAACCTTCTATATCAATGTTGTTAAGTAATCTATTATCGCTTGATATGTTTGTTTTTGTATTGCAATTAATTTCAATTTTGAAAATTTATTAGAGCTTAATATTGAATCATACAGTTTTCCTAGTTCTGTTGAATCTATTGCAGAATCAAATATGCAAAACACAGTACCACCTAAAATAACATTTTTGTCGTTGCTTAAACATGAGTTACTATTTTTATTAAGTATATTAACTATAGTATTTTTTTCACTAGTATCGTCCAATGCGCTCCTAATGCTATTCACTGCATTTAACCATAATTGTGAATTGTGCATATTCAGGCGTGTATCTAAATCTCTTTTAGCAGCATTGATTCTTTCACATGCCTTTTCGGTAGAAGTTTTTAGGTTACCTAATTCTCCTGCTTTTGATTCTATAATCCATAATTCTTTATTAGAATCAACAGCAATAATATCAAATCCCTTTTTTACATTTCTTTCTTCCAAATTAAAAAATGGCGAAACTATTTTAAAATCAGTAAATTCTCTAATCAACACATTTAGCAGTAACTCACCTATCACTCCTACCTTTCTATTTATATTACTTGGGATTCTATGATTTACCAATTCTCTTACAGTTTCATCAAATGAATGATAATTAAAATTTGAAACAAGGGCATATTCTCCATAGCAGATTTCAACCAATTGTTCTTTTATTTTATACTTTAATTCGTCGCTTAGATTATGAATCTCTAATATTATACTATATTTAATTTTTCTTTCAACTACACCATTCATTATATTTTCCTTTACTATTATAATTATACCTTATAGTCTCCAGTCTCCTCTTTTGTCATACAATCATATCAAACTACCATCTCTAATGGCATTCCATGGTATATTCATCAAATGCTTCATACATATACTTGTACTTAATCTTATTCGCAATTATCTTCTTAAGAGAATCTGTATCCCTTAAAATAATTTCCGTTCTTGTGATGTTTTTTATCTCTAGTATAAGGAACTTTCTTTCTATACCTAAAATATGAGACCACATTTTTATTCAAGTATGTACTAATAAACAATCTGCTATCGAATGGGCTATTAAATCTAATACTTATTCACCTAAAAGTCTTGAAGTAGGCTTTATTCTCTTTCTTCTTTGATTGTTCCTATCTGCAATAGTTACTTTGAGCAATAATGGACATTTGCCTAATAAAAAGCACGTACTTGGGATATTTATTATAATACCTAGATGATATACAACTTCATATGGCTTAACAATTATTAGTAGCTAATGATAACTCCTTACTGTATTCAAAGTATTTTACCATCTTTTACTCTTTTTGGATTCCTATACTTTCAGAAGTATATTGTTAGTTAAATATTTGTATGTAAATCAAATTTTTATAAATAGCTATTATGTAAAGTACTTAACTTTTAAAAGATAAAAACCATAACTTGTATGCTATGGTTTTTGTGTTCACTTAAAAACTACCATGGGTTATTATTGTTTAATCTTGTTTTTTAAAACCCTTATCTATTTTTATATTTGCTTCTTATTCCAAAAAGGCAATAAATTTTTATTTTAAGCTATCTTTTAATGAAAAACTATTTTACTCCCACTCGATAGTTGCAGGTGGCTTGCTCGAGATGTCGTAAACTACGCGGTTTATGCCATTTACTTCGTTTATGATGCGGCGGCTTACGTTTTCAAGCAGATCATAAGGAAGCCTTGAGAAGCTTGCAGTCATGCCATCGCTCGCATCTACCACACGCACACAAACAGCGTTTTCATAGGTTCGGTTATCGCCCATAACGCCAACAGAATTTACATTTAAAAGTACGCAAAATGCCTGCCAAGTTTTGTTATACCAGCCACTACTTTTTAGCTCATCGCGCAAGATCACGTCAGCTTTACGAAGTAGCTCAAGGCTTGGTTTATTTACCTCGCCCATGATGCGAATAGCAAGGCCAGGTCCAGGGAAAGGATGGCGGAAGACTAGCTCGCGGCTTAGTCCAAGCTCAAGTCCTAGCTTTCTAACCTCGTCTTTAAAAATCTCTCTTAAAGGCTCTATCAGCTCAAATGTCATCCAATCAGGCAAGCCGCCAACGTTGTGGTGGCTCTTTATGGTCTTACTTGAGCCAACGACTGAGCTTTCGATGATATCAGTATAAAGAGTGCCTTGAGCTAGAAATTTCACATCGCCATGCTTTTTAGCCTCTTTTTCAAAAATTTCTATAAATGTCTCGCCTATGATCTTGCGTTTTTTCTCAGGATCAACGACGCCAGCTAAGCGACCTAAAAATATCTCGCTCGCATCTATACTAACTAGCTCAACACCAAGCTTGGTCCTAAATGTAGCTTCAACTTGCTCTTTTTCGTTTGTTCTAAGAAGCCCGTTATCTACAAAAACAAGGATCAAATTTTCAGGCACAGCAGCCGCCAAAAGTGCCGCAGTCACAGAGCTATCCACGCCGCCACTAACTGCACAAAGCACCTTGTGAGTGCCTACTGTTTTTCTGATCTCTTCTATCTTATTCTTAGCGAAGCTTCCCATGTTCCATGTGCTCTCGCAGCCGCAGATATATTTAGCAAAATTCTTTAAAATTTGCGTGCCATACTCGCTGTGCTGCACCTCTGCGTGAAACTGGATCGCATAAAATTTACGCTTATCATCGCCAAAAGCGCAATAAGGCGAATTTTCGCTGACCGCAATCGCCTCAAAGCCCTTTGGCAGGTCTTTTACATAGTCGCTATGGCTCATCCATACGATTTGTTTTGAAGGTGTATCTTTAAAAAGATCGTGCTCTTTTACGACGCTAAGTTCAGCCTTGCCGTACTCTTTGTGATCAGCTGCTAAAACCTCAGCACCATGCGTGTGAGCAAGCAGCTGCATACCGTAACAAACACCAAGTATAGGGATATTTAGCTCAAAAACGCCATTATCACAAAAGTAAGCATCTTTAGCATAAACGCTAGCTGGACCACCACTTAAAATGATACCTTTTGGATCTTTCGCCTTTATATCGCTTAGTTTTGCGTTAAATGGCAAAATTTCAGTATAAACTCCCTCTTCTCTTAGCCTTCTAGCTATTAGCTGAGTATACTGCGAACCAAAGTCCAAAACTATAATCGTATTGTTCATTTATAACCTTTTAAAAGTAGATGTGAAAAATTTCAAACTGCACATACCAAACAATGAGTGATACGATGTATCCTAAAACTACCATCCATGCATATTTCATATGCGCACCAAAGGTATAAATTCCTTTTAATTTACCCATTACTCCAACGCCAGCTGCTGAGCCAAAACTGATCATCGAACCACCGATACCAGCTGTAAGTGTCACTAGTAACCACTGACTCATAGCCTCGCCCGCATCAGCTCCCATAGCTGGATTTGCTTTTAGCACAGCTGACATAACAGGGACGTTATCAACGACTGCTGATAGGAAGCCAACTCCGATATTTACAGGTGTTGAGCCAAATTTATCATAAAGCGACACAGCGTAATTTAAAAATCCAGCAAAGTGAAGTGCGCCAACTGCAGCTAAAATTCCAAAGAAGAAAAATAGCGTGTTGTTCTCGATCTTTGACATATAGTGAAAGACGTTCATTGGCTCTTCATCTTTGTGAGCTTTTTTGAAATAATATGTATAAAGGCTAAGTAGCGAGAAGCCAAACATCATGCCCCACATCGCTGGCAAGTGAAACAACTGGTGCATCATAACTGCACAAAAGATAGTAAATGCACCTATAAAGATAACCGCTTTACCGCCTTTTTTCATAACCACTTTTGGCTCATTAGCCACGTCAAAATGAGGCGCAGTATTTGGCACGATGCGTGAAAGTAAAAACGCTGTCACAAACCAGCCGATAAATGAAGCTGGGAAAAGTGCAAAAAAGTCTAAAAATGGTGACTTGCCAGCTGCCCAAACCATAAGTGTAGTGATATCGCCAAATGGACTCCACGCTCCACCTGCATTTGCTGCTACGACGATGTTTATCGCACCTGCGACTAGGAAATTTGTATTATTTCTGTCTATCGTTAAAAGAACGGTTGATAGGATAAGCGCTGTTGTTAGGTTATCAGCCACTGGGCTAATGAAAAACGCCAAAATACCAGTTAGCCAAAATAGCTTTCTGTAAGTGTAGCCTTTTGAAACTAGGTTGTATTTAAGTGCGTTAAATACATCTCTTTCAACAAGTGCTTCGATAAATGTCATCGCTACCATTAAGAAAAAGACGATCTGAGCTATCTCTAAGATCAGGTGATTTACCTCGTGCTCTAGTGAATGCACATCCATGCCGTTTATAAGCATATAAACGCCGATTAGCAAAAACATAAAAGTGCCGATAAAGATGGCAGGTTTTGCCTTGTCGATGTGAAAATTCTCTTCTGCTGCTATGAAAAAGTATCCAACAACAAAAATGATAAGCGATAAAATTCCCGCCCATGTAGTAGTTAAGTCAATAGCCGCAGCTTCTCCGTCAGCACCAAAGGCTATAGCAAAAAACAAGCCTAGAAGTCCAAATAACCTCATATACTCTCCTTGTAAGATAAAAATTTGCGTATTTTACTTAAATGAGCCTAAAATTTAGGTTAGTTAAATTTATTAAGCTTGCATTACATTTTTATCTTACGCCAAATTTAAGATTAAATTTTATTGATCTTGTCAGTTTTTTTCTCTTTTACAGGTGCATCGCCATAAAATGGATCGTCCTTGTAGCCGCAACCACTAAGTGCAAAAAGAGCGAAAATTAAAATAAAAGATGATAAGATTGCCTTATGAAAGACGCCAAATTTATGATAGATGCTATCCACGAAAATCCTTTGTATAAAGAAAAATTAAGCATGGCAGACGAGTGCCAAGAGCTTCTTCGCCTTATGGGTAAAGCAAAGCGATTTTACATAGCTTTTTGCTATGTTAGAGAAGGCATATTAACCTTCGTTCTCACTCATCCCTCAGGGCTTTTGGAGCTTAGACGTGATAGTAGTATAAATGATATAAAAGGGTTATTAAAAACCTTTTGCAAATTTAATAAAAATAGCATTTTTGCAAGCGTCATCGAGCCAAAACCGCTTAATGAAATAAACTATATAAAAAACAAAAAAGAAGAAAATATAAGATTTATCGTGAGCAAATATCTAAAATTTTTCACGCCCCAGCCTACGCAAAGATCAAATTTTATCACTCCAGCAAGCAAGGGTGAGTTTAAAAATTTAGCTACAAATGAGCAAATTTATAAGAAATTTGAAGAGCTAAGAGAAATTTTGCTAAAGAAAAATGAGCAGGCAAGATGCTAATAGACGAGATAAGAACGCTTCCAAACGAGCCTGGCGTATATCAATATTTTGACACTCAAAACAGACTTTTATACGTTGGCAAGGCCAAAATTTTAAAAAATAGGGTCAAAAGCTACTTTAAATTTACCCCAAGCTTAGCACCAGCTGAAAAGCTAAGCCCAAGAATTTCAAAGATGATAAGCGAGGCTGTGCATCTTGAATACATCGTCACACCAAGCGAGGCAGACGCGCTCATACTTGAAAATTCATTTATCAAGCAGCTTAAGCCAAAGTACAACATCTTGCTTCGTGACGACAAGACCTACCCTTATATCTTTATAAATTTAAACGATGAATTTCCGAGATTTGAGATCACCAGAAAGGTAGTAAAAGGCTCAAATATACGCTATTTTGGGCCATATTTTAGTGGAGCAGGAGAGCTTCTTGAGGCGCTTTATCTAAATTTCAACCTAGTTCAGA
The DNA here is from genome assembly GCA_018371455.1 of Campylobacter concisus. GTDB lineage: Bacteria > Campylobacterota > Campylobacteria > Campylobacterales > Campylobacteraceae > Campylobacter_A > Campylobacter_A concisus_BJ. The sequence continues at coordinate 80,588 of JAHAKV010000004.1, read as the reverse complement.
AAAAGTCCTGCATCAAAGGCAAAAAAGCCTGCCTTTTTTACCAGCTAAAACGCTGCTACGCCCCATGTGAAGGTAAAATTTCAAAAGAAGACTACGCCAAAATAGTCGCTGACGCCACAGCCGCTTTGCAAAATCCAAATTTGTTAATCGCCCGTCTTGAAGAGCTCATGCTAAACTACGCCAAAGCCGAAGACTACGAGCAAGCAGCCGCGACTAGAGATAAGATGCAAACGCTTAAAAATATGCAAACAAAGGTCGATGTCGATCTAGCCAAGCTTGAGGACTTTGAGGCCTACTCGGTCGCTTGCGTGCACGATATGATCTGCGCGGTAAGATTTAGCGTGCAAAGTGGCAAGATAACAGGTGTAAAAACAGATATCACGCAGGCTAAAAATGCTCAAAAAGACGAGATAAACGAAGCTTATAAGCAGGCCATTTTAAAAAGCTTCATAGCCGGTCAGCCAATAATCAGCACCAAAATTTACGTCAATGAAAACTTTGAAGATAGCGAACTGGTGGAGGAAATTTTAAACGAGAGATTTGGGCGTAAATTTAACATCACTTGCCCAAAAATAGGCGACAAGCGTAAAATTTGCGAGATCGCCACCAAAAACGCCGAAGTTAGCATCGAAAAATACCTAAAAACGCACGATAACGAGCTACTAAACGAGATAAAAGAGTATTTTAATCTAGCTCACACGCCTTACGTGGTCGAAGCCTACGACAACTCGCACCTTTTTGGCGAGGCGAGTGTTGGAGCGATGGTGCGCTATGAGCATGGCGAGTGGGCGAAGCAAAACTACCGCCACATGCACCTTGGCTCCAAAAACGACTACGATCAGATGAGAGAGAGCCTAACTGCTAGAGCGCTTAGGTTTGACAAGCTTAGTCCGCCTGATCTTTGGGTTATTGACGGGGGCGAAGCGCTTTTAAATTTAGCCTGCGAAATTTTAGCAAGCAGTGGTGCAAACGTCGATGTGATCGCTATCTCAAAAGAAAAGATCGATGCCAAAGCTCACCGCGCAAAGGGCGAGGCAAAGGATAAAATTTATACAAAAAATGGCAGCTTTAGTCTAAGCACGAGCGATAAAAAGCTGCAGTTTTTTCAAAAAATGCGCGATGAGAGCCATAGATTTGTCATCAGTTTTCACAGAAAAACAAGGCAGAAAAACGATATGCAAAGATCAGTGCTAAGACAAGCTGGCGTTTCTGAGGGCAGTATCGCGAAATTAATCAGCTTTTACGGAAGTTTTGATAAAATCAGCGAAGCAAATTTAGACGAAGTGGCAAAAATAACAAACAAAAGCGTAGCAGCAAAGCTTTTAACGCTCAAAGAAGGAAATTTGAAGTGATAATATACGACAAAAACGGTCAAATTTTAGCGATGGGAGATATCTCTCTTGGTCTGCTTGAATTTAAAGATATAAGGGAGTTTTTAAGCGAGCATAAAGACATTGACGAGCTAGTTTTAGACTACAAAGAGTCTGGAGTTTTTATAGATTATCTAGCTAAAAGACCAAATTTAAGAGTAAATTTAAAGACCAAAAACGGCAAAATTTTAAATGCGACGCTTAAATTTTCAAAGATCAGCTCAGTAAAAAATGAAGAGTATTTTGAGCTTTTAATCCTCGATCAAACAGAAATTTACAGCCAAAACCAGCAAGCTGCGATAAAAGCAAAGACCAAACTTCGCTTGCCAAATTTAAAGGTCGATGAAAAAGAGCTTTTAGACAAAGAAGAAGAGGTCTTAAACGAGAGCTGGTTTAGCGAGACAGCTAGCTTTTTAAATTTAAGCAAAAGCGAGTTTGCGACCTATCTTGGTATATTTTTAAGTAAGGCAAAAGATAAGATGATCTTTATCCAAAGTGCGGTGCAAGCGCGAGATGCTAAATTTTTAGAAGAGAGCATAAAGATCTTAAAAGAGCCAGCGCTAAATTTAAAGATCACTCCGCTTGTGGCAAATTTCGATGCACTACTTACCAGACCAAACAAGATCAAAAAGATCGCTCAGATAAACGAAAGACTAAGCGAAATAAGCACACTTTGCAATAAATTTTCAAAAAGGCTTGGCAATGAGGGTTAGTAAATTTTTAGTTCTTTTGCCGATATTTTTGGCGGCTTTCGCTTGCTTTTATAGTGGCGCTCTCTACTTTGATAAATTTAGGATCTCTTATGGCATAAATAGCGAGGTAAAAAGAGAAAGTTTGATAAGAAAAACCTTAGATGCGATCGTTTCAGAAAGAATAGCTTACGAAAGATACAGCCAAACTAGGTCGCCACAAGACGAGACGGCTTTAAGAGAGGCAAATGCTGCTAAGAATTTGTTTGTAAAAAGTTTATCAAACAGCCTTTCTAACACACCAGATGATAAAAGGATAAGAGATAGGCTAAATGAAGTTTTAAAAAACGCAAATGCAAGTTGGGAGAGCTCTAATCTCTCGTTTCTTAGCTTTGTTGAGTTAGCAAATTCTGCTGTTGAAAGTGGGCAAATTTTATTTAGAGATGTTGCTTTAGACATTGATATCAAGCGTCATATACTCTCTTTACTTAGAACCTATGAGCTGCTTCAAAACGTAAATACCACAAAAGAGCATATCTTGGCTGTGCTTATGGGCAAAGAAAAAATTACCGAAAGTTCGCTAAAACAATCTCTAGATAGCCTTAAATACAACGATATAAATGCAAATTTGCTCCCAAATGGCGATATAAAAGACAACATAATAAGAGATATAGATAGGCTTGATAATATAGAGACCTCTCAGGACTATGACGAGATCCGCCTTAAGCTAAAGCTAAAAAATGAGCTAACACGTGATGAAATTTTGCAGATATATACCTTTGAAAGCAATAGAGCCAAGCTCTTTAGCAAGATAGCAAATGTCTTAAGTGACGAGCTAAAGAGACTAAATGATAACTTTAGAGTAAAGGTGCTTAGTCTAACATTTTTGATGTTTTTTCTTTCACTTTGGCTCTTTTACGCTGGCTATAAAACATACATCTGGCTAAAAGCTCTAGAAAATTTAAACAAAAAAATGAAGCTTGTAAGAGATGAGGTTTTAAAAAGAGGCAATAGAAACCCACAAAATTTAATAGAAAATTTCATCGCGCTATATAAAGAGCTACTTCAAAAGTATGAGCAAGAAAGAAGCTTTACAGCGATAAAAGATAGGCTGCTAGTTAGGCTAAATAAGAAATTTTACCTCTCAAAAGAGCAAATTTTAAGCTCGGTCGCTACGCTAAAAAAAGATGAAAACGTGGTAAAAAATGAGCTTGTTTTTGAAAATTTAGAAAAAAATAGCCAGATAATCGCGATAAATTATAGCAATATAAAAGGCTTGCTTGATAGCAAAAATGGCGAAGTTGGACTAAATTTAAAGCCGTTTAACCCACAAATTTTGTTTTCAAACATACTTGAAGCGCAGATACCTTTCACGCAAGAGAAAAAGCTAAATTTCTTAACCTACCTTGATGCAAACATTAGTGACGAGCTAGAGGGCGATAGCGAGAAGATAAGCGTCGTCTTTGGCTCTATCATGCAAGCTGTCGTGACAAAATGCGATAAATTTGCCAACTTGATAGTAGAGATAAAAAATGTCAGCGACGCACTTAGTCAAAGCGGCCTTTTGCTAATCGAAACAAAGATAAGGACAAATCAAATTTTCATAAATGAAGAGCAGATAAAAGCTTTAAACGCAGAAGATGAAAATGAGATAAACGACGAAGAGAGCGAGTTTTATCTCAGACTTGCTAGCTTTTATCTAAAGCTTTTTAACTCAAGCCTTGATATAAGTACGCTAGGCGGAGCTGGCAATGAGTTTAAATTTACTATTAGCCTAAAAAAGGTGCAAAAACTGCAAAATTTCAGCCTAAATCACGAGCTAAGGATCGCGTATCTGCCTGATATAAATGCAAAATATAATGAATTTTTCGCAGCCACTTTAGAAGATATGGGGCTTAGGTTTCAAAATATCATCTCAAACAACCAAGCACTAGCGAAAAACTACGACATCGTCTTTGCAAGGCAGAGTGCTAGTAAAAATATAAATATAAAAAATGTGGTCTTGCTAAAAGATCCACTCACGCCACTTAGCGTTGCGCGGCTTGTCTATATGGAGAAAAATAGGGGCGAGAGCTTGGCTGAAGAGAAGGTGCTCTTTTTGCTTTGCGACAAAAATCCGCTCAGCCTTGAGATGTTTTCGCGTGCTTTTAGCTTCTTAGACTGCGAAGTTATAGGCGTTAGCAGCCATAAAGAGCTTAAGCAAGCACTACTTTTAAATAGGTTTAACGCGGTATTTATCGATGCTTCATTTTTTGAAAATGGCGTGGCAAATTTTGTAAAAGAGATAAGATCGCTACAAGAAGAGAAGATAAATTTAGTCGCTGTGGTCTCAAACACCTCAAATATCCCTGAAAGAGAGCTGCTACCTGCTTTTGATGAGAAGATCAGAAAGCCTTTTAGCAAAGATGATCTAAATCAAATTTTGCCTAAATTTATAAAAAACTATAAGCCAAGCAAAGAAAATAGATACTTTAGCAAAAATGAAAATATAGTGATTTACAAGAGCACGAAGCTTGAAAATAAGATATTTGCTGGCGCTCTTGGCGAGTTTCAAAACACGCTTGAGATCGCAAATAGCTTTAGCGAGCTTTTGATAAAGATAAAGACAAAACCTTGCTCGCTAGCGCTTGTGGATGAAACGGCAGAGGGTTTTGATATAAAAGAGCTAATAGCCACGATATCTGAGCTTAGAGCTGGGCTAAAGCTGGATGCTAGAGTGCTTCTTTTTAGCAACAACTTAGAGCTTAAAAATCAAAAAGAGTATATAAAAATCCTATCTCCAAGCGTGAGCAAGATAGAGCTTACAAACTTCGTAAAATCAGAGCTTGGCGAGATAAATTCGACCCAAAATGAACTAAAGAGCAACTTTAAATTTATAAAATTTAAGAGTTGAGATTTGAAGTAAAAATTTGAAGTGAAATTTAGACTCAAAAAGAGTCTAAATTTTATTTTTAAAATGTGCTTTGTGGATCAGCTACGCCTTCGCTCCAGCCAAGTTTTGCGCCAGCAAGTAGGTGAAAGTGTAGGTGCATAACCTCTTGACCGCCGTTTTCGCCGCAGTTTGTTATTAGGCGGTATCCGCTCTTATCAACGCCCATTAAGCTCGCCACTTCTTGGATAAATTTAGTCATCTCGCCCATCAAAACTGGATCCATCTCTTGGAAGTTTTTGTAGTGTTTTTTAGGGATGATGAGGATGTGGATCGGCGCTTTTGGGTTGATGTCGTTAAAAGCTAGAAATTTCTCGCTCTCAAGCACTTTGTTACAAGGAATTTCACCAGCAACGATCTTTTCAAATATGGTCATTTTAGCTCCTTTGAAAGTTTGAGAAATTATATCAAAGTGTGCTTAAATTTCGCGCTTTTTATCTTGATTTTAACTCTTTTTCTATAAAATCGATGCAAAAATTCATAAAGGTAAAAAATTGCAAGATTTCATTAACAAAATCAAAAATGAAATTTCAACTCTTGATGATCTGGAGAAGGTCAGGGTAGAAATTTTTGGCAAAAAGGGCATCTTGGCGCAAGGCTTTGCAAAGCTAAAAGAGCTTGGCGAGGATGAGAAAAAGGAATTTGCAGCAAATTTAAACAAGCAAAGAGATGAGCTAAGCGCGCTAATAGAAGCCAAAAAGGCTGAGCTTAGCGAGCAAGAGATAGATAATAAGATGAAAAAAGAGGCCGCTGATATCACGCTCTTTAACGAGCCTGTCGCTAGCGGGGCGCTGCACCCTGTGATGGCTACTATGGATAAGATAATTGAGTATTTTTTAGCTTTAAATTTCTCGCTCGAGACTGGGCCGCTTATAGAAGATGATTTTCACAACTTTGAGGCGCTAAATTTACCAAAATACCACCCAGCAAGGGATATGCAAGATACATTTTACCTAGATGATTTTAGACTTTTAAGGACACATACGAGCCCAGTTCAGGTGCGAACTATGCTAAATCAAAAGCCACCTATCCGCATGATAGCGCCAGGTACGGTCTTTAGACGTGATATGGACTTAACGCATACACCGATGTTTCACCAGGTAGAGGGCCTTGTGGTGGAGGATGCTGAGAAAGTTAGCTTTGCAAATTTAAAATCAATGCTAGAGGGCTTTTTAAAGCACATGTTTGGCGATGTTGAAGTGCGTTTTCGCCCTAGCTTTTTCCCATTTACGGAGCCTAGCGCAGAGGTTGATATTAGTTGTATATTTTGCCACGGCAAGGGCTGCAGGGTGTGCAAGCAGACTACTTGGCTTGAGGTGCTTGGATGCGGCGTTGTTGATCCAAATGTATTTAAGGCGGTTGGCTATAAAAATGTAAGTGGATATGCCTTTGGCCTTGGCGTTGAGAGATTTGCGATGTTGCTTCATAGAGTGCCTGATCTAAGGTCACTTTTTGAGGGAGATTTAAGATTGTTGGAGCAGTTTAAATGATAATTTCAAAGCATTGGTTAAACGAGTGGATCGACCTTAGCGAGGTTAGCGGCGAGACACTTTCAAAGACATTAAATTCAATCGGTTTAGAAGTTGATAGCTATAAAGAGATAAATTTACCAAAGAGCATCGTAGTTGGCTACGTAAAAAGTAGAGAAAAGCACCCAGACGCCGATAAGCTAAGCGTTTGTCAGGTTGATGTTGGCAGCGAAACGCTTCAGATCGTGTGTGGGGCTAAAAACGTCGAGGCTGGTCAGTTTGTACCAGTCGCGCTCATTGGCACTACGATGCCAAATGGTCTTGAGATCAAAAAGGCAAAACTAAGAGGCGTCGAGTCTTGCGGTATGATCTGCTCTTCAACTGAGCTAGGACTACCTAAGACAAATGACGGTATATTGCCACTTGATGAGAGTATCGGCAAACTAAAACTTGGCACAAGTCTTGGCGAATTTGAAGCGTTCAAAGATGTGATCATCGAGGTTGATGTCACAGCAAACAGAGGCGACTGCCAAAATTTACACGGCATCGCAAGAGAAATTTGCACCGCACTTGATCTAAATATGAAAGATAGCCACGAAAATGAAGATAGCGAAAATTTACTAGGCATCGGCAGGATCGCATCTGTGCGAACTGAAGATAAGGTAAATGGCTCGTTTTTGTATAAAGCCTTTGAGCTAAAAAATGCATTAAGTGAAAATTTATTAACTAGGTTGCGGCTAGCTCTAATTGATTGCCAAAAGACAAATTTAGTAGAAAGACTGCTTGAATACGCGACATTTTGCACGGGCGTCTTGTTTAGAGCTTATGATCACGCTAAGCTTGTGGGCGAGGGCGAAAAAGCAGTTTTTGACATCAAAAATGGCGAAAATGGCGAGTGTGTGGTCTTTTGCGAGGATAAAAATTTAGGTGTTGCTGGAATTTACCAAAGCGATGAGGCTAGGGTCGATGAGGGCTCAAAGGTGATCTTGGTAGAGGCTAGCTATGTAAAACCAGATGTTGTCTCAAAGGCCATTTTTGAAAATAAAAATTTACCAAAAGGCGATCAAGTTTATCGCTCAAGCCGTGGTAGCGAGCCAAATTTAGCTTACGGGGCGGACTATCTTTTTAAAAGGCTAGCTGGCTTTAAAGATAGCCTAAGTCTTTTTGCAGGCTCACAGCAATCACTTCTAAACACCGAGCCTATCACGCTTAGCATCTCACTTGGCGAGCTTAAAAATATGATCGGTCAAGAGGTTGCAAGAAACGATGTCGTTAAAATTTTAAAGAAACTTGGCTTTGAGATCGCGGTAAATGTTGAGCAAGAGAGCTTTAACGTAAAAGTGCCGTTATTTCGCCATGACATCGTAAATTCTCATGATATCTGCGAGGAGATCGTAAGGATAATAGGCATCGACAATATCGCCTCAACGCCGCTAAATTTCTCTGAGAAAAATAGGCTAAATAAGACATATTTTGACTATAAAAATGCTTTAAATTTAAGACACCGCGCAGCTAGCAATGGCTTTTTTGAAAGCGTGCACTACGTATTTGACAGCCTTGATGAGCTAGGTGAGCTAAATTTCAAACCTTGCAAGATCAAGATACTAAATCCTATAAATAACGAGCTAAACACGCTTAGACCGGCACTTGTTAATCACCTCCTAAGCTCAAGCGAGAAAAATATCAAAAATTCAAAACGCTCAGTTAGGCTTTTTGAGCTTGGCGAAGTTTTTGATGAAAATGCAAATCAAGGCTTAAATTTAGGCTTTGTCGTATCTGGACTTTTAAAAGAGCCAACACTTATAAACGGTGCAAAGGGTGAGGAGGCAAATTTCTACGCATTTGCAGCGATGGTGCAAAATGTCATAGGTAAATTTGAGCTAAAACCTTGCCGTGAGATATCGTATCTTAGCCCATACGAGCAAGCACACATCTATCAAAACGGCGAAAAGATCGGCTATATCGGCAGAATTGATGCAAGAGTAGAGGCAAAAAGAGATCTGCCAAAAACTTATGTCTGCGAGATTGATTTTGCAAAGCTTAAATTTGAGCCAATCCTTGCAGTGCCATACTCAAAATTCCAAAGCACTACAAGGGATCTTAGCCTCATCGTGCCTGAAAATTTCGAGGCTGGACGAATTTATGAGTGCATAAGAGAGCTAAATTTAAAAGAGCTAAAAGAGTTCTTGCCGGTTGATATCTATAAAGATGCAAAACTAAACGGTGCGATTAGCCTTAGCCTTAAATTTACATTCCAAGATATGGAAAAAACGCTCGAAGATGACGATATAAACGCGCTTATGGATAAAATTTTAAACGAGCTAAAAGAGAAACTAAATATCGGAATAAGATGAGAATTTATCCATTAGAAAAAAGTCTAAATTTAACCATCGATGACATCGCAGCTGACAAGTCTATCTCGCATAGATGCGCGATGTTTTCGCTTTTAAGCGACAAACCATCTCGCGTTAGAAACTACTTAAGAGCAGGCGACACGCTAAATACCTTAAAAATAGTCGAGCTCCTTGGCGCTAAGATCGAAGATAACGGAGCTGAGATAATAATCACTCCGCCACAAAAGATAAAAGAGCCAAATGAAATTTTAGAGTGTGGCAACTCAGGCACAGCGATGAGGCTTTTTATGGGATTGCTTGCCGCACAGGATGGCTTTTTTGTATTAAGTGGCGATAAATACTTAAATTCTCGCCCGATGGCAAGGATAGCAAAGCCTCTAAATGAAATGGGGGCAAAGATAGATGGCGCAAACAACGCAAACAACGCTCCTCTTTGCATAAGAGGGACTAAATTTGAAAGATTTAGTTTTGATAGCAAGATCGCTTCAGCTCAGGTAAAAAGCGCACTTTTGCTAGCAGCTCTTTACTCAAATGGCTGCAAATTTAGCGAGCCTGAGCTAAGCAGAGACCACACTGAGCGTATGCTTGCAGGCATGGGAGCTAATATAAAGCGTGACGAGCTAGAGATCACTCTAGAGCCGATGAGATCACCGCTTTCGCCACTTGATATAGACGTGCCAAATGACCCAAGCTCGGCATTTTTCTTTGCAGTCGCAGCTCTAATCATCCCAAATTCGCATATTATTTTAAAAAATATCTTGCTAAATAAAACTCGCATCGAAGCTTACAGAGTTTTAGAAAAAATGGGCGCTGAGATAAAATTTCACAAAACCTCAAGCAAATACGAAGATATCGGCGATATTGAAGTTAGATACTCGCCAAATTTAAAAGGTATAGAGGTTAGCGAAAATATCTCGTGGCTCATCGACGAAGCCCCAGCCTTAGCCATAGCATTTGCCTGCGCTAAGGGTCAAAGCAAGCTAACAAACGCAAAAGAGCTTCGCGTAAAAGAGAGCGACAGGATAGCTGTCACGATAAATGCACTAAAGCAGTGTGGTGTCGATGCTAGCGAGCTTGAAGACGGCTTTATCATAAATGGCTCTGAGGCTAAATTTGCCACGATCGATAGCCACGGAGATCACAGGATCGCCATGAGCTTTGCCATACTTGGACTAAAATGTGGCATGCAGATAGAAAAGAGCGAATTTATCGCCACTTCGTTTCCAAATTTTGCTGAAATTTTAAAGAAAATGGGAGCTAGAGTTGAAGATCGAGCTTGCTAGTAGTTATGGATTTTGCTTTGGTGTAAAAAGGGCGATAAAGATAGCTGAAAATGCTGGAGATGCCGCAACTATTGGCCCGCTCATCCATAACAACGAAGAGATAAGCAGGCTAGAGAAAAACTACAATGTAAAGACGCTTGAGGGCATAGACGAGCTAAAAGATGAGAAAAAGGCGATCATCCGCACTCATGGCATCACCAAGAACGACCTTGCAGAGCTAAAAAAAACTGATATAAAAGTGATCGATGCAACTTGTCCATTTGTGACAAAGCCACAACAAATTTGCGAAAAAATGAGCGAAGAGGGCTATGATGTGGTGATCTTTGGTGACATGCACCATCCAGAGGTAAAAGGCGTGAAGTCATATGCCAAGGGCAATGTCTATGTTGTGCTTGAAGAGAGCGAGCTAGAGGGCATTAAATTTAAGCAAAAGGTCGCGCTCGTTAGCCAAACTACTAGAAAAGTTGAGAAATTTATGCAGATCGCAAACTACCTCATGCTTCATGTAAAAGAGCTGCGCGTTTTTAACACGATCTGCAACGCGACATTTGAAAACCAAGAGGCTGCTAAAAATTTAGCAAAAAGAGCTGACGTGATGATAATTATCGGCGGAAAAAACAGCTCGAACACAAAACAACTCTACCTAATATCTAAAAATTTCTGCGAAGATAGCTATCTCATTGAAAGCGAAGAAGAGCTTGAAAGATCATGGTTTGATGGCAAAAATTTGTGTGGTATAAGTGCGGGTGCTAGCACACCTGACTGGATCATACAAAAAGTCGTTGACAGAATCAAAAAAGTATAAAATTTATCCTAGCTAAAGCCACAATTAACTATAATAAGCCAATTTGCCTCTACTGGCATAATAAAATTTAAAGGATCAAGATGGCTGTGAACAAAAGTGTTCAATTAGGAAAAGCAAAAGACGAAGATATCGAAGATATCGATTTTGCTGCGATGTTAGAGGAGTCTTTTAAAAAGACTGAAGAAGATAGTGACGCAAAGATCGTCAGTATCAATGGTGATGAGGTTTTAATCGACGTTGGCAAGAAGTCAGAAGGCATTTTAAATGTTTCTGAGATCACTGACGCAAACGGCAACCTGACGCATAAAGTTGGCGATACGATCAAAGTTGTAATAACTGGATCAAGAAATGGAAGACCTATAGTGTCGCACAAAAAAGCACTTAGAAAAGAGAAAGTTAAAGCTTTCATCGAAGCTTACGATCCTGAAAATTCTGGCGAAATCGACGTAAAAGTAGTTGGAAAAAATAAAGGTGGTTTTATCACTCAAGACGCAAATGGCGTAGAATTTTTCTTACCAAGAACGCACAGCGGATTTAAAAACGCTGAGGGCGTAGTTGGAAAATCATACAAAGTAAGAGTTATAAAAGTTGATAAAGAAGAGAACAGCATCGTTGTTTCAAGAAAGAAAATTTTAGATGACGACCGCAAAAAACGCAAAGAAGCCCTATCAAACATAGTAGAAAACGATAGTGTTATAGAGGGCACAGTTAAGAAAATCACAACTTATGGTATGTTTGTTGATGTTGGCGGTGTAGATGGACTTGTGCATTACAGCGAGATAAGCTACAAAGGCCCAGTAAATCCTAGCTCTTTATACAAAGAAGGCGATAAAGTTTTAGTTAAAGTTATCAGCTATGACAACGAAAAACGCCACCTATCTCTATCTATCAAGGCTGCTACTCCAGATCCTTGGGAAGAGATCATAAATGATGGTCTAGAAGTTGGTGACACTATCAAAGTAACAGTTAGCAATATCGAGCCTTATGGCGCATTTGTCGATCTTGGAAATGATATTGAAGGATTTTTACACATATCTGAAATTTCATGGGATAAAAATATCAAAAATCCAAAAGATCACATCAGCGAAGGTCAAGAGATTGATGTTGAGGTTATCGAAATAGACGCAAAAGGACACCGCTTAAGAGTGAGCCTTAAAAATTTACTTCCAAAGCCATTTGATGAATTTAAAGCTAAATTTAAAGAGGGCGACGTAGTAAAAGGCGTTGTGACAACTATCACAAATTTTGGTGCATTTGTTAGAGTAGGCTGCGTTGAGGGCTTGTTGCACAATGAAGATGCATCTTGGGATAGAAACGACAAATGCAAAGATATGTTCAAAGCTGGCGACGAGCTTGAGGTAAAGATCATCAAAATCGACAGCGCTGAGCAAAAAATTTCTCTAAGCCTAAAAGATCTAAAACAAAGCCCAGTTCAAGCATTTGCTAATAAATTTAGTGTAGGCGACATCGTAAAAGGAACGATCCGTGACATTAAAGAGTTTGGCGTATTTGTTGAGCTTGGCGATAACGTCGATGCGCTAATCCGCAAAGAAGATCTAGGTAGTGTAGATGCAAGCACGCTTAAAATCGGCGATGAGATCGAGGCTGCTATCGCATTTATCGATGAGAAGAAAAATAGAATTCGCCTAAGCATACGCCGTTTAGCAAAACAAAAAGAGCGTGAAGTGTTAAATGAGATCAACGACAACGATGACAAAGTAACACTTGGCGACATCATAAAAGAACAATTACGCTAGTATAAATGGGCAGACGCACACTTTTATTAGTAGTTGTTCTGCTCTTTGTGATGTTAGGTTTGGTTGGAGTTTATCTTGTTAAATTTGCAAGCGTAAATTTCAGCCAAACTACTGAAAAAAATATGACAAATGAGCAAAATATAACCAAAAATACAGCCGGCAGTGAAAACTGGATCAACGAGCTGGCAACTATTAAGAAAAAAGATTACGTATTGCCCGTAAATGAAATTTTTATAGAATACAACCGACCTAAGATAGAAAAGCCAAAGATCACAGCATACGAACTTATGATAGATAAAAACGATATCTACTCTATGTTCTGCTTGATGCAGACTTTGCGAAATAGTGAGGTTGATTTTACTGTAGTAAGAGATGGGGCTAAGAGCCAGATCTTTTTAAATACCCAAGACTCAAGGCTTTTGCAAAATATCATTTTGCAGCTAAGAGTTTATGATATCCACTCAAGTGTGAGAGAGGTAAAATTATGAAAACTATCATTGTTTGCGATGCGATACACCCAGTAGGTTTTGAACTTTTAAAAAAAGAACAAGACATAAATGTAATAGACGCAGTTAATACTCCAAAAGACGAGCTTTTAAAAATTTTAGGCGAGGCTGATGTAGCGATCACTAGAAGCTCGACTGAGGTAAATGAGGCGTTTTTAGAAGCTGGTAAGAAGCTAAAAGCTATCGTTAGAGCTGGTGTTGGCGTGGATAACGTTGATATAGATGGCTGTTCAAGAAGAGGCATCATCGCTATGAACGTCCCAACTGCAAATACTATCGCAGCAGTTGAGCTAACTATGGCTCACATGCTAGCAGCTGCAAGATCGCTCGAGTACGCTCACAACGATCTAAAACTAGATAGAATTTGGAAACGTGAGAAGTGGTATGGAGTTGAGCTTTTTAAGAAAAAGCTGGGCGTGATCGGTTTTGGTAACATCGGCTCAAGAGTAGCAGCTCGCGCAAAAGCTTTTGGCATGGATATCATCGCATACGACCCATATATAGATCCATCTAAGGTTATCGATATGGGTGGTACATATACTAAAAATTTTGATGACATCTTGGCATGCGACTTCATCACGATCCACACTCCAAAGACCAAAGAGACAACCGATATGATCGGCGCTAAAGAGATAGCAAAGATGAAAGATGGCGTAAGGCTTATAAACTGCGCTAGAGGTGGCCTTTATAACGAAGAGGCTCTTTATGAGGGGCTAAAAAGTGGCAAGATAGCATTTGCTGGCATTGATGTTTTTACAAAAGAGCCAGCAACAAGCCATCCGCTTCTTGATCTAAATAATGTAAGCGTCACACCGCATCTTGGGGCAAATACCCTTGAGTCGCAGCGAAATATCGCAGTAGAGGCAGTCGAGCAGGCTATCTTGGCAGCACGTGGTATAAGCTATCCAAACGCTTTAAATTTACCTATCAAAACAGAAGATTTACCGCCGTTTGTTGAGCCTTATATCGATCTTACAAGTAAGATGGCATTTCTTGCAGCTCAGATAAACAAAAGTGCCATCAAAGCTATCCGTATAGAGACTCACGGGCAGATTGGCGAATATGCAAATTCAATGCTAACTTTTGCGATCGTGGGCGCTTTAAAAGAGAGTCTTGGCGATGCGATAAACTACGTAAATGCTAAATTTTTATGCGACGAAAAAGGCATAACTACCGAAACTAGCACAGGTGGAGATAGCATCTTCAAAAACAAGATCACAGTTCGTCTGACGACTGAAAACGGCATCGTAAGCGTTGGCGGCACCGTCTTTGGGGAAAATCAACAACGCATCGTAACCGTAAATGGCTTTAAGACTGACTTCAAGCCAAAAGGCAAGATGATCATCTTTAAAAACCACGACGTACCAGGCGTTATCGCTCAGATCAGTAAAATTTTAGCTGACGAGAAGATAAACATCGCAGACTTCCGCCTTGGTAGAGATGAGCACGGCATGGCGCTTGCGGTCATCTTGGTTGATGAACATATAAAAACAGAAACGCTAGAGAGATTAAACGCACTTGAAGCTTGTGTTTGGGCTCAATACGCAGTTATATAACAAATTACGAAAGGATAAAAAATGGCTTCATATTCAATGGGCGATCTAAAAAAGGGACTAAAGATCGAGATCGACGGCGTTCCTTATAAAATTGTAGAATATCAACACGTTAAACCGGGCAAGGGTGCAGCTTTTGTTCGTGCAAAGATCAAATCTTTTGTCGACGGAAAGGTTCTTGAAAAGACTTTTCACGCAGGTGACAAGTGCGAGCAGCCGCATCTTGAAGAAAAAGAGATGCAGTACCTCTATGATGATGGTGAGTTTTGCCAGTTTATGGACACGACTACTTACGAGCAAGTTGCGATCAGCGACGAGGATGTGGGCGATGTTAAAAAATGGATGATCGATGGCATGATGGTTGAAATTTTATTTCACAACGGCAACGCAATCGGCGTTGAAGTGCCACAAGTAGTCGAGCTCAAGATAGTTGAAACTCCACCAAATTTCAAGGGCGACACACAAGGCGGCAAAAAGCCAGCTACTCTTGAGAGTGGCGCGGTAGTTCAGATACCATTTCACGTACTAGAAGGCGAGGTCATCCGCGTTGATACAGTTCGTGGTGAGTACATCGAGCGCGCAAATAAATAACCATACATCTCGTTAAATTTATGAAAGAGAAATTTGACGAGCTTATCGCTCTGCTAAAGCCGCTATTTAAGGATAATGGCTTTAGTAAGAGCGCTTTAAATTTCTACAAAAATACTCCAAATTTTATCTATGTTGTAAATTTTCAAAAAAGTAGTGGCAATAGCTCAGAGCACACGAGGTTTTATATAAATTGCGGCATTTATGGCTCATTTATAGAGGCTACCCTTGGCAAAGAAGCGCTTAGCAAGCCAAAAGAGTATGAGTGCCATTTTAGAGCTAGAGTACATGAAATCACTCGCACATCTGCTGCATACTACGAGCTAGAGCCAGATAGTGACGTGGCTAAAATTTATGAAAATGTAGCAAATGACCTTGGCTTTGTTTTTAAATTTTTTGAGCAAAATAGCTCTGAAACAAATTTAATAGGGCTAATGCTCAAACAAAACGGTCTTGCAGCGATAAATCAGCTCTACGAATATCTTTTGATAAAAGATAAAAGTGAAATTTTGATCTCTCATGCCAAAAGGCTCTTCGTAAAGCATGGCAGCGAAGCAAGGTGGGGTAAATTTCAAAACCAGATAAATGAGCTACTTAAAAAATATAAAAAAGATGAGATAAAATTTAAATGATAAATCGCATTTGGTTGTAAAAAGAGCAAATACGATCAGATAAATATGCAAACTTTATATATTAAATTTTGATTTATTTAAGCTACTTACCAAAATTTAGGACTTATAAATTTAAAGCTATATTTTAAAATAGAAATTTGTTGTGGATTGCGATGCACTAGCATTAAAGCATGCACTTCTAGCGTGTGATGGGGGGATTGTCTTATAACTGCAAGCAGACGTGAGGTCTAAAGAAGGATAAAGGGACGGGGTTTCTGTCTATCCTGCAGTTGCGAGCCTGAGAAGCAAAATTTAAGTCCCCTTGTCACCCTTTTTGATAAAAAACTTTAAATTTATAAAAATCTACTTTTGCAAATTTTAAAATCTTGTTCACTCGCCTTAGCAGACTACTAATTTTAGGATGCACTTCGTTTAGTACTAAATTTAAAGATGTGATATGCCAGCTCTAATTTTAAAATTTGCTTGAATATTTTTGTATAAATTAAATATTTTTAGTTTGTAGTTATAAATTTTAAATTCTCATTCACCCACAAGGATTGACTACTAAAATTTGATTTCGCTTATCGCTTATTATAAATTTTTAGAGCCGAAATTACTCGTTCACGAATTTTTTAAAATTTATAAATGCTCATCGCAGATTGTTAAATTTAGATTTTGCATAGTTGGCTATTAAATTTATATCCAAAAATGCCAGCTCTAATTTGAAATTTTGCTCGGAGTGTAAATTTAGACTTACTGCCCAACTATCTTTTTAACAGCTAATGAGGCTAAATTTAGCCCAAAGCAGGCAGTCACGCCCATGAAACTTCCAAGTGGCTTGCAAAGTGGCTCTTCAACCGAAAAGACCACGTCAAATTTACCGCTAAAGCCTGATTTTTTGAGCTCATATCTATATTTTCTAGCTAGTGGATCGACCGAAGTTTTCCAAACACAGACCACCTTGATCTTGGTTGGATCAACCCTTTTTGCCCCACCCATCGAGGCTATAAATTTGCTAGGATCTACCGCATTTGCAAGGGCGATCTTGGCGGTGATATCATCGATCGCATCGATCACCACGTCAAATTTACTAAAGTCAAATCCAGCGACAAACTCAGGCGTGATCAGCGTTTGCATAGGCGTGATGCAAGGATAAATTTTGGCAAACTCCTCGACCTTTATGCCGCCTACGTTTTCGCTGTAAATTTGGCGGTTTTGATTTGTCACGTCAAAGATGTCTTTGTCGATTAGAGTGATGCTTCCGACCCCGCTTCTAGCAAGCGCATCCACGCACATCCCACCAACGCCTCCAGCTCCGCAAACTAGCACTTTTGCGCTTTGAAGCTTGCTAAAACCATCCTCGCCAAAGAGCCATCTTATCCTTGTAAATCTATCATTTTGCATCAAATTTCCCTTTTAAGCTCTCCAAGCTCTCGTATGAAGTCATATTTAGTTTTATGGGTGTTATCGTGGCAAAGCCCTCATTTACCTTGCTGATATCGCTTGGCTCGCCTTTTTCGTATTCAAGTGCGGCGTTTCCAAGCCAGTAGTACTCGATGCCTCTTGGGTTGCGATTAAGCGTGGCATGCGTGGCGTAGGTGCGTCTGCCAGCTGGCACGACGGCATAACCTTTGAAATTTTTGCTAGTTGTGGCTGGGATATTTACATTTAGAAATTCTCTTTGATTTAGCGAAATTTCATCATTTAGCACCTTTGGCACGATAAATTTAACGATCTCTTTTGCTAGTTCAAAGCCAAGTTCATTTAGTGAGTTGTTTTCATAAAACTGCGAAAAAGCGATGCTTCTAATGCCCTGTAAAACGCCCTCCATCGCCGCTCCACACGTGCCAGAATAAGTGATATCTTCGCCTAAATTTGCCCCGTGATTTATGCCACTTATCACTAGATCTGGCTTTTTATTATAAAGTGCGTGAAGTGCGAGATAGACGCAGTCGCTGGGCGTTGCGTCGTCAAGTTTAAAAAAGTTATCATCAAGTTTTATAAATCTAAGCGGCCTTGTGAGAGTTAGCGAGTGAGCGCAGGCTGATTTTTCAGAGCTTGGAGCTACGATCGTGACATTTACACCATCTAGCTCGCTCAAAGCTTCTTTTAAGGCAAGCAGGCCAGTCGCCTCAAATCCATCATCATTTGTTATCAAAATTTCTTTCAAATTTTATCCTTTAAAGGGTTGGATTTTATCACAGCTTTCTTAAAATTTTAAAGAATTTTTGCGTATAATGCCCCTAAAAAAAGACCTGATGAAAGTGTGTAAATGAAAATTTTAGTCTCCGCTCTTGAGCCATCGGCAAATTTGCATTTAAAAGAAATTTTGAGAAATTTCGAGGGCGAATTTGAGCTAATGGGAATTTTTAGCGAAGAGCTTGGCACGCCATATATGAAAAGCAGTGAGTTTTCAGCGATGGGCTTTGTCGAGGTTTTGCCGCTCATCTTTAAAGCAAAAAAGGCGATGAAAGTGATGAGCCAGATGGCAAAAGAGGCTGATGCGGTGCTGCTAATCGACAGTCCAGCCTTTAACCTGCCGCTTGCAAAGGCGATAAAAGAGGCCGGCGCAAAAGCAGCCGTGACATACTACATCTTGCCTCAAGTTTGGGCGTGGAAGCCAAAAAGAGTGAGCGTTGCGGAGAGATACTGTGACAACCTAGCTTCGATCCTGCCATTTGACTCTAAATTTTATAGCCGCTCGACCTACGTGGGTCATCCTTTGATGGATGAGATAAAGCTTAAAAAAACTAGCCTAAGTAGTAGCGGTAAAGTGGCTTTTCTGCCAGGCTCAAGAAGGTCAGAGATTTCAAGGCTTATGCCAGTTTATAGAGAGCTTGCTAAAAAGATAGAAGCAAAAAGGCTACTTGTCGTGCCACCATTTTTGCTTGATAAAGTGGGCGAAATTTATGGTGATGTGAGCGACTTTGAGGTCGTTTCAAACACGCCTGAAGCCTTGTATGAGAGTGATTTTGCCTTTGTTTGCTCTGGCACTGCTACGCTTGAAGCAGCGCTCATTGGCACGCCATTTGTGCTAGCATATAAGGCAAAAGCGATAGATGTTTTCATCGCTAGAAAATTTGTAAAGATCAAGCACGCGGGACTTGCAAATATAATGTTTGACTTCATGGGCAAAGAGCCACTTCATGAGGAGTTTATCCAAGAGTTTGCAACGGCTGAAAATTTGCTAAGAGCCTACAAGAGCTGCGATAGGCAAAAATTCTTAAAAGGCTGTGATGAGCTAAGGGCTTACCTAGGGCATGGCAGCAGTAAAAATGTAGTAAAAATTTTAAAAAATATGGAGTAAAAAATGAGTGAACCAATGACAATGCACGGATACGAGAAGATAGAAGCTGAGCTAAAGGATCTAAGGCTAGTGCAACGCCCACAAATCGTAACAGAGATCGACATCGCAAGAAGCCATGGCGATCTAAAAGAAAATGCCGAGTATCACGCCGCAAAAGAGAAGCAAGCCTTTATAGACGCTAGGATCGCTGAGCTTAGCGCACTTTTGGCAAACGCAGAAGTGATCGATCCAAGTAGCTACGAGCATGATAGGGTGAGATTTGGCTCAAGTGTGACGATAATGGACGAAGAGACAGAGGTTGAGCATACTTACACGATAGTTGGTGTGAGCGAAAGTGACCTAGACAAGGGCTATATCTCGATAAACTCGCCACTTGCAAAGCAGCTTTTAGGCAAGGCTGAGGGCGATGAGGTAGCGCTAAATTTACCAAAAGGCAGAAGTGACGTTGAGATCGTTAAGATCTGCTACAAACCTATAAAATTTGACTAAAAAGATGAGGCGAAGGGCTAAAAACTGCTTTTTGGCTCTGCTATTTTTTAATTAAGGCAAAATTTGAGCGAATATCTATATGCCCCCGTTATAAAAGAAGGCGCGATCTTTTTGGCTGATGCGCATGAAAATGTAAATAGAGATGGCTTTTTGAAATTCTTGCGCGCCGTTGATAGCGGAGAGATCAAAGAGCCACCGCAGATTTTCTTGCTTGGCGATATATTTGATTTTTTAACGGGCGAGGGCGAATATACAAGAGGATTTTACGCTGAGCACTTAAGGCTTATAAATAAAATTTCACAAAAGGTGGAAATTTTTTACTTTGAGGGCAACCACGATTTTAGGCTTTCAAATTTATTTAATAAAACTAGAGATTTTTGGGACAAAGGCGAGAGGCTAAGCTTTGAGGGGGTAAAGGTCTATGACATTTGCGCTCAGCCAGTGAAATTTAGAACTATAAGCGGCGAGCACGTCCAGATCGCGCATGGCGATATATTTTTGCCTTTTATAGATAAGTATGCGCTTAGGTTTTTAAGGCTTAGATGGTTTTTGAAATTTATGAACGCGCTTGATAAAATTTTGGATTTTAAAATTTCAAAAGCGATACTAGACAAACTTACTAAGAAAAATCTGCACTATAAAATTTCAAACTTCAAGGAGCTAATGAGCAAGCATTTGCAGGGCTTTGACGCAAGTATAGTGATAGAGGGACACTATCATCAAGGTGAGCTATTTGATATTTACGATAGATTTTATATAAATTTACCTTGTTTTGCATGCGAGCAAAGTTATTTTGTTGTAGAATACGCCCAGCAAAAGTTGAATTTGCTCAAAATGAGTTTGAAAGGACATTGATGTTTGGAGACAACGTACTAAAAACGGGCTCAAACGAGATGGAACTTGTTGATTTTCGTATCTTTAAAAAGGCCGAAAACAAAGTATATGAAGGAATATACGGAGTCAATGTCGCAAAGGTGCGGGAGATCATTAAGATGCCAAATCTTACCGAGCTTCCTGGCGTTCCTGAGTATATCGAGGGAATTTTTGATTTAAGAGGTGTGGTTATCCCTGTTATAAATTTGGCAAGATGGATGAATATCGTCGAGCCAACCGAGGGTGTAGTCATAAAGCCACGTGTTATTATCGCTGAATTTAGCGGTATATTGATCGGTTTTATCGTCCATGAGGCCAAGAGGATCAGACGTATAAACTGGAAAGACATAGAGCCTGCAAATTTTGCTGCTGGAGCCGGCACTCTAGATAAGGGCAAGATCACAGGTGTGACAAGAATAGAAAACGACGAAGTGCTTCTCATTCTTGATCTTGAAAGCATCGTCGAAGAGCTAGGAATTTACTCTCCAAAGATCGAATTTGACGTAACAGACGATCAAAAGATCAAAGGTGCTGCTTTGGTTCTAGATGATAGCTCAACTGCTAGAAAGCTAGTAAAAGATGCACTTGAGAAGATGGGCCTTAGCGTAGTTGAAGCTAAAAACGGCGTTGAGGGCTTAGAGAGGATGGAGGAGCTTTATCAAAGATATGGAGATAACTTAACAAAAGAGCTTAGAGTTATCTTAAGTGATATCGAAATGCCACAAATGGATGGATACCGCTTTGCTTCAACTATTAAAAATGATGAGAGATTTAAAGATGTTCCAGTTGTGTTTAACTCTTCATTAAGCAATGAATTTAGTGAGGTTAAGAGTAAAGAAGCCGGTGGTGCTGCGTATCTTACAAAATTTGATGCTGGTGTATTTTATCAAGAGGTGCTAAAAGTGATTGAAGCACATTCTAAATCTGCGAAGTGAGGTGAAGTATGGATGATATGAAAGAAATAATGGAAGACTTTTTAATAGAGGCTTTCGAACTTATTGAGCAGATAGACCATGACCTTGTTGAACTAGAGGCAAACCCTGAAGATCTGGAGCTTTTAAATAGAATTTTCCGTGTTGCCCACACGGTAAAAGGTAGCTCAAGCTTTTTAAATTTTGACGTTTTAACAGAGCTTACTCACCATATGGAGGATGTTTTAAACAAAGCTAGAAAAGGCGAGCTAAAGATCACTCCAGATATCATGGACGTTGTCCTTGAGTCAGTTGATATGATGAAAGGACTACTTGAGAGCATTAGAGATAACGGTAGTGACGCAGCCGCTGGCATTGATATCAAAAATATATGCGCTAGCCTAACACAAATTTCAGAAGGTGAAGCACCAAGCGCAGCCGCAGAAGCTCCAGCAGCAGCACCAGCTCCTGAGCCAGTAAAAGAGCCAGAGCCAGCCGCACCAGCTGAAGAAGCAGCTCCTGAAGTAAGTGATGCTGAGCTTTCAAAACTAAGTGACTCTGAGGTTGAAGCTGAGATAGAGAGACTTTTAAAAGTTAGAAAAGCAGAAGATCAAGCAAGACGTGCTTCAAAAGGCATAGCTCCAAAATCTCCTGAAGAGATAGCGCCAGCTGCTGCGAGCACCCCAGCGCCTGCAGCAAGACCAGCTCCTAGCAGAGAAAAAGAAGCTGACAAGAAAGTGCCTGCAGCTAGTAATAGTAGCGCAGTAGCGCAAGAGCAAACGATCCGTGTTGAGGTAAAAAGACTTGATCACTTGATGAATTTAATCGGCGAGCTCGTCCTTGGTAAAAACCGCTTGTTAAAAATTTATGATGACGTAGAAGAGAGATATGAGGGCGAGAAATTCCTTGAAGAGCTAAATCAAGTAGTATCAAGCCTAAGTCTAGTTACGACTGATATCCAGCTAGCTGTTATGAAGACAAGGATGCTTCCAATAGCAAAAGTCTTTAATAAATTCCCACGTATGATACGCGATCTTAGCCGTGAGCTTGGTAAGCAGATCGACCTTGAAATTTCAGGTGAAGAGACTGAGCTTGATAAATCAATCGTTGAAGAGATCGGCGATCCGCTAGTTCACATCATCAGAAACTCATGCGATCATGGTATCGAAGATCCTGAGACAAGAAAGGCAATGGGCAAACCTGAAAAAGGTCTTGTTCAGCTAAAAGCTTACAACGAAGGCAACCATATCGTTGTTGAGATAGTTGATGATGGTAAGGGCTTAGATGCTGATATGCTTAAAGCTAAGTCGATAGAAAAAGGCATCATCACTGAGCGTGAAGCTGATGCGATGAGTGAGAAAGAGGCATTTGGTCTTATATTTAAGCCAGGATTTTCAACTGCAGCGAAGGTTACAAACGTATCTGGTCGTGGTGTTGGTATGGACGTTGTTAAGACAAATATCGAAAAACTAAATGGTATCATTGATATCGAGAGTGAAGTTGGAAAAGGTACAGTTATGAAGCTTAAAATTCCACTCACACTTGCGATTATTCAGTCACTTCTTGTCGGAACACAAGAGGAATTTTATGCGATACCGCTTGCGAGCGTTCTTGAGACTGTTCGCGTGCCAATCGATGATATCTACACGATCGATGGCAAAAACGTTCTAAGACTAAGAGATGAGGTCTTATCTCTTGTTAGACTTTCAGATGTCTTTGGTGTCAATAAAGTCTTTGACGGCGGAGATCAAACTTATGTTGTTATCATCGGCGTTGCCGAGGCAAAACTGGGCATCATCGTAGATACTTTAGTCGGTCAAGAAGAGATCGTTATCAAGTCAATGGGTGATTATCTACAAAATATCCCAGGTATCGCTGGAGCTACTATTAGAGGCGATGGTCGCGTAACTCTTATCATAGACGTTGGTGCTATGATGGAGATGGCAAAGGATATTAAGGTAAATATTAGGGCTGAAATGGAAGATAGCACTAAAGCAAAAGAGAAACCAAGTGATTATAAAGTTCTAATCGTTGATGACTCTAAGATGGATAGAACCATCATGCAAAAATCGCTTGAGCCAATCGGCGTCACGATAATAGAAGCAACTAACGGAGTAGAAGCACTCAATATAATTAAATCAGGCGAGCATGCATTTGATGCGGTGCTCATTGATATTGAGATGCCAAGGATGGACGGATATACTCTAGCTGGTGAAATTCGCAAATACTCTAAGTATCGCACTTTACCGCTAATAGCAGTAACATCAAGAACGTCTAAAACTGATAGATTGCGCGGAGTAGAGGTTGGTATGACTGAATATATCACAAAACCATATTCGTCAGAATACCTTGAAAACGTTGTTAGAAAAAATATTAAATTAGGTTAGGGGTTAGGCGATGAATGATAAACTAAACCAAGTTTTAAGCAAACAAAAACAACAAATTGACGAGCCTGAGATAAAAAACAACGAAGATATAGTCCAACTTGTAGGCTTCGTTGTTGGCGAAGAAGAGTATGCGATACCTATTTTAAATATCCAAGAGATAATCAAGCCTATCGAATACACCCGTGTTCCTAGCGTGCCTGACTATGTTCTTGGTGTCTTTAACTTACGTGGAAACGTTATCCCGCTTATTGATTTGCGAAAACGTTTTTCACTAAATGTTACAAAGCAAAGCTCAAATACAAGATATATCGTCATGAAAGATGAGGATAATATCGCAGGCTTCGTGATAGACCGCTTGACGGAGGCTATCAGAATAGACCGCAACAGGATCGATCCGCCGCCAGAGACTTTGGTAAAAGACAAAGGCATGATCTATGGTATCGGTAAACGCGATCAAAACATCCTTACGATTTTAAAGGTTGAGAGCCTTTTAAAGCGTGATTTTTAGGGCATAGCTTGATAAAACTTTGTGTTTTTGACTTTGACTCTACGATAATGGACGGCGAGACGATTGATATTCTCGCCGCCGCTAATAACGCCAGCGATGAGGTGGCTAGCATAACGAAGCGTTCGATGAACGGCGAACTTGATTTTTTTGAAAGTCTTACAGCAAGAGTAAAATTTTTAAAAGGAATGCCACTTTCAAAAGCAAATGAAATTTGTAAAAATTTACCCATCATGCCAGGAGCTAGCGAGCTTATAGCTGCTCTAAAGCAAAAGGGCGTAAAGGTTGTGGTATTTAGTGGTGGTTTTCACATCGCAACTGATAAGATGCAAGAAAAACTTAAATTTGACGCAAATTTTGCAAATATCTTGCACCACAAAGATGAAATTTTAACAGGTGAAGTTGGCGGAGAGATGATGTTTGGTAGCTCAAAAGGCGAGATGATAGATCGCTTAAAGGGGCTATTAAATTTAGATAAAAGTGAGATCATGTGCGTTGGCGACGGAGCTAACGATGTGTCAATGTTTAGAAAATGTGATCTAAAAATTGCCTTTTGTGCGAAAGAAATTTTAAAAAAAGAGGCTACGCATTGCGTGGATGTCAAGGATCTGCGTGAAATTTTAAATTTTATAAGGTGAAAAAAATGTATGACAATGAAGCTAAATTTTCTCTTTGGTGTGACTTTATAGAGAGAGATTTTTTACAAAACGAATTCAACTCTTTATTAGAAAAAGGCGTTATAAACGGAGCTACAAGTAACCCAGCTATCTTTAAAACAGCTTTTGCATCACCTGCTTACAAACAGATCATACAAAATAGCAACAAGCGTCATCCAAAAGATCTTTATGAAATTTTAGCGACCCAAGATATCAAAATAGCCGCATGTAAAATGCTAAAAAACTACGCAAATGGCGATGATGGCTTTGTTAGCATCGAGGTTGATCCAAATTTAAGTGGCGAAACAGCTGCTACGATAGAAGAGGGCATCAGGCTTCACAACCTTATCTCAATGCCAAATGTCATGATAAAAATTCCAGCTACAAAAGAGGGCTATGAAGCGATGAGCGCACTCATGGCAAGAGGTATCAGCGTAAATGCGACGCTCATTTTCTCGCCAGATCAGGCCAAAAACTGCCTAGAGGCCTTTAAAGAGGGTAGCAAAGCTTATGCAAGCCGCTTTGTGGATACGACGATGCCAAAAGGTGTGATCAGCGTTTTTGTTAGTAGATTTGACAGAAGGCTTGATGAGACAATGGCTGCAAAGAGCTTGCCAACTGGGCAGATCGGTATAATGAACGCTGCAAATATCTATCATATCATTGAGGACTTTGGCTTAGAAAACGTAAGGACACTTTTTGCAAGCACTGGCGTAAAAGGCGGTGGTTTAAGAGGGGATTATTACGTTAGAGAACTAATGTATAAAAACTCTATAAACACAGCTCCGATAGATACGATAAAAGAATTTGTAAAAGAAAAAGCTGAGGCAAAAAATGCCCCTAGTAAAGAGAATATCTCAAGCTTTTTTCACATCATAAAAAATAATGAGATCGATATAAATGCTACTTATAAAGAGCTTTTAAATGACGGCTTAAAGCAGTTTGTTGCAGCATTTGACGACATTATGAAATCACTTTAATGACCAAACAAGACCTAGACTCATATCTGTGCTCTTTGGTGGATAAAGGCGGCAGCGACCTTCACCTAAAGTCTGCAAGCCTTGTTTATGGCAGATTTAATGGCGAGATCATGCCACTTAGCGAAGAAAATTTAGACCCAAGTGACGCAGTAGCTATCGCAAATGAGCTTTTGGGGGCTAAATTTGATGAGTTTATGGACAAAAAAGATATAGATTTTTCTTATAAACTAAATGATGAGTACTGCTTTCGTGTAAATATGTTTTTGCAGATAAATGGAATTTCTGCTGTCTTTCGTGTCACTCCAACGAAAATTCCAACCATAAAAGATCTAAATTTACCAAGCGTGATAGAAAAAATTTGCACAGAGACCACTCGTGGCATCATTTTAGTGACTGGCCCAACTGGAAGTGGCAAGACAACGACGCTTGCAAGCATGATAAATTTCATAAACCAGACAAAAAGATCACATATCGTGACTATCGAAGATCCGATTGAGTATGTATTTAACGACGATAAAAGCATAATCAACCAGCGCTCTATCGGGGCAGATGCGCTAAATTTCTCAGATGCGTTAAGGGCTTCGCTTAGAGAAGATCCTGACATCATTTTGGTTGGTGAGATGAGAGATCTTGAGACGATTGAGACTGCCATTAGAGCCGCAGAGACTGGTCACTTGGTGCTTTCGACACTTCACACACTTGATGCAAAAGAGAGCGTAAATAGAATAGTAAATAGCTTCCCTCAAGGCGAGCGAGATAAGGTCAGCCTTATGTTCTCTTCAGTGCTTGCTTGTGTCATCTCACAAAGGCTAGTTAAGACGCTTTTTGGCACAAGACGCCCAGCAGTCGAGATCATGAGAAAAAATACCCGTATAAAAGAGCTCATATCTGAAGAGAAATTTGATGAGATCGATCTTGCCATAGCTGAGTCAAAAAATACTTACGGCATGCAAACCTTTGATCAGCACCTGCTTGAACTTTATGAAAATAAGATAATTAGTGCCGAAGTAGCGCTTGATAATGCTAGTAACAGGGGTGACTTGCAGCTTAAGATAAAAAGCTCAAATGTAGCAGGTTTTAGCTTTGAAAATGGTGTAAATTTTGGCAAACCTCAAAGCAAACAAGATCAACCTGAAGTGATCGCGCTTAAAGAAATTTAGTAAGCTTTATGTGAAATTTATAAAGCATTAGATAAAATCAGCACCTATTTTTTATGAAAGGAAAACGATGTTAGAAGGAATCGTTAGAGAGAGTATCGGTAAGAAGTCTGCGAAGGCTTTGAGAAGAGATGGTTATCTAATCGCCAACATTTATGGCAAGGGATTAGAGAATGTTGCAGCTGCTTTTAAAGTCAATGACTTTATCAAAGAGGCACGCAAAAAAGAGAGCCTTGCTTTTGATGTAAAAGTAGGCGGAAAAGTTTATAATGTCGTTATTGTTGATTACCAAAGAGATGTTGTTACAAGCGATCTTAAACACGTAGATCTAAAAGTAGCACTTCCAGGCGTTTTATCAAAATATATGATCCCAGTTAAGCCAGTTGGAACACCTATTGGTCTTAAAAATAAGGGCGTTTTGATCCAGTCAAAAAGACGTCTTTGCGTAAAATGCACGGCTGAAAATTTACCAAATTCATTTGACGTTGATGTAAGCAAACTTGACATTGATGATACGATTTTGGTTCGTGATATCACAGCTCCTAAAGGCGTTACTATCATTGACGCTGACCGTGTTGCGGTACTTGGAGTTATTAAAGCTAAATAAAAAGGGCTTTTGTGACACTAATAGCGGGGCTGGGAAATCCTGGTCCCAAATACGAAAACACTAGACACAACATAGGCTTTATGCTTATAGACCTCCTAAAAGACTCAAATTTCAAAGATGTTAGCTCAGCCAAATTTCAAGGCGAAGTTTTTAAATTTAACGACATTATCTTACTAAAACCAACAACCTTTATGAACCTATCAGGTCAAAGCGTAAAAGCAGTAAAAGACTTTTATAAACCAGATAGGATAATCGTCATCCACGACGATCTTGACCTTAGTTTTGGCGCGGTTAAATTTAAAAAAGGCGGCAGTAGCGGCGGACATAACGGCATAAAATCGATCGACGGACTAATCGGCAACGACTACGAAAGGGTGCGTGTTGGTATCGGACATGAGGGCGATGCTAAAAATTTTGTCCTTGGTGAGTTTAGCGACGAGGAGAAAAAGGCTTTAGATGAAATTTTAGCCTATACAAAAAATGCAGTTTGTGAGCTGCTAAAGAGCGATATCAATGAAATTTCACAAAAATTTACGGTAAAAAAAGGTCTTATCAAATGAAACTATACGCCAGATACGTTGGCTGGGTCTATATAAAATCTTTTCTTATCGTATTTTTAGCGCTTGAGCTATTTTATGTTGGCATTGATCTGCTTACAAATTTAAAAGATCTGCCGCCATCTGCAAACCTTCAGCTACTCTACGTTGGCCTTACTGCGCTAAGTGCCATTAGCTACGTTTTGCCACTTTCGCTCATTTTCGCGCTAATAATTTTACATGTAAATATGGTTCGTTCAAACGAGCTAATTAGCTTTTATGCTCTTGGCATCAGTAAAAACAGGCTCATTTTGCCACCATTTCTCATCGCGCTTTTTGTGACGATTTTTTACGTTGGGTTAAATTTTACGCCTTTTGCTTATGCGCATGATTATCAAAAAAGCATCGCAAAAAACACCGCTTTTTCAAAAAGTACAAACGACTCATTTTTGAAATTTGAAGGCAAATTTATCTATATAAAAGAGCTAAACTCAGCCAAGCAAAGAGCAAATGACGTGAGAATTTTTGACATTAATGGCACTGACTTGCTCTCGACAACCTTTGCCGACCACGCTAAATTTAAAGACAATGAGTGGGTTTTAGAAGATGTAAATCAGACCTTTTTGCCTCAAAGCTTAGAGCTTGGCGAAAATGGCTTTAGCAAGGTAAAAAGTGAAAATTTAGATGCATTAAGAGGTTTTAAGCCAAAGAGCATCGAGAGTGCCGCAAGCGTTGAAAACTCGAAATTTAACATACCTGATGCGATAAATTTCATAAAGACATTTAAAAACGAAGGCATAGGGCTTGATAGCGCAAGGACTGCATTTTATAACCTAGCCATCACACCATTTTTTGCGCCGTTTTTATTGCTTATTTTCTACTATCATTTGCCAGTGACTGGCAGGTTTTTCAACCTCGCACTCTCAACATTTATCTTTGTCGTCATAACACTCGTAGTTTGGGGACTTCTCTTTATCTTAACCAAATTTGCTCAAACCTCAGTCATCTTGCCAGAGATTGGCATGGTTCTCCCTGTTATTTTGCTTTTTGCATACGCCATTTATCTTATAAAAACGCATCGTTAAGCCAAATTTTGGCAACTTTTTTGTAAAATCAAGCCATTTTAAAAAAGGCTATTTTATGGATTTTAAAGAGCTTGCAAGCAAATACAAAACCCCACTTTACGTTTATGATTTTAACTACATTAAAGAGCGCTATGAAGCGCTAAAAAACGCATTTTACGCTAGAAAATCTCTGGTTTGCTACGCCGTAAAAGCAAACTCAAATTTAAGCGTTTTAAAATTTCTAGCTGATCTTGGAGCTGGATTTGACTGCGTGAGCATCGGCGAGGTCAAAAGAGCGCTTCTTGCAGGAGCTAAGAGATATCAGATCATCTTTAGCGGCGTTGGTAAGAGCGATGAAGAGCTAAAAGAGGCTTTAGAAAATGAAATTTTGCTGATAAATGTTGAGAGCTTTGCCGAGCTTTTAAGGCTTGAAGAGATAGCAAAAGGGTTAAATTTAAAGGCAAGGATCAGCATCAGGGTAAATCCTGGCGTTGATGCAAAAACTCACCCATATATCTCGACAGGGCTAAATGAAAACAAATTTGGCGTCGATGCGCAGACAGCTAAAAAGATGTATATCCACGCTAAAACTTCAGAGTTTCTTGAGCCAACTGGCATACATTTTCACATCGGCTCACAGCTAACTTCACTAAGCCCGATAATAGACGCTGCAAAGATCGTAAGTGAGCTTTTAAGAGAGCTAAAAGCGCTTGAGATCGATATCAAATTCTTTGACGTTGGTGGCGGACTTGGCATCATCTACAACGATGAAAAAGAGATAAATTTATACGACTACGCACAAGGAATTTTAGGCGCACTAAAAGGTCAATATGTGACCGTCGTTTGCGAGCCAGGACGCTTCATCGTGGGCAATGCTGGCTACTTTGTCGCAAGCGTTTTATATGAGAAATTTAACGGCAAAAAGAGATTTGTCATCACTGATGGCGCGATGAATGATCTTATAAGACCAAGCCTTTATGGCGCGCATCACAAAATTTTTGTCGATGGTAAGGATGAAAATTTAGGCACTTGCGATGTGGTAGGTCCAGTTTGTGAAAGCGGCGACTTTTTAGCAAAAGATATCAATCTGCCAGAGTGTGAAAGTGGCGACGTCATCGTGGTTAAAGGGGCTGGAGCTTATGGTTTTAGCATGAGCTCAAACTACAACACAAGAAACAGAGCCGCTGAAGTTTGCGTGCTTGATGGCAAAGATAGGCTGATAAGAAGACGTGAGTGCTTTGAGGACGTCGTGGCACCTGAGATTGAGTTTTTGGAGAGCGCTGATGCAAGAGCTAAATGAGCTTAGAAAAGAGATCGATAGTATCGATGATCTCATCTTAAATAAACTAAATGAAAGAATGAAGCTTGTCGAGCAGATCGGCAAGCTAAAGCAAACGACTGGGACGCCTATATATCGCCCTGAGCGCGAGCGAGCTATCATAAACCGCTTAACTAGCCTTAGCAAAGATAAAGCCTTAAATAAGGCTGCGATCGAGGCCATTTATCTTGAAATTTTTGCTGTTAGTAGAAATTTAGAGATGCCTCAAAAGATCGTCTATCTAGGACCTGAGGGCACTTACACGCATCAAGCGGCGCAAAGTAGATTTGGCGCGATGAGCGCATATCTGCCACTTGCTACGATCGAGGCAGTTTTTACGAAGCTAGCTCAAAAAGAGGCGAAATACGGCGTCGTGCCTATCGAAAACAACACTGAAGGCGCTGTTGGAGCTACGCTTGATTGTTTGAGTAAATTTGATGATATAAAGATAGTGGCAGAGCTCTACGTAGATATCCACCACAGCTTTGTTAGCATAAATGAAAATTTAAAAGAGATAAAGCGAATTTACTCGCATCCGCAAGGCTACAACCAGTGCCGTAAATTTTTAGAAGATCATATGCTAAATGAGGTCGAATTTGTCCCAGCCAAATCAACCGCAGCAGCCGCATATATGGCATCTATGGATAGAGAATCAGCCGCCATTTGCTCAAAAATCGCAGCTAAAATTTACAATGTGCCAATCGTCTATGAGACTATTGAAGATAATATGGCAAACAGAACGAGATTTTTGATCTTAAGCGATTTTAAAAATGCCAAGGTTGAAAACTCGAAAACTTCGATCCTAGCAAAGACTGATCACAGTCCAGGACGCCTTGCTGATCTGCTTTCTATCTTTAAAAATGAAAATATCAATATCACAAAACTTGAGTCACGTCCTATAAAGCAGCGCGAATTTAAGTCAATTTTTTACCTTGACTTTGAAGGGCATATCGACGATGAGAAGGTGCAAAACGCCTTTGAACTCGCAAAAGAGAGCGGCGCTGAGATAACGTGGCTTGGAAGCTATTTAAACGGAGAAGAGTAATGAAATTTAATGACTTTTTGGATGATCTAGTAAATTACGAGGCTGGAAAGCCGATCGAGCTTGTAGTTAGAGAGTTTGGCATCGATGCAAAAGATGTGATAAAGCTAGCGAGCAATGAAAATCCTTTTGGCACGAGCAAACGCGTAGAGGAGGCGCTAAAAGAGGTCGCTAAAAACGCACATCTCTATCCAGATGATAGCTACTTTGAGCTAAAAGAGGGGCTGGCTAAGAAATTTGGCGTAACTAGCAAAAATCTAATCATCGGCTCTGGAAGCGACCAGATCATAGAATTTGCACTTCATGCAAAGGCGAACAAGCAAAGTGGCGTTTTGATGGCTGGCGTGACATTTGCGATGTATGAAATTTATGCAAAACAAACTGGGGCTAAAATTTACCGCACAAAGAGCATGGAGCATAATTTGAGCGAGTTTTTAGAAATTTATAACGCGCACAAAGATGAAATTTCTGTCATCTTTCTTTGCTTACCAAACAACCCTTTGGGTGAGTGTATCGATGCCGATGAAGTCTATAAATTTATAAAAAACATTGATGAAAACACGCTTGTGGTGCTTGATTGTGCTTACAACGAATTTGCTAAATTTAAAGATAACAAAAAAGAGATAAAGCCAAGCGAGGTGGTGAAATTTAAAAACGCCATCTATCTTGGTACTTTCTCAAAAGCCTACGCACTTGGTGGCATGCGCGTTGGATACGGCGTGGCAAATGAAGAGATCATAGGCGCTCTTTCAAAGCTAAGAGCTCCATTTAACATCACAACTCCAAGCCTAAGAGCAGCGATAGTGGCGCTTGGAGATGATGAATTTGTGCAAAAAACTATGCAAAACAACTTCGAGCAGATGAAGAGATATGAGGAGTTTGCAAAGCAAAATGGCATCGAGTTTATCCCAAGCTACACAAATTTCATAACTTTTAAATTTAACGAGCCAAAATCAAACCAGATATGCGAAAAGATGCTAAAAAAAGGTATAATTTTACGAGATTTAAAAAGCTACGCCTTAAATGCGGTGAGAATCACCATCGGTCAGGCATGGCAAAACGATAGAGTTTTTGAAGAGTTAAAGCAAATTTTAAAGTAGGGATATGGATTTTAAGGCATTACTTCATCAAATAAGTCAAATTTATCAAAAGCTTTCACTAAAACAAAAGATCGTCGCAGGCAGCTCGATCGTTTTGGTTGTGGCTTTTTTGGTATTTTTAACGCTTTACAAAAGCAAAAGTGATAGCTTTGCAGGATATAGCGTCCTTTTTGAAAACATCAGCCCAAGCGACTCAGCCTTAATAGTCGATCAGCTAAACAAAGATGGCATCAAGTATAAACTAGCAAATGAAGGCACGATCCTTGTGCCAACTAGCGATGTATATAAAGAGCGTATCGCTGTTGCAACGCTTGGCATACCAAAAGAGAGCAAGATCGGCTTTGAAATTTTTGACAAGCAAGAATTTGGAGCAACGGACGCCGAGCAGAGAGTTAAATTTCAAAGAGCGCTTGAGGGTGAGCTAGCTAGAACGATCGAGAGCCTCTCATCTATCCAAAAAGCAACCGTAAGAATAGCCATACCAAAAGAGAGCGTCTTTACTGAAAGGCAAGCACTCCCAACTGCTTCGATCGTAGTTGAGCTAAAACCAGGCGTTAGTCTAAATGCGAAGCAAATTTTTGGCATTAAAAACCTAGTCGCCGCCTCTGTTACAAATTTAAGCACAGAAAATGTAAAGATAGTAAATCAAGACGGTGTCGCACTTGGCGATGAAGACGGCGAGTTTGATAGTGACGCCATAGCTCAGCAGATCCGCTATAAGCGCGAGTTTGAAAATAACTATGAGCAAAAGATCGTAAATGTCCTAGCTCCTATCGTGGGCGGGGCAGATAAGGTCGTAGCAAAGGTAAATATCGACTTTGACTTTGATAAAAAAGATACAAAAAGCGAGGTTTATGACCCAAATAACGTCGTAAGAAGCGAGAGCAACATCGAAGAAAAGCGCCAAGGCTCGGCTCCAAATGAAGTAGGCGGCGTACCAGGTGCAGTTAGCAACATAGGCCCTGTTCAAGGTCTTGATGATAGCACTTTAAAAGAGCAGTACAACAAAAGTTCGCAGCAGACAAACTACGAAATTTCAAAGAAAGTGACAAATGTCAAAGGGCAGTTTGCTAGCATAAACAGAGTAAGCGCAGCTGTCGTTATAGACGGACTTTATCAAAGCAAAAAGGATAAAGACGGCAAGCCAACTGGCGAGCTTGAATTTGCCCCGCTTACTAAAGAGCAAAGAGAATCAATCACAAATTTAATCAAGCAATCAATCGGCTACAATCAAAATAGAGGCGATGAGGTAAGCTTGGATAACTTCGAGTTTAAAACTGGCAAAGATGTCAGCACTGGCGAGAAGATGGATGGCTTTATGAACAACTACGTGATGCCTTTCTTGCCACTACTAAAATACATCTTTGCAGCGCTGCTACTTTACATCTTCTACAAAAAAGTCATCGTGCCATTTATGCAAAAGATGCTTGAAGAGACGAAAGAAGAAGAGGAGCAAGCCCAGGACGATCTTGAAGATATCGAGGTGGATGCTGAAGATACGCTTGAGAAATTTAAAGCTGCTCGTAAGAAAGTCGAGGAGCAGCTTGGTCTTAGCGGTGAATTTAACGAAGACGAGCTAAAATACGACGTCCTTCTTGAAAAGATGAAGATAGTAGTCACCGAGCGAAGTGAGGAAATTTCAAATTTACTCCAAGATATGGTTAAAAATGATAGTGACTTTAACATGCGTAAGGAAATTTGATGTCTATAAAACTAACCGATAAGCAAAAGATGATATATGACGATCTTTCGATGCCAGAAAAGATCGCTATCTTACTAATACAGCTTGGCGAAGAGGCGACGGCCCTTATATTTTCTCACATGGATGTTGATGTCATCACTGAAATTTCAGGCTACATAGCAACTGCAAAAAATATAGACAAGCAAGTAGCAGGCGCTATTTTAGAAGAATTTTACGCTCTCATGCAGTCAAATCAATATATGAGAAGTGGCGGCTTAGAGTACGCAAAAGAAATTTTATACCGCACATTTGGTCCAGAAGCTGCTCAGAAAATTTTAGACAAGCTTGCTAAAAGCATGGAAAACTCAAAGAGCTTTGGCTATCTTGATAAGATAAAGCCACAGCAACTCGCAGACTTCATCGTAAAAGAGCACCCTCAAACTATCGCGCTGATCCTTGCCCACATGGACTCAACAAGTGCCGCCGAGACGCTAAGCTTTTTCTCAGATGAGCTAAGAAGTGAGGTAGTGATCAGGATGGCAAATCTTGGCGAGATCAGCCCATCAGTGATCAAACGTGTCTCAACCGTGCTTGAGGGCAAACTAGAAAGCCTCACATCTTACAAGGTCGAGGTTGGTGGTCCAAGAGCTGTGGCAGAAGTGCTTAACAGACTTGGCCAAAAAGCTAGCAAAAGCACGATCGAACGCATCGAGCAAAGCGACGACAAGCTTGCTACAACGATCAAAGAGCTTATGTTTACATTTGAAGATATTATCAACCTTAACGCAACTGCGATTAGAGAAATTCTCAAAAATGTCGATAAAAAAGACCTTATGGTTGCATTTAAGGGTTCAAGCGATGGCATTAAAGATAAATTTTTATCAAATATGTCTCAGCGTGCGGCCGAAGCCTTTAAAGAGGAGATGCAATACCTTGGCGCTGTTCGTGTAAAAGATGTTGAAGAGGCGCAAAGACGCATCGTTGAGGTCGTCCAAGGTCTAGCTGATCAAGGTGTATTCCAAGTTGGCGAAGCAGATGAGATGATAGAATGAAAAGTAGCGTAATAACAAGTGAGACCTCGCCGGCTCACTTTATAGAAAATTATAGATTTAAAGTGCTTGGGAGCAATGAAAGAGCCCAAGATAGCGCACCTGTTTTGATAGAAGAAAATAATCTCAGTGAAGAGCTAAATGAGCAAAATTTAGAGCAAGGTGGTGAAAATTTTACGCCGCAAAGCCAGCCAGTTCACCAAATGCAACCAAATATGCAAAATCACTTTGCACCTCAGTCTCAAAACAGCCAAGCCCACCAGCCTGGATTTGACTCGAGTTTTGTTGAGGAGCTACTTAAAAAGACAGATGAGCTAAGCAGCAACATCATCAAACTTCAAATGCAGATAGAAAATCAAGAGAGCGAATTTGCAAAGCGTCTTGAAGCTGAGATCGCCCGTGCAAAAGAGGATGGTAAAAATGAAGGCATCGCTCAAACAAACGCTGCAAACGAGGCAAAGATAAAGGAGCTTGAGGCTAAATTTAGCGCTTCAGCCGCAAAGTTAGATGAGCAGTACGTTAAATTTGATGAGTTTTTGAAAAAGAGTGAGGAAGAGCTTGGGCAAACTGCGATAAAGATCGCAAAAGAGGTGATAGAAAAAGAGGTTTCAAGCGCATCTAGCCAGATCGCTCATCACCTAGCAAATTCGCTTATAAAAGAGCTAAGCGACGTAAAAAATATAGAAATTCGCGTAAATCCAGAAGATAGCGACTATCTAAAAGAGCAATTTAGTAAAAACGAACGCGTAAAAGTAAGTGCTGATGACGCCATAAGCAAAGGTGGCGTGGTGATAATAAGCGAGGGCGGAAACATCGATGCGACGATGCAAACAAGGCTTGAGAAGCTAAAAATGCTGGTAAATAATGAATAAAGACGTTAAAAGCCTAAATGTCGATGAGCTAAACGCACTTTGCCACGACATCAGAGATAAAATTCTATCTACCGTTAGCAAAAATGGCGGTCACCTTAGCTCAAACATCGGTGCAGTCGAGATCATCGTTGCGATGCATAAAATTTTTGACGTTACAAAAGATCCGTTTATCTTTGATGTAAGTCACCAAAGCTACGCGCACAAGCTACTAACTGGGCGCTGGGACAGCTTTGATACGCTTAGAAAATTTAACGGTATCAGCGGCTACACAAAGCCAAGCGAGAGTAAATTTGACTACTTTGTGGCAGGTCATAGCTCAACGTCCATTTCGCTTGCAGTTGGCGCTGCAAAGGCGATCAAACTAAAAAATGAAGAGCGCTTGCCAGTGGCTGTTATAGGCGACGGCTCGCTAAGTGGCGGCATGGCGTATGAGGCGCTAAATGAGCTGGGGGACAGAAAATATCCTTGCGTCATCATCCTAAACGACAACGAAATGAGCATAAGTAAGCCAATAGGCGCGCTTAGCAAGTATCTAAGCCAGATGATGGCTGGGCAGTTTTATCAAAAATTTAAAGGCAGGGTTGAGCGCTTTTTAAGCTATATGCCAGACTCTGCGGCTTACATGGCTAGACGCATGGAGGAGGGCATCAGGCTCATCACTCCTGGCATGTTTTTTGAAGAGCTTGGACTTGAGTATATAGGCCCAGTCGATGGGCACGACCTTTCAGCGCTTCTTAGCACATTTGAAACTGCTAAAAACATGAAAAAACCAGTCATTGTGCACGTGCAGACGCTAAAGGGCAAGGGGTATGAATTTGCCGAGGGTTACTATGAAAATTGGCACGGAGTTGGGCCATTTGATCTAAAAAGTGGCGAATTTATCAAAAGACAGTCAAACAAGTCAGCCACGGCGATCTTTAGCGAGCAGCTTTTAAAGATGGCAAGAGAGCACAGCGACATCGTTGGCGTAACGGCTGCGATGCCAACAGGCACTGGCATGGACGCGCTCATACACGAGTTTCCAGACCGCTTTTGGGACGTGGCGATAGCCGAGCAGCACGCAGTTACATCGATGTCAGCCATGGCAAAAGAGGGCTTTAAGCCATTTGTTGCGATATACTCGACCTTTATGCAAAGAGCCTACGATCAGGTCATCCACGACGCTTCTATCTTAAATTTAAACATCACATTTGCGATGGATAGAGCGGGCATCGTTGGCGAGGACGGCGAAACGCATCAGGGTGCTTTTGATATTAGCTTTTTAAACGCTGTGCCAAACATGGTTCTTTTTGCTCCAAGGTGCGAAGAGAGCATGAAAAATGTTATGGAATTTGCCTACTCTTACAAGGGTGTTAGCGCGTTTAGATATCCGCGTGGGGCGTTTATTTTAAGGGATGAATTTAAGGCTAAGCCGCTAGAGTTTGGCAAGGGTGAAATTTTGGCTGACGCAAAGAGTGAGACCGCATTTTTAGGCTATGGCAACGGCGTTGGCAGGGCAAATTTGGTTAGAAATTTACTAGTTGGCAAGCTTGAAGCTATCCTTGTCGATTTAGTCTTTGTAAAGCCGCTTGATAGAGAGCTTTTATGTGAGCTAGCAAAACGCACTAAAAAGTGGTATATCTTTAGCGATAGCGCTAAAAAAGGCGGCGTTGGCGAGATCGTAAGTGCGTTTTTACAAGAAAATGGCATATCAAATGTAAGCGTTGTTAGCTTTGAGTATGATGATAAATTTATCCAGCATGGCTCGACAGCTAAGGTTGAAAAGAGCCTTGGCATAAGCGCTGAGCAAATTACCCAAAAATTACTAGAGAATAATTAATATCATTTAATAAAGAAACGTTTAATATTACTTTTGCTAGCATAAAGCAAAAATTTGTATAGGGGAAAATTATGCAATATGTATCGTTGCTAAAACAGTCTGGGCTTAAAGTAACGCCGCAGCGTCTTAGCGTTTTGAGAATTCTTGATCGTCATACACATCCAACGATCGATGAGCTTTATGATGAAATTTTGAAAGAAAATCCATCAGTTTCGCTTGCAACAGTTTATAAAAACCTAAACACATTAAAAGACGAAGGCCTTGTAGTTGAGGTAAATATCGTCAATCAAAAGGCGAGATACGACATTTACGAGCATCCGCACATCCACGTGGTTTGCGAAAACTGCGGTAGCGTCGAGGATATGAGCTATGATGACTCAGAGCTTGGCAAATACCAAGAAGCGCTTGAAAAAAAGATCGGTAACATCATCGAGCGCCTAAATATCGTTGCTAGCGTAAAAAGCTGTAAGCACTGCCGATAAGGCAAAATTTATGTTGCATTACGCAACATAAATTTTTATTTTTCTTCATAAAACACTTCAAACAAGCCTGAAATTAGCTTTTTTCTCATTATTTTAAGCACTAACTCGCTAAAATAAGCAAAAAATTTCGGAGAAAAATGTGGGTTTGGAGATAGAGCGTAAATTTTTACTCAAAAATTCTCAAATTCTAGATTTTCTAAAAGAGGCTGGGGTAGTTTTTAAGCACCTTGAAATTTCTCAGTTTTACACCAAGATCACACAAAATGAAGAGATCCGCTTCAGAAGTGAAGAGGATAAATTTATAAAAACGATCAAGGTTGGCAAAGATCTTATAAGAGAAGAAAACGAGGAATTTTGCGAAAAGGCAGAGTTTAAAAAGGCTCTAAAAAACCGCATCGGGCGCGTAATCACAAAAGATAGATACATTTTTCGGCTAAATAATAACCCTTGTAACATCGACGTTTTTAAAGATGGCTTAAATGGACTTTGCACATTTGAGATAGAGTTCGCTGATGAAAACGAGGCTGTATATTTTAAACTGCCACCATTTTTAGAGCAGTTTTGTAAGGCTGATGTCACCTGCGATAAAAGATATAAAAACAAATTTCTTGCCATTCATGCAAACGAAAATGAACAAATTGATTATAAAAGAGCCTACAGTGTCTTTAAAAACAAAGAAATTTCGCCAAATTTTGCTGCAAATTTAAAGAGCGGCGAGGCGCTAAGGGCTTTGTTTTTAAGCATATTTAAAGAGATAAAGAGGCTAAAGAGCGACTATCTGCAAGATCACGACGAAGAAATTTTGCACAACCTGCGAGTAAATTTAAGAAAAGTTAGGTCGCTACTTAAAATTTTTAACGGCGTTTTTGATGAAAAAGTGACGCTCTTTTTTGGTGAGAATTTTAAAATTTTGGCAAACTCAACCAATAAAAAGCGAGACTTAGACATATTTCTAGGCTTTTTAAGCGAGCAAAAGCATGCAAATGAGCTAATTTACTTTGTGCAAAAGGCTCTAAATTTAGAGTATGAAAACGTTAAAAGCTATCTTAGCGATGAGGAAAACTACGCTTTTTTAAAAGAGTGGGAGATATTTTTAAACGAGGGCGAGTTTTATAGATCAAAGCTCTTTGACGTGAGCCTTTCGCGCCTTGGCTCGTTTAAACTTAGAACGCTTCTAGTTTTGGCTCAAAAAAGGCTAAAAAGCCTAGATCAAGACTGCCCAAATGAGAGTTTTCACAAGATCAGGATCGAGCTTAAAAAGGTGAGATACACTTACGAGTTTTTGAGTGAGATTTTTTATTTTGACGGGCTTAAAAAGTATGAAGAGCGGTTAAAAGATATGCAAGAGATCTTTGGCGCGCTTCAAGACTACGATGTCTGGTTGGGCATCTTAGAGCGCTTGCCAGTGGCTGCTGGCAAAGAAAAGCTAGAGAGTAAAATCTACAAACAAATTTACAAAACCAGAGAAGAGATACTAAAAAAACGGCTTAAATTTATAAGAGCAACTCGCAAAATCTCGCGCAATTTAAAAATTTACTACATATAAAGGTCTAAAATTTATGCAAAAACAAGAAAAAATAGTTGATATGTTTAATCAGATTGCTCCGACTTACGACGTCGCAAACAGAGTGCTAAGCCTTGGCGTGGATGTGAGTTGGAGGAAATTTGCTTGCAGATATATGCTAGAAATTTTTAAAAATAAAAGCATAAATATCGTGGATGTGGCTTGCGGCACTGGCGATATGATGGGGCTTTGGAGTGAAATTTCAAAAGAATTTGGCGTGGAGGTAAAAAGCCTAACTGGCATCGATCCATCAAGTGGCATGCTAAAAGAGGCGAGAGCGAAATTTCCAAATTTTAAATTTATAGAGGCCTACGCTGATAATACAACGCTTGCAAGCGGTGAGGCTCAAATTTTAAGCATAAGCTACGGCATAAGAAACGTGGTCGAGCGAAAGGCTGCGCTTAGGGAGTTTAACAGGGTCTTGGCTGATGGCGGTTACGTAGTCGTGCTTGAATTTACAAAGCGCCAAAAAAAGGGCTTTATAACTGCGCTAAGAGATTTTTACCTAAGTAAAATTTTGCCAAGTATCGGGGGCTTTATCTCGAAAAACAAAGAGGCATACGAGTATCTGCCAAGCTCGATCGAAAATTTCTTAGACGCAAAGAGCTTTTGCGATGAGCTTGTGGAGGCTGGCTTTGAGATAGAGCTTTGCAAGGGTTTTAGCATGGACATCTCGACGTTATTTATCGCTAAAAAGGTCAGAGAAATCAATGCTTAGCGTATCTGAGCTAAACGAAAAAGCAAAGGCGCTGCTTGAAGCGACACTTGACTATGTCGAGGTAAGTGGCGAAATTTCGCGCCTTACTAAGCACGCCTCTGGGCACTGGTACTTCACGCTAAAGGACGAAAAGTCAAGCATCTCGGCTGTGATGTATCGTATGAATAACCAAAAGGTCAAATTCCTGCCAAAAGAGGGCTTGAAGGTCAAAATTTATGGCAAAGTGACCATTTATTCGCCAAGTGGGTCGTATCAGCTAGTAGCTAGCGCGATGCTGCCTGATGGCGAGGGCGAGCTTGAGCTTGCGTTTAGGCAGCTTAAAGAAAAGCTCGAAAACGAGGGGCTTTTTGACATCGGCGCAAAAAAAGAGATACCAAATTTACCTAAAAAAATAGCCCTTGTCACAAGCGCCACTTCAGCTGCACTTCAAGACATGCTAAAGGTGGTAAAGAGCCGCTGGAGACTAAGTGAAATTTATATATTTGACGCGCTAACTCAGGGCGAAAATGCCCCAAGCTCGCTTATAAAAGCTTTGCGCAGAGCCGATAAATACGGCGTCGATGTGATCGTTTTAGCTAGAGGAGGTGGCAGTAAAGAGGATCTTTGGTGCTTTAACGACGAGGGTCTAGCTCGCGAAATTTACGCTACAAAAACGCCAGTCATAAGCGCTATCGGACACGAGATAGACTACGTTATAAGTGACTTTGTAGCAGACCGTAGATCGCTTACACCAAGTGCAGCCATGCTTGATCTGTTGCCTGATGAAGAGGCATTTTTCCAGTATCTTGATAGGCTCAGCGACGATCTCGATAGTGCTTTAAATTTAAAGATCACAAAGAAACAAAATTTATTAAATTTACTACTTTCTAAATTTTCATCAAACGCTCTAAAAGCTAGGATCGAGCTAAAATTTAGCGAGGTGGCAAACAAGCAAAATGCCCTAACAAACGCCGTGCAAAGAAAGATCTTGCTTCTTAGCTCGGCACTTGGCTCGCTAGAGAAGGCTTATGAGATGAGGGAGCTCTTTTTTGAGAGCACGAAGGGGCTTATCGAGGTTAGAAAAGATGGCAAGAGAGCCGATCTTAGGGATTTAAATTTGAATGATGAGATCGAGCTTATCTCACAAAATACACATAAAAAAGCAATTATCAAGGAGTAAAAATGAGTAGAAAAATCAACTTTAGCGCAGGCCCAAGCGCGATACCATTAGACGTTTTAGAGCACGCAAAGGCCGAATTTACCGACTACAGAGGCGAGGGCTACTCGATCATGGAGATCAGCCACAGAAGCAAGACCTTTGAGGAGATCCACTTTGGCGCGATGGATAAGATAAGAAAGCTTTACGGCATCGGCGATGAGTATGAAATTTTATTTCTTCAAGGCGGCGCACACTTGCAATTTAGCATGATACCGATGAATTTATATCAAGGTGGCAGGGCTGAATATGCAAACACCGGAGTTTGGACAAACAAAGCGATCAAAGAGGCTAAAGTGCTTGGTGTAAATGTAGATGTCGTTGCAAGCAGCGAGGATGAGAATTTCTCTTACATACCTGAGTTTAAATTTAGTGATGATGCTGACTATGCCTACATCTGCTCAAATAACACGATTTACGGCACGCAGTATAAGGCTATGCCAAAGACCAAATCGCCCCTAGTTGTCGATGCTTCGAGCGACTTTTTTGCTAGACCGCTTGATTTTAGCAGTATCGGCTTGCTTTATGGTGGCGCTCAGAAAAATGCAGGCCCAAGCGGCGTGACTATCGTCATTTTAAGAAAAGACCTAGTTGATCGCGTGAGCAGCCAAAACGTCCCTATGTTTTTACGCTACAAAACGCACGTAGATGCAAACTCACTTTACAACACACCGCCGACTTTTGGAATTTATCTTTTAAATTTAACCATGCAGCACCTACTAGATATTGGCGGGCTCGCTGAGGTTGAGAAGATAAATGCCAAAAAAGCAAGCACGCTTTATAATATCATCGATAGCTCAAATGGCTTTTACGTGGGACATGCCAAAAAATCAAGCAGATCAGATATGAACGTGAGCTTTACGATACCAAAAGATCATGCGCTTGAGCCAGTTTTTGTCGAAGAAGCGCTAAAAGAGGGCATGCTTGGGCTAAAAGGTCACAGACATCTTGGCGGCATAAGAGCCTCTATCTACAACGCCGTTAGCCAAAGTGACGTTGAGAAACTTGGCGAGTTTATGAGAGAATTTGCCAGAAAGCACGGCTGATGAACAAGGCAAAAAAAGCTTACGATGAAATTCCTTATTTCTCAGCTGCATTTAGCGACTGCTCGCCTGTTAGGATAGAGGCGGTGGCTAAATTTCTAGGCCTAAATGTGGCAAATTTAAAAGACGCTAGAGTGCTTGAGCTTGGTTCATCATACGGTGGCAACATCTTGCCATTTGCAGCTTCACACAAAGAGGCAAAGGTCGTTGGCATCGACATCTCAAGCCACCAAGTAAAAGAGGGCAACGAGATCGCAAAGAAGATGAATTTAAAAAATTTCACCCTTCTTGAGCGTGACTTTTTACACATGAATGAGCACGATATCAAGGAGCTTGGCGAGTTTGACTACATCATCGCTCACGGCGTTTATAGCTGGGTGAGCCCAAACGTGAGAGACGCGCTACTTGCAACGATAAAGGCGCTACTTAGCAAAGATGGCATCGCCTACGTCTCTTATAACACCTATCCAGGCTGGAAGAGCCTTGATATCTTAAGAGATTTCATGCTTTTTGCCAGCGCAAACAGGGGCGATAAAGACT
This sequence comes from Campylobacter concisus, assembly GCA_018371455.1. Classification (GTDB taxonomy): domain Bacteria; phylum Campylobacterota; class Campylobacteria; order Campylobacterales; family Campylobacteraceae; genus Campylobacter_A; species Campylobacter_A concisus_BJ. The sequence continues at coordinate 36,779 of JAHAKV010000004.1, read as the reverse complement.
CACTTCCTCATGTCAAGGAAGAGTTAAATTTCTTGCAGGATTATTTGAAATTTAGCCTGCAAAACCAAAGCGACGTCGTCTATAAAGACAGCATGAAGCTACTTTTGACGCAGCTAAATTTCTTGCAAGGCATCATCGCAAAGGGTAGTGATTATTACATTTTGCATGACTTTTTGGAGGCGAGCAACGAGCCAACTTACTTTCATAAATTTGCCAAGCACATCGATAAACACGGACTTTGCTACGTCATAGACGCCTCGCTAAACGATATCTTTGCAAGCTCGACTGGGATTTACCGCTTTGACGCACACATCGAGCAAAACTACAACACTCGCATCAAAAAAGAGCAGCTAAACGACTTTTTGTTTAATAGATCGTTTAGAAAGAGCCTTATCGCGCACAAAGAGAGGCTAGGCGGCGCTGATGACTTTGACGCGGTGCTTGGAGAGAGCGAGCTAAATAGCCTAAATTTTGCCTACTTTAGCGAGCAGCCAAGGACAAAAACGCAAGAAATTTTAAGCAAAGCCTATCCGCAAAGCTTAAATTTAAGCGAAGTAAAGGCCGCACTTGGCGAAAACGAGAGCGAGGGCTTTATGGGGCTACTTGAAATTTTAAATGATCAAAACACTAAAATTTCATCATCAAAACTTATTGCGCTTGATTATGAGCCTAAAAAAACTAGGCTAAAGCCTATGGCAGCAGCGTATCTAGGGTATTTTTTGGAGACTAGTTTGCCAGTTATTTCTTTGGCAAATGAGCTAAATGGCAAGTTAAATTTAAGCGTTGAAGAGATTAAAGCCGCCTTGAAATTTGAAGGCAAGGCTAGCTTTAAAGAGATCGCAAAAGGCGTAAATTTAAGTGAAGACGAGCTAAAAGAGCTTGCTTTTAAACTAAGCGAAGCCTACTTTTTTGAAGAAATTTAAAAAAAGAGCGTGGCAAATTTAGCCATGCTCTTACTCAAAAAACATATCTTTTAATATCAAACATATCATCGCTATGTAAAAGACCAAAAACCATTTTTTAAGTGTTTTTTTGTCGGTATTTTGCGTCTTTTTAGTGCCAAAGTATGCGCCTATTAGCGAGCCAAGACCTAAAAATGCGCCCTCAGCGTATGAGATATGGCCATTTAGCGAGAGCGAGATGAAGCCAGCGATGGCTGCAAACATAACGAAAAATACGCCCATAGAAACGGCTTTTTTTAGCTCGTAGCGTAAAAAGCCTACCAAGATCGGCGCGATAAAGACGCCTCCACCGATGCCGATGCTAATAGCAAAAACGCCAACAAAAACGCCAACTAAAAATAGCAAAAAGAGCGAATTATTCGCATTTGAGCCGTCGCTGTTTGGTGAAAAGTATAGTTTTATAAGCGAAAAGACAAATGTTGCTAGAAGCATAGACTCGAGTAAGAGTGCAGGTGCGTGTGATACGATGATACCACTAAAACTTGCTCCCACAAGACCCCCAAGCCCCAAAAATACGCCGCGGTTTAGCTTTAAAAGTCCAGCTTTGTAGTTTAGATACGAGCCAAATGTCGCGCTAAAGATCATCTGCATGACGCTTATGCCAATGGCATCTTTGATGCCGTATCCAAAGGCGACCATTATAGGAACGACGACCGTGCCGCCACCGATGCCAAAAAACCCAGCGATGTAACCAACGCCGATACCGATTATAAATAGTTCTACAAAAAGCATTTTTTCTCCCTCGACTGGTGCAAATTTTAGCCAAGGGGCTCTTAAAAAAATAGTAAAAAAGGCGTAAATTTAAAAATTTAGCCAAAATTCTAAAAAGTAAAAGCGAAAATTTTTTATAATCAATAAAAATTTAAAAGGAAAAAGATGCTCTTAGAACAACCACTTTTTTATTATGAAGCGATCAGAGAGAAATTTAAAAATAGCTACCTTGCTGAAGACAAGACGCAGACGATAATCGGCATCGACTGCGAATATATCGACGAAAAAGATATGGACTTTTACGGACTTAGAAGCTACTTTGATACTAATCGTAACAGATCACTCGCACCTTTTGCTGGGCTTTTTGGCGTTTTTGCTTATGATGGCGTGAGATATTTTGAATATATCGGCGAAGAGAAAACTAAAAAGTATGAATTTCCAAAATTTATCTACGCCGATGCTAAAGCATATCTGCACTTTGATAAGATGAGTAAAATTTACACTTTTTATGGAGATAAAGAGAAGTATTATGACTTTTTGTTAAATTTAAAGGCTGAGCACAGGGGCGAAAAAGAGTGTGAATTTAGCATAAAAACTGATCTTAGTAGCGAAAAGAAACACTTTGAAGATATGGTTGAAGTGGCAAAAGAATACATAAGAAGCGGCGACGTCTTTCAGGTGGTGCTTGGAGAGCTACTTGAAATTTCAACAAATATGAGCAGTTTGGACTTTTATAAAAAGCTAGCCACTGCAAATCCTAGCCCATATATGTTTCATTTTCCTACGCCTTATGGTGATGTGGTTGGCTCGTCACCTGAGCTTGTTTTTGAGATGAAAGGGGAGCAAATTTTTGTAGCACCGATCGCTGGCACAAGACCAAGAGGCGGCGATGCAAACGCTGATGTGGCGCTTGAAAATGAGCTTTTAAGCGACGAAAAGGAGCTGGCTGAACATAAGATGCTAATCGATCTTGCCAGAAATGACATCGGCAGGGTCTCAGAGCCAAAGAGCGTGGTCGTGAAAAATGCGATGCATATCCAGAAATTTGAAAAAGTGATGCACATCGTTAGCGACGTCTATGGCAAGTGCGCTAGGGAGCTTAACCTTTTTGACGTGCTAGCTAGCATCTTCCCAGCTGGCACGCTAAGCGGTGCGCCAAAGATCAGAGCGATGCAGATAATCAATGAGCTTGAAATTTTTGAGCGAAATATCTATGGCGGAGGCATTGGATTTTTGCATTTTAATGGCGACGCTCAGGTGGCGATCCTTATCCGTTCAGCCATCTTTGTGCCAGCTAAAAAGGGCTTTAGCGACGTCTTTGTCGGAGCTGGAGCTGGCATAGTCTATGACTCAAAGAGCGAGAAAGAGTATGCTGAAATTTGCCACAAACGAGCCAGCGTGGTAAATGTCTTTAAAAACAGCGCAAAAGAGGTTTAAATTTATAAATCAGGAGCTTTCATGCCAGGATACAATTTGATCCTAGCCATAACGATTTTTGTTTTTATATGTGCATGCTTTATGGCATATAGGGATAATAAAAAGAATTTGCAAAAAGATAAATAATTAAATTTGCAAGGCGGCAAATCGACCTGCAAAAGCAAATTTTTGTTGTTCGGCTTTAAAAAGAATAACTAATGTCAAGATAAATTTATCCTATCTAACGACCATATTTTCGTAGGCGCACTAAACGCTAGCAAGATGAAATTTTGCTTTGATGGTCGCATCCAAACAAATGTGGTGGCAAATTTTACGCAAATTTATGATTATGAAAATTTACACATCAAAAAGGGCGAGCGTCTTGGAATTTCGAGCTTGGCTCAACTGTTGTCATACTTAGCTAAAAAGATGCGACCAAATACAACCTTTTTGAAAACAAAGAGCTTAAATTTGCTGAAGCGATCAGACTTATAAAATAAATACGCTAAGCATATGAGTAAATTTTTATACCTTATCTAATGATTAATTTTTTGTATCCATTATAATATGAATTATAGTCTTCAAAATATTATAGGTATGAAGGCTTGTAAAAGATGATGAACGTATTATTTTATCTACCAAAATTTCTCTAGGACTAAGATTTGATTGGCTCATCTGTAAGCTGGTATTTGTTTTACTAAGTCGATAGCTTTTACATTATTTAAATATATTAATAAGATATAAGATTATGACTTATCGTATTTTTTAAAAGATATTTTATTAACTTGTTATAAAAAATTTAATTTTTACCTTGCAACCCAAGGCTTAAATATTTTATCTATAAAATTTAGCTATTTAGCCCAAAAAGGGCTAAATTTAGACATTAAACCTAAAGTGCATCACGTCGCCATCTTGCACGACGTAGTCCTTGCCCTCAAGCCTCATCTTACCAGCCTCTTTGGCTCCATTTTCTCCGCCATGTGCGATGTAGTCCTCGTAGCTTATCACTTCAGCTCTGATAAAGCCCCTCTCAAAGTCGTTGTGGATGACACTTGCTGCTTTTGGCGCTTTCCAGCCATTTGTGATCGTCCAAGCCCTTACTTCTACGACGCCAGCTGTGAAATAGCTTATCAAATTTAGCTTAGCAAAAGACGTTTTGATGATCTTTTCAAGGCCGCTCTCACTCGTGCCAAGAGATGCCAAAAACTCGTGAGCCTCCTCATCGCTTAGGCCTATTAGTTCCTCTTCGACCTTGGCGCAAAGCTTGATCACTTCGTGGTCTGAGGCCTTAGCATACTCTTTTAGCTCTTTTACAAATTTATTATCTTCGCTAAGTCCCTCTTCATCGATATTTGCGCCATAAACTACCTCTTTTGCACTTAGAAGCCTTAGCTCTTTGTTTAGCGCCAAAAATGCCTCGCTATCTCTTTGCTCAAAGCTACTTGCACTTTTGCCATCGTTTAAGTGAGCCAGAAGTAAATTTGCTATCTCAAGCGCCTCTTTTGCGCCTTTTGCGTTTGCTTTCGCCTCCCTTGTGAGCTTTTCTATCTTTTTATTTAGCTGCTCGATGTCAGCTAGTATCAGCTCGGTTTGGATGATCTCGATGTCTCTTACTGGATCGACGCTGCCCTCGACGTGGGTGATATTTTCGTCCTCAAAGCAGCGAACTATGTGCAAAATAAGCTCGGTCTCTCTGATATTTGATAAAAATTTATTGCCTAGTCCCTCGCCAGAGCTAGCCCCTTTTACAAGGCCTGCGATATCGACAAATTCGATGGTTGAATATTGAATTTTATTAGGACTAACTATCTTTGCAAGCTCATTTAGGCGCTTGTCAGGCACTGGCACGATGGCTTTGTTTGGCTCGATAGTGCAAAACGGATAGTTCGCACTCTCGGCATTTTGCGCTTTTGTAAGTGCGTTAAATGTCGTTGATTTGCCCACATTTGGTAGGCCTACTATTCCAACTGAAAGTCCCATCAATTCTCCTTGCTAAGTGCTTGTAAAAAGTATAAATTCATTCTCACGCCAGCCCCACTCGCACCTGCTTGGTTGTATCCCCAAGCCTTTTCACGGTATGCTGGGCCTGCGATATCAAGGTGTAGCCACTTATCTTTATACTCATCTTTGATAAATTTAGCCAAAAACATGCCAGCTGTGATCGCGCCGCCATATCTGCTTGAGGCGCAGTTGCTAACGTCTGCGATCTGGCTTTTGATAAGCTCGCTAAGATAAGGGTTAAAATCAAGCGTAGTCGCTAGCTCGCCGCTATCTTTTATCTTGTTTTTAAACTCACTTTTTAAGCTCTCGCTGTTGCCCATGATGCCTGTTGTGTATTCGCCAAGTCCCACGACGCAAGCGCCAGTTAGGGTTGCCATGTCGATTAGGATGTCTGGCTTAAAGTCCTGCGCGTAGCTTAGGCAGTCAGCCAGCACCAAGCGTCCCTCCGCGTCGGTGTTTCTCACCTCTATGCTAACGCCGCTTCTTGAAATTAGCACGTCGTCTGGCTTATAAGCGTTGCCGCCGATCATATTTTCAGTAGCACCCAAAATGGCGTGAATTTCAAATGGTAAATTTAGCTCCGCTGCGCCTTTTATGATGCCAAGAGCTGCTGCTGCGCCGCTTTTGTCTGACTTCATTGTTAGCATATAATCAGCCGGCTTCAAGCTAAGGCCGCCACTATCGTATGTTAGGCCTTTGCCAACAAAGATGATGCGTTTTTTAGATTTTTTAGGCTTGTAGGTTAGGTGGATGAGCCTTGGTTTATGCACGCTTGCGCGATTTACCGCCAAAAATGCGTTCATATTCTCTTTGGCTAGAAATTTCTCGTCATAGACCTCGCACTTTATGCTTGCGATGTTTTTGGCTAAATTTTGCGCGTCCTGCGCCATCTTTTGCGGTGTGTAAATTTCTGGGATTTCATTTACGATATCTTTTGTGAAATTTGTAGCGCTTGCTATTATCTCCGCCTCTTTAAAGCCCTCATTTGCCGCCTTTAGATCGACCTTTTTGCCAGCAAATTCTTCAGTAGAAAAGGTGATCTCTTTAAGGGTGTATCTCTCTTTTTTCTCTTTATATTTGTTAAATTCATAACTTCCAAGCAAAAAGCCCTCAGCTAGCGCTTCAAAGCTTAGTTTTTGGCACTGCGCTACGTAAGAAGCTAGCTTTATACTCTTAATATTTAGCGATTTTAGTGCGTTGTAAGCTTTAGCGGCTGCAACCCTAAGCTCATCAAGATCAAGCTTAGAAAGTGGCACGTAAGCCCTTTTTGCTTCGCTTAGGATGAGGACGCTATCGCCTTTGTAATTGTTAAATTTAATAGCCTCTTTATCGCCTATAAATTTATGTTTTAAGTCCTTATCTACTACGAAAATTAGTTCAATATCAGCTTTTATGTCTTTTAATTTTTTATCAACTATTTGAAACTGCATGTCTTCTGTCTCTCCTTTCGTTTAAAATTTTATTTTCGATGCGTTTAAATGTATATATTAAAAGCCCCATAAATATGGCAACCACTGGGATAGCGACATACCAGTGCTCTTTTGCTTTTTGAAGCAGCACTAATATATGCTCGCCAAGTATCCAAGCAGGTATGGTGGTGATCGCCGCCCAGCACCAAGCGCTGATCAAATTTATAAAGGCGTATTTTTTGGCGTCATAGCCAGTAAGTCCTATGCAAAGCGGTATGATGACACGAAAGCCATACATATAGCGTTGCAAAAAGATGATCGGCCAGCCGTATTTTTTCAGCATTATGTGCGCCACTGCAAATTTTCTCCGCTGCGTGTGAAGCCTTTTTGCGATGTATTTTTTATTGTAACGGCCAAGGTAGAAGTAAATTTGATCACCCACAAAGCCTCCAAGTCCAGCCACAAAGATAGCAAGCGCGATGTGCATGTGCGTGGTGTGAGCGAGAATTCCAGCCATTATTAAGGCCATCTCGCCCTCCATGATACACCAGACAAAAAGTATGATGTAGCCGTACTCTTTAAGCAGTTCTATAAAAAACTCTTCCATTCTAAACCTCTAAAACGCTGTAAATTTTAGTAAGCGACTTTAGCTTTTCGCTACCTTTTAGATCGACTAGATCTATGAGAAAGCACGCTTCTGCGCAGGTTGCGTTAGTTTGGTTAATAAGCTCAACTGAAGCTTTTGCTGTGCCTCCAGTGGCTATGAGATCGTCCATCAAAAGCACTCTAGCGCCTGCTTTTTCTCCAAAAGCATCGATGTGAATTTGCACTTCATCGACGCCGTATTCCAGGCTATATTTTTGAGAAAGCGTGATAAAAGGCAGTTTTTTTGGCTTGCGAATAGGCACAAAAGGCAGCCTTAGCCTTGCTGCAAGCGCCGCGCCAAAGATGAAGCCACGAGACTCGATACCAGCGATGTAATCAATCTTTGCGTCCTCATATCTAGCCACCAAATGATCTATCAAAAAGTTAAATGCCTCTTTGTTATTTAGTAGCGTCGTGATGTCACGAAAGACTATGCCAGGCTTTGGAAAATCGTTTATGCAGCGAATAGAGTTTAGTAAAAATTCTTTGCCTTTTTGATCTAAAATTTTCATAAATTTCCTTAAATTTGAGGTTATAGTAGCGCTTCGATCTTGCCTTCAAGCTCACGTATGCGTTGTCTTAGCTTGTCGTTTTCTAGGCGGTACTGTGAATTTCTTGTGCGAAGTGAGGTTACGTCGTTTTTAGTTTTGTTTAGCTCGTCTGTCAAGATGTCGATGTTGCCTAGACTTCGTTGGAGTTGGATCTGAAATTTTCTTATGACGACCTCGGTGTCTTGGAGGTTATTTTTCATAAAATCTTTTGTCGCACGCTCTTTTTTTAGAAGCGTTTTGAAGTAAAAAACCATGACGGTTAGGTAGATCGCGGCACAAACAAGAGCGGTAAAAACGATCCACTCGCCTATCATTTGCCTGCCTCAAGCTCTATTTTTTTGACTCTTCTTTCGTGTCTGCCGCCTGCAAACTCAGTCTTTAAAAAGGCTTCAACCGCTGAGATAGCCACGCCTGCGCCGATAACTCTTGCGCCAAAAGCGATCACGTTTGCGTCGTTGTGCTCTCTGGCAAGTCTAGCGGTAAATTCGTCGTGGCAAAGGGCGCACCTTACGTTTTCGTGCCTGTTTGCAGCTATTGATATGCCTATGCCAGTGCCACAAACTAGCACACCGTAGCAGTTAGGCTCAAGCTTGCTCGCTAGCAAATGCGCATAATCAGGGTAATCAACGCTATTTTTATCGTTTGTGCCAAGATCAACTACTTCGTATCCAAGCCCTTTAATAGCCTCTTTAAGCTCGTTTTTTAGCTCAAAACCAGCGTGATCGCTAGCTAAGAAAACTTTGTCTATCTTCATGAAAAGTCCGTTAAATTTTTTGTTGATTATAGTCAAAGTTGCATTAAAATAAAATTTTACTCTCAGCCAAAATGAAGCTATAATTTACCAAAAATTTAAAGGAGAAAATGTGAAAAAAGCGCTCTTTTTAGTGGCTTCTATGCTAGCCTTTGCAAATGAAAATCTAATAGAGATCTACACAGATCAAACCATCATCACTCAAAAATTTAGTGACGCAAATAGCTCTTTTAGCGCCTTTGTGCCAGAGGGTGTGCAGAGTGAGAGCATCACGATAAATGGGGATTGTGACGCGAATGCTTATCTAAAAAAGATCAGCGAAGAAAATAGCCCAAGTTACATAAAATGGAAGCAAGAAGTTGCAAATTTAAGTAGCAAGCTTGAGGCGCTAAATGCAAGAGGTAGGTTTATAGAGCAGGCTTTAGTAGAAGGAAACAAAAGTAACGATGTGACAAAAAGAGCTGATGAGTTTTATAAATTTAGCCTAGAAAATATCGAGAAAATTTCAGCTGCTAAAAGTGAGCTTGAAGCGCTTAAAGAAAACGAGCCAAAAAGCGAGATGGCTGGGTTTTTGCAGCTTGATGTGAAATTTGCTTGCAGTCCAAAAGAGGCAACGCTTTCATACGTGGATGATGAGGCTCCAAAGACGCTAAATGAAATTTATGCAGATACAAAAAACAAAAATATCTTGATAAAACAAGAAATTTTACTCACCAACCCTTTTGCCAGTGAAGTTAAAAATTTAAAGCTCGCTATCTATCCGACTAGGTATCAAAAAGCGCTTGCTCCAAGTAAATTTTACCCTTGGTACGAGGAGAGCGAGATGGAGGCTGATGGTTACGGCGCTTCAAAAAATATGCTAAGAGCTGCGAAAGTCGCTGCTGAGGTCGCTGACATGCGTGTGCAAAGAGATGAGAATGAGTTTGCCAAAATTTGGAAGATAGATGGGATAAATTTAGCAAAAGGTGAGAGCAAATATATAACTTACGACACTCAAAAAATGGATGCAAATTTTAGCGTTTTTGCTGATTTTTACGGCTCACTAAAGGCATATAACATAGCTAGCTTTAAGCTAAATGATGATCTAACGCCAGCTAAAACGCAGTTTTACGTTAATAGTGTGAGTGTTGGCAGTCCAAGCGAGTTTGAGATGAAAGCTAAAGATGAGCCCTCTGAGCTATTTTTGGGACAAAACGAGCTAATTGAGCTTAAAAAAGAGCGCTTAAATAAATTTAAAAAGAGCTCGCTTCTTGGCAAAGAGCGAATAAGCGAAGAGGGCTATGAGATAAGTGTCAAAAACAACTCAAGCAAGAGCGTCGATGTCACCTTGGTCGATCGCGTGCCAGTATCTGCCGACGAGGCGGTAAAGGTCGAGATAAAGGGCTTTGATAAAAAAGATATCAGCAAAGATGGCAAGGTAGAGCTTAAATTTAGCCTTGCACCAAAAGAGGAATTTAAAAAAGAGTACTCTTATAAGATCACAAAGCCAAAAATTTAGAGCAAATTTGCTCTAAATTTAGCCGTTTATAAAGGCGCTTGCGATATCTAAAACGTATCTTGTCGGATAAAAGATAGTATTTTTTAAAGGCGAAATGAGGATGATGATAAGGATGACAAATCCATATCTTGAGATACCCTCAAGCTTTTCTGCTAGTGCGTGAAAGCCAAAATTTCTAAGCGCATACTCGAGCGCGTGAAAGCCGTCAAGTGGTGGGATCGGATAGAGGTTAAAGATGGCTAACATCAAATTTAAAAGCGCAAGCGTAAATAAAAACTGAAGTAAAATTTCAAAGGTTTCTATATTTAGCAAAGCCTTTAGCACAAAAAGCGATAAGATGCCTAGGATGATGTTGTAACAAATACCAGCTAGACTTACGTAGATAGCTGCCTTGTATCCGCCATTTCGCACGACTGTGTAGGTATTTACAGGCACTGGTTTTGCCCAGCCAAACATCATGCCAGTGCTTAGATAAAGCACCAGTGGCACGATGATAGTGCCAACAAGATCGATGTGTTTTATCGGATTTATGCTAAGTCTGCCAAGGCTTTTTGCGGTGTTGTCGCCAAATTTATAAGCGACATATCCGTGAGCGATCTCGTGGCCGACGATGGCGATTATTAAAGAGAGGACGATAGTGGCGACTTTTATGGGGTCAAAATTAGTGAAGTCCATCAACTTCTCCCTCTTTTAAAGCTTGTTTTGTAAAAAACTCATCGTTTTCTATCGTATCTACAAAGCGTCCGATACGCTCCCAGCGCACATTGTAGTTGCTGTCCCAGCTAAAATATATAAACCAAGGCTGTCCAACTATATCTTTGTAAGCCACGCTTCCCCAAAAACGGCTATCGTTTGAGTGGTCGCGGTTGTCGCCTATCATAAAGTACTCATCTTTTGGCACTTTGACGTAAAAAGCGTTAAAGTTGAAATTTGGATTTTGCGGTAGTGAGCTAATGAGCGCTGGCTTCATAAAAACGTTTGATTTGTTTGTATTTAGCATGAAAACCATCTGCTCAAATAAATTTACATTTTCGTCGTAATGGATGCCGCTAAATCTATATGGCTCTTTTATGAAAAGCTTGCCATCAAGTTCGGCTATATCGCTACACGAGTAGCCAAATTTACTATCTTTGCCGTTTAAATTTTCACGGCAGTTTGCCTTTATGAAGCTATCTCCCTCTTTTGGGCGTAGATAGAGGGCTTTTTCAGTAAAAACGATCTCGTCCTCGCTGGTTGCAAAGCAGCGCTTTACAAAGTGAGTTTTCTCATCGTTTGGATAGCGAAATACGACTATATCGCCCCTGGCAGGACCATCGCCAGTGATGAGGTGACCATTGCCATTTAGCTCAGGTAAAATTTTCATCTCAAGCCAAGGAATTCTTGGTGTTGGTATGCCATAAACATACTTTTTAGCAAATAAAAAATCCCCAACCAAAAGCGTGTTTTTCATCGAACCAGACGGGATCACAAAGGCCTGAGCTACAAAGAAAATGACAAGCAAAACGATGATAACCGTACCTGTCCAGCTCGAGCAAAAGTCATAAAATTTAGTAAAAGCTCTCTTCATTATTTCACTCTTTAATTTTTAGCTATCTTTGCTTGTGCAGCAAGGATTGTGTTGTTTAAAAGCATGGCTATGGTCATCGGGCCAACGCCGCCCGGAACAGGCGTGATGTATGAGCATTTTGGTGCGACCTCTTCAAAATCCACATCGCCCACAAGCCTGCCATCATCAAGTCTGTTTATGCCCACATCAACGACTACTGCGCCATCTTTTACCATGTCAGCCTTTAAGAAAAATGGCTTGCCAATGGCTGCAACGATGAGGTCAGCATTTTTGCAAATTTCTTTTAAATTTTTAGTCTTGCTATGTGTCACTGTAACCGTTGCAGAGGCATTTAGGAGTAAATTTGCCATAGGTTTGCCAACGATGTTGCTTCTGCCGATCACCACTGCATTTAGCCCAGCTACATCTATGCCATACTCTTTTAAAATCTCCATCACGCCAAGCGGTGTGCAAGGCACGAAGCCTTCAAGGCCGCTAACAAGCTTGCCAACATTTACAGCGTGAAAGCCATCTACATCTTTTCGTGGATCGATCGCTGCGAGCACGACGTTTGTGTCGATGTGCTTTGGTAGTGGCAGCTGAACCAAGATACCATGGATGCTATCGTCTAAATTTAGCACATTTATAAGTGCTAGAAGCTCGTTTTGGGTTGTATTTTCGCTTAGACGGTGAGCCACGCTTTTTATGCCGTATTCGTTGCAGGCTTTCTCTTTGGCTCTAACGTATGTTTGAGATGCCTTATCTTCGCCGACTAAGACGACGGCCAAGGTTGGCTCGATACCAAATTTCTTTAGCTCATCAGCTCTTACTTTTACGCTTTCTTTGACCTTTAAAGATACGGCTTTTCCGTCTAAAATTTTCATATTCGATCCTTACTTAAAAGCTTTTTTAATCACAAGGGTGGTATCATACCTAAAAATAAATTAAATTTTTAAAAGAGAGGTTTATGAGGTCTGTTTTTTTGATTTTGCTTTTTTGCGTGGCGATTTTTGGTGCTGATTTTATCACAAAGACCGAGTACGCCAAGATGCTCTATCTAAATCCACGTGGCATAGGCTGTGATAAATGTCACGGCGCAAAGGGCGAGGGTAGCCTAATCTCTAAATACAAGCACTTTGACAAAAAAGCAAACAAAACGGTCGATGACGAGCTTAGAGCGCCAAAGATAAATGATATAGATTTTGAAAGTTTTAAAGCAGCTCTTACAAAGCCAAAAGGCGTCATGCCAAGCTACTTTTTGACAGACGAGGAGACGACTATCCTTTATGAATACATCACAAATCAGATGAAACCTACTGCAAAAGCGGCAAAAGTAGCACCAAAAAATTTAGCTAAGCCAGCCACGCCTGCTGCTACGCAAAAACAGCCTGAACCTGCTAAAGCTGCCCCAAGCGCAAAAACTGTAGAGCCAGCCAAGAGCGCTCCTGCAAAACCAGCTGATCCTGTAAAACCAGCCACCGCGCAGGCACCAAAGTCACCAGCAAAACCAGTAATAAATCAAAAAGATAATCAAAAGACAAATTTAAAAACACAAAATCAAAAGGATAAAAAATGACAAATAAAGAGGCATTTAGTGAAGCTAAAAAATATATCCCAGGCGGCGTAAATTCACCTGTTCGTGCATTTGGTAGCGTTGGAGGCGAGCCTGTGATGATAGATCATGCAAAGGGCGCTTATCTATACGATGTCGAGGGCAAAAAATACCTTGACTTCATCCAAAGCTGGGGTCCGCTCATCTTTGGTCACTGCAACAAAGATATAGAAGAAGCGATCATCTCTGCTGTAAAACAAGGCGTATCTTACGGCGCTCCCTCACCAAAAGAGACCGCTCTAGCAAAGCTAATATGTGATGAGTTTAAACAAATAGATAAAATTCGCTTCGTTAGCTCTGGCACAGAGGCTACCATGAGCGCTATCAGAGTGGCTAGAGGATATGCCAAAAAAGATGGCCTTATCAAATTTGAAGGCTGCTACCACGGACATAGCGACGCACTTCTTATCAAAGCAGGAAGTGGCGCAACGACATACGGCAACGCTTCAAGCGGCGGTGTGCCACAAGATGTTGTGAAAAATACATTTTTAGCTATCTACAACGATATAGAGAGCGTAAAAGCCATTTTTGAGAACAATAAAGACAAGATAGGTGTCGTCATAATCGAGCCAATCGCTGGAAATATGGGGCTTGTGCCAGCTGATAAGAAATTCTTACGTGAGCTTAGAGAGCTTTGCGATAAATTTGGCGCTGTGCTCATCCTTGATGAGGTTATGAGCGGTTTTAGAGCTTCTCGCCTTGGCTCATATCCGTTTCACGAGGTGGATGCTGACCTTGTCACATTTGGCAAGGTTATAGGTGGAGGCATGAACGTCGCTGCATTTGGCGGTAAGGCTAAGATCATGGACTGCTTAAGCCCTGAGGGTGCAGTATATCAAGCAGGCACGCTAAGTGGCAACCCAGTGGCGATGAGCGCTGGTATAGCGGCTATTTCAAAGATAAATAGCGACGTAAATTTATACGCTAGACTTGAAAAACTAGCGAAAAGACTAATGGAGGGCTTCAAAGAGGCAGCAAAAAGTGCTGGCATCACCATCCAAACCGAGGTTCGTGGCTCTATGTTTGGCTACTTTTTTACAGACCATGCAGTAAAAAACTACGACGATGCGCTAAAGAGTGACACAAAACTCTTTGCTAAATTTCACCAAGCGATGCTTAGACGCGGAATTTATCTTGCACCTAGCCAGTTTGAGACTGGATTTATCTGCGATGCGATGAGTGAAGCTGATATCGATCTAGCGGTAAATGCAGCTAAAGAGGCATTTTTGGAGATAAAAGCTTAATGGCAAAATTTAAGATAAAAGATATCGTAGCAGGGGCTGAGCAGCTAAGTCTTGGCGTTTCAATCGTAGTTGCGATCTTGCTTGGCACTGGGCTAGGATATCTTGTAAAAAAGGCTACAAATTTCACGCCAGCGCTTTGGATAGGCTTTGCTATTGGCATCGCAGCTGCTATTTTAAATGTCTATAAAGCCTATAAAGCGCAGGTTAAAAGCCTAGATGAGCTAAAGGACGAGACTAGATATAAAGGCTACACAAAAGACGATGATGACGAGGACGATTAGCAGGCTTTTTATTTGCTACTTTGCGCTTTGGCTAGCTCTTAGCGTGGTTGGCAAATTTATATCAAATCAATTTTTTATAAGCTCGCAAATTTCATTTTTTGCCTCGCTTATCATCCTAACAGCTAGCTTTTTTGCCTATAAAAACCGCATAAACTCGAGGCTAGAAAATGCAAGAGAGGAAATTTTAGCCAAGATAGAAGAAGAGGATGAAGAAGATGATGAAATTTTGCCCCAAAATGAGGCAAAAGAGTTTAGCCTAAAAGATGAAAAAGCAAGGCTAAAAAAGCAGAAATTTTCATTTAAAGATAAAAGCTTTGCAGCGGCATTTATGCCTTATCGCTTGGTTGCGTATGCGATACTTTTTTTTGGATTTATATTTTTAAAAAATGAAAATTTACTAAACGTGCCTGGCTTTTTAGTGGGGCTTACTCCGATGCCTATTGGAGCTTTTATCTTTGGGATAATGCAAAATAATTTAAGAAAGGACGCAGATGGCAAGTAGTTTTAGGATCATTCGCTCGATGGGACCGCTATTTTTGGGCATGAGCCTACTTTTTATAGGCAATGGCCTAGTCATCGCATCTTGTAGTGCGCTTCTTAAACAAAATGGCGTAGGCGAGCTTGCGATTGGACTAATTAACACTGGATTTTTTATAGGAGCGTTAATTAGCACGATCACAGCGCACAGGATCATCTCAACCACCGGCCACATCAGAGCTTTTGCTATCTTTTCAGCTATATTTGCAGTCTCAGCCATGCTTCACGCCATAAGTGAAAACTTGATCTTTTGGGCGATTTTGCGAGCCTTTTTGGGATATTGCTACTACGCGCTTTTGATGGTTATAGAAAGCTGGCTAAATGCTAAGATCCCAAACAAGATAAGATCGCGCGTCATCGCCTTTTACGAGTGCGTTTTCTACACGAGCTTTGGACTTGGAATTTTGATCTTAGCACTTGATCTTAGCGCATTTGAAATTTTCATCATCAGTGCAGCCTTTATCATGCTCTCAAGCATACCTTTAAATTTAATCCGCATCAACCAGCCTCAAATCCCGCAGCGCCAACCCATAAACATCCCAAAAATTTTTGGTATCGTCCCGCTAGCACTCGTGGGAGCGCTTGTTGCAGGACTTGCGATAAATGGCTTTTTTTCTATGGCAAGCCTCTTTGTCTTGCTTCAAGGATATAGCGCAAAAGAGGCGTCATTTTTTATGACTATAGCGATGGCTGGTGGCTTTTTGGCTCAAACATTTATCGGAGGCTTTTCAGATAAATATGGCAGACGCCCAGCGCTCTTGCTTTGTAGCGTTGTATCTTTAATCAGTGCGGTTTTATTTTTGCTAAATGGCTCAAATTTGATCGTTCAATACATACTTTCGTTTTTCTTTGGCGGCGGCATTTTTTGCACATACGGACTTTCGCTTGCTAGAGCAAATGACGAGATCACAGACAAGACAAAGAGCGTCCAAGTGGCACGTGCGTTGCTTTTTAGCTACTCTTTTGCCTCACTTTTCTCGCCGCTTCTTATGAGCTATGCGATGAAAATTTTTGGCGCATTTGGCTTTATCTATGTCTATTTGGTGCTTTATGTTGGGCTCATTTTATTTGCGCTAACGCAA
Organism: Campylobacter concisus; assembly: GCA_018371455.1. Classification (GTDB taxonomy): domain Bacteria; phylum Campylobacterota; class Campylobacteria; order Campylobacterales; family Campylobacteraceae; genus Campylobacter_A; species Campylobacter_A concisus_BJ. Next base: position 20,533 of record JAHAKV010000004.1, on the reverse strand, counting down.
AAGACCATACCGCAGCACATGAGAAAAGAGTACAACGACAGGCTCGTTGCAAGGACGGCTGGCATCGCGACTATTCAGCAAAATGGCAATTTTGCCGATAGAGAAAATAAAAAGTAGAAAATGGACGTAGCAAATTCTCTAAACATATCAAACACCTCGGTTCAAACTGGGCAAAACGCCGCCCAAAATGCGCCTGTTCGTAAAAATGAAGGCTCGCTTTTTAAAAATCAGCCAGCTGGGACGCCAAGCGAGCAAACCGTCTCAAATGCCCTTGATAACGTTGGCAAGCTAGTTGCAAGGGTGCTTGATGATCTAAAAAGTGCTTCAAGCCTTAGCAAAGCTGAGCAAATTTTATCTCAGGCAAAAGACACCAAGATCGCTCCAAATTTAGCTAGCGAGCTCTCTGATCTTGCCAAAAGCCTAGAGGCAGAAGCTGCGCAAAATGAAAGCCCTGAGATAAAAAGCCTTGCACTAAAACTAAAAGAATTTCTAAAGCCAATAGCCGATCTTAAAGCTGGCTCGCTAAATGATCAGATCAAAAACTCTGGTGTCATGCTTGAAGCAAATTTAAAAGATGCGCTTACCCCAGAGAAGCTGCCAAGCTCGATACAAAAGCTACTAAGCGATATAAAAAATCTCTCAAATCAAAATTTACTTAGTCAAATTTTAACCCTAAATGATGAGAGCTTGGATAATCAAAACTCATTTATGAAGCTTACTTCTATGCTTGAAAAAGCGAGCGGTGATGCTAAAAACATTCTTGATAACTCAAGCATAAAAACGCTTTTAAAAGATGTGGATAAGCTTGATAATGTGGCTAAATTTCTAGATAAAAACTTCTCAAAAGAGCAAAGCGCAGACGCGGTTAAAAATCAGACCAGTAAGATGGAGAATTTCATCTCAAATTTAAGCGAAAAGGTGGCAAATTTAGCGAGCGAAAAACTAAATCAAAACTTTGGCTTTACACAAAATCACAAAGAGCTAAAAGCTATCCTTGAGAGCCTAAAAAACGATCTAAAAATGCTAAATAACATAGGTGATGAGGCTGGACTTGTAAAGGCATTTAATGAGGTTAGTGACGTCTCGAAAGAGGGCAGCTTGCAAGATAAGCTCCAAAGTGCGGCAAGACGCCTCGCTCATAGCCTTAGCCTAGCAGACCCAGAAGCTAGCACGGCAAAAAGCGATCTAGTCGAAAGTAAGGCGCTTTTAAAGCAGCTAAAACTAGCCACTAATGATATAAATAACATCACGACAAAGAGCCAGAGTGAAATTTCAAAGGTGCTAAATCAAGATGTAAAAAGCACGCTTTTAAACATAAGCGAAAAGAGCCAAAACGCCCAAACAGTCAATGCTGCAAACAAGATGATCTCGCAAATAGAGATGCACCAGATGGTCTCAAGCCTGCAAGGAGGCATACAAACTTATATGCCTTATATCTGGGACGGCGTGGAGGGCGGAAACGTCGCGTTTAAGCAGGGCAAAAAGGATAAATTTTATGCCCAGATCGATCTAAATTTTAAGAAATTTGGACAGATAAATGTGATGGTTGGGCTTGTGGATAAACGCTATATCGATCTATCGGTGGCAACGCAGACAAATGAGTTTAAAGAGCTTATCTTGTCAAGCTCAAGCGAGCTAAGGCAGGCTATCTCAAAGCTTGGACTAATCGTTTCAAATTTTAACATCAAAACCTTGCCAAAGGTGAAGTTAAACGATAGATTTAAAAATTTTGGCGGCCTTGATGTGGGCTTTGATAAGAAAATTTGATGCAAGTAAATAAGAAAAAAGCCGTCGCTCTTGGCTACAACAGATCGCAAGATAACGCTCCAAAGGTGCTTGCAAGCGGTGCTGGAGAGATAGCAAATAAGATAATAAGCCTTGCAAAAGAGCATGACATACCGATCAAAGAGGATCCTGATCTCATTGAAATTTTAAGCAAGGTCGAGGTCGATCAAGAGATACCGCCAAATTTATATAAGGCGGTAGCTGAGATATTTAGCTTTTTATATAAGATCACAAATAAAAAGTAAATATTGCACTTTAATAGTGCTATAATCTCAAAATTAAGGAAATTTAAACATTAAAAAGGAGGTATTATGAAAATTTCATCAAAAGTGACGATGATGATCGTCTCGTCCCTACTGGTGCTTGGAGCCATCTTAGTCTTTCTAAACATTTACGAGCAAAACAAAGCGATAGAATTTTCTACCAAACAGCTGACTGAAACGGTCTTGGCCGATAAAAGGGCAGCTTTAAGTGAAGAGATGGATATCGTCTCAAACATTTTGCTAAAAATTCAAGAGGTCTATGACGACGCAAATGAGACCATAGAAGATCAAAAAGAAGATATTATCGACTATCTCTCAAGGGCTAGATTTGGCGATGGCAAGCTTGGCTACTTTAGTCTCTCAACAATAGATGGCGTGGTTATTGCAAACCCTGGCATACCTGCATTTAATGGACAAAATAGGCTTGAAGCAACTGATGCAAATGGCTATAAATATGTAAAAGAGCTTATAGAAAAGGCTAAGCAAAATAGTAATGGAGACTTTGTAAATTTTGTTTCGAAGTCAAAGGATGGCTCAACCACAAGAAAGATAGCACGTGGACAAAAGCTAAATTTATTTCATGAGGATGTGCTTTTGATGTCTGTTGTTGATCTTGAGGGCATGTATAAAGAGATAGATGAAATTTCAGCCGCTATGAGGGCTGATGCAAATGAAAATACAAGAAATTTTATCATCATAGCCATTGCAGTTATGGTGCTCTCTCTCATCATCGCCATGCTCTACTCTAAATTTTCTATCACAAAACCGCTAAATGAGCTAATCTTGCGGGCTACAAACCTCTCAAGTGGCGATGGCGATCTAACAAGAAAACTAGAAGTCGTCGGCAAAGATGAGATAGCAAAGGCAAGCGAGGCTATAAATAATTTTATAGAAAAAGTAAGGGTTTTAATAGCCCAGGCAAAAGATATCTCAAATGAAAACAGCTCCATCGCAAACGAGCTTAGCTCAACCTCAGTCCAAACTGGCCGTGGGGTGGAAAACTCAAGTAAGATAGTTGAAAGCGCTGGGAAGGATTGTGCGGAGATACAATCATACATGAAAGATTCAATCGAAGTTGCAAAAGGTGGCAAAGATGATCTTCAAAAGGCGCTAACTTACGTTGATGAGACGCTAAATACCATCTCAAATTTATCTTCAGAGATCGCTCAGACATCTGATATTGAGAACCAAATGGCTGGCAAGATCGAGCAGCTTAGCCGTGACGCTGAGCAGGTTAAATCAGTCCTCGTGGTTATAAATGACATCGCTGATCAGACAAATTTACTTGCTCTTAACGCAGCAATAGAAGCAGCAAGAGCAGGTGAGCATGGACGTGGCTTTGCAGTCGTTGCTGACGAGGTTAGAAAGCTAGCTGAGCGAACTCAAAAGAGCCTAACAGAGATAAACGCAACTATCAACGTCATCGTTCAAGCGATAAATGAAAGCAGCGAGCAAATGAGCATCAACTCTAAGCAAATAAGCGAGCTAACAGGCGTAGCAAACAACGCGCAAAACACTATAAGAGATATGAGCGATATCATGAGATCAGCCATAGGACTATCTGATAAAACTATCGAAGACTATATAAAGACTGGCAAGGATATTGACGATATAGTAAAAAGCATGGAGGGCATAAGTCAAATTTCATCTCAAAGCACAAGAAGCGTAGAAGAGATAGCTTCAGCTGCTGAACATCTAAACAAGATGACAGATACGCTAAATGCAAAACTTGGCGAATTTAGAACTTGATTTGTGCGATAAATTTTAAATTTAAAGGCAATTAGTGGCTCAAAAACTGGTCTTAATAGGGGCTTCAACAGGAGGCCCAGGTCATATAAAAAAACTATTAAAAGATATAAATTTAAATGGTGCGATGGTCGTCATCGCTCAGCATATGAACAAGATGTTTATAAACTCATTTGTCACGCAAATGGGCAGGGAGTGCAACATAAATGTTGAAATTTTAAGCGAAAAGACAAATTTAAAAGAAAATATCGTCTATATCTGTGATCAAAATTTTGAAATTTCAGCGACTTTGCCAGTTAGCGCAAAGCCACAACCTGAGATAAAAACGATATATACGCCAAATGTTGATGTGCTTTTTAACTCAGGCACGCAGATCGCCAAAAATGTAAATTTACTAGCGATCTTGCTAACTGGCATCGGCGATGATGGTGCAGCTGGGCTTGATAAGCTCTACAAAGCAGGCGCAAAATGCATAGCTGAAAACGAAGAGAGCGCGATAGTTTATGGCATGCCAAAGCGTGCTAAAGAGCTAAATCAAAATTTAAAATCGTTAAATTTAATGATGATAAGAAAAGAGCTTGAGGAGTTTTTAAATGCTTTTTAACAAAGTGGATAAACAAAGCGAAGTTTTAGAGGCAAAAGCACCAAGCGATATGGATGGATTTAACGAATTTATGAGCACTATAAAGACGCTTTGCGGGGTTGATCTAGAGCCAAAGAGAGACATCACACTGCAAAGAGTTAGTATATTTGCCAAAAATCGCCAGATAAAAAGCTTTAAAGATCTAGTTTCGATGATAAGATTTGACACGCTACTTAGGCAAGATCTTTTAAATTTAGTCACCGTAAATGAGACATATTTTTATAGAGAGCTAGCCCAGCTTAAAGACGTGATCTACTACGCAAAAGAGCTTGGAGAGGCTAGAATTTTATGTGCGCCTTGCTCAACTGGCGATGAGGTCTATTCGCTTGCTATGCTTGCTTATGAATTTGGACTTAAACAAAGTGATATCCAGCTAACTGGCATCGACATAAACTCAGAAGCCATACAAGCTTGTAGCGTCGGATGCTACGGCGAGAGGAGCTTGCACAGACTAAGCGAGTTTCAAAAAGAGAGATTTTTTACAAAAAAAGATGACAAATTTTTCATCAAAAAAGAAATTTTGCCAAGATGTGAGTTTAAAATTTTAAACGTTTTTGACGATGCGATGTTTAATCTTGGTAAATTTGACATCGTCCTTTCAAGAAATATGATGATATATTTTGACGATACATTTAGGCTAAAATGCGTTGAGAGGCTGCACAAACTACTTAAACCAGAGGGCAGGCTCTACGCAGGACACGCTGATCTTGTGCCATACACCCCGCTTTACACAAAGCGTTTTTCAAACGGAGCTACATATTACGAGCGTGCTTAAGGGTTAAATTTAACCCAGGCCGCTTTGCCCTTAGAAAGTTTTTATCAATTTTTAGCTAAAATCCCACAAGCTAAATTTAAGGATAAAAATGAAAGACAATCTACTTGAATTAACTCAAGATATCGCTTCAGTTGATATCGAAGATTCTATAAAAAATAGCTATCTTGACTACTCTATGAGCGTCATCGTCGGACGTGCCTTGCCTGACGCTAGAGACGGACTAAAGCCAGTTCATAGAAGAATTTTATACGCTATGGATAACCTCGGCGTTGGCAGCAGAAGTGCCTATATGAAGTCAGCTCGTATCGTCGGTGAAGTCATCGGTAAGTACCACCCACACGGCGACATAGCGGTTTATGACGCACTTGTTCGTATGGCTCAGAAATTTTCTATGCGTTATCCAGTCGTTGATGGACAAGGAAACTTTGGCTCGATCGACGGCGACAGCGCAGCTGCGATGCGTTATACCGAAGCTAGAATGACCATGCTTACTGAAGAGCTTTTAAAAGATATCGATAAAGATACGGTTGATTTTGTACCAAACTACGATGATAGAGAGGTCGAGCCAGATGTTTTGCCTAGCCGTGTGCCAAATTTATTATTAAACGGCTCAAGCGGTATCGCTGTTGGTATGGCGACAAATATCCCTCCACACAGCCTTGATGAGCTAATAGACGGTCTTTTGCTACTTCTTGAAAACAAAGAGGCGACACTTGAAGAGGTGATGGAATTTATAAAAGGTCCAGACTTCCCAACTGGCGGTATCATCTTTGGTAAAAAAGGCATCATAGAGGCCTACCGCACAGGTCGTGGCAGGGTCAAACTAAGAGCCAAAACTCACATAGAAAAAAAGCCAAACAAAGATGTCATAGTAATCGACGAGCTACCTTATCAAACAAACAAAGCAAGGCTTATCGAGCAGATCGCTGAGCTTGTAAAAGATAAGCAGATAGATGGCATAAGCGAGGTTAGAGATGAGTCTGATAAGGACGGCATTCGCGTAGTCATCGAGCTAAAACGCGACGCGATGAGCGACATCGTGCTAAATAATCTCTTTAAATCAACCACGATGGAGAGCACTTTTGGCGTTATTATGCTTGCTATTAATAACAAAGAGCCAAAGGTATTTAACCTTATTGAACTACTTAAGCTATTTTTAAATCACAGAAAAACAGTCATCATTAGAAGAACGATATTTGAGCTTGAAAAAGCGCGCGCAAGAGCCCACATCTTAGAAGGTCTAAAGATCGCACTTGATAACATCGACGAGGTGATCGAGCTTATTAGAAATAGTGCCGATACAGCCGTTGCTAGAGAAGGCTTGATGAGTAAATTTAACCTCTCAGAGCTTCAAGCAAACGCTATCCTTGATATGCGTCTAAGCAAGCTTACAGGCCTAGAGAGAGAAAAACTAGAGGCCGAACTAGCTGAGCTTATGGCTGAGATCGCAAGACTTGATGAAATTTTAAAGAGCGAGACATTGCTTGAAAATTTGATCAAAGAAGAGCTTCTTGAGATCAAAAATAAATTTAAAGTACCAAGAGTGACTGAGATCGTTGATGACTACGATGATATCGACATCGAAGATCTCATACCAAATGAAAATATGGTCGTAACCATAACTCACCGCGGCTACATCAAGCGTGTGCCAAGCAAGCAGTATGAGAAGCAAAAACGCGGCGGCAAGGGCAAAGTAGCGGTTACGACATACGATGATGATTTTATAGAGAGCTTCTTTACTTCAAATACCCACGACACGCTTATGTTTGTGACTGACCGCGGACAGCTCTACTGGCTAAAAGTCTATAAAATCCCAGAGGGAAGCCGCACAGCAAAAGGCAAAGCAGTTGTAAATTTGATCCAGTTGCAGCCTGATGAGAAGATCAAAGCGATCATCCCAACGACTGACTTTGACGAGAGTAAATCGCTAGCGTTCTTCACTAAAAATGGCATCGTAAAACGCACAAATTTAAGCGAGTTTAAAAACATCCGCTCAGTTGGCGTAAGAGCTATAAGCCTTGATGAGAACGACGAGCTAGTAACTGCACTCATCGCCCAAACATACGATGATATGCCAGTAACTGACCCTGAAAATGAGCTAAGCGTTGAGACAGAGGTGCTTGAAGTTGAAGAGCTTCAAAACGAGATCGATGAAGATAATGTAAATGCCGAAGAGGACGCAAACTCAGGCGATGAGACAATGCTATTTGTCGTTACCAAAAAAGGTATGTGCCTTAAATTTAAGATCAGCAAAGTTCGTCAAATGGGAAGAACTGCACGCGGCGTAACTGGTATCAAATTTAAAGAGCCAGGCGATGAGGTCGTAGGTGCAGCAGTCATCGAAAGCAATGATCAAGAAATTTTAAGCATATCTCAAAAAGGTATCGGTAAGCGCACAACCGCTGATGAGTACCGCTTGACAAACCGCGGCGGCAAAGGCGTCATCTGCATGAAGCTAACAAGTAGAACAGGCGATCTAGTGGGCGTTGTGATGGTTGATGAAGAGCAAGATCTTATGGCTCTAACATCAAGCGGCAAGATGATAAGAGTTGATATGCAAAGCATCCGCAAAGCAGGACGTAACACAAGCGGCGTTATCGTCGTAAATGTAGATGGCGATGATGTTGTAAGTATCGCAAGATGCCCTAAGGCAGATGATGGCGAAGATGAGGACGAAGCACCAAGCGAAGATATGGGGCTTTTGGAATAAATTTTGCTATTAAATTTTAAATAAAAGCATAAAAAAGGTTGTTTATGAAGGTTAAAATTTTATCTTTTGCTTTGATGATCGCTATTTTTGGTGGTTGCTCATTTAATGGCTTTATGGGCGAGCCAACTAGCACATCAAACCGCAACGTAGTCATCCAAAAGGTCGATAAAGACGATCTTAGAGAGGTGATGAAAAAAGAGAAGATGATATATGATAGCGCTCCAAGAGAGACCACTTTTAGAGCCACAGGCGAGGGCATAGCTCCGCTAAATTCGCTCTCATACGCTCAGTCAGTCACTCTTGCAAAAAGAGCAGCGATGGCTGATGCTTATTCGCAGCTTGCAGGCAAGCTTTATGGCGTAAAGATCAACGCTGAAGACACCGTAAGAGATGCGATGCTAAACGACTCATCTATCACTTCAAAGGTTCAAGGCCTTGTCAAAAACGCAAGGATCGTGAATGAAAATTTCAAAGACGGGCTTTATAAGGTAAATATGGAGCTTAAGATAGACGAGGATAAGTGGCGAGAAGTCTTTTCTTACTAACGATACTTTTAAATTTCGCCTTTTGCCTAGAGGAGTTTATCTTCTGGGCGAAGGTCGATACGAAAAATCAAATAGTTGCCTTTGAAGAAATTTCATTTTCTAAGGCGATGACTCTCTCGCCCAATCCAAAACCAAAATTTCTTTGTCAGATAGACGCTTTTAAAGATGAAAACACCACAACTCTTGGCTTTTTAAATTTACACAAAGATGAAATTTTTGACTGCTTTGCCTTAAAAAAAGTGATGATAAAAAATGAGCTAAATGTCAAGAATTCACAGATATCAAACGCTTCAAATTTGAAAATTTTGCCAGTTAGATTTATGGTGGAATTTAAGCCAAAATCCGCTATTATCGGCACACTTCAATAAAAAAGAGATCAAATGAATATCGTCATAGTAGAAGATGACATCAATATGCGAAAGTCGCTTGAGATCGCACTTGGCGAGTATGAAGAGCTAAACATCAAGAGTTACAAGAGCGCAGTTGAAGCTCTAAAAAAGCTAAGCGACGACACTGATCTAATCATCACCGACATAAACATGCCAAAGATAGACGGACTTGAGTTCATTAAAGAATTAAACGGCAAATTTGACGTCATCATAATGACTGGTAACGCGACACTTAACAAGGCGATCGAGAGCGTTAGGCTCGGTGTGAAGGACTTTTTAACAAAGCCATTTGACGTCTCAACGCTATATGAGGCGATAAAAAGGGTAGAGGCGCTAAAACAAAAAACTCCAAAAAGCATAAAAAAAGTTGAAACTAAAAGCGAAAATAACGGCTTTTTAGCCACTTCAAAGGCGCTAGAAGCCACGCTAAATATCGCGCTAAAAGCTGCAAGAACAGACGCTTCAATAATGCTTAGTGGTGAAAGTGGCGTTGGCAAGGAGGTCTTTGCTAAATTTATCCACGCAAACTCACCTAGAAAAGATGCTGCATTTATCGCTTTAAATATGGCTGCCATCCCTGAAAATTTGATAGAAAGTGAGCTTTTTGGCTTTGAAAAGGGCGCCTTTACTGACGCAGCGACAACCAAAAAGGGGCAGTTTGAGCTGGCAAATGGCGGAACGCTATTTTTAGATGAGATCGGCGAGATGCCTATAAATTTACAGCCAAAATTGCTTCGTGCCTTGCAGGAGCGCGAGATAACAAGACTTGGCGCTACAAAGAGCGAAAAGATAGACGTTCGCATCATCTGCGCTACAAATGCAAATTTAGAGCTTGCGATGAAAGAAGGCAGGTTTAGAGAGGATCTTTTCTACCGCCTAAACACGATCCCGCTTTTCATCCCGCCACTTCGCGAGCGAAAGGATGAAATTTTGCCTATCGCGCAGGATGCTTTGGACAAATGCTGCAAAGAGTATGGCTTTGAGGCTAAAAATTTCTCAAAAGCAGCCAAAGAGGAGCTTTTGAGCTACGACTATCCAGGCAACATAAGAGAGCTCATCTCAGTCGTGCAGCGTGCAGCGATACTAAGCGAGGGTGATGAAATTTTGCCAAAAGATCTATTTTTGCAAGCAAGAAGTAAAAAATAGGTAAAAATTTAAGTTTTTGGCTAGTAAAATTATGCAAATTAAGAAAATTAAAAGAAACCAAGGAGAGCAGATGAGAAAATTTAACGTAGCGGTCGTTGGTGCTACTGGAGCGGTCGGCGAAGAGCTTTTTAGAGTTATGGAGGAGGTTGATTTCCCAGTTGGTGAGCTTTTGCCACTTGCAAGTGCAAAGAGCGTTGGCATGGAGATCGAATTTAAGGGTAAACACTACAAAGTAAAAGAGCTAACCGAGAAAGTTTTTAGCGAGCACGAGATCGATATCGCATTTTTTAGTGCAGGCGGCTCAGTTTCAGAGAAATTTGCCAAATTTGCAGCTGATAGCGGCGCGGTAGTTATCGACAATACTAGCCATTTTAGAATGGATAAAGATATCCCGCTAGTCGTGCCCGAGTGTAACCCAAGTGACATTGCTATGTGGAAAAACCGCGGCATCATCGCTAATCCAAACTGTTCAACCATCCAAATGGTACAAATTTTAAAACCACTAAATGACGCTTTTGGCATCAACAGGGTCGATGTTTCTACCTATCAAGCAGCAAGTGGCGCTGGCAAAGAGGGTATGGAGGAGCTTGTTGTGCAGATGCAAAAGTTTTTTGAATTTAAGCTTGATGAGTGCGAGCCAAAGGTCTTTGCGCACCGCCTAGCGCTAAATGTGATCCCACACATCGACGTCTTTTTGGATAACGACTACACAAAAGAAGAGATGAAAATGGTCAATGAAACGCAAAAAATTCTTCACAAAGATATCGAAGTGAGCGCTACTTGCGTGCGTGTGCCGGTGCTTAGAAGCCACTCTGAGGCGATCACTATCCATTTTGACAAAGACGTGAGCGCAGATGCGGCAAGAGAGGTTTTAAGCAAAGCTCCAAGCGTCGTCGTAGTCGATAATCCAGCTAAAAAAGAGTATCCGATGCCTACTATCTCAAGCGATACAAACGAGACTTATGTTGGCAGGATCAGGGTTGATAACTTTAGATCAAATGTGCTTCATCTTTGGTGCAGTGCCGATCAGATCCGCGTGGGAGCTGCGACAAATGCCGTCAGGATCGCGCAAAAATGGATAGCGATGCAAGAGTAGTTTGTAAATTTATTTTAGGCTAGAAAGGATCAAACTCTAGCCTAAATTTATCTTGCAAGCTCGTCTAACAAGTCTTGCAAAGTAACGTTTTTTAGCTCATTTTCTAGAGCAGTTTGCGCCTTTAAAAAGTGCCCGCTCAAAAGCTCTTCTATCCTACCGCCAACTGGGCAGGCTTTTGGTGAGTCAGAGTGAATTTTAAAAAGTTTTTCTTTCTCATTTACTGCGTTAAAAATTTCAAGCAAATTTATATCTTTTGGCTCTTTTGCAAGGCTCACTCCACCAACTCCAGCTGCGACATTTACGAGCCCTGCAGCCTTTAGAGCGCCAAGCAGACGTCTAACGATAACTGGGTTTGTGTTTATGCTGCCAGCTATAAATTCGCTTGTAACCTTCTCATTTTCAAAAAATTTAGCACACAAAAGCGCGTGTATCGCAGTTGAAAATTTAATGCCAACTTGCATAAGCTCCCTTAAATTTTTTCGTGATTATACTTAAATTTTCTGCCAAAGACAGCCAGCTAAATTTGACTTACGAGCCTTCGCTAGCTGTCAAATTTATAAACTCAAGCTCTCTCGCCGACGGCGGTAAAGCGCTTTTGGATAAATTTCTTGTTTTTTAGCTCGTCAATGATCGCAAGCGCAAGGTCTGCGTAGCTGATGTAGCTCTCATTTTTTGAGTTTAGTATGAGATCATCCCCGCCAAGCACGTATTTGCCCGTGCGAGCGCCATTTGCGTCGTAGTCGCCTGCTGAACTTACATACGTCCAAAGCACATTTGTGCTACCTTTTAGCTCAAAATATGACTCCGTCGTAGCCTTTGCCACGCCCATATATGCTGCTGGGAAGTCTGGCGTACCATGAGCATAGTGCCGTTGCTATCAACAAATAACGTACCAGCGTCAAGAGCTACGATGAGCCTTGTGCTAGTGCCTTCTAGTAAATTTACTAGGTGAGCGGCCACTTTTTTGCGAGAAAAGAAGGTTTATAACGACCAAACGGCAAATGCGCTGATAACCGCATCAAAGCCTGTTAGATCAGCTTTTGTAGGCTAAAAAATATCTTTTACAGATGACTTTTACGCCGTCGTTTTACTCTTTGTTTCTAACGATCGCCGAGTTTTGAAGCCATTTTTAGATAAATTTGCACCGCTTTTGCCGTTTGTGCCTAAGATTGCTATTTAAATTTTGCTTTTTAAATTTACAGCCAGCTTGGCTTTACGTCATCAACTATCACGCCGTCAGTCATAGTGTATTGCTCTAGGCTACCGCGTTTTGTCTGGATGCAGATCATTTTGATGCCGTTTTTGCCAGCTTTAAAGCACCTTTTGCCATCTGGATCTATGCGCACCGCGTCGCCTTTGCTTACTTTTATCACTTCGCCATCGATGAAGAGCTCGCCATCGCCATCAGTGATGATGTAAAGCTCCTCGTTTTGCTTGTGTGCATGAACAAATGGCACGCTCACATTTGCCGCAAGCTCGTTTATAGATACTTCACAGCCAGTTAAATTTAAAGCCTCTTTTAGCTCGACTCTTGGCTCGTTTGCGACCTTTGCAATTTGATAATTTTTCATTTTGTTCTCCTTGTTTTTGTATTGTAATCTTTTTTCTTACAACTGATGAGCGAAGTATAATAATTTTTTGTTGTAATGTTAATAGTTACAACAAAAATTTTCAAAATTTATAAATTTGAGCTAAAATTCGCAAAATTTTTAGGAGTAAATTTGCAAAATAACGCCTTTAAAACGCTAAAAGGCATAGCGACCGAGCACAATAAAAAGCTCATTTTGACCTTTGCTTTTGTGTTAGCAGAGAACGGACTTTTTCTAGCATACCCGATATTTGCGGGCTTTGCGATAAACGCAATCATGCAAGGCAATACGTTAAATGCCCTTATTTACGCACTTTTTGTGCTCATAGCGTGGCTTGTAGGAGCCATTAGGCGCCGCGTGGATACGCAAGTTTTTGCAAATATCTACGCAAAGCTTGCTGTAAATGTCATCATGAATGAAAAACAAAATGCCAAAGACGACTCCGCCATCATCGCCAGAGTAGCGCTCTCGCGAGAGTTTGTAAATTTCTTTGAGACGCATTTTCCTATGTTTTTTACATCGGTTATTTCAATCATCGGCTCAGCGTTTATGCTCATCTTTGTCGAGCCAAAGGTCGCTGTGGCGTGCTTTATAGTGATGACCTTTTTTCTTATATTTTTGCCAAGATATATCAAGAAAAATGACGACCTTTATCTTCGCTTAAATGACCGCCTAGAAAAAGAGGTAAAGGTGATAGGTGCTTTTAACAAAAGCACGCTAAATAGGCACTACGATGTCGTTTCTAAATTTCGTATAGCGATCTTAAACAGGGAGGCGATGAGCTATTTTATCATCGGCATTAGCGCTTCGCTGCTCTTTTTGGTAGCGATAATAGTGCTAAGCTCGCAGCAGACAAATGCCGGCCACATCTACTCCTTGATGACCTATATATGGAATTTCGTCATCAGTCTTGACGACTCGCCAAAGCTCATCGAGGAGTTTTCAAATTTAAAAGATATCGGTAAGAGGATCGACACCCAAAAAAAGGACAATGATGCACAACAAGAGCGTTCTTAGAAATTCATTTTTTCTAATTTTCACATTTATGATAGTTGAGGCCATTTTTGGCTTCGTTTCAAACTCGCTTGCGCTTATTAGCGACGCATTTCACATGCTCTCAGACGCCGCGGCTCTCTTTTTGTCGCTGGTTGCTTTTAAGATCGCAGAAAAAAGGGCAAATTTACAAAAGACCTTTGGCTACAAAAGGGTCGAGATCATCGCTGCTTTTATAAACGCTATCGCTCTTATCGCGCTTGCTATCTTTGTCATAGTTGAAGCGATCATTAGGCTTTTTAACGAGCCAGAGATAGAGGCTAAAACGATGCTTTTTGTTAGTATTTTGGGCCTTGTGGTAAATTTAGTCGTGGCTATTTATATGCATAAAAGTGCTGATACAAAAGAAAATTTAAATATGAAAGGGGCTTATCTGCACGTGCTTGGCGACACGCTTGGCTCGGTTGGTGCCATCGTTGCAGCGCTTCTTGTGATGAAATTTGACTTCACGCAGGCCGATAGCATCGCAAGTATCTTTGTTTCGCTACTCATCATAAAAAGTGGCGCTAGTTTGCTAAAAGATAGCTTTAATATCCTGATCGAAGCCGTGCCGCTTAAGCTTGATATGGGTGAAATTTTAGGCGTTATAAAGGGCGTAAATGGCGTTAAAATCGTGCATGACCTGCATATCTGGGCGATAAATGCTGGCACAAATGCGCTCATAGCCCACGTGGTGGTAGATGATACGCTAAGCGTGGCTGAAATTTCAAAGATGATAAAGCGCATCGAGCACGAGCTTTCTCACGTAGGCATCGGTCACGTCACGCTTCAGTTTGAGAGTGAGAGCCTTGGACACAAAGCTGGTCTCATCTGCGAGCTAAAAAGCGAGCATAAAGACGAGCACTTTGGGCATCATCACTAAAATTTGACACAAAAGGCTTAAATTTAATGTTGCGCATAAAAAATGAATATCTAGTAGTCTTGGCTATGGGTTTGCTTTGCACTTTTATGGGCGGTATCATAGTTTCTCTTATCGCAGTAAATTTCGTAGTAGCCTTGATCTGCGCTCTATTTTGTATGAAAAAGGATTATATATTTATTTTGTTGTTGGCGTTAAATTTTGCTCTATATTTTAACGCCATAGACACCCCTTTTGAACAACCAGAGCTTTGGACTTATCATGTGCCAGTGCTTGCAACTGCGACATACATGCTTAGTGCTTTAGTTTATGCTTCAGGTTTTCTTATTTTTTTGCCGCTTGTGGCTTACGCCTATTTTTTATATTCGCTTTGCGTTGTGCTCTGTGATCTGCGTAAAATTTTAAGAGCTAAATTTGAGCTTTAAATTTAAACCTTACTGACCTAGCAAAACTCATTTTTACTCAACTTTAACGATTTTTTTTATAAAATCGCCTAAAATTTAACTAGGGATTTCATGAAAAACATTAGAAACTTTAGCATCATCGCTCATATCGACCACGGCAAAAGCACGCTTGCTGACCGTCTCATTCAGGAGTGTGGCGCCGTTAGCGACCGTGAGATGAGCTCGCAAATCATGGACACGATGGATATCGAAAAAGAGCGTGGCATCACGATCAAAGCCCAGTCTGTCCGCCTAAACTACGCACTAAATGGGCAAAATTTTGTTTTAAATTTGATAGATACCCCAGGACACGTCGATTTTAGCTACGAGGTGAGCCGTAGCCTAGCTAGCTGCGAGGGCGCACTTCTTGTCGTGGATGCTAGCCAGGGCGTGGAGGCGCAAACCATCGCAAACGTCTATATCGCGCTTGAAAACAACCTAGAGATCATCCCAGTCATCAACAAGATCGACCTACCAGCGGCTGACCCTGCTAGGGTAAAAGACGAGATCGAGCACATCATCGGACTTGACTGCTCAGGAGCGATCGAAGTGAGCGCAAAAACAGGCGTTGGTATAAAAGAGCTGCTTGAAGCGATCATCACGAGGATCCCTGCGCCAAATGGCGACGTAAGCAAGCCTACAAAGGCGCTCATTTACGATAGTTGGTTTGACAACTACCTTGGTGCGCTTGCTCTTGTGCGCGTATACGACGGCACTATCTCAAAAAATGACGAAATTTTAGTCATGGGCACAGGTAAAAAACACATCGTGCTTGACCTCATGTATCCAAATCCTATAGCACCCATCAAGACAAAGAGCCTTGCAGCTGGAGAGGTCGGCATAGTCGTGCTTGGACTTAAAAACGTTAGCGACGTACAGGTGGGCGATACGGTGACGCAGGCTAGAAACCCGCTAAAAGAGCCAGTTGGTGGCTTTGAGCGGGCTAAGCCATTTGTATTTGCTGGGCTTTATCCTATTGAAACTGATAAATTTGAAGATCTGCGTGACGCGCTGGATAAACTCAAGCTAAATGACAGCTCTATTAGCTACGAGCCAGAGACCTCGGTGGCACTTGGATTTGGCTTTAGGGTTGGCTTTTTAGGTCTTCTTCATATGGAGGTCGTTAAAGAGAGGCTGGAGCGTGAGTTTGACCTAGATCTCATCGCTACAGCGCCGACCGTGACTTACGAAGTGCTGCAAACCGACGGGGTAAATTTAAAAATTCAAAATCCAAGCCAGCTACCGCCTGTAAATAAAATAGACTCGATCCTTGAGCCATACGTGAAGGCCACTATCATCACGCCAAGCGAGTTTTTAGGCAACATCATCACGCTTTTAAACAACCGCCGCGGCATCCAAACGAAAATGGACTACATCACGACTGACCGCGTTTTACTCGAGTATGACATACCGATGAATGAGATCGTGATGGACTTTTATGACAAGCTAAAGTCAAGCACCAAAGGCTACGCGAGCTTTGACTATGAGCCAAGCGATTACCGCGTGGGCGACCTAGTGAAGCTTGATGTCAAAGTGGCCGGTGAGACGGTCGATGCGCTCTCTATCATCGTGCCTGAGAGTAAGGCGCAGACAAAAGGCAGGGACTTTGTAAAGGCGATGAAAGAGATCGTGCCGCGCCAGCTCTTTGAAGTGGCGATACAAGCGAGCATCGGTAATAAAATAATCGCCCGTGAAACCGTAAAATCAATGGGTAAAAACGTCACAGCCAAGTGCTACGGCGGCGATATCACTCGTAAGAGAAAGTTGCTTGAAAAGCAAAAAGAGGGTAAGAAGCGTATGAAGGCGATAGGAAAGGTGAATTTGCCGCAGGAGGCGTTTTTATCGGTCCTAAAAATAGACTAGCGGCTTATCTTTTGTGTCCTTTTGAAAGAGTTAGTGAAATTTTGGCTTGATGAACTATATGTTCTATCCGCACCAAAATTTCACGTCACAGCTTTCAAAATCATCACAAAATATCTCGCCTTATATAAATCTGGCGGTAGATCCGCTTGCGGATTGTTTTGGTTGAAAAATTTTGATTAAAATTTAAGTGCTAAATTTACAAAAAGGAGTGCTATGCCATTTGTGAAAATTTGCGTGACAAAAGAGGGTGATAGCCCAAGTGTGGAGCAAAAAGAGAAGATGATAAGCGGAGTTACAAAGCTAATAAGCGAAATTTTAGGTAGAAGCGCTCAAAATACCGTTGTCATTATAGATGAGATCGATACGAACAACTACGGTATCGCAGGCGAGAGCGTGAAAAATCTCCGCAAAAAACAAAAAGAGCAAAAGGAAGTGAAATGCTAAGAGCGACATTATTAGCAGTTTTTGCAGCCGTCTTTCTAACTGGCTGCGTGGCAAAAGCTAGCCTTTGTCTATCGTGCGAGGGCATAGACGGCGTGCAAAGTGCAAGCATAAGTAGCGAAGATAAGACCTATTTTGAAGAGGTTATGAGGATCCCAGCTGACTGTAGTGCTTGCAGGGGCAGGGGCGATGGCGTCTTTATAAATGGCGTCAAATATAGAAGCGACGTGGCGATAAACTGCTGCTTAGAAAAAAATATGATCGACATAAATGTCGGACTAAAGAAGGTATATTTTCATAGGATCGTGGATGCTAGAAGCAGCGCAAGGTCGATTTACTATACAAGAGAAGATGGTAGCGGCGTAGTCTTTAACTCAAATCCACGCCTTGAAGTGCTCTTTTATATGTTTTTAAAACGTGAGCTAAACTCGCGTGGCATCGTTGTCGTGGATACGCAAACATCGCCTTATACATATAGGCTTGATTTTAGATTTGACGAGCTTAGAGGCACTTACTCTAGAAGCTCTGAAATTTTAAACGGACATCTATATGGCGAGCTTATGCTTTCAGATATAAATTTCAAAAAACGAATTCCTATCTCGACTAGACACCACGTGGAGGAGCTTGAGGCGTCAAGAAGCGGTCAGTTTGACTTTTTTATCGCGCTTTTAGTCAAGCAAGCTGCCATAAAAGTAGCTGATGAGATCACTAAACTTTGAAAGGAAAAATATGAGTAAATTTAAATTTCTAGCTATCTTTGGACTTTTTGTCCTATTTTTGAGCGGTTGTGCGCCTACTCAGACAGTAGTTGCCTTTGATCCTTACAAAACTGCTGCAAGTCAGCAAGCTAACGGTCTTGAGGTCTATATAAGCGCGGTGCATGATAGTCGCAAAAATAAAAGTACTATTGCAACTATAACCGATGGCAGAGGCACTGTAAAAGAGTATGTCGTGCTTCAAAACGATCTTGCGACTTATTTTAGCGACTCCCTTAAAAGAGAGCTTGCGGCACGTGGCGCAAATGTAAATGGCATGGGTGGCATCGTGGTTGAAGTTTTCATAAACGAATTTGAAGCAAATATGAGCGGATATGGCAGCGACAACACAAAGGGCAAGATAAAGATCACTCTTAAAATCCAAAAAGGCGATCAAAGCATCATCAAAAATATCTCAAACAATCAAACCAAATTTGAGCTAGTTCGCACTGGCGGAGCGTTTAAGCCATTCTTAACAGACATCATAAATGACGCCGTTAAACGCTCTGCTATCGCTATCTTAAATAGCTGATGTTTTGTGCGTTTTGCAAGAGCTTTACGCTAAAGACATTTTGTAAAACCTGCTCGCAAATTTTAAGCGAGCCAAGCCCTTTGGTAAGAGAGCTAGAGGGCTTTAAAATTTATAGCTTCTACGGCTACTCTGAGATCAAAGAGCTCATCCACTCAAAGCACCAAATGCACGGACTTTTTATCTATAAAAATTTAGCCAAATTTGCATTTAAGAAATTTGCTAAAAGCTTTAGCTTCCCAGAGCAAATTTATGCCCTACCGATAGATGATAGAGTGCATCATGGCTACTCGCACACGGCTATTTTGGCAAATGAACTTCGTTCTAAAAACCTTAAACCCATCTTTCACACCTTGCATGCGACAAGCAGTGTCAGCTACAGCGGCAAGGATCTTAAATTTAGACAAAACAATCCAAGAAATTTTAAAATTTTAAAAAAGATCACGGCGCCAGTTATCTTAGTCGATGACATCGTAACCACTGGCACAACGATACTAGAAGCTAGAGATACACTTCAAAAAGCAGGCGTTGATGTGCTTTTTGCGCTTGTTTTAGCAGATGCTAGAAACTAAAATTTATGTGAAATTTGACTTGAAATTTCACACCTAAATAATTGTAAATAGCTATTAACCATAAAAATTTTTTGCCGATATAAAGATAAAATTTTACACAAAGGGATTTTGTTTATGAAAAAAGCAGCAAACAAGATAGCACTCATCATCGTAGTGCTTTTAGTTGTCTCACTTGGCGTGTTTTCAACGGTGAATTACACAAATACCAAGGAGAGGATTTATGATCTAGCAAAGGAGTCTAAGACTTCATCTTCAAAAGTTTTGCAGTTTTATATGAATGCATTTTTTGAAGATAAGCTTGCAGCCGTTCAAAATTTTGCTAGTTACATCGAGGCGCATCCACAAATTTTGGATGACAAAGAGGCTTTAGAAAAAGTGCTAATGGATGCAGCGCAGGTTACTGATTTTTCTGAGTTTTACTTCGGTTATGCGGCTGATGGTGCTGTTTATAACGCTGTGCTTGATGGCAAAGATCGTAAATTTATGGTTTTTGATCAGAGAAAAAACTATGATGCAAGGGTTAAGGGCTGGTACAAGGACGCTGTTGCAAAAGAGGGCATCATCTTTTCAGCTCCATACACAAGCTCAGCTGGCGGCTTAAATTTAACTATTGCTAAAAAGATAGTCGTTGGTGGTAAGGTTGTTGGTGTCTTTGGCGTGGATATGGGTATAGATAAGCTTGATAATGGGCTTAATAAGATAAAACCAACTCCAAGTAGCGCAATAGCTTTGATGGATCTTGAGCATAAAAAGATAATTCATTTTGTTCATAAGGATCTTGTTTTATCTGATGCTAGTGAAGCTATGAAGATAATTGACGACTACTCAAACGAGTATAAGAAAAATGGAGATAAAACATTTACTTACAATCTTAGAGGCACAGAGAGACTTCTTGCTTGCGAGCTTTACGATCAAGCAAACTGGCTTGTATGCTCTGCAAACTCTTGGAGCGATTATGACGCAAGCCTTAGTAAAACGCTTGTCTCACAAGTCATCTCTTCAGTTATATTTATAGTAGTCATCGTAGCGCTTCTTATATTTATCGTTAGCAGATCGCTTAAGCCGCTCTCAAAGATATCTGATTCGCTTATTTCGTTTTTTAAATTTCTAAACTACGAGATCAAAGAGCCAGTTAAGTCAAATATCGTTTCTAAAGATGA
The DNA here is from genome assembly GCA_018371455.1 of Campylobacter concisus. GTDB lineage: Bacteria > Campylobacterota > Campylobacteria > Campylobacterales > Campylobacteraceae > Campylobacter_A > Campylobacter_A concisus_BJ. The sequence continues at coordinate 171 of JAHAKV010000004.1, read as the reverse complement.
ATTTGGTGTTATGTCTTCTCTTATAAACGAAAACATCCAAAAGATACAAACAGCTAAAGAAAAAGAGAACACCTTCATCCAAAAAGCCAACACCTTTGTAAATGAGATAAAAGATGGCAACTATGAAGCAAGCTTAGAAGCAGATACTAATAACCCAGCTCTAAATCAACT
>JAHAKV010000015.1:0-44565 GCA_018371455.1 Campylobacter concisus | reverse complement strand
GCAGTCTCTTGCACAGGCACAGGTGATATCTACATGCGTGTAAATGCTGCTCATGAGGTCTCAGCCCTTTATAAATACAAAACTTCAGATGTGCAAAAACCGCCGATTAAATTTATATTAAGTGTTGTCTTATCTAGCCAACTTTTATAAAATTCTCTTGGTTTTTAAAGAACGGTTTTAGTGCTTCATAAGCTGTTTGGATCTTTTTAAATTTAGCGTTATATTCGCTTTTGATGCTTTCGTTCTTGCTTGAGTGCCTATCTGGGTGATAAATTTTAGCAAGGGCTAGGTAGCTGTCTCTTACGGTTTCGAAGCTATCGCTATTTGAGCAGCCTAAAATTTCAAAATTTTCTTCTAACAAATTTGCCAAAGCGCTAAAGCGACTTTTGAATTTGGCTGAGTTTTGGATCTTGTAATTTCTTTTGAACTCTTTAAATTTGACTTCATTGTAGTTAAAATTTACTATAAATTTTAGATGCTTGCGTCTTGAAATGATCTCTTCTATCAAGTCAAAATCGCTATCTTTTTTTATTTTTAGGCTAAATTTATGATTTTTCTCGTCAAATTTAGACTCATTGTCTTTAAAATTTTGCAAAATGTAGCTAGCAAAAGCTCTTGGAGTATTGTTTAGCATAAAGATCATCTCGCCATATAAAAACTCAATGTCAATGTTATAGATATTTGTTAGGGCGTTTCTTTGCACTAAAGATAGTTTTATGGTTTTGTATTTTGCAAAGGTCACGTCAAGCTCGTTGCCCTGTTTTTCGTAGAGTTTTTTTATAAATTTTAAGAAGCATTTTCGTTGCGGGATCTCGCTCTCTTCGTAAAAAGAGATAATCTTGTCTTTGTTTGCTAGGGTTTTTGTGAAATTTTTACTTATCAGTGCGCGAAGCTCACAAAAAAGAGCGTCGCTATCGGTTAAAATGCTTAATGATTCTAAAGTTTGGGTTATATTCATGGGTTTCTCCATTTAAAATATCCCCATTTATAGCAACTAGCGTTCCAAAGTTAAATTTTCCTGATATTGCTATCTTTTGTATATGTCAAAAACTCATCTCTTAGCTTTTGTTCTTTATGTAAGATCGCTTCTTCTTTTGTGTGAGAAATGGCCTCTTTTTGGGGCTTTTTCGCCGCGCCTTGCTCTTTTGTAAGCTCTTTTTTGATCTCTTTTAGACTATCGAAAAAATCGTTCATTTTTGCTCCTTTTACTCAAAGGATTTTACTAAAAAGGTTATAAATTTAAAATGAATACAATCTCTTTTTAAGGAAAGTTTGGTTAATATCACAACTTAATTTTTCATGTGCGCTCGTAGCTCAGCTGGATAGAGCATTTGATTGCGGTTCAAAAGGTCAGAGATTCGAATTCTCTCGGGCGCACCATCCTTTTTCTCCCACATTTTATTTTAGACCACTTTTTAGATTAGTTAAATTTATAAAAAACCCTATTTAGATATAGCCCTTCAGCAGGTGCTGGTATGCGAGTTATAGCAGGACGTCCATTTAGCGAAGCTTTTATGAGCTCACTGCCGTCTTTTTGCTTTAGCGCTTTTAACAAATTTGCAACCATGAGGCGCACCTGACCACGCAAAAAGCCATTTGCTTTAAAAACGATGATAGTTTGCTCTTTGTATGCGTAGCAAAATGCTTTATAAATTTCTCGCACTGGGCTTTTTGTGTCGCTTCCAGTTTTCATATATGCGCTAAAATCATGCTCGCCAATAAAATTACGCAAAATTTCATTTGCTTTTTTGATATCAAATTTAGGTAAAAACACCTTGTAGTTTGAACTAAAAACATCAAATTTACCGTGATCTATCACATATCTATAAGACCTTGCGACCGCGTCATATCTTGCTTGAAAGCTATCATCCACCAAATTTATGCGTTTTATATGAATGCTTGGATGTGCGTGGCGGTTTATAAGATCTTGCAATCGCTTTAAATCTTTAAAGTGATCGCCGCAAACGACGCTTGAGCTTTGGTTGTTTGCATGCACACTTTTATCGGTGCGCGAGCTAGAGATCACTCTTTCAAAAATGCCAACGTGAGCTAGGGCGCGCTCTAATTCATCCTCTACGCCATTTTCATGCGGCTGGGTCTGTGAGCCTTGAAATTTCGAGCCATCGTAGCTGTAGATTAGCTGGATTTTCATCAGTATCTTCGTGTGATCTTAGCTTGATAAAGCAAGACGCCAGCTAGTAAAAATACGAAAAATATGAGCGGTATCGCAAGGGACGGCTTTGATGAAAAGAGCATTATGAGCGTAAAATAGCCAAATAAAACGCCAAAAGTGCCAACATAGACCATACCCTTTTCGTATCTATACGTAACGATGCCAAGGCTGATCGCAAAGAGCGTGCTTGCAAGCGGGAAGAGGGCCACTAGGACGTAGGTGCTAAGGTCTTTTCTGCGTTTATCGCTGCTAGCTGCATCCATCCAGTACTCTTTGATGCTGCCAACGTCGCTTATCTCCTCGCTTTGGGCGGTTCTTATCTTCATTGATTTGAAATTGCTTTGGTGATAAATTTCATCTCTGATATCATACATTTTGCCCTCGTTTAAAGAGAGTTCTACGCTTTGACCCACGTTTATGATCTTTGCGTTTTTGGCGGTTATTAGGCGCTGTGAGTCTTTGACAAAGGGGTTAAACATCACGATATCTTTGTAGGTTGTGCCATTTTTGTCTTCGCTTTCGCTGCCCACATAGACCATCCAGTCGGAGAATTTTTGTCCAAACTGGGTTGGCTTTAAATTTAGCTTAGCAACCGTCTTTTTGTAGTCGATGAAATTTGCATTAAGCTGGGCGGCTATTGGTATCATGACGATGGCAACTATCAGCAAGGCAGCGCTTAAAAGGGCTGAAAATGCAAGGAAAAATCTTGCGATCTTATTTGGCGAGCCACCAAGTGTGAAGATAACGATGCTTTCATTTTCTTTTGATAGTCTAAAGAGCGTCATCGCAAGTGAGACGAAAAACGCGATAGGCACGACAAAGAGCAGCACGCGTGGGAGCATAAATGAGTAGAGTTTAAAAAGCTCGCCAAAGCTGATCTCGATGTATGAAGTGATACGCGCGATCTGGATGAAAAAGACGATCGACATGATCAAAAAAAGCGTACTAAAAAGCGATGCAAACGTGCCTAAAAAGTTAAACAAAAGATATTTATTTACTCTACTCATAAATGAACCTTAAAATTTCTAAAATTTGCCCGTCAAAAGCGTAGGTGACAAGCAGCCCCAGGCTTAAAAACGGCACAAAGGCTAGCTCGTAGCCCTTTTTGCGAACGAGCGCATAGACTGGAAGCGTAAGAAGTGCGGCCAGATAGATCGCCACAAGGGCAAATTTAGCTGGTAAAATGGCTCCGATTATCGCTGCGATAAATATGTCAGCGCTACCCATGGCTTCTTTTTTCATCGCATAGCTCACGACAAATCTAAGTGCCCAAAATATAAATCCAAAAAGGAGTAAATTTAAAATTTGAGCAAAATTTCCTTTAAAGATAAAAAGCAGCAAGGCATAGGCAAATGCAAAAAATAGCGCTGCAAAAAGGAGTGGATCTGGCACGGCTTTATACCTTATATCTATGACGCTAAGGGCTAGTAGCATGATAAAGCAAAGCCCTAAAAATAGCGCATAAAGCAAGGTTTCTACGCTTAAAATTTCGCCGCACTCTTTAAAAAAGCAGATCATAAAAAACAATCCAGAGGCTAGCTCAACTAGCGGATAGACAAGGCTTATTTTTTGCTTGCAAAAGGCGCATTTTCCGCCTAAAAATAGCCACGAAAAAAGCGGGATATTGTGATAAAAATTTAGCTTGTGAGAGCATTTTGGGCAGTGTGAGGCTGGGAAATTTATGCTTTCATTTCGAGGCAAACGGTAGATTAGCACATTTGAAAATGAGCCTACGCAGATGCCAAAAACAAAAGCAAAAACAGCAAAAAATAAAACCAAAATATCCATTATCTAACTAAACCCCGCCAAATCTTCGCTCTATATCTTTAAATTTAGCCACGATGCTTGCAAGCTCATCCTTGCCAAAATCTGGCCAAAGTGTCGGCGTGAAAAATAGCTCCGCGTAGCTTGCCTGCCAGAGCATGAAATTTGAAAGCCTGCTCTCGCCACCAGTTCTAATGAGAAGATCCACTGGCTCACTCTCGTCAAGTGCCGCATTTAGGCTCGCTTCATCTATCTCGCAGCCTTTTAAATTTAGTTTTTTTACAGCTCTTATGATCTCATCTTTTGAGCCGTAGTTTATCGCTAAATTTAAAAGTAAATTTGTATTTTCCCTTGTCGCACTTTTAGTGATCTCTATCTCATTTTTTAGCTCGTCACTAAATGGCGAGATATCGCCGATCGTGTTAAATTTGATCCCATTTTTTATAAAATCATTACGCTTTAAAAGAAGAAATTTTTTAAGCAAATTCATCAAAAAATCAACCTCTTTTTGCGGTCTTTTCCAGTTTTCGGTGCTAAATGCGTAAAGGCTTAAAATTTTCACCCCATTATCGATGCAAAATTCGCACATATCGCTCACCACATTTGCTCCAGCCTCGTGCCCATTTGTCCGCAAAAATCCACGCTTTTTCGCCCAGCGTCCGTTGCCGTCCATGATGATAGCGAGGTGGTTAAGTTTGTTCAATATCTAGCCTTTAAAGTCAATTATCTGCTCTTTTTTGCTCCAAAGAGCGCTTATGTTTTGCACCATAACTGCGGCGCTGAATTCGCTTTTTAGCAAGCTTGCGACGTTGCTAAATGGAGTTGTGATCTCACACAAAATTTCATCTTTAAATTTAAAAATAAGCGGCGCAAAATTTGAAAAAACAAGAAAAACTCTCATCTCACTTGCCTCTTTTTTAAGCTGGAAAATACCGTTTGTGCCGCTATATGCAAATGGTATATGCACGACATTTTCTTGCAGAGCAAAGAGCATTTTTGCTAGCACTCTCATCTCATCTTTTGTTTTAACTTCGCTTAAGTTTTTAAATAAATAGCTGTAAAGCCACGATAAATTCTCGTTTTTTACCAAATTTTCTATCAAATTTAGCCCGTCAGCCAAAACGTCCTCATCTAAAATTTTTGGTTTTTCGTATAAATTTTTTATGACGATGTTTTCGCCCTGACTATGCACCTCGCCCCAGTATCTAGAGCCCACATTTAGCTCTTTTACGCTTTTTGTGTTTAAATTTCTATTTGCGAAATTTAAGATGTATCTGTTAAAGCTGACCTTTTGGCTCACCAAAATGCTAAGTGGCAAGGACGAATTTATCGCTACTAGCGGAGCTTGGCTGTTGTTTGCTATCTTTTGGACGCGTGAGATTTGTTCTATCATAAATTTGCCGCTAGCTCCACGATACGCCCTGCGATCTCGTCTTTTGAGGCAAGTGGCAATAAAATCTCACTATTTTTTGTAATGAAATTTACCTCGTTTTGCTCGCTTGCAAAGCCATTTTTTTCGCCTAAAATATTTAGACAAACTGCATCAAGCCCTTTTTTCTCTAGTATCGATCTAGCGCTTTTAGGAGCACTTTCGTTTGAAATTTCAAGCTTAAAGCCGATCTTTTTACATTTAAATTCTTTTAAGCTTTGCAAAATATCGACATTTCTCTTTAGGTCTAAATTTAAGCTCTCTTTAACGTCCTCTTTTTTTATCTTGCCATGAGCCTTTGTCGGTACAAAATCACTCACCGCAGCGCACATTACAAGTAAATTTGCCTCCTCGCACTCACTCTTGCAAAGCTCTAAAAGATCGCTACTTGAGCTAAATTTAAGGCAAAGAAACGGCTCGTTTGTGGTTTCAAAGCTAGCAAGCAGTTTTACCTCCGCACCTGCGTAGTAAAAGGCTCTAGCCAAGGCTCTTGCCATCTTGCCGCTTGAGAAATTTGTAATAGCTCTAACATCATCTATCTTTTCAGTTGTCGCGCCGCCTGTGATCACCACTTTTTTGCCAGCAAAAAGTGGCTTGCTAAGCCTTTTAATGGCAGCTTCTACTATCGCTTCAGGACTTGCTAAAGCACCCTTGCCAACGTCGCCGCAAGCTAGAGTTTTAAGCACTGGTTCAACCACCAAAGCGCCGTTTTTCTTTAAAATTTCAAGCGAATTTTGCGTCGCGAAGTGCTCGATCATATTGTTATTTGCAGCTGGGGCAACGACTAAAGGCACGTGCGAGGCGGCGATTAGCGTTTGCATAAAGACATTATCGCAGATACCAACTGTTAGCTTATTTATCGTATTTACCGAGGCAGGTGCGATGAGGACTAGATCCATTTTAGAGTAGGCTATGTGATTTACGCCGTCTTGCCAGTTTTGCGTTTGTGAGCTTAAAATTTTATGCTCACTTAGCGCCTCAAAGCCGCTTACACTGCAAAATTCAAGCGCTCCGTCGCTTAAAGCTACATAAACATCAGCGCCTTGCTTTTTAAGCAGCGATAAAATTTCGTAAGCTTTATAAAAGGCGATACTGCCGCAAACGGCAAGTAAAATTTTCTTATTTTTTAACATCGTCTTTGCCAAAGAATTTCTCAAAAAAGCCACTTTTGTTCTCTTGACGACCTCTGCTGATAGCTAGAGCGCCGCTCTCAACGTCTTTTGTGATGGTGCTGCCAGCTGCGATGATGACGTTATCAGCGATATTTACAGGGGCGACTAGCTGTGTATCTGAGCCAACAAAGACGTTTTTGCCGATTTTGGTTTTGTATTTAGCCTTGCCGTCGTAGTTGCATGTGATCGTGCCACAACCGATATTTGTGCCACTTTCTATCTCGCAGTCGCCAAGATAGCTCAAATGTCCAGCTTTTACGCCGCTAAGAACGCCTTTTTTAACCTCGACGAAATTCCCTATGTGTGTGTCAGAAATTTCAGAATTTGGCCTTATATGAGCTAGTGGGCCGATGTCTGAGTTTTTGATGACGCTGCTTTCTATCACCGAAGAGCTTTTGATGATGCTCTCAGTGATGACGCACTCGCCAAGGATGCTTACGTTTTCTTCTAGCACGCACTCGCCTTCAAATTTAGCCCTGCTATCTATGAAAATGCTCTCAGGCATGCGCATCAAAACGCCAGCTTTCATCAAATTTTGCTTGATCTCATCTTGCATGATTTTTTCGGCGATGCTTAGCTGAAATTTATCATTTATACCCATGAAATTTTGCTCATTTACATTTACTGCGACGCACTTTAAGCCCTTTTCATTTGCTATTTTGATGGCGTCAGTTAGGTAGTACTCTTTTTGTGCGTTTTGGTTGCTTATGAGCGGTAAAATTTGCTCTAGCGCCTCGCGTTTAAAGCAGTAGCAGCCAGCATTTACGCTTTTTATCGCAAGTTGTGCTTCGCTCGCATCTTTTTGCTCGACGATGGCCTCGACTTTGCCGTTTTTTATGATGACTCTGCCGTAGCCAAAAGGATTTGCCGCTTCAAATGAGCTCATAACCACGTCTGCTTCGGCATTTGCTAGACGCATAAGGTCAGTTGATCTAACAAGTGGCATGTCGCCGCAAGTGACAAGCACCTTTTCACCGTTTAAATTTACGCCTTTTATCGCGCCAGCAGTGCCTGGGAAATTTGCTAGATCTTGCTCGAAAATTTTAGTTTGAGGGAAAATTTCTTTTATCTTTTTGCTAATTAACTCTTTTTCGTAGTGAAGCACGACACTAACGTCATTTGTGATAGCATAAGCTTGCTTTAAGATGTGAATGATCATTGGCTCGCCGCATAGCTCAAATAGGACTTTTGGGTGTTTTGATTTCATCCTGGTGCCAAGACCAGCAGCTAGGATTATGATTGAAGTATTATTGTTCATTTTTAAGCCTTTTAACGTTAAAAATTTCGCAGATTGTAGCAAAAAATGGCAAACATTTTTTTTAATTTAACGATTGTTTCAACAAAAAGCTAATAAAATAGCAATTCTTAAGAATTTATAAATAAAGCGAGTTTAAATGGATTTAGGAACCGTCGTCGGCTGGGTTTTGACCCTGGTGCTTTTGTTTGGATCAATGGCGATAGGCGTTGGTATAGGACCATACATCGATATCCCTTCTGTGATGATCGTTTTTGGTGGTACTATCGGCGTTATGATGGTTGGCTTCAAGATGGAGACGCTTAAAGGTATCGGTAAATTTTATGGTGTCGCTGTTAAGCCATCAGTCGTTGTAAATTTACCTGAGACTATAAAAAAAGTAGTTGATTACTCAACCAAAGCTAGGCGAGATGGCATCTTGGCACTTGAGAGCGAAGTAAATAATGAGACAAATCAGTTTTTAAAAAAAGGTCTTTCAATGGCGGTCGATGGCAATGAGCCAGATGCGATCAGAGCGCTTTTAGAGATCGATATCGATCAGACTAGCACAAGGCATGCAAATAACATCAAAATTTTCGAGCAAGTTGGCGGTTTTGCTGGTGCGATGGGTATGATCGGTACGCTGATCGGTCTTGTTGCGATGCTTCTTAACATGTCAGACCCTAGTGCGATCGGTCCATCTATGGCGGTTGCTTTGCTTACGACACTTTATGGTGCGATGATAGGTAATATCATCGGCTCACCTGTTGCAAATATCCTCTCGATCCGCGATGCTGATGAGGCGCTTGAGAAGCAAGTCATTTTAGAGGGTATCATGGCGATACAAGCAGGGGATAACCCAAGAACACTTGAGGCTAAGCTTTTAGCATTTTTACCTCCAAAAGATAGAAAAAGTCAGTTTGAATAATGGGTAAATTAATAAAACCAGAAGAGTGCCCAAAGTGTATGCCTGAGTGGCTAGCTGCCTTTGGTGACCTTATGTCGCTCCTGCTTTGCTTTTTCGTTTTGCTCCTTTCTATGGCGACGATGGATGCTAAAAAGATGGAGGCTGCTGTTGGCTCACTAGCTGGTGCGCTAAGCGTGCTAGAGGGTGGCGCAAGACCAGATAGTCAGGTAGAAAAAGAGACAGATCCTGAAAGCAGACGCACTCCAAAGCCAAAAGCTCAAAAAGGCGCTCAAAACGAGGTCACTTCGACTGTTAAAAAGATAAATGAGCTACTAACGGCTAGTGGGGCACCTGAGATCACGATGGAGGAGAGCGAGGATGGCTTTATCGTTAGGCTTCCAGCTGCGATGCTTTTTGACAAAGATAGCGCTGAAATTTCTGGCGAGGATGCGAAGCTCTTTTTAAAGCGAATAGGCATGATCATAGCCAAAATGCCAAATGAGGTAAAAACAGATATCATCGGATACACTGATAATACAAATCCAAGCAAAGACTCTATATACAAAAACAACTGGCAGCTCTCTACCGCAAGGGCGCTAAGTGTGCTTGAAGAGCTAGTTAGCGATGGCGTGCCACAAGAGAGGCTTATCACTTCTGGCAGAGCCTCTTTTGATCCGATCGCTAGCAACAGCACAGAGGAGGGCAGAGCTAAAAACAATAGAGTAGAAATTCACTTCGTCTCGCTCGAGCCAAAAAATAAAGAGGCTACTAAGAAAAGTATCCTTGATACGAGGAATTAGTCGTGAAAGCACTGCTTAGTTTAGCGGTTTTGTTTTGTGTAGTTTTTGGCGCTGATCCTGCGCTACCAACTATAAATTTAAGCCTAAATTCACCGCAAAATGCCGAGCAGCTTGTAAATTCACTAAATGTTTTACTAATCCTCACCGCACTAGCACTCGCTCCTTCACTCATCTTTATGATGACTAGCTTTTTGCGCCTTGTCATTGTATTTTCATTTTTGCGTCAAGCGATGGGCACGCAACAAGTGCCGCCTTCAACGGTGCTTATCTCGCTTGCGATGGTGCTTACATTTTTCATCATGGAGCCAGTTGGTCAAAGAAGCTACGATGAGGGCATAAAGCCTTATATAGCCGAGCAGATAGGCTATGAGGAGATGCTTGATAAGAGCTTAAAGCCCTTTAAAGAATTTATGGTGAAAAACACTAGAGAAAAAGATCTTGCGTTATTTTTTAGGATAAGAAATTTGCAAAATCCAGCAAATATCGAGGAGATCCCGCTAAGCATCGCAATGTCAGCATTTATGATAAGCGAGCTAAAGACATCTTTTGAGATAGCATTTTTGCTCTATCTGCCGTTTTTGGTCATCGATATGGTCGTAAGCTCCGTTTTGATGGCTATGGGTATGATGATGTTGCCTCCTGTCATGATCTCGTTGCCATTTAAGCTACTCATCTTCGTGCTAGTAGACGGCTGGAATTTGCTAATAGGAAATTTAGTAAAAAGCTTTCACTGATGAAAAAAATTTTATTAGCACTTTTGCCTTTGGCGCTACTAGGATCAAATTTGAGCGAGATAGCGAATAAGGCCACTCAAAACGAAATTTCAAAGATCAAAGAGCTTGAGCTAAAAAGAGCAAATTTAAATAGCGAGGCCACCACAAGTGCTTATCTGCCAAGTCTTAGTTTAGAGGGCTCATATGGCAAAAACGCAAGCACCTTTCCAAGCATAGTCGCTAAAGAGTCAGCTGGAGTGCTAGCTAGGATTGATTTTCTACTATACGACGGCGGGGCGAGAGAGGCTAGGTTAAAGATGAACCAGCTTTTAAAAAATAAAGCCGCCATCGCAAGTGATGAAGCTAAAAACTACCTTGCATTTAAGGCTGTAAATTTATACTTTAATGCCTGCGCGCTTGAAAATATAATAGCTGCCAAAAACGCTCAGGCAAATTTCTTAAAAGGCGTTTTAGACAAGCTTGAAAAGGCAAATAAAGCAGGACTTGCCCCAAAAGACGAGCTAGAAAATGTGCGGGCAAAATATCACTTGGCAAATAGCACGCAGCTTGAGTATAAAAACAAAATGGAGCAAATTTTAAATGAGATAAATTTGCTAACAGGCGAGCAAATTTCGCCACTTAGTGGGGCAAAAATGGCTGAGATTGGCTCAAATTTAGCTTCAAAAAACGCCGAGCTTGACAGGCTAAATCAAGATATTTTTATAAGCGAAGCTAAGCTTAGCGAGACAAGAGCTGGCTTTTTACCCCAAATCATGCTCTATGACACCTATGGATTTTACAAAAACAACTACGCCATCGACCTTGGCAAGTATAGTGCGTATCGCCCATATCTTGATAAATATCTAAAAGAAGATACGCACGGCAATAAATTTGGAGTTAGCTTTAGGTGGAAAATTTTTGACTTTTTTGCCACTAGTAAGATGAGCCAAGCTAGCAAGATCGCGCTTGATGAAGCGAGGCTAAATTTAGAGTATAAAAAGCGTGAAAACGAGACAAAACTTAAAAATTTACAAAACGAGATCGCAACTCTTAGCTCAAAGATCGCCTCGCTAAATGAGTATGTAAAGGCGAGTGATCTAGCACTTAGGGCAAGCTACGAGAAGTATAACTCTGGGCTTTTAGGATATAGTGATCTGCTTGAGGCGCTCTCACAAAAATTTGACGCCATTAGCCTTTTTGAAGGGGCAAAAGATGAGCTGGAGATCAAAAAAGCGGAGTATTTTTTTGAAAGCGGGGAGAGCATTTTAGAGAGGATTAGGGATTGAAAAAGCTGATAATTTTAATGATATTTTGCATTTTTTCATTTGCAGGGGAAGAGATTTTTGCTGATTTTGAAGTCTATGCCAAGCAAAGCTCAAAGCTTGCATTTGAGAGCAGCGGCAAGGTGGATAAAATTTTTGTAGATGTCTCAAGTCACGTTAAAAAAGGTGACGTGCTAGCTAGCCTTGATCAAACGAGCCTTGAGATCGCTCTAAAAAAGGCAAAAAACGACCTAGCGCTTGCCAAAAATGCCAAAGAATTTGCTAAAAGCACCTTTAATAAATTTAGTCAAGTAAAAGACGTCACTTCGAAGCAAGAATTTGATGAGGTAAAGTATAAATTTGACGAGGCAGCTCTTAGGGTGCAAGCAGCTGAGATCGCCATTTTAAACGCAGATGATCATCTTAAAAAGGCTCTTTTAAAAGCTCCTTTTGATGGCGTCATAGCTAGTAAAAATGTCGAGCTTGGTGAGAGTGCTTCGCCGCTTCAACCAGCCTTTGTCTTAAACTCCGAAGAGGCTAAAATTTTAATAGCGATCGATGAAAAATATGTAAATTTAGTAAAAATAGGCGACATGTTTAAATTTAAGCTTGACGCAACAAGCGAAGAAAAAGAGCTAAAAATCGCGCTCATTCATCCAGAGATAAAAAGAGAGACTAGAAAATTTTACGCCGAAGCTTACGATGTGGGGATGAAGCCAGGCATGTTTGGTCAAGGAAAAGTGATAATCGGCGAAAATAAATGATAAAAACAGCCATAAACCGCCCCATAACTACGCTTATGATATTCTTAAGCCTCGTTGTCTTTGGCATCTACTCGCTAAAGACGATGAATGTAAATTTATACCCGCAAGTAAATATCCCGATAGTAAAGATCACAACCTACGCAAACGGCGATATGAACTACATCAAGACAAAGATCACGCAAAAGATCGAGGACGAGGTCTCAAGCATCGAGGGGATAAAAAAGCTTTACTCAACTAGCTTTGACAACCTAAGCGTGGTAAGCATCGAATTTGAGCTAAACAAAGACCTAGAGAGTGCTACAAACGACGTCCGTGACAAGATGCAAAAGGCGAGAGTTGGCGCAAACTACGAGATAGAAAAGCTAAACGGGCTCTCTTCTTCTGTATTTAGCCTTTTTATCACAAGGCTTGACGGCAACGAAACTAGGCTCATGCAAGAGATCGACGACGTGGCAAAGCCGTTTTTAGAGCGCATTAGCGGCGTTTCAAAGGTCAAGACAAATGGCTTTTTAGAGCCAGCGGTGAAAATTTTACTAGATAGATTTAAGCTTGATAAAAACGCTCTTAGCGCAAACGAAGTGGCAAATTTGATAAAGGTTGAAAATTTAAAAGCGCCACTTGGCAAGATAGAAAATGAGCAGATACAAATGGCGATCAAGTCAAATTTCAGTGCCAAAAGTATAGATGAGATAAGAAATTTAACGATCAAACAAGGGGTCTTTTTAAAAGATATCGCAAGTGTTGATCTAGCTTACAAAGACGCAAACGAGGCAGCGATAATGGATAAAAAAAGTGGCGTCTTGCTTGGTCTTGAGCTAGCTCCAGACGCAAATGCTCTAACAGTGATCGCTCTAGCTAAGTCAAAGCTAGATCAGTTTAAAAGCCTGCTTGGCAGCGAATACGACGTAAAAATAGCTTATGATAAGAGCGAAGTGATACAAAAGCACATCGATCAAACCGCCTTTGATATGATCCTTGGCGTCTTGCTAACCATCGTGATCGTCTATCTGTTTTTAAGAAATTTCTCGATCACCATCATATCAGTCGTAGCGATACCAACTAGCATCGTGGCGACATTTTTTATCATAAATGCCCTAGGATACGACATAAACCGCTTAAGCCTCATAGCGCTCACACTTGGCATCGGAATTTTCATCGACGATGCGATAGTTGTCACTGAAAATATCGCTAGCAAGCTAAAAGATGAGCCAAATGCCCTAAAGGCAAGCTTTGCAGGTATAAAAGAGATAGCATTTAGCGTCTTTGCGATCTCGCTCGTGCTGCTTTGCGTCTTTGTGCCAATAGCCTTTATGAGCGGCATCGTTGGCAAGTACTTTAACTCATTTGCGATGAGTGTGGCAGCTGGCATCGTCATCTCATTTTTTGTCAGTATCTTTCTTGTGCCAACGCTTAGTGCTAGGTTTGTAAATGCCAAAGAAAGCAGCTTTTTTCTAAAGAGTGAGCCCTTTTTTGAGGCGCTTGAAAATGGCTATGAGAAGCTTTTAGCCTTGGCGCTTAAATTTAAACTCATATTTTTGGCTATAACGATTGCGGTCGTTGTTTGCTCGTTTGGGCTGGCTAAATTTGTAGGCGGTGACTTCATGCCAAGTGAGGATAACTCGGAGTTTAACATCTACTTTAAGCTTGATCCCTCACTTAGCCTGCAAGCTAGCAAAGAGAGGCTAAAAGATAAAATTTCACTCATAAATGCCGATCCTCAGGTCGCTTACGCCTACTTCATCCTTGGCTACACAGACGCCAAGCAGCCTTATCTTGTAAAGGCTTACGTTAGGCTAAAAGAGCTAAAAGATAGAGCTAATCACGAGCGGCAAAACGCCATCATGCAGAGGTTTCGCGACAAGCTAAAAAGTGACGATATGAGCGTCATCGTGGCTGATCTTCCGGTGGTTGAAGGTGGCGATGTGCAGCCAGTTAAGCTTACTATCACATCTGAAAATGGCAAAGATTTAGAGAAATTTGTACCAAAGATTAGCAAGATGCTAAAAGAGATAAATGATGCAACGGATGTAAATTCGCCTGAAGAAGATCTGCTAAAGCGTGTGCAAATTTCTATCGATGAAGATAAGGCTAAGAGGCTAAATTTGGATAAAGCCAGCATTGCAAGCGCCGTTTATAGCGCATTTAGCCAGAATGAGGTCTCTGTTTTTGAAAACGAAAATGGCAAAGAGTATGAGCTTTACATACGCCTTGATGATAAATTTAGAAGCGATACAAATGATATCTTAAAGACCAAGATAAGAAGCAATGAGGGCTTTTTTGTCACACTTGGCGACGTGGCGACGCTTAGTTTTGAGCAAAAGCCAGCTAGCGTTTCAAGATTTAATAGAGCTGATGAGATCAAATTTCTAGCAAATACCAAAAATAATGCTCCGCTAAATAGCGTGGCAAATGAAATTTCAAAGAAGCTTGATGAAATTTTGCCAGCAAATTTCAAGTATAAATTTCTTGGATTTGTCGAGCTAATGGACGATACAAACGCTTCGTTTGTCTTTACGGTGAGTGCTAGCGCGGTGCTTATTTACATGGTGCTAGCCGCACTTTATGAGAGCTTTTTGCTGCCATTTCTCATCATGCTCGCCATGCCGCTTGCCTTTTGTGGTGTCGTGATAGGGCTTTTTATAAGCGGCAATCCATTTAGCCTATTTGTCATGGTTGGCGTCATCTTGCTCTTTGGTATGGTCGGCAAAAACGCCATTTTGGTGGTTGATTTTGCAAATCACTTTGCAAATAGCGGCATGGAGGCAAACGAAGCTGTGAAAATGGCTGCTAAGAAGCGACTAAGGGCTGTTTTGATGACCACTTTTGCCATGATATTTGCCATGCTGCCACTTGCCCTTAGCAGGGGTGCTGGCTATGAAGCCAACTCGCCTATGGCTATAAGCATCATCTTTGGGCTCATTAGCTCGACTTTACTAAGCTTGCTTGTCGTGCCAGTGCTTTTTGCATGGGTCTATAATCTTGATAAATTTATAAGAAAATTTTATGAAAGGGAGAGAATTTGAAGAAGGTTTTGGCTGTTTTGCTCTTTGCTTTGCCTCTTTGGGCTGGAAATTTACTAGAGATCATCGCTCTGGCGCAAAGTGCGAAACTTGAGAGTTTGAAAGAATTTAATAAAAATGAATATATAAATAAAAATAAGAGTAACAAGCTAAATTTATCCCTTGATGGCAGATATACCTTTGTGCCTGACGAGCTAAAGGGTGGATATATGACAAAGGCTGGATCGATCACGGCAAAGGTCGAGTATCTCATCTTTGACGGCGGTGCTAGCGAGGCTTCGGATAAAATTTTAGACCACAAGGGCGTGGAGAAAATTTACAAAGATGAAGAGCTGATGAATTTAACCGCTTTTCAGGTCGCAAAGGTCTATTTCAACGCTGTTGCGCTAAATTCTCTTATAAATTTAGAGACAAAATTTGTAGATAGCTTTGCCAAGGCTGCAGCTGAAAATGAGTTTTGGTTTGAGTATGGCGAGATAGATAAGAGCGAATTTGATGCGATAAATTTCACCTTAAATAAAAAAAGAGCCGAGCTAGACGAGCTTGGGCTTAAGCTAGCCGAGCTAAACTCAAGGATAAATTTGCTCTCAAACGGCGAGATCGGCTTTAATGCTGGCTCAAAGATAGTTATGCCTGATTTTAGCAAAGATGATCTAAGCGCCAAACTTGGGGCTATGGAGCAAGAAAAATATATAAAAGAGCAAGAAAATGAGAAGCAAAAGAGCAAATTTGCTCCAAAAATTTACTTAAAAGATACGCAAAGTGTGAATAATAACAGCTTTAAAAAAGGCGAGAGGACGACTTCACAGATGGCTGAGGCATACGCCGATGCAAACAAGCCTAGAGTGGAGTTTGAGTGGAAGTTGCCAGATAGCCTAAGCCTTAGCAAGCAAAGCCAAACTAAGCGCATAGAAGAGCAAAAGGCCGCACTTGATCTAAGTGATGAAGAAAACAGGATAATGGCTAGGCTAAAGGATCTAAGAGGCGTGATAGAGGGCTTAAGTGCTAGGCTAAATTTAGATTCGCTAAAGCAAGATAACCTTGATAGCGTTTTTAATGACCTGCTAAATGGCTATCTTAGCGGTAAGGTAAAATTTGAGCAGTTTTTATTTGTGAGCGAGAAAAATTTTAGCGACAGGGCAAATTTCATTTTAAATGGCGATCTGCTTGAGCTAAACAAGCTTGAATACTTTTTTGAGTGCGCAAGAAATATAAATGAGGTGGTGATAGAATGAATAAACTGATCTTCGTGACCATTTTATGGGCATTTAGCTTTAGCTTGATAGGCGAGTTTTTAGCGGGCAAGGTCGATAGCTATCTGGCTGTTTTTGTGCGCGTGACGCTTGCAAGCCTAGTTTTTTTGCCATTTACGAAATTTCGAGGCGTCAGCCCCAAGCTCGCCCTTGGCATAATGGCGATCGGAGCAGTGCAAATAGGGCTAATGTATCTTTGTTACTACAACTCGTTTTTGTATCTAAGCGTGCCCGAAGTCGCGCTTTTTACTATTTTTACGCCATTTTATGTGACGCTCATATATGATGCGTTTAGCTTTAAATTTAGACCGCTTTATCTCTTTAGCGTTGGCGTTGCGGTCTTTGGCGCGCTTGTCATAAAGTATGGCGCGATAAATGAGGGCGTGCTAAAGGGCTTTTTGCTGGTGCAAGGTGCAAATATCTGCTTTGGAGCAGGGCAGAGTGCCTATAAAGCGCTTTTGGAGAAGTTTGAAGTTGATCAAAAAAAGGTATTTGGTTACTTTCACTTTGGAGCGTTTTTTGTCGCTGTCATAGCGCTCATAACCCTTGGCAATCCAGCTAAATTTCAAGTGGATCTAACCCAAGCTTTGGTGCTTTTGTGGCTTGGTGTAGTCGCTAGCGGGCTGGGATATTTTATGTGGAACAAAGGGGCTTGCGAGGTCGATAGCGGCGTGCTTGCCATTATGAATAACGCCCTCATACCAGCTGCTATCATCGTAAATTTACTCTTTTGGCAAAAGGACGCCAACCTAACTAGGCTCATTTTAGGAGCTGCGATAATGTATATCTCGCTACTAATTCACAATAAAATCATGAAATTTTACGGCGTAAAGGCTGTGTGAGGTTAAATTTGATCTACTTAAGCGCCTTGCATCTTTAAAAGCTGGGCGTTTAGCTGCATTATCTGAGCAAAGATAGCTCCCTTTTTGCTCTGAAGCGAAGCAACCAGCTCTTTTGCGTATGGATTTTTGCTCGCACTTGCCTGTTTTATCGCACTATCAATCTCTTTTAACTTTTTTTGCAGTTTTTCTAGCTGCTTTTTTAGGACATCAAGACTGCTTTCGCTCTCATTATTTACCTCGCTAGCTAAATTTGAAGCGTCATGCAAAATAGCGCTTTTGTCGCTGCTTTGTGACTCTTCGCTCTTTAAATTTGGCTCATCTGTCTTTAAATTTAGCCCACTTTTGGGAGTGCTTTTATTTAAATTTATAAAATTTGAGTTTATCTGCATTGCCACACCTTTAAATTTAAAAGCATATCGGCAAATTTAAATAAACTTTGACTACGAAAAAATTAGCAAAAAGAGTAAAAACGATGCCACACCAAAGAGCGGTGGTAAAAATGCTGCTGGCTTAAATTTAACGCAAAAAAGCGTGATGGCGTTATAAAGTAAAAAGACAGATGTGCTTATGTGAAGATTGTCTGAGCCTAGCCTAAAAGCTAGCATCTTGCTTAAAATTTCATCAAAAATGCCACCATATCCAAATAGATGAAGTAAAAAGCTTAGTGGATAAAATACGCCAAATATGTAGTTTAGGACAAGCACGCTAAGTTGCAAGAGGCTAATGAGCGGGAAAAAGTAAAGCACCGCAACCTCCATCGCAAAAAAGACATATAAATTTAAAAGTAGCGAGTTTGCTAATAGGCTAAATTTGGGCGCAAAGTAGAAAAGATAGACGAAGATATAAAAGACGCCAAGGCATGAAAAATAAAATCCAACGCTAAAAAGAAGCTGCGGAAACAGGGCGACGCTAAACAAAATAACGCCAAAGAGCGTGTAGAAATTTAAGATCTTTATCTTTTTGCAGATCATGTAAAAGCCAGCCACGCTCATCAAAAATGCCCGCAAAAAGCTTGCTATAAAGCCGATCATGTAAAAGTAAAAACAAAGCACCAAAAATACGGCGATCGTAAAGTCAAAAATGTATGAGCGGTAAGGCAGGTATCTCGCATAAATGGGCTTAAAAACGAGCTTTAAAAGAAAAAAACAAACTGCGCTTATGACGCCAAGGTGATAGCCACTAATGGCGATGAGGTGCGCCACGCCCCAGTTTGAGACGTCATCTCTTAGCTCGCCAAAGACATTTGTGCCAAGAAAGAGCGCTGAGTAAAGTTGCGAAATTTTGGCATTTTCGTGCTGGGTGGAGATGAAATTTATGGCTCTTTGCCTTAGGCTATCATCTCTTTTGATAACGGCTCTATCGTAGCTTGGCATGTAAAATGTGCCAGAAAGATATTCTTTAAAACTAACGTCTATTGGCTGAACGCTAAGCGCCACGATGTCATAAAGGCTGATCTCATCTTTTTTAGAAGCGGTTGTGTAAAAGCTAAAATTTGAGGTGTCGATCCTTATGATTTGGCGTTTTTTGCCGTTTCTCTCTTTGGTGAAATTTACGCTTACTTTGCCTGTGATATCTTGCTCGCCAAGCTCCATAAAAGCGCTGTATTCATGAAATTTAAGCGCTAGATTTAGGCAAAAAAGCAAAAGGCAAAGCAGGAGAAAATAAAATATACGCCTGCTTTTTGGCAAATTTACTCTTTAAATTCAGTTGATTGCACTGGTGTGGTGGCGATATCGCAAAAGCGAGAGTATTGCTTTTGAAAGAGCACGTCGATGGATCCCACTTCGCCGTTTCTGTTTTTGCCAACGATGATCTCGGCGTTTTCTTGAAGTTTATTAAAAACATGCTCGCTTTGATAAGGTTTGCCCTCGGCTGCTGCCTTGCTCTTTTTCTCGTTCTCCTCTTGCTCCAGATAGACCTCGTGTCTATATACAAAAAGGATGATGTCGGCGTCTTGCTCGATCGCGCCTGACTCTCTTAGATCGCTTAGCATAGGGCGCTTGTTCGCGCGTGCTTCAAGGCCACGGTTTAGCTGCGAAAGTGCGATGATAGGCATATCCAGCTCGCGCGCTAGAAGCTTTAGGCCACGAGAAATTTCAGCTATTTGTATGTGGCGGTCGGCGTAGTTGTTTGTACTCATCATAAGGCCGATGTAGTCGATGACGCAGAGTGAAATTTCAGGATGAGCTGACTTTAGCTTGCGAAGCTGTGTCCTTACTTGGTGGATATTTACGTAGCCACTATCATGCACAAAGAGTTTAGCGTGTGAAAATTCGCTGCATGCGTGGCTAAAGTGAGCGAGCTTCTCGTCGTCTAGGCTCGCTGTCATTATCTCTTGAAGTGGGATCGAGGTCTTGTCTGCTAGCATCCTCATCATGATCTGCTCTGCTGGCATCTCAAGTGAGAAAAAGACGACACCAGCGCCACTTTTTAAAACGTGCCCCATGAAATTTAGGCAAAGCGTCGTTTTACCCATGCCAGGGCGCGCTGCGATGATGATGAGGTCGCCATTTTTAAAGCCTTTTATCATCTCATTTAGCTTTTTAAAGCCGGTGTTTAGTCCGATGATATCGCGCTCGTTTAGGGCTGCTTGCTTTTGCATATGTACGATCAAGCTTTTTATGATATCTTCGCTATCTCTAATGCTACCAGTGCCGCTGCCATCGACAAGAGAGTAAAACTCCTGACTTAGCTCATCGACCATATCACGGCTAGCTTTGTCCTCATTTACCTTGCTTGGGATGTCGTGGGCGATCTTTACTAGACTGCGTTTTATCGACTTCTCTTTTAGCTCGTTTGCGTATCTTTGGATGTCGATGATCGAGTTTGTGGCCAAAATGCTCGCCATGACGTTGTCATCGTAGTTTTCGCCAAGCTTGTTTTTGATAAACGTCGATGCAATAGGCACGTCACCGTTTAGACAATCAACCATCGCTTTGTAAATTTGCGCGTGAGCTTTTAGGTAAAAGTCCCCAGCCTTTATCGTGTCAAAAATCTCACCCAAAGCATCGTTGTTTGCGATGATCGAGCTTAGTATGGCTCGCTCCATATCAAGGTCGTAAAGGTTGCTAAATTCTATCTCGTTAAGTCTCTCTTTTGCCACTGCTTTATCCTCTGCTCTTTATCTCGTCGTCGATCTCTTGTAAAAATCTATCCACAAGCTCGCTCTCAGGCAGCCTTGCAACCACTTCACCGTGTCGCATGATCATGCCATTTCCCTTGCCAAATGCTATGGCTACGTCCGCGCCTTTTGCCTCGCCGATAGCATTTACCACGCAGCCCATAACTGAGATGTTTAGCGGCTCTTTTATCCCTTTTGTCTTTTCTTCTACGAGCTTTACTGCAGCCATGAGATCAGCTTGCAAACGCCCACAAGTTGGGCACGAGATGATGTTTAGCCCCTCTTTTTGGCGGCCGCTATCTTTTAAGATCGCTTTTGCGACTTTGATCTCCTCTTCAAGCTCGCCCGTGATGCTAACTCTCATCGTATCGCCTATGCCCTCAAGTAGTAACCCGCCAAGTGCGATCGCGGACTTGATAGTCGCGTGAAAAGTAGTGCCAGCCTCTGTTACGCCTAGATGAAATGGGTAGTTTGTCTTTGGGCGAAGCGCTCTATAAGCTCGCATAGTGCGCTCGACGTCGCTTGATTTAAGTGAAATTTTAATGTCCGTAAAGTCAAAATCCTCAAGAAGCTTGATGTTATACATCGCACTCTCCACCATAGCCTCAACCGTGCGGCCATAGCGGTCCTCAAACTGCTTTTCAAGCGAGCCAGAATTTACGCCTATGCGGATAGGCAGATTTCGCTGCTTGCAGGCATCAACGACTGCTTTTATGTTCTTAGCTGAGCCTATGTTGCCGGGGTTTATGCGGATAGCATCGACAAATTCGCTAACGATGAGCGCGTAGGTGTGGTTAAAATGTATGTCTGCAACGACTGGGATGGGTGAGCCTGCGACGATTTGCTTTAGTGCGCTGGCGTCCTCTTTGTCAAAAACTGCGCAGCGTACGATGTCACAGCCTGCAAAATATAGCCTTTGTATCTGCTCAAGCGTACCTTTTACGTCTTTTGTCTTTGAAAATGTCATCGACTGCACGGAGATCGGTGCGTCACCGCCTATTAAAACATCGCGAATTTTTATCTGTTTTGTCGGGTATCGTTGCAAAATTTTGCCTTTAAATTTTATTGGGGATTATAAGAAAAAATGGCTTTTAAAAGGCTTGAAAAATTAATAAAGTTTTTAAATGTAGGCGGTTTGCAATTCAGGTATCTTTATTGTAAATGCAAATTTTAAAATTTCACTCACTCGCCTTAGCAGACTACTAAATTTAGAAGCGTGATATGCTCGCTCATGAAATTTTAAAATTTGTCTGACTTTCTATTACACAAAACGCATGCAGTGCGAAGCACAATTGCATGCACTTTGAACGTGCGAGGGGTTTAGGGGATTTAAAAAGGGGGATAAGGGGACGGCTTCGTCATTCAAGTCCCCTTGTCTCCCTTTTAAATAAAAGAGTTTTTAAATTTAAGGTCTGTATTTTTAAAAATAGAAATTTACTATTTCACAAATTTTAAAATTCCACTCACTCGCAAGAATTGACTACTAAAATTTGGCTTCGCTTACAGCTTAGCTCAAATTTTAGAGCCGAAATTGCTCGCTCATGAAATTTTAAAATTTATTTGCGCTCACTTGATTTAACAAAGCAAATTTGCAAATTCTAAAATTTTCTCTCTCGCCTTAGCAACTTGCTAAATTTAAAATTTGCTTGTGTTAAATCGTCTTCTAACTAAAATTTACTGGATCTATATCGATATCGCTAAGTTCGCTTTTGCAGAGGTTTGCCGCTTTTAAAAGCATGGCGTGAGAGTTTGAGCGAAGCAGAATTTCATATCTAAATTTGCCCCCAAGATATTCTATCTGGCACTTGCCGTATCCAACGATCTCGAGCTCATCGCATTTTAGTGGCTCCAGCCTTTGCACAAATTCGTTCATTGCGCCCTTTGCCGTGCTCTCATCTTTGTGCGAAACGACCACGCGAAGCAGCCTCGTAAATGGCGGATACAGCCCCTCTCGGTAGCTGATCTCCTCCTTTAAAAATGCGTCGTAGTCGCTGATATAACTCTCAAAAAACTCTCTTTGTTTGCTTTGGATGATGACCCTGCCAGCTCCGTTTCTGCCGGCTCTGCCAGCTACTTGCATGGCAAGGGCGAGTGTCCGCTCTCTAGCTCTGTAATCAGGAAAATTTAAAAGCTCGTCAAAGCCCATGATGACGGCTAACTCGACGTTGTGATAGTCATGCCCCTTGCTTAGCATCTGCGTGCCTAGCAGGATGTCGATTTTGCCGTCGTTAAATTCCTTCAAAGCCTTTACAAGCTTGTTTTGCGTCGTGATCTCGTCTCTGTCAAATTTAGCGATCCTAGCGTTTGCAAACTCAGCTTGCAGTCGCTCAAGTAGCTCGCTCGTGCCGATCTTTTTAGCCTCTATCATCTCGCTGCCGCACTGGTGGCAGGTCTTTGGCACGGCCATTTTGTGCTCGCAGTATTGGCACTTTAGCACGTTTTGCTTTTTATAGTAGCTCATGCCGATGCTACAAAATGGACACTTCACCGTCTCGCCGCAGTTTTTGCAGACAAGATATTTAAAATTTGCCCTTGTTGGTAGGCAGATGACGGCTTGTTTTTTGTTTTCGAGCGTTTTTGCGATCTGCTCTTTTAAAATTTCGCTTATGCCAGTCTCGCTCTCGTCAAATATATAGCTCTTTTGCGACGCAAAATATGTCCCTTTTAGGCGAAAACATTCTTGCTTGTAAAAGCTAGTAAGGCTTGGCGTGGCACTACCCAGAACTACTTGCAGGTCAAATTTGCTAGTTAAAAAGAGGGCTAGATCCCTTGCATTGTAATGGGGCTTTGAGCCTGTGTTTTTGTAGCTATCGTCGTGCTCTTCGTCGATGATGATGAGTTTTAGCCTCTCAAGTGGCAAAAATAGGGCAGATCTTGCTCCAGCTATAAGCCTTGCTTTGTCGCTTTTGATGTCTTTTAAAATTTGCTCTTTTTTCTTTGGCGTGATCTTTGAGTGCCACACAGCCACAGCCTCGCCAAAGAAGCTCTCTAAGCGCTTTTGCATCTGCGGTGTTAGTGAAATTTCAGGCATCAAAAATAGTGCCTGGCCGCCTGCGTTTAAAATTTCTCTAATCTTTGCTATATAAATTTCACTTTTTCCACTTCCAGTGTCGCCAAAGATGAGTGAGCTTTTTTGCTCGTTTATAAAATTTAGCGCTTCAAGCTGCTTTGGGCTTAAATTTGGTGATTTAAAGTCGCTTTCGCCTTTGTAAATTTCATCATCAGTAAGACTTTGTGGCTCAAATAAATTTATAGCAACGCCAAGCTCGCAGGTGTAGTAGTAGGCGATAAATTTAGCCAAAGTTGCCTGTATCTCGTTTAGCTTAATGGGTAAAATTTCATCAATGAGGCTTGTTTTAAAGCTTGGCTCACTTACTTCGCGCAGGATAAAGCCAGTTAGACTTTTACCCCTAAGCTTTGCAGTGACGGCGCGAAATGGCGCAATATCTAGCTCGCTTTTATATGTGAGCGCAGCTAAATTTACCCCGCTAAATACGACCTCGTAGTATCTCATCACTCAAGGGCGCTGCAAAGTCCGTCGCTGCTTTGGCAGTCAAATTCGCCAGTGGTTTTGTTATAAGTGAAATTTGCTGTTTGTCCGTCTAGTTTGAAGGTATAAGTGGTTGCTCCAGTTTTGTGCCAGCCGTTTTTTGTGCCGCTGTCTGCGATATTTACGCTTATTACTTTGTTGAAAAGTTTATTCCCATCATCAAGCGCGTCTGGATATGCTGGATTGCCCTTTAGGACGCTATCGTTGTATTTTAGTGAGATGCCGCTTTTTATGGCAGCGATTTGCGTTTTTGCGTTTGCGACTATGGCGTCGCTTCTAGTAAAGAAAAGCTTTGGTATAGCAATAGCGCTCAAGACGCCAAGTATAACGATGACAAATATGATTTCTATTAGGGTAAAAGCTCTTTTTTTCATTTATTTTCCGGTTTTAGTATCTCTTCTATCTCTTTTGTGACGTCCTTTACGACGCGTAAATTTGTGTAGCTCTCGTAGCTCTTTTCGACAAAGGCATTTATAAGCTCACGAGGCTCGATAAATTTCTTTCCCCCCATAAATTTCTGCCAGTCACGCTCAAAAACTTCAGCAAAATCATCATCAAGCGTTATCGTGTAGTCGCGAGATGATACGGTGAGCGTGATCTGTTTCATCTTTTATGCCAAAAATGCCTAGCTTATCTACCAAGGACGGCTTCGATCTTTTTCATTACATCATCAGCTTCGCTATTTTTCTTATCTAGGTCTTCTTCTAGACGCATTATTTGATTGGTCTTTGCCTCATTTTGTGCTTTTAATGTTACGATCTCGTTACGTAGCTCTTCATTTACTCTACAAACTTCATCGTATTTTGTGATGAGGTCATTTACTTTATCGCTTAGTGTGGTTAAGATCGCATTATCTTCAAACATAAAGGTTCCTTTAAAATAATAATTAATGCCGTATTCTAACACGCAGAGGCTAAATTCTTTTTAAAATTCTCATTTGACAAAGCACTATCTTTGCTATAAAATTCGCCCAAATTTAAAGGTAGTTAATGAGTAAATTTGAAATTTCATCTAAATTTAGCCCAAGCAGTGACCAAGCAAGAGCGATAAAAGAGATAGTAAAAAGTATAAAATCAGGCAATAAATACCAAACACTTCTAGGCGTGACAGGATCTGGCAAGACCTTCACCATGGCAAATGTCATACGCGAGCTAAACATGCCAACGCTTATAATGACGCATAATAAATCCTTAGCCGCTCAGCTTTACAGCGAATTTAAGGGCTTTTTCCCAAAAAACCACGTGGAGTACTTCATAAGCTACTACGACTACTATCAGCCAGAGGCCTACATCCCACGAAGCGACCTATATATAGAAAAGGATAGCTCGGTAAATGATGAGCTTGAGCGCCTGCGTCTCTCTGCGACTGCTAGCTTGTTAAGCTTTGATGACGTCGTGTGCGTGGCTTCAGTCTCTGCAAACTACGGCCTGGGTAATCCTAGCGAATACAAAGGCATGGTCGCATACCTAAACGTCGGCGATAAAATCAACCAGCGCGCGCTACTGCAAAAGCTGGTGGATATGGGATACAAGCGAAACGATAACTATTTCGACCGAGGCGACTTTCGCGTAAACGGCGACGTGGTGGACGTATATCCCGCGTATTTTAACGACGAGGCATTTAGGATCGAGTTTTTCGGCGACGAGATCGAGACGATGTATAGCCTGGACGTGCTGGAAAACAAAAAAATACACGACCTGAAAAAATTTATCCTCTACCCGACCAGCCAGTTTATCGTGGGCGCTGATAGGCTAAAGATCGCTATGAAAGAGATCGAAGAAGAGCTTGATGCGCGCTTGAAAGAATTTAACGAGCAGGGCAAGCTAGTCGAGGCGCAGAGGCTAAAGCAGAGGGTGGAGTTTGACCTTGAGATGATGGCAAGTACGGGCATGTGTAAAGGTATCGAAAACTACGCGCGCCACCTAACTGGTCAAAAGGCTGGAGAGACGCCATACTCGATGTTTGACTACTTTGAGATAAGTGGCGAGGACTATCTGGTTATCGTCGATGAAAGCCACGTGAGTTTGCCGCAGTTTAGGGGCATGTATGCAGGCGATAGGAGCCGTAAAGAGGTGCTTGTGGAGTATGGATTTCGTTTGCCATCAGCGCTTGATAACAGGCCGCTTAAATTTGACGAATTTATAAGCAAAAAGGCGAAATTTCTCTTTGTCTCAGCAACGCCAAACGAGTATGAGCTTGGTATCAGCCAGGGGCATGTCTATGAGCAAATTTTGCGACCTACGGGGCTACTTGATCCGATCATCGAGATAAAAGATAGTGACAATCAAGTAGAGGCGCTATTTGACGAGGCAAAGGCGGTCATCGCAAGAGGTGAGCGTGTGTTAGTTACGGTACTAACTAAAAAGATGGCTGAGGAGTTAAGCCGCTACTACATCGAGCTTGGCATAAAGGTCAAGTATATGCACTCAGACATCGACGCGATCGAGCGAAATGAGATCATTAGAGGGCTTAGAAGTGGCGAGTTTGATATGCTAATAGGCATAAATTTGCTCCGTGAGGGGCTTGACCTACCTGAAGTGAGCTTGATAGCCATAATGGACGCTGATAAAGAGGGCTTTTTGCGCTCTACCACGAGCCTTATACAGACGATGGGGCGTGCGGCTAGAAACGTAAATGGCAAGGTGCTAATGTTTGCCAAAAAGATAACAAAATCTATGAAAGAGGCGATCGATACGACGACTGCTAGGCGTAAATTTCAAGATGAGTACAACAAAGCTCACGGCATAACGCCACACTCTGCCAGCAGAAATATCGAAGAGAGCCTGCACGTCGAGGACGGTACGGAGATTTTAAGAAAAGGCGCAAATCTGGAAAAAATGCCTGCGAGCGAGCGAGCCGCGATCGTAAAAGAGCTAAGAAAGCAGATGCTTGAAGCGGCAGCGCAGCTGGAGTTTGAGAAGGCGGCGGCGCTACGCGACGAAATAGCAAAGATGAGAAAATTATAAAAAAGACAAGCCCTTTTTGTTTTATACTGCGTTGGATATCGCTTCAAACTTCGGTCACGTATCATATATACTTTTGCTCATCCGCCTTGTCTCCTCGTAGTGAAGTCTCATTGCGAGCAAAGCGAAGCAAAAAACAAAAATTTTCTTGTCTTAATTGCTTAAATTTATTTGTTCTATCTTCGGTCGAAAATTTCTTCATAACATTTAAAATCATCACAAGATACTTTGTCTTTGATACTTTGGTAACTAAAATTTAAATTTCTACGTGTCTCTGGTCTGCGCAAATTTTAACTGCGCAACATTTAAATCTATCACAAAATACTGCCGCCAAATATAATTAAATTTTAATGTTTCGCGCATTTAGTATTTTTTATACGCTCCCTTGTTTTTGCTCATCCGCCTTGTCTGAAACAAAAATTTTCTTGTCTTAATTGCTTCAATTTATTTATTCTATTTTTGTCAAAAATTTCTTCGTAGCATTTAAAATCATCACAATATACTTTGCCTTGATGCTTTTGTAGCTAAAATTTAAATTTCTACGTGTCTAGTCTGCGCAAATTTTAACTGCGTAACATTTAAATCTATCACAAAATATGCTGCCAAGCACCATGTTTTGTTTCTTTTGTATCTTTAAAATTTAAGTCTTGTCGCCTCTTTATAGAGAAGTAAAAAACTTATTTTCTTTGACAAGTTTTGCCTAAATTTCAGATCACATCAAATTTGGTCTGCTCAACAAAATTTAAAGCATAAAAAGTAAAATTTTGCAAAAAGGAGAAAAGATGACTTGCTATCATATCGACGCATTTACGAGTGAAATTTTTAAGGGCAATCCAGCGGCCGTTTGCATTACAAGCGAGCCGTTGTCAAAGGAGCTTATGCAAAAGATAGCTGCTGAAAATAATCTCTCAGAGACCGCATTTGTAGTGCCAAATGGCGAAATTTACAGCCTTCGCTGGTTTACGCCGCTTAGTGAGATAGACCTTTGTGGGCATGCCACGCTTGCATCGGCATTTGCGTTAAAGCGATTTTTTGCGCCAGAGCAAAATGAGTTTAAATTCAAAACGTTAAGTGGAATTTTAAATGTAGCTTATAAAGATGAGACATTTTGGCTTGATTTTCCAAGCTTTAGCCTAAAAGAGGTCGCCGTGAGCGAGCAAATGGCGCGTGCCGTTGGAGCTAGGCCAAAGAGAGCATTTTTGGGCAGAGACCTGCTTCTTATTATGCAAAATGAGAGTGAGGTAGTGGATGCGAGACCAGACATGGAGTTTTTAAGCGGCCTTGATGGGCTTATAACCCACATCAGTGCTATGGGCGAAAAATTTGACTGCGTCTCTCGTAGCTTTGCGCCAAAGTTGGGCGTGGTGGAGGATTCAGTCTGTGGCTCGGGACACTGCCATCTAGTGCCATTTTGGGCAAAAGAGCTTGGCAAAAGTGAGATCGCAGCATTTCAGGCGTCAAAAAGAGGTGGCAAGATCGCTTGTAGGATGAGAGATGACGGCAGGGTGATGCTTGGCGGCAAGGCTGTGCTCTACGCTGTTAGCGAGCTATTTGTATAAAATTAAGTTCTGCTAACTGGCTTTAAAAAGTAGCTAGACACCGCGCAGATAAGCGAAACTGCGGCGATAAAGTAAAACGAGTGCGTTAGGCTAAATATGTCAGCGATCTTGCCGATGACTGTTGCGAATATACCGCCAATTGTGATACTAAGTCCAAGAGTTACGCCAGAGGCTAGGCCGATTTGATTTGGCAGATAAAGCTGTGCAAGGGCGATTGATGGGCTAAAAGATAGGCTGATACAAGCACTCACGCACATGGAGGCCACGAGAAATAGCGCGTAGCTGTCGATAAAGAGCATTAGCACGACTAGCGGTGCGGCGATGCTTAGGCTTATTTTGATGAGTCTAACTAGGCCGTATCTATCTGCTAGCGCTCCGCCAAATAGCGTAGAGATCGCACCTGCAGCAAAAAACATACTTAAATTTACATTTGCAGATTCTTTGCTAAGACCAAAAATTTTGATGAGGTAGATGCTAAAAAATGCTGCAAAGCCAAAAGCGACGATCGAGCGTGAAAATATACAGACACAAAGCCTCAAAAACGCGCCCAGATCGTCTTTTAGAGTGCTTGTTTTTTGTGAAATTTGCTTTTTGTGATTGCCTTCTAGCGCTTTTATAAATTTGCCCTTTTTAAGGTATAAAAGTGTTAGAAAAATTTGAGGGATTATAAAGACTAGCGTCCCTTTTAGGCCAAAATTTCCCACAAAAACGGCGACTAAAATGGGTCCAACCGCAAAGCCTACGTTGCCGCCAAATGAAAATATGCTTATGCTTTTGGCTCTATTTTTGGTGTTTGAGGCGTAGTTTATGATCCTTGCGGCGTTTGGGTGAAAGAGAGCGGCGCCGATACCGCTTATCATCACGCAAACCAAGATGAGGTAGTAGTTTGTCACAAAGCCAGTTAGGCTCATGCCCCCACCAGCAAGCAGTAGCCCAAGCGGGATGATGTAGGGCAGCTCTTTTTTGTCGCTTAGGCGGCCGATAAGTGGCTGGATGAGCGAGCTTGCTAAATTTGTGGCGGTCACGAGCGAGGCGGCTGTGGCGTAGTCGTAGTGGTAGCTCGCGATGAAAAATGGCAGCATCGCACCAAGCGCGCTTTGGTTTATGTCGCTACAAAAGTGCCCAAGCCCCATTAGATACTTTAAATTTTCCGCCTTTTTCATCTAAAATAGCCCTTTTAAAAGCCCCTTTAAATTTTGCTTTTCGCCGCTTGCGTCATCATCTTTGCCCAGCTTTTTATCTAAAAATCTACCTATCTCTTTTTTGACCTTATTTTCGAGATATTGCGATCTGACGTCGTATTTTAGCTTGTCTGTCGTGCCTGAGATTTGCACGTTTAGATCGGTTTTTTCGAGCCTGCAAACAAGTGGCGCGTTAAGCATTTTTGTCGCGGTATTATAAGTGCCGTTTGCAACCTTTATATCGCTCTTTGGCGAGCTTAAATTTACGTTAAAGACGACGTTATCGCCCTTTATATCGCCATAAATTTTGCCGTCTTTGTAAATTTCTTTTGTGATGTCCTTGCCGGTGAAGGTTTTTATATTGTTTGTGAGATTTGTGCTGGCTAGGTGACCCTCTTTTAGCAAGATGTCAAATTTACCGAGCTTTTGCTTTGTCTCGTAGTCAAATTTAGCATCGCCGTTGCCATCATATAGATGATCTAGCCCCAAAGTCTGTGTTAGCCCTTTGACCTCAAAGTTTTTTAGCACCGCATCAAGCGCGCCACCTTTGTAGTTTGCCTCTAACTTGCCCTTAAATAGATCATCTGAAGTGGCTTTTACGCTTAGGTCATCCACTTTGCCATTTGCTGTTACGAGGGCTGCAAATTTACCGTGAAGCTCGCGGCCAGCTAAAAATGCAAGCTTATTTAGCTCCGAAACTACCGCTTGAAGCTTTAGGCTTAGCGTGCTTTTGCCCACATCAAAGCTGCCATCTATGCCCTTTATATCAGCTAGCGAGCTAAGAAAGTCGCCACTAAATTTTGCCATGTCGCCTTTATAGTCTAGGCTCAAATTTGAGCTAAATTTCTCGTTTTCTGGGAATTTTTTATCAAGCATTTTGCTAAGTGCTGCGGCGTTAAATTTGCCATCATTTAAAGCAATCGTTGCGGTGACGCTTGGGCTTTTACTAAAGATATTTTGCCCCTTTGCCTCGATATTTGCTTTAGCGTTTGCTAGCCTGTCGTTGCCGCTAAGTGCCAAGATCTCTCCTAACTGCGCTTCTTTTAGGCTAAGATCAAGATTTTCATTTTTTATGGTGGCGTTTAGCTTGCCAGCAAAGGCATCGCCGCCTAAATTTAGCTCATCTATCTTGCTATTTTTGACCTTCACATCGCCCGTAAGCGCCATCTTTGAGCCCACCTCAAAACCACTAACCGCTTTAAATTTCTCAGGGTCGCTAATGAGCAGGGCAAATTTGCTAAAAATTTGGCTGTTTTTTAGGTCAAAAACGCCCTTTACATCCTTTAACTCGCCAAGGTCGCTAAGCACGTTTGCGTCAAAATTTACAAGTTCATTTTTTGCTGTGGCGCCGCCTTTTAGCTCAAATTTCGCCGCGTTTTTAAGTTTTGCAAGCCCTTTATCTATAAGGCCATTTTTTATCTCAAATTTAGCTTCGCCTACAAGCTTTTTTAGCTCGTCAAAGCCGCTAAAATTTGCGTTTAAATTTATCTGCCCGTCTGCGTAGCTAGGCTGCAAAGCAAGCGCTAGAAGCTCTTTTAGTTTGATGCTAGTTGCATTTAGGGCTAAGTTTTTGCTATCAAAATTTGCATTTATCTTGCCACCAAGGCCGTTTATCTCAGCTTTTAGGTTTTTAAGGGCATTTTCTTGCATTGTAATTTCGCCGTTTGCATCCACTGTGCCGCTTAGTTGCTCGCCTAAGAGCTTGCCAAAAAGGGCAAGGTCAGGCACATTTAGCGAAAAGTCGCTCTTTAAATTTTTGCTAGCTAGATCATAAGTCGTTTCATTTGCTTTTAAAGTGGCTTCAGGTGTGATAATAAGGGTTTTTGCGCTCACTTTTTCATTTGCAAATTTAGCATTTACGCCGCCTTTAAAGTTTATATCTTTTGCTAAATTTAGCCCAAATTCATTTTTAAGAATTTCTTTGTTTATCGCCGCGTCGCTTGCTAAAATTTGAGCGTTAATGATGGGCTCATTTTTCTCATCAACTCCTTGCATATTGCTAGTTAGATCAAGCTTGCCACTAGCTAAATTTGGCTTTTTAGCAAGAGCTGATATCTCAGAAAGCTCGATATTTTTAGCGTCAAGATTTAGAGCTTTTGGCAGGTAGTCTTTTAAATTTGCATTTAAATTTATGTTTGAGCCAAGCGCCGTGCCAGTTGCCGTTAGCTTAAAGTCGCTAAATTTACCAGCCACGTTTGCTTTAAGAGCGACATCCTTTTTTAGCCCAAGCTCGCTAGCCTTTGCCTTGTCGGCGTTTATGTCTATGTTTAAGCTCATACTTTGAGTAAGCAAGGATAGGTCGCCATTTGCCTTTAAATTTATGGCGTTCATCACGGTCGCCTCTAAATTTAAGGTGCTAAGACCAAGGTTAAAGTCTTTAAATTTGACATCGATACCACGAGCTAGCGCCTCTTTTTCTATTTTACTGGCTATAAATTTATTGCCAAAAGAGCTAAAAATAAAGCCAAAGATGCAAGCTACTATGAGCACAAGCGCGCCAACTATGTAAGCTACTTTTTTCATAAAATTCCTTTATATTAGTTTTACATATCATAAAACTTTAGTCACTTAGACTAAAGTTTTTAATAAAATTCACTATAAATTATTGACTTTTTCAGAAAAAAATGCTAGCATTTCATCACTCAAAAATAAAGAGTGCTAAAAAAGACAATTAAACTAAAAGGATGAACAATGAACTTTCAACCATTAGGCAAGCGTGTCCTAGTCGAACGCGTAGAAGAGACAAAGACGACAGCTTCGGGCATAATTATACCTGATAACGCAAAAGAAAAACCTTTAAGCGGCGAGGTAAAAGCAGTTGGCGCTGAAGCTGAGGGCGTAAAAGTTGGCGAAAAAGTAGTATTTGCTAAATACGCTGGCACTGAGGTGAATTTAGATGATAAAACATATCTTGTTTTAAACATCGACGACATTTTAGGTGTGATTAAATAATTTAAAAAGGAAAGACAATGGCAAAAGAAATTTTTTACTCTGATGATGCAAGAAACCGCCTATATGAGGGCGTAAAAAAACTAAATGACGCTGTGAAAGTGACAATGGGACCAAGAGGCAGAAATGTCCTTATCCAAAAGAGCTTTGGTGCTCCAAACATCACAAAAGACGGCGTTAGCGTGGCTAAAGAAGTTGAGCTAAAAGATACTATCGAAAACATGGGTGCAAGCCTAGTTAGAGAAGTAGCAAGCAAGACAAACGACCAAGCAGGCGACGGCACTACAACAGCGACTGTGCTAGCTCACGCGATATTTAAAGAGGGTCTTAGAAACGTAACTGCTGGCGCAAATCCTATCGAAGTAAAACGTGGTATGGATAAAGAAGTAGCAGCTCTTATAGATGCACTAAAAAATATCTCTAAAAAAGTTTCTGGCTCAAAAGAGATCGCTCAGATCGCTACTATCTCTGCAAACTCAGACGAGAGCATCGGCAAGCTTATCGCTGATGCGATGGAGAAAGTCGGCAAAGACGGCGTCATAACAGTAGAAGAGGCAAAGTCTATCCAAGACGAGCTAAGCGTTGTTGAGGGTATGCAGTTTGACCGCGGATATCTAAGCCCATACTTCATCACAAACCCTGAAAAGATGCAAGTTGAGCTAAGCAATCCGTTCATATTGTTATTTGACAAGAAGATCACAAATCTAAAAGATCTGCTTCCAGTGCTTGAGCAAGTACAAAAGAGTGGCAAACCACTTTTAATAATTGCTGAAGATATCGAGGGTGAGGCGCTTGCAACGCTTGTTGTAAATAAACTTCGCGGCGTTCTAAACATCTCAGCTGTTAAAGCTCCTGGCTTTGGCGACAGAAGAAAAGCGATGCTTGAAGATATCGCTATCTTAACAGGTGGCGAAGTTATCAGCGAAGAGTTAGGCAGAACACTTGAGAGTGCCACTATAAACGACCTTGGACAAGCTTCAAGCGTAGTTATCGACAAAGATAACACAACTATCGTAAATGGTGCAGGTGAGAAGTCAGCGATCGACGCTAGAATAACTCAAATAAAAGCGCAAATCGCCGAGACTACAAGCGACTATGACAAAGAAAAACTTCAAGAGCGCCTTGCAAAACTAAGCGGCGGCGTGGCAGTTATCAAAGTAGGTGCTGCGACTGAAACTGAGATGAAAGAGAAAAAAGACCGCGTAGATGATGCTCTAAGCGCTACTCGTGCAGCTGTAGAAGAGGGTATCGTAGTAGGTGGCGGTTCAGCTCTTATCCTCGCTTCAAAGAGTGTAAATTTAAATTTACAAGGTGATGAGGCAATCGGCGCTGAGATCGTTAGAAGAGCGCTTCGTGCTCCACTTCGCCAAATCGCTGAGAACGCTGGCTTTGACGCAGGCGTAGTAGCAAATGCAGTTGAGACAAGCAAAGATGCAAATTTTGGCTTTAATGCTGCAACTGGCGAATATGTAAATATGTTTGAAGCTGGCATCATCGACCCAGTAAAAGTTGAGAGAGTTGCGCTACAAAACGCTGTTAGCGTGGCTAGTTTGCTACTAACAACTGAAGCAACTATCAGCGAGATAAAAGAAGAAAAAGCAATGCCTGCAATGCCTGACATGGGCGGAATGGCTGGCATGGGCGGCATGATGTAGCAGCCCTTTTCGAGCTAGAGCTTTCTAGCTCGAATTTATATTTAAATTTAACCTCAATAAATTTATAAAATTATTTACTCCTTTTTAAATTTATTCTTGTATCATTTTTGCATTCTTTTAGGGAGAATTTACAATGAAATATGATGAAATTTTTAGAGAATACGACATCCGCGGCATTTTTGAAAAAGACTTGACAGAGGATAGCGTCAAGGCTATAGGGCTTGCTTTGGGTAAGAAATTTAACGAATTTGGCGTGAAAACTTTAAGCGTTGGCTTTGACGCAAGGCTAAGTGCTAGCACGCTTTTTAGGTACCTGCTAAGTGGTCTAAACAAGGCTGGTGGCTTTAAAATTTATAGCATCGGCTTGCTACCAACTCCTGTTGGCTACTTTAGCGTTTATGCTGATTATTTCGACGCAAATATCATGATCACGGGCTCTCACAATCCAAAAGATTATAACGGCTTTAAGATCACTATCAAAAAAGATAGTTTTTTTGGCAAAGATCTGCAAATTTTAAAAGATAAGGTGAACGAGATAATCGCCTCTGGTGAGCAAATAGCAGACGATGAAAGCTGTGAGAAATTTAATATCTTAGAAAAATATGTCGAGTTTTTTGTAAAAGAATTTAGTGAGCTTAAAAATTTCAAAAAGCCTTTTGTCATCGACTGCGCAAATGGCGCTGTTGGCGTGAGCTTGGTGCCTATCGTCAAGGCACTTGGGCTAAATGCGAAAATTTTATATGAAGATCCAGACGGAAATTTCCCAAATCACCACCCAGACCCAAGCGAAAAAGAGAATTTAAAAGAGATATTTTCGCTAATAGAAAAGAAAGAATTTGATCTTGGATTTGGCTTTGACGGAGATGGCGACAGGATCGCAGTTATAACACCAAAAAGAGATATAAAAGGCGATGAGCTTGCCTATCTTTATGCGCTAAATATGAAACATCCAAAGGTGCTTGGCGAGGTAAAATGCTCACAAAATATGTATGATGAGATCGCAAAAATTGGCGAAGTTTTTATGGGTAAGACTGGACACAGTAATATAAAAAAGATGATGAAAGAGCTAAACGTAGATCTCGCGGCTGAAGTGAGCGGTCATATCTTCTTTAAAGAGCGATATTTTGGCTTTGATGATGCGCTTTATGCGATGATGAGGGTGCTTGAGCTAGTTCATAAGGGCTTTGACCTTGACGGCGAGCTTGATAAGATGCCGCTTGTCTTTAGTACCGATGAGATCAAGATAAAGACGACTGACGAGGCTAAATTTAAGATAGTAGCCAAGCTAAAAGAGTGCGTGAAAAACGAGAGTTGCGACCTGCCAAAGATAAAAAATATCATCGACATTGATGGCATAAGAATTCAGTTTGAAAATGGTTGGGCACTGGTGCGTGCGTCAAATACAACGCCAGTTATCGTTACTAGATTTGAAGCTAAGAGCAAGGAATTTTTAGAAGAGATCGAGCAAAAAGTGACAAATTTGCTTAAGAGCTTAATGTAGCTAATAAAAGCATTTTGGGTCA
Organism: Campylobacter concisus; assembly: GCA_018371455.1. Lineage (GTDB taxonomy): Bacteria > Campylobacterota > Campylobacteria > Campylobacterales > Campylobacteraceae > Campylobacter_A > Campylobacter_A concisus_BJ. The sequence goes on along the minus strand of JAHAKV010000015.1, from coordinate 8,731 downwards.
AATTTAGCCAAAATGCTTTTAAAATTTTATTTAAATATTCAAAAACTAGGTTTTCTCTCTCATTTGGCTTTCGCGGTTTTCTAAATTTATCAAATATATAGAATTTAAAATCAATAAATAGCCTATCGGTGCCAGTGTTTTTTTAAAAAAAGAGCCCATTGCTATAAGATTATCTTGCTCGTTTAGCGCTCAGGTATGCAAAACTACTTCATTATGGATTTTAAAGCAGTCTCACTTGCTGACAAAAATTTTAGAAACTTTATCGTAAAACTTACCTAGCAGCTTGCTACCAAGAATTACAAAACCGCCCATCGTGGATTTTATTAAAATACCATCTGCTGCCAAAAACATCACGAATAGATTTGTTAAATTTAAAAAAGAGAGATGGCGTAAAGATTTACGCCATTAAATTTATAGTTTGCCGCCTTCGACGACTAGAGATTCAGGATTGACGCTGTCGCCATAGATTGGTTTTAGCGTTGCATCATAGTCTTTGTGGAAGAAATTTTCTTTTCCAAGCTCAATTATCTCGTTGTTTAGCCACTCAAGCAAGGCTTTGTTGCCTTTTTTGACAGCTGGAGCTATCACGTCCACGTCGCCAAGTGCTTCAACGCCTACGACAAAGCCAGGAGTCTCTTTCGCCCAGGCAAAAAGTAGGGCGTTATCATGCGCTAGAGCAGCACCTCTTTTATCAACCAAAGCTGCGAAAGTTTCGGTGTTTTGATCATACTTTAAAAGCTTGATATCAGGATAATTTTTTGTAAAAAATGCGTCTGCGGTTGTGCCTTTATTGACGATTAATGTCTTGTCTTTTAGCTCATCAACGCTCTTTATCACAGCACCTTCTGGGCTAACGATGCCAAGAGAGACCTTCATATATGGAAGCGCAAAATCAACAACTTGTGCGCGCTCAGGCGTCTTTGTGAAATTTGCAAGCGTGATATCGACCTTGTCAGCTGTGAGCACTTCGACCCTGCCAGCAGCCTCGACTAGCTCAAATTTGACCTTGCTCTCATCGCCAAGTAAGTCTTTTGCGATGCGTTTTGCAAAGTAGATGTCATAGCCTTGGTTTTTGCCGTCTTTATCGACGTAGCCAAATGGCGGTTTGTCGCTAAAGACGCCTATCCTTATATATCCACGCTCTTTGATCTTTGCGATCGTGTCAGCTTGATTTGAAGCGGCCGCTTTGTCCGCACCTTTGTCATCACCACAACCCGTTAGAAAGACGGTAGCGACTAATGCTAATAAGAAAAATTTAAATTTTCTCACTCTTTCTCCTTTGAAAAATTTAGTAAATAAGAGCGGTTAAATCTCGCTCTAAACGCATTTTGAAAACAGGCAAATTATCTCTTATTTTTTCTAAAACGTGAATAAATTTAGAAATTTCTTTGCTCGCTCGCTCTTTGGATTAGTAAAAAACTCCTCTGGCTCGCTGATCTCCACGATCGCTCCAGCGTCCATAAATACGATCTTATTTGCAACCGCCCTTGCAAAGCTCATCTCGTGAGTGACTATTAGCATCGTCATACCATCTTTGGCCAAATTTAGTATCACATCAAGCACTTCTCTAACGATCTCAGGATCAAGCGCAGCCGTAACCTCGTCAAATAGCATGATCTCAGGGTTCAAGCAAAGGCTTCTAACGATGGCTATGCGCTGCTTTTGGCCGCCGCTTAGCTCCTTTGGATAGGCAAATTTCTTATCAAGTAGCCCAACCTTGCTTAGCCACATATCAGCCGTTTTTTCAGCCTCGGCTCTATCTCTTTTTTGCACCTTCAAAGGCCCAAGAAGGACGTTGTCTATAACGTTCATATGATCAAATAGCTCATAGCTTTGAAAGACCATGCCGACTTTTTGGCGGATCCTTTGCCACTCTTTAAATTTAGCATCTATCACTTCTCCGTCTATGATGATCTCGCCGCTTGCGATGCTCTCAAGGCCGTTTATGCACCTAAGAGTTGTGCTTTTGCCACAGCCCGATGGCCCAAGAAGCACGACCACTTCGCCACTTTTTACCTCTAAGCTTATATCTTTTAAGGCGTGAAGCTCTCCATAAAATTTGTTTATTTTTTTAAGTTCTAAGATATTTTCGCTCATTTTAGCTCCATTTTTCTTCTAGTTTTTTCGATAGTTTTGAGACTGGATAGCAGATCGCAAAATATAAAAAGAATATGAGCGTGTATATCCAAAATGGCGCCATAGGATTTGTAAATACATTTCGCTCGATGATCTGCTGACCGACCTTGACCACCTCTACAACGCCGATTAGCACGACGATAGAGGTCGTTTTTATCATACGGCTTAGTAAATTTACAGCTCCAGGCACCAGCCTTCTAGTAGCAAGTGGGATGATGACATAAAAGTAAATTTGAAATTTGCTAAGTCCAAGTGAGGCGGCTGACTCAAATTGATGTTTTGGTATCGAGGTGATAGCGCCGCGCACGATATCCATCATCTCAAAAACGCCCCAAAGGCTAAAGACGATGAGCGAGGCGGTAAATGCCGAGATATGCAGCCCAAAAGCCTTGCTAACACCAAAGTAAAATAAAAATAGCCAGACGATCTGAGGCATGATACGAACGATCTCGAGGCAAATTTTTAAAACAAGATATATAAATTTGTTTTTCATACTCATCAAAACACCAAGTATGAGTCCGCCGATGACGGAGATGATGATAGAGATGAGTGAAATTTCAGTGCTTACCACAAGACCTTCAAGCAGCCTTAGTAAATTTTGCATGTCAAATAATATACTAACTCCTTGCATTTCTCACCCTTTTTTCGACGTAGCTAAGCGCCAGCGAGACTGGCAAGATGATGACAAGATAGCTAATAACCAGCATAAAAAGCGCCTCATCTGTCTTGTAGTAAAGTCCGATGAGATCTTTTGCGACGTAGACTAGATCAGCAAGGGCTACAATGCTAACGATGCTTGTCTCTTTTAGTAAAAATATGACGTTTGCGCTAATACTTGGAAGCGCCACGCTAAAGGCTTGTGGCAAGATGACATATCTTAGGAGCTGATTTTTACTAAGTGCGATGCTAAGTCCTGCTTCTATCTGTGACCTTCTCACCGCCTCAAAGCCAAGTCTAAAGCTCTCGCTCATATAGCTGCCACCAAGAAAGCTAAGTCCAGCGACCGCACAGGCAAAGCCGCTCATCGACACTCCAAGCTTTGGCAAGCCGTAGTATAAAAAGAAGAGCTGGATAAGAAGCGGCGTGTTTCTTGAAAGCTCAACGTAGCAATCAACTAGTTTTGAGAGAAATTTTAGCTTGTAAAATTTCACAGCCATGCAAAAAATGCCTATCAAAATAGAAAAAACGATCCCCAAAAAGGCGATCTGGCAGGTGAGAATCCCAGCCTTTACAAAAAGGGGGTAAAATTTCTCAATAAACTCAAAATCCATAAACTTTAATCCAATCTGAAAAATGGAGTTATTTTATCCCATAATCATAAATTTAAAACTAATTAGATATGATCACGCTTTAAATTTAAGCTTACAAAAAGGATAAAATTTGATCGATCTTTTTCAGATCATCGGCTTTTTAGGGATGATTTGTATCGTGATGGGCTACTTTTTACTTCAGATCGGCCGCCTAAATAGCCGCGATCTAGCCTACCAGATAATAAATTTAGCAGGTGCGGTGCTGCTTATAATCTCGCTTTTTGTGCACTTTAACCTCGGTTCATTTTTGATAGAGGTCTTTTGGATAATCATTACGATATATGGAATTTATAAAATTTACAAGGAGAGAGCGTGAGAGCGTATGCAGAGTGGGAAGAGCAGGAGCTTTTGTTTTTATCGCTGCCACATAGTAAGAGCGACTGGGAGCCTTATTTAGAGGAGATTTTGGCGGGCTATGAGGAGCTTGTGGCTGCTGTTACACCCTTTGAAAAGGTGGTGCTAATCTGCCCTGATGAGGCAAATTTTACTAGGTTTAAGAAATTTAAAAATGTAGAGTTTGTAAAGCTTGAGACTGATGATACTTGGATCAGAGACTACGGCATGATCGACGTTTGCGCCGAAGATGGCGTAAAGAGCTACGACTTTAAATTTAACGCTTGGGGCGGTAAATTTAAGAGTTCAAAAGATGATGCGATAAATTTAGAGCTAGCTAAAATTTATAAAACTAAGCTTGAGCCTGTTGATATGATACTAGAGGGTGGAAGTGTTGAATTTAACGGAGATGGCGTGCTTTTAACCACCTCAAAATGCCTGCTAAATGAAAATAGAAACAAAGCGCTTAGCAAAGAGCAGATCGAAGAAAAACTAAAAAGTTTGTTTGGCTTAAAGCGTATCATCTGGCTTGAAAATGGCTTTATAAAAGGCGATGACACAGATAGTCACATTGACACTTTAGCGCGCTTTATCACGCCTGATACGATAGCTTATGCGAGCTGCGAAGATGAGAGCGATGAGCACTTTGATGAGCTTAAAAAGATGGAGGATGAGCTTAAAAAAACTGGCTTTAAGCTACTTGCTCTGCCGCTACCAAAACCTAAATTTTATGATGGCAAAAGGCTTGGCTGCACCTATGCAAATTTTATCTTTATAAATGGTGCGCTAATCGTGCCAACATATAATGATGAAAATGATGAAAAGGTGCTAAATTTACTGGCCCATGCGCTTCCAGATAGAAAGATCATCGGTGTAAATTCGCTAGTTTTTGTCCGTCAAAATGGCTCGCTTCACTGCTCAAGCCAAAATAGATACAAAAGGGCTTAGCCTTGTCAAGTCCGTTTGATTATGAGTTTAACCGCATAAATAAGCAGGAGTGCACGCAGGGCGAAAATAAGGCCGTCATCGCAGCGGGAGCTTGCGCCTTTTTGCTCGCACTTGTGAAATTTGCAGCTGGGCTTTTTAGCGGCTCGGTCGCTGTGCTTGGCTCGGCGATAGATTCAATGCTTGATTTTATCGTCTCGCTTTTAAATTTATTTGCGCTTAGAAAGTCAAGAAAGCAAGCCGATGAGAGATTTAACTTTGGCTACACAAAGCTAGAGGCGTTAGCAGCGCTATTTGAGTGCGTTATCATCGTTGTGGCTGCTGGATATATATTTTATGAGAGCGTTAAGAAATTTAGCGAGCCAAATTTAGAGATAGACCTTGGCTTAAGCCTTGGTGTGATGGTCTTTTCGGTCGTAGTGACGCTATGTTTGGTGCTATTTTTAAACCAAATTTCTAAAAAAAGTGGCAACCTTATCATAAAAGCAGACGCGCTGCACTATAAGATCGACCTTTTTAGCAACCTAGCAGTCATCATCTCGCTGCTTATCATTAAATTTAGCGGATTTGTGATGATAGATGCGATCTTTGGTATCGTGATAAGTGGCTACATCGCTCAAAGCGCCATAAGTCTTGGCAAAGACGCCCTTGGTGTCCTGCTAGATCACGCAGCAAGCCCTGAGGTCACAGCTGAGATCATCAAGATGATAAAGGCAAAGCAGAGAATTTCAGACTTTCACTACCTAAACACAAGGCAGAGCGCAAATACCATATTTTTAACGCTGCATTTAGTTTTTGACAAAGATATCTCGCTTTACGACGCGCACGAAGTGGCCGAATCGCTTGAAGCTGAGATAAGAGAGAAATTTAAGGAATTTTCGTGGCAGATAACCACGCATTTAGACCCATATAACGACAAAGAAGGGAGATGAGATGAAAGTAGCACTACTTCAACAAGAATTTAAAGGGACAAAAGAGGCGACCATCGCAAAGACGCTTGAGCTAATCGCCGAGGCAAAAAAAGGTGGCGCCAATCTAGTTGTCTGCCAAGAGCTGCACCAGACGCAATACTTTTGCCAAAGCGAGGATACAAATTTCTTTGATCATGCAAATGATTGGCAAGAAGACGTCGCTTTTTGGGGCAGGGTGGCAAAAGAAAATGGCGTAGTTTTAGTCACTTCGCTCTTTGAAAAGAGGGCTGACGGACTTTATCACAACACCGCCTTTGTCTTCGAGTGCGACGGTAGCGTGGCTGGCAAATACCGAAAAATGCACATCCCTGATGACCCTGGATTTTACGAGAAATTTTACTTCACGCCTGGTGACATTGGCTTTGAGCCTATTGAAACTAGCCTTGGCAAGCTTGGCGTTTTGGTTTGCTGGGATCAGTGGTATCCAGAGGCAGCAAGGCTAATGGCACTAAAAGGGGCAAAAATTCTCATCTATCCAACGGCTATTGGCTGGTTTGAGGGCGATAGCGAGGATGAAAAGTCAAGACAGCTTGAAGCGTGGGTGGCAGTGCAAAGAGGCCACAGCGTGGCAAATGGTCTGCCAGTTGTTGCTGTAAATCGTGTGGGCTTTGAAAAAGATGATAGCGGCGTGATGGATGGGATAAAATTTTGGGGAAATAGCTTTGTTTTTGGGCCACAAGGCGAGCAGCTTTTCCGCGCAAATAGCACAGATGAGCTTTGCAAGATCGTTGAGATAGACATGAAAAGAAGCGAAGAAGTGCGCAGAATTTGGCCATTTTTAAGAGACCGCAGGATCGATGCCTACGCAAATATCACAAAAAGATTTATCGACTAAATTTAGAGCTAGAATTTCTAGCTCTTAAAATTTAGAATGCTCGTAAAAGAAATATAAATTTATTCTTAAGAAAATATTTTTTTTAGCCTTGATTGTGTAGAATAGTTGCAACTTTACCAAAATGGCATAAAAATATCATATCAAAAAGATACAAAGCTAAATTTATAGAATAAAATAGCCTTAAATTTTTTGAAAGGATTTTAGATGAAAACTACTTCTTTGGCACTTGCTGGATTGCTTTTGGCAACAACACTTTCAGCAAAAGAATTTATCAGTATCGGCACTGGCGGCATGACAGGTACATACTATCCGATAGGTGGAGCGATCTGCCGCTTAGCAAATAAAAATACAGATGTAAAATGCTCTGTTCAATCAACTGGCGGCTCTGTTTATAACGTAAATAACGTCCTTAAAAAAGAGCTTACATTTGGCTTTGTTCAAAGTGACGTCGTATATGATAAATATAACGGCACTGGCAAATTTGACGGAGCAAAAGATGAAAATTTACGCTCAGTAGTTGCGATCTATCCAGAGCTTCTTGCATTTGTTGTGGCAAAAGATAGCGGTCTAACAAGCGATCTCTCTTCATTTGCAGGTAAAAAATATAACGTCGGCAACCCAGGCAGCGGCAACGAAGTGAGCACGCTTGAAGTCTTTAAGGCAAAAGGCTTTGACGTTTCAAAACTAGGATACCGCGGCGTTTTAACAGTTGGCGAATGCCCACACGCACTAAAAGATAAAAAGATAGACGGATATAGCTTTGTTGTCGGCCACCCAACCGCAAACATCACTGACGCTGCGACATCTTTGCCTATCGATATCCTAAACATCGAAGGTAGCGAGATCGATAAACTTCTTGCAGAGAAGCCATACTTTGCAAAAGGTGTGATCCCAAAAGGCTCATATGACGGCGTCGATCACGACGTAAATACTATCGGTGTAAAAGCTGTTTTAGTAACTAGCAAAGATACAAAAGATGAGGCTGTAAAAGCTGTGATAAAAGCTATCTTAGATAACTTTGATGAGTATAAAACTCTTCACCCAGCACTAAAATCAGTTAAAAAAGAAGATCTTGTTCAAGGTCTTTCAGCTCCGCTTCACCCAGCTGCAGAGGCTGCATTTAAAGAGGCTGGCATCTTAAAATAATCCATCTCCAGGGGCTTTTGCCTCTGGATAAAATTTAAATATGCAAATTTCTTCTAAATTTATATATTTAAATTTTAAAGGAGAAAGATGAACGAAGTTAATGACAACGAAGAACAATTTGTTGAGGTAAAGACAAGAGAGATAAATAGCAATATTTACAACTATTTCATCGCATTTGCGTGTTTCTCTTGGTCAGTTTTTCAGCTTTATATAGCGTATTTCCCACTAAATACTAACATTTCACGCTCAGTGCACCTAGCTTTTGCGGTTGGGCTTGTATTTTTGCTCTATCCAGTCACTTTTCATAAAAAGGCTCACTCAAGTTTGCCATTTTACGACCTAGTTTTTTGCGTGGTAGGCGTTGTTGCCGTGCTTTATCCAGCGGTTTATTTTTATGAGCTAGCTGATAGGACAGGGGATTATATCACTCAAGATATCGTCATATCGTTTTTAGCGATCATCGTCTTACTTGAGGCTGGCAGGCGTGTCATGGGGCCAGCACTTCCTATCATTTGTATATTATTTTTGATATATGATCACTTTGGCCCTTATATGCCAGACATCATCGCTCACCAAGGCGCTAGCTTTGAAAAGATCGCAGGACACATGTTTTTGACAACTGAGGGCGTTTTTGGCGTGCCTATTGGCGTTAGCGTTAGTTTTATCTACCTTTTTGTTCTTTTTGGCTCATTGTTAGAGCGAGCAGGCGCTGGACAATACTTCATAAATTTAGCTTTCTCGCTTCTTGGCAAATATAGAGGTGGCCCAGCCAAAGCTTCAGTCATCGCAAGCGGACTAACTGGCATGGTTTCAGGTAGCTCAACAGCAAACGTCGTAACCGTTGGTACATTTACCATACCGCTTATGAAAAAAGCTGGTCTTTCACGCACAAAAGCTGGAGCCATCGAGGTCGCAGCTGGTGTAAATGGACAGCTCATGCCTCCGATCATGGGTGCGGCTGCTTTTATCATCGCTGAGTTTTTGGGTATGACATATACAAATGTCATGATGGCAGCGGTTATCCCAGCATTTGCTTGTTATTTGTCACTATTTTT